>DATLSR010000070.1:0-20327 GCA_035533995.1 Acidimicrobiales bacterium | reverse complement strand
GGTGCAACCCGTCACGTTCACCACGCCCGAACTAGCGGTGAGACCGGTGCAGGAGGCCAACGTGCCACCCGAAGCGCTGAGGGTGATCGCCGTGGAGGCACTGGTGACGACGTTGCCGGCCGAGTCCTCCACCTTCACCACCGGCTGGGTGGGAAGAATAACGCCAGAAGCGCCCGAACCCGGCTGCGTGGTGAAGACCAACTTGGCGGCGGTGCCAAAGGTTGAGGGCGAGAAGGTGGAACTGGTGGCCGTAGTGAGGCCAGTCGCTTTGGCACTGAGGGTGTAGTTCGTGCCCACGAGGCCCGCGAAGGTGCAACCCGTCACGTTCACCACGCCCGAAGCGGCGGTGAGACCACCGCAGGAGGCCAACGTGCCACCTGAAGCGGTGAGGGAAATCGTCGTGGAGGCACTGGTGACGACGTTGCCGGCCGAGTCCTCCACCTTCACCACGGGCTGGGTGGCGAGGGTGGCGCCCGAGGCGCCCCCGACTGGCTGGGTGGCGAAGACCAACTTCGTGGCCGAACCATAGATCGAGGGCGAGAAGGTGGAGCTGGTGGCCGCAGCGAGGCCAGTCGCGCTGGCACCGAGGGTGAAATTCGTTCCCACGAGGCCCGCGAAGGTGCAACCCGTCACGTTCACCACGCCCGAACTAGCGGTGAGACCGGCACAGGAGGCCAGCGTGCCACCCGAAGCGGTGAGGGAAATCGTCGTGGAGGCACTGGTGACGACGTTGCCGGCCGAGTCTTCCACCTTCACCACGGGCTGGGTGGCGAGGGTGGCGCCCGAGGCGCCCCCCACTGGCTCGGTGATGAACACCAGTTTCGCGGGAGCGCCTACGACCACGTTGAAACCGCTGCTTGTTACAGGAGCCAAGGCAGTCGACGTCGCGCTAAGGGTGTAACCCGAACCAAGAGCGTTGATGGAAAGGTCGGAGAATGTCGCGGATCCGTCCACCGCGCTCACAGGGGAAGTGCCCGAAAGCGCTCCTGAACCCGGATTTGTACCTAGGACGAGGGCAATCGAGGCACTCGAGGTCGTGACCACCATTCCCGAAGAGTCCTCCACACTGACGACCACCGAAGGCGTAATCGATGCGCCGTCAGCGGTGGTTACGGGCTGAGTCGTGAAGGCCAGTTGCGTCGCCACGTTTGAAATATCGAAACTTGCGCTCGTAGCACTCGCCAAGCCCGCACTTGACGCCGTCAGCGTCACGCCCGAGGCGTAGGCGCTCCCGGCGCAGCCGGTGAAGCTCACGACACCGTTAGTCGGCGTCGCCGAATTTCCCGAGGAACAACTCAGTGTTTCACCGGCGTTTAGCGAGAGTGTCACCACTCCCACGTAGTTGGTCACCACGTTGCCGGCCGCGTCTTCGACGTTGACCACGGGTTGCGTGGTGAACGGCGACGACGCGCTCGCGCTCGCTACACCATTTGTCGCGCTCGAGAAGACGAGTTTGGCCGGTTCGCCGACCGTGACAGTGAAGGAGGCGCTCACACCCGTGATCAGGCCGCTCGTGCTGGCACTCAGTGTGTAATTGGTGTCGACGAGACCAGAGAACACGCAACCCGACACGGTCACGACGCCCGCGTTGGCGACCAGTCCCGCGCACGAAGAGAGCGAACCACCCGATGCACTAAGAGTGATCGCCGTCGAAGAGCTCGTCACGACGTTGCCGGCCGCGTCCTCCACTTTTACCACCGGCTCGCTCGTAAGGGCGTTGCCCGAGGCGTTGGCTGTTGGCTGTGTCGTGAAGACGAGTTTGGCGGCCGCGCCCACCGTCACGTTAAAACTCGTGCTAATCACCGAAGCTAGCGATCCGTCACTCGCCGTCAGGGTGTAGCCGTTTCCAGCGAGACTGACCGCACAACCCAAGAACGTGACCACTCCCGAACTTTCAGTCTGCGCACAGCCCGAGAGCGCCGCGCCGCTCGACCCCGTCGACGGTGTTATCGCCAACGATACCGTCGAGTTGTCGTTCGTTACGAGGAATCCGTACGCGTCTTCGACGTTGAGGACAGGCTGCGTCGAAAGAGTGGAGCTTCCAGTTGAACTACCTGGTTGTGTCGCAAAAACGAGTTGCGTGGGCACACCAGTAGAGACCGTGAAGGCACTGCTCGTCGCCGTAGTCAATGTACCGTCAGAAGCGCTCAGGGTGTACCCCGCTCCCGCTGTGTCAATCATGCAGCTCGAAAAGGTGACGACGCCGTAAAACTCCGTACCCGAGCAACTGGCGGAGAGATGTGCGCCACTGGTCCCGGTACCTGGCGTAATAACCAAGGTGACGGGCGAGAGGTCCGTCGTGACGATATTGCCAGAGGCGTCTTCGATCGCCACGACCGGCTCGGGAGTTAGGGGGGAATTGATACTCGAACTACCCGGCTGTTCGATGTAGACCAACTGCGTGGCCGCGCCTACGATCGCGATCGGACGAGCCAGAGGATCGTCAACGATGAAGTTATTCGACGCGGTTCTACCGTTTTGCGTCTCAGTGACGCTAAGTGAGATCCACTGTTCGGCATTGGGCACGCACGTTGATTGAAAGGCCGCACCGTTCCAGTAACTCACTGAGGTAATCGCGGCCGTGTAACCCGTAGGGAGACTGAATGTGACGTCGGCCGCGCCGCCGCACGATTCAAAAAGAGCGGCTGGTTGCTGTTGAATCTGAGTAATAACCTCCTCCGATGCACTTCGCAGCACCGTATCGAGAGTCGCGACGTCGCGGTACGTCCCCGAGGCGGTAATCGACGTCGCAAAAGAGACCAGTAACGCCACTGAGGCCATGCCCAGTATGACGATGGCGATCAGCACCTCAATCAAGGTGTCGCCCTCTTCTGAAAAGCGCGCGTTATCGCGACGACAGAATCGCACCGCGCTCTTCAGCCAGTCCGGCACGTAATACTTCATCCGACCGCGACTCTCGAGTCTGAGTCAAGCGCTGCCGAGGAGTTTGAACGCCTCACGGCAGTAGCAGCCCTACGAACGAGGCTTCGAGACCAGATCCGACCATGACGATCTTGAGCGACGAGGGCGTGAGCGCGTCCAATATGACCGTGCCCGTCTTGTCCGAGTTCACGGTCGCCGAGCATTCAACGCTCGTTGTGCCAACACCGATCAAATGCTGAGTATCGATTCCCGGTGCCACACTGTCGCACGCGTTACCGACTGGCGACGTCGAGCTGTTAGGGACCAAATTCAAGTTCTGATCCGAACTCCAGGTCGTGGACTCCCCGGCGTCAGTGGACTCCGCGTCGCCAGTAACGAGTTCCCAGTCGGTTGCCGGGACACCGCGCGAGTCAGTGACCTTAAAGTTGGTAAACGTCAGGATGCTCGTCGTGTCTTGGTTCAGTTGGTACAGGGCGGGGCTGTTCGGAACGCCGGTATAGAAGCCATTGTTCCCAAGAAAAGCTTCGCTCGTCGGAGGATCGGCGTAGGTGGGAAAGACGTGGGGCCCCACCGCGCCCCCCGAGGTCGTGAGATTGAATGAGATCGTGAAGGGCGTTCCGGTAATCGCCACGGCGAAGTACTGTCCTCCCGAGGTCGCTTCACTGGCGTTGTAGGAGCTGAAATCAATGAAACAAAGGGTTGAGGCGTACGTGCCAGTACCAGCAGTGGCGAAGCCACAGCTAGCCGTGGGCGTGACGCTGGAGGGCGATCCCTGTTCGCTCGGCGGCAAGTTCGACTTAGGAACCGCCGACAGGGCGTACGTGAGCTTGGACTTTGGTTCGCTGAGTACGAAGGCGACCTTGGTCACGGCCTGTGCGGAAGTCCAACCCGCGGTCGCCAAAGTGCTGGCAGAGTTTGGAGAAATTACCGGAGGAGGTTGACTATCGAGCAGGTCCGAAGAAACGACGGTCGAAGTAGTTGGCGTCGAAGAAATCCCTGACGAGCAGTACTGGCGCAACAGGGAGTACGTTGAACCCGTCGCCGTTTCGACGTACGAGACGACCGTCTGATACAGGCCCGTCTGTGCGTTGAGGCTCCACTCAAGACCGAGCAGTTGACTCCCGGTGCCGCACTGCGGCACGGTGTTACTGACGGTGATTTGTTGCGCACTCTGCACGTCCGTTTCAAAGTACGCCGAAACAACCTGGGCGTCACCGGAGTCGGAAAGTCGATTCGACACACCAGTTTGAAGGGAAAACACCGCGAGAAGACCCGCCGCAATTGCCCCAATCACGAGGGGCAGTACGACGACCATGATAAGCAGCTCGATCAAGGTAAATCCCAATTCGGACTCATCGCGCGCGACAGCAGAGCCCACGACTCGTGACGAGTCGTGGGCGCGCCGTAAACGAACGCGAGAAACCCAGAATCTTCGGCTCTTCACTACACTTTCACCTGGCTGTAGATGCCGTACATTGCGGTGACCAGGGCTACGGCGACAAAGCCCACAATCAAACCCATGAAGATGATGATCAGGGGCTCGAACAGCGCCGTCACCTTGTCGACCTTCGTTTCGAGCTCTCGGGCGTAGTAGTCAGCGGCGATTTCGAGTTGTTGGTCAAGCGTTCCAGTCTCTTCGCCAACGCGGAACATCTGCTGCGCCGCGCCGGGAAAGAGTCCCGTGCGCGTTATGGGACCAAAGAGGCCCTGGCCCTCGAGCATCTCCTCGCGCACGCCCTCGAGCGCTTTGCGGTACACGGCGTTGTTCGCCGAGTCCGAGGTGACGGCCATGGAACGAGGCAGATCCACCCCGGCCTTCAGTAGTGAGCTGAGAATACGACAGATTCGCTCGAGAATCGCCGTCTGGGTAAGGTCGCCAACCACTGGCATCCGCAACAACAGCGCGTCCAGCCTCGCCTTGCCGCCGACAGAGCGCCGCGTCAGGATGAATCCGGTGGCTAGCCCAATCACGACCGCGATGATCACGAACCACCACTGGGTGAGGAAACCGGAAAAACCCAGAATCATTCGCGTGGGAAGGGGCAGTTTGGCGTGGAACGAATTGAAGAAGACTACGAAGCGTGGTAGCACGAAGAGGGCGAGAATACCCACCGTGACCACCGACATGCACGCGACCACCGCCGGGTAAATCATTGCCGCCTTGATCTTCGTGCGAGCTTTGGTGTCCCTCTCGATGTAGTCCGCCAACTGGTTCAAAACGTTGTCCAGGTTGCCAGTGAGTTCAGCCGACTCGAGGATTCCCACGTAGTAGTTGGGGAACGCCTCTGGATGCATCGCGGCTGCGGCGGCGAAGGTGTCGCCACCGCGCAGACCCTCGAGGACGTCCTTGAGAATGGCCTTCAGTATCTTCTCCGACGTCTCGTCTTCGATCACGTCCAGTGCTTCCATGATTGGAATGCCGGCCTTCATGAAGACGGCGAGCTGGCGCGAGAAGTTCATGACGTCCTTACGGGGCACCTTTTTCTTGGTGATCTCGAACTTGAGGATGCTTCGCGGTTTGCTGACGCCAATGGGCTGAAGACCGCGCCCGATCAAGGCTTGGTGAGCGGCACTGATCGAGGTCGCCACTTCGACGCCCTTGGTCCTCTCGCCGTCCTCGTCCAGAGCCTCGTAACGGTACTTAACAGCGGAATTTGCTCGGCTCATAACGTGTACACGCTCCTTATGACTTCGGCCACTGAGGTCACGTCTTGGGCGACGAGACTGATTGCTTCTTGGCGCAAGGTGCGCATTCCCTGCTTTACGGCCAGCGCACGGAGTTCTTCTTGGGTTGCCCACCCCACGATTAATCGCTTGATCTCTGGGGTCATGACGAGGAGTTCGTAGATGCCAATTCGGTCCTTGTAGCCCGTGTCGCTGCAGAAATTGCATCCAGTGCCCTGATAGAAGACCTCTTTCGGTGGTCCGCCGCTGTCTTCGTAAAAAATCCGCTCTTCTTCGCTGAGCGTGTACGTGGTCTTGCACGACGGGCAGATTCGCCGCAAGAGGCGTTGTCCAACGACGCCGAGCACCGAAGAAGCAATGAGAAACGACTCAATTCCCATATCCAAGAGTCGGTGGAGCGCCGAAACCGAGTCCGTGGCGTGCATGGACGAAATGACGAAGTGACCGGTCAGCGCCGACTGTACGGCCACGCGCGTTGTCTCCACGTCACGAATCTCACCAACGAGGATTACGTCGGGGTCTTGACGGAGGATTGACTTCAGGCCCGTCGCGAAGTTGAGACCGGCCTGCTCGTTGGTCTGAATCTGATTGATTGAAGGAAACACGTACTCGACCGGGTCCTCAATCGTCATCACGTTTTGCTTGGAGTCGCTCACTTCGCCCAACGTTGAATAGAGCGTCGTGGTCTTGCCACTGCCCGTCGGTCCCGCGCACAACACCATGCCAAAGGGAGCGCGGACCAACTTCAAGTACGTGGCGTGCGTGTCGGGTGGCATACCAAGGTCGTCTAAGCGAAGCACCGACCGGGTCTTGTCAAGAATTCGCATTACGCAGTTCTCGCCCATGATGGTCGCCACGGTCGCCACGCGAACGTCGACTTTCTTGTCATCGATCGTGATCGTGAGTTGGCCGTCTTGTGGGCGCCGCCTCTCAACGATGTTCATGTTCGCCATAATCTTGATGCGACTCACGAGCACCGGGCCAATCGCCGCGGGAAGTTTAAGAATTTCGGTGAGCGCTCCATCGATTCGAAATCGAACTCGAACGTCTTCGTCGGTTGGTTCAATGTGCACGTCGGAGGCGCGGTCGCGTATCGCTTGGGTGAGAATGCGGTCCACGACCTGCACTACCGGCGCGTTATCGCCCAGAATCTCAGATTCGACACCGTTAGCGTTGCGCTTCCTCGCCTCCTCCACCGCTTCGAAGGCCTGAACGAGTCGACCCACGTTGCCAAGAGCGCGGTAGTTGCTGTCGATCGCCCAACGAATGTCGCTCATCGGTGCGATCATGATTTGTACGCTGCGGCCACTGGTGCGCTTAAGAAGCGAAGTCAACTCGTCACTCGGTTCGGCGACGGCCACGTTCAAGACGTCGTCGATGAATCGAACTGGGATGACCAAGTTCTCTCGGGCAACACTCTCTGATATCAACAGCAGTGCGTCCGGATCGATATTCTCGCGACGTAGATTCAGCGACACGAGACCGAAGAACGAACCCAACACATCAGCCAAAACAAGTTCATCGAGAGCTCCAATGCTCACGAGCACGTTGCCCAGTTTCTGACCTGATTCGCGTTGCTCGGCGAGTGCCTGATCCAACTGAGATTGGGTAATGAGATGTCGGTCTAAGAGATGATCGCCGAGTCGGCCCTTCTCCTTGACTTCAAATTCGTCGGACCGCGTGGGATCACGCGAAGGCAGCCCACCGTTGTCGTTAGGGAACTCCTGATCAAGCGTGACTACTGGACGAGCGCTGACGCGTGGTGTTGAGGCGAACGACGCAGAGTCCGACTTCGTCGGTGGTGACGCACCACCGGTTCCGACTCGACCCGTCGAAAGTGAGGTGTTTTCGACTTCGCTCGACGAGACGTCATCGGACTTTCTTGAACCGGGTTTTGAGCGTGGAGCCTTTTTTTCTTTCTTCTTAAACTCCATGTCCGCCTCGCAGAAAATTCAAAAATGTCGTCATAACCAATGTATTTCGGTGGTCAAACCATTAGCCAAACGATCGTCGTGGCAACACTCAATCTTTAGCGTGATTGTGCAGTGACTTGTATCAACTTTCTAACAACAGTCGTTTTCGCGACGTATCTTCGTTATTAGTGACATGGTTGACCACCCCAGAACTACGTCGCGGTAGTCAACGTCCAACGTCGAGTAATGACGTATTCAAATTTTCTGCGACGCTGCGACGAATTGCACGGCGCGACGATGGTGAGAGAGTTAGGAGCGTCGTGTTGGAACGTCATCGCTACCACGCGAGCAATCGTGCAGCGAAAGAAGTGCCACGTTGACTTGACGTGAGGGGCGCGTAACGAGACTGATAGTGTCGAAAACGCAGAATCTAACGTCTCACCGGCGGACTTCGTGTGGACGTCAATACTCCGAGAGGGCGACGCGAAATGGTGAATGAACCTTCTTCCCTCAAAGCGGAGCAGGATCGAGAGTTTCTCTCTGAAGAGCTCTCACGAGCGCTCGATCGCGACCAGTTCTTCCTCGTCTATCAACCAACAATGGATTTGCAATCAAACGGGTTCGCGGGCGTGGAGGCACTACTTCGATGGCGCACCGATGATCGCGGCGTCGTACGGCCCGATCTATTTCTTCCCGAGCTAGAACGAAGTGGCCAGATTGTCGCGGTAGGTAAGTGGGCCCTCGAGACCGCGTGTCAACAAGGCGCGGCGTGGCACGCCAAGGGTTACCGCTTTGCGGTGTCGGTGAACATCTCAGAAAAGCAACTCGAATTGACGTCGTTCGTCGACGACGTTCTAGGGGCACTGTCTTCTGCTCGTTACGATCCCGCGCTGCTCGTGTTGGAGTTCTCACAGGATTCATTGTTGAAGGGTGGAGAGTCGACGTTGAGCACGATTGAAAAACTCAAATCGTTCGGCGTGCGTATCGCGGTCGACGACTTCACGCCGGGGGTTTCTCCACTGTCCACGCTTCGACAGATTCCCATTGACATCGTGAAACTCGATCGAGACTTTATTAACGGGATTACCAAGTCACCACAAGATGTCGAACTCGTGCAGTCGCTCGTGCAGTTAGGCAAAGCTCTCAACCTGTTGATTGTCGCGTCGGGAATTGAAGACGTCGATCAACGTCATCACCTCCAAGTCAAGGAGATTAACTTCGGTCAGGGTTTCCTCTTCTCCGCTCCCCACGAAGCCGAACAGATTGATCAATTTCTCGAAGACTTCGCAATATTCTCCGGCCGACCTCTCTAAGGTCGACGCTCACTTTTCGTCGAGCTCTTCGTCCGCTCGCCAGTGTGACGCTCAGCGTGCCCACCGATGACCGCTGGTCGCTTAATCTCAAAGTATTGAAAGCGGACAGGAAGAACGTCTCATGGCTGAAGAGTTTTCCGGCAACCCGAGCCGTGATGAATTGGCGAACTCTCTCGACGTCGTTCAACTCGAAGCGCAAAAGGTAGATCACATTCGTTTAGAAGATATTGTCAAGCGTCACGCGAGTGCCCTTGACGATTCCGAAGTTCTGTTGCAGGGTAGAGCGCCCACCTTCGACAATGTTTTGCTTCCGCTGCTCGACGTCGCCGTGCCTTCCTTGAGTGACTGGTGTTACGTGGACTTCGTCGACGAGCTAGGCGCACCTCGCAAAGTGACGATTCGTCACCGTGGTCTCGGACACGAGAGTCGAGAGGGTGAGAGCGAGGACTGCTACCAATCACTGCTCGCTCGGGTGCCCGGCGTTGCCCAGATCACGGCGCGCGTCGGCGCCGGCGGCGCTAGCGAGGTATGGCCCCAGCTAGCTGACTCGGGTGTTCCGTGGTGCGTCGTCGTGGGCCTTCGTGTGAACAACGTCCCCTTCGGCACGATTACCTTCGTCACCGAAAAAGGTCGCCCGGGCCTTGGACCCCCCGAGATCGCGGTGGCCGAAGAAATCGCAAGGACCACGTCAAAGGCGCTCGAGCGAACGCAACTTCGTCTCGACGCCCGAGAGTCCGTGCGCCGAACCCAACATATTGCTAGTCAACTGCACCAACTCATCGCCGCGTCCTTCACCGTCAACGCGTTGAGCGACGAAGACGATATCGCTTCGAGCGTGGCCGCGAGTGCCCAAAGCGTCTTTGGCGCGGACAACGCCATGGTCTCACTGGAAGGCGATCGAACAACACCGTTGCGCGTGATCGCTCATCGGGGCAAACACGCCGCCAGTACGAGCGCGCACGACGAGTTCGAGTTCGGCAACTTACCAAAGCTTCGAGTTGGCGTGACGGTGCCGTGGATCGACGGCGACTGGCTCGTCGCGCCGGTGCTGGAGCGACGAGACCGGGCCCGCGGCGTGGTGGCGATTCGCCGCGAATCCGGACCGCCGTTTAGCGCGGAGGACGTCGAGGTATTGACACTGTTGGCCCAAACCGCCTCCACTGCTCTTGGCGCCGCGCAGATGAGTCGAACGATCCATAACAGTGAAGCGCGTTGGCGCGCACTCGTTGAGACCGCGCCAGTGGGCATTGTCGAGATTGACGCCGCGAGAAGAGTCCGCTGGTGGAATCAAGCCGCCAGCAAGATATTTTCGTGGCCCGAACCTACCGGCGACCTCGAGACCCTTGTGCCGCGCTTCCCCGAGGCCGCGTGGCAAGAACTTCGCTCGTTATGGTCCGACGTACTGAACGGCGGCGCGGGACTCGGCCGCGACTTTCTCGACGTTGAGATAGGTGCGCGACGCCGAGACCTCACCGCCTCGGCGGTCCTCTTGCCACTGAGCGGCGACGGTTCTCGGGGCATCTTGACCTTGGTCGACGACGTCACCGACCAGCGTGAGATGGCCACCGAGAACCGCTTCGCCCATCGAATGGAAATTCGCGGACAGGTCGCCAGCAACTTGGCGCACGACTTCAACAATCTCCTGACCTTGATCTCGGGCTACGCCGAGATCCTTTCGCAAAACCTGGCTTCTGACGAGCATTCGCTCAAAATGGTCACGGACATTCAAGCGACCGCCCAGAGAGCTTCGGGACTTACGGGTCAACTTCTAGCCATCGGGAGAACCAAGGCCGTCGAGCCGGTCGTTGTCGATCCCGTCGCCGCTATTGAATCGATCAGCGAAGTTCTCGATCGAATCCTCGGCGTTGACATCTCAGTGGTCTGGTCACTCGATCCGGAGTCGCCGAGCATCTTCGTTGACGCTGATCAGTTCGAACAGATGATGCTGAACCTCGCGCTCAACGCGCGCGACGCCATGGCCGCGGGTGGGCAGTTGAGCATTTCGGTCGATGACGTCACGCTTGGTACGCCCGCGGCTCCCGCAACGGACTTGCCCGCGGGAAAGTACGTCCAGATCAAGGTTGCCGACACCGGACACGGAATGGACGAGGAAACTCGACGGCGTTGCTTCGAGCCAATGTTCACCACCAAGGGTCCTTTCAAGGGGTCGGGACTCGGACTTTCCGCCGCACGACGCCTCGTCGAAGAGAGCCGTGGCGTGATCCGCTGCTCCAGTGAGCTGGGCCACGGGACAACCTTTGAAATTATCCTCCCCGCAACGACGCAGGCGGTCGTTCGCTCGTCACCCTTGAAGTCTCCGGATCAACCTCCCCGCTCGACCACGGTGCTGCTCGCCGAAGATGACGAAGATCTTCGCCGCCTCATCGGTCAAGTGCTGAGGAGAATTGGCTATCACGTACTCGAAGCCAGCACGGGTGAGCAGGCGATCGAGGTAGCCCGCGGTCACGACGGGGCCGTACACCTTCTCCTCAGCGACGTCATCATGCCGACGTTGTCGGGACGCGACGTCGCTCTTACGTTGCAAGAAGAAAATCCCGACCTACTCGTCCTGTTGATTTCCGGAAGCGAGGACGCCACGGTTCTCGACGGTCTTTACCCTGCGTCGGCCGCTTTTCTTTCCAAGCCCTTTAAGCCCAGCGAACTCATCGATCAGATGCTGCGACTTCTCGCCCGGTGACACCTCGGCGTCGTGGGCGCTGGGCCAATGCGTGAGCTCAATTCCAAGGGTACGTCGTAGCGTTGGCAACTGCGCGAGTCGGTCTCGGAACGCTTACGTAGGTTGCTCAGCGGAGTCGACCTTGGCCACGGGGTTTGCCGCGTCCGATCCCGGCTCGAAGCGATAGCCCGCCCCGCGTACCGTACGTATCCAAAGAGGACGATCAGGGTCGACTTCAATCTTCGTACGCACTCGTCGAATGTGTTCCGTGACGGTCGCTTCGTTCTGCCAGTCACTCGATGACGACCACACGTGTTGAAGAAGTTGGTCGCGCGAGAAGACTTGACGAGGAGATGAGGCCAGGAAGACGAGCAGCGCAAACTCCTTAGAGGTCAACTCGAGGAGATTCCCCGCCAACATCACTTCGTGGGTGCTTTCGTTGATCTCGAGTTCGCCAAAGCGCAAATTTGGTGTGTTGATACCCGAGGTCGTCGTGTTGGAGTTAGAACGACGCAAGACCGACTCGATCCTCGCCGAGACTTCGCCCAAAGAAAAGGGCTTGACGATGTAATCGTCGGCGCCCATCTTGAGCCCGGCAATCCTCTCCGACTCGAGACCTCGACCAGTGAGAAAGATCGTCGGCACGTCACTAATGAGTCGAAGTTCGCGAAACACCTCGCGGCCGTCTTCGGTGCCCAGCACGATATCGATGAGGACGAGATCGGGCGCCAGCGACGACGTGGCGCGAAGGGCACTCGCGAAGTCCGGTGCCACGAGCACCTCGTAACCTTCGGAGGTCAAAAACGTCTCCAACAAGCCAACCATTTCGAGGTCATCCTCTACTACCAGAATCCGCGTCAAGACCGACGGCTCCACGGTTGGCGCACTGGCGCCTCAACCTTGGGCGCGAGACCACGCACCGTGGCGAGCGCTTTGGCTCCTTGTCCCACACTGAAAGGTAGAGGTGCCATCACGATGATTCTATGACGACCACCGTTGATTTCCCGGGAGGAAACGAACCACTTGGGCCAGCGCGTGCACGTTCACGATCACCTCGTCGTCCTAGAAACCAGCACCGATTCACCGGTGTGGTGGCACCATGGGAGCGGGCCTTACGCTTGGCGATCAGCCTGCGCTTCGTCAAACACGCGCAACGCCCTCGGGCCCCAGACGGTCCCCGGTCCCCCATTCATCGCAATGGCGACGCCAATCGCTTCAGCGACCTGTTGGCGCGTGACGCCGTTTCGAACGGCGCCACGAGCGTGCGCGACGATGCAGCCGTCGCACTCTCGGGTTATCGCGACCACGAGGGCCAACAGTTCCTTTACCCCACTCGTGAGTTCGCCGCTCGCCATCGCCGCCGCGGACATCGTGGCGTAACTCTTCATGACCTCGGGTATGAGTCCCGCTAAATCCTTCGCCGGCTGGCGGAGCTCTTCTCTAATTTCGTGCATCGTGTCCATGGCCACCTCCGTAGGTGAGCGTAGCCACTGAGCGTCGAGACAAAGAGCTTGCCCGGATTTCCTAAGATGGATTCATGAGCGTTATCGACGAGCTTCTCGCCCACAACCGCTCCTACGTAACAACTCACGGCCACCGCGAACTCTCGACGGTCCCCCAACTCCACTTGGCGGTCCTTACCTGCATGGACTCGCGCCTCGACCTCTTTGGCGCGCTAGGCCTCGATCTCGGTGAAGTGCACTTGGTTCGAAACGCGGGCGGTCTCGCGAGCGAGGACGCGATTCGCTCGCTGCTGCTCAGTCAGCGACTCCTCGGCACACGTGCCGTCATGGTCATTCACCACACGCGCTGTGGACTCGAGACCTTTGACGAAGAGACGCTCGTGAACGAGATCGCGAGCGCCCTCGGCACGCGCCCTCCGTTTCGCCTCGGCGCCTACCTCGACGTTGACGCCGACGTTCGCACCACGGTCGCGACACTTCGCCAGAGTCCCTTCGTCGACGACACCGAGATTCGCGGCTTCGTCTTTGACGTTGACGACGGGGCCCTTCGCGAAGTAGCGACGCCCTAAAGGCTCTTTTTAAAACCTTGACTCGTCTGTTCAAAGCCCTGGGCCGTATAAAAACGATGGGCGTCGCTTCGAACGTTGCGACTCGTTAACTGCACGCGGTAACAACCGCGTTCTCGCGCGAGTGCCTCGGCGCCCGCGAGCAACTGCGCGCCGATGCCCATAGAGCGCAGGTCGCCCCGTACGTGCACACTCTCTAATTCCGCGCACCAACCACCGGTGTGTTGGAAGTGGGGAAAGACCATAACTTGACAGACGCCCACCACCTCGCCGTCGACCTCGGCGACTAATACGTCGCCACGACGTCGACGCGTCTCTTCAACGGCCGCCCAGTAGGCCGCGACGTTCGCCTCGTCTTCTGCTCCGGGGGTGAGCGATCCCTCCTGGACGACGAGTGACGCCGCCGCGACATCATCAAGCGCAATCGGGCGAATGAGTACGTCCACGCGTTAGTTACGCGGGTCGATCGGCGTGAGCACGCCCACGCTCTGTTCGATGGCTTCGGCGGCGTCGAGACAGAGATCCTCGCGGTAGAGATCGCCAATGACTTGTACGCCCGTTGGTAGTCCGTTCGCGACGCCCGTCGCCACACAGGCGACGGGCAGTCCCAAGAGGTTCGCCGGCAAGACGAAGCGGACCATCTCGATTACCTTCGTCGCTGACTCGGCGTCTTGGATGTCGTAACCGTGCACGAAGGGCGGTTGGGTCCACGTTGGTCCAACGATCAAGGGATACGACGTCAAGAACTCGCGCCACCCTCGCGCTACCCGGTAGCGAGTTTCGAACATGAGCTCGAGGGACTCTGGCGTCGCAGGAGGGAACTCCACGTAGGTCAACTCGAGGAACTTCTTGCCGCCCTCGCCCAACAGTGGGGTGAGGCGCGGCATCAACACGCCCAAGGTCGTCATCATCAACTCCGCCCAGGCGAAGTACGCGTCGAGCAAAAGAGGAATCTCGACCTCCTCCACTTCGTAGCCCGCGGCTTCGAGTGCTCGACCCGCGACGCGCACGCCCTCGGCGACGTCCTTGTTCGTTTCGCCACCGGGTGGTTCGGGCACGAGGGCCACGCGCTTGGCAACGGAACGTCCTTGCAGGGGAACGTCGACGGACTGGGGGTCGCCGTGGTGCGCCCCCATCACCGCTTCGAGACCTTGGCGCACGTCGGCCACGTTGCGCGCTAACACGCCGTCGACCGACATATATTGAGCGTTAATGGCCATCTCGTAGAGGGCGCTCGGGTTGCCTTGGGCGACGCGACCACGCGAGGGCTTAATTGAAGCGATGCCGCAGCAGTACGCCGGGTTGCGCAGCGATCCGCCAATGTCGTTACCCAAGCCGAGCGGACTCATGCCCGAGGCGATGGCGGCAGCTTCACCGCCCGAGGAGCCGCCGGTCGTGTAGCCGTGCTTCCAAGGATTGTGCGTTGCCCCAAAGAGTGACGACTCGGTATTAAGGCGTAGCCCGAGATCGGGCATGTTGGTCCTCGCGAGCACGACCGCGCCCACGCGACGCATCTGGTCCACGATTGGTGAGTCCGTTGCAGCCACGAAGTCCTTCAGGGCCACCGATCCCTCGGTCGTCGCGTAACCCGCAACGTCGAGATTCGACTTGACGCTAAAGGGCACGCCGTGCAGAGCGCCATGCGCGTCACCGCGCCTGAGGGCCGCGTCCGCGGCGTCGGCTTCGGCGAGCACCTCTTGCGGGCGAACTTCAACGACGGCGTTGACTTTAGGGTTTACCTCCTCGATTCGTGCCAAGTGCGACGACACGACTTCACGCGACGACGTTTGACCGCTTCGAATGAGCCCCGCCAGCGTCGTGGCCGACTCCTGCCACAGTTCCTTTGCCATTCGTCTCCCCCAGAACAACCGTTCTGGGTAGTTTGTCACGCCCGAGCGTAACGTTGCTTCGAGCGAAGCGCTCGAAGGCGCAACTGTCGGTCCAGGAGTTGAGGGATTTTAAGGAAACTATCGCGGTATCGAACACCACGCGCTTCTACTAAATTCACCCGCTTCAATTTTCAACGCGTCGTCGTCTGAAGGCAAGTCCGACGGTGCCGGTGGAGGTCGTCGCCGTCGAGCGTCACGCTGGCTAAGAGCATCAGCAAATCGAGCGCCGTTCATGAAGTGGTCACGTTCCGGTAACTTTTCCTCCTTAGGCTACGGTGCAGACCTTAGAAAGAAGGGCGCGCCATGGGCGAGGCAGTTGAGTACACCGCTACCACCAAGCCAGTGAAGCGCCAGTTCACGCCAGAGCTCGAAGCGCTCGACCCCGACGCGCTGCGACCCAAGAACGTCGTTCGCACGGAGAATCTGACACTCAGTTTCTCCACCAAGAAGATCCTTAGCGGCATCGACATGACGTTTCCGCGAGGCACGATCACTGCGCTCATCGGTCCTACCGGTTCGGGTAAGTCCACTTTCCTGCGCACACTGAACCGGATGAATGACAAAGTCTATGGATTCCACCACGAGGGAGAAGTCTTCTTAGACGACCGCAGCATTTGGGATTCGGGCCAGGACCTGCTCACCATACGACGCCGCGTCGGCATGCTCTTTCAACGTCCGAACCCGTTTCCGATGTCGATTAGGGACAACGTGATCGCGGGGGTGAAGGCGCATCGCATCGCTAAGGGCAAGCATCTCGACGTCATCGCCGAAACACGTCTTCGTGAAGTAGGGCTGTGGGAGGCCGTCAAGGATCGCCTCAACGACTCTCCTTACCGATTATCGGGCGGCCAACAACAGCTACTGTGCCTCGCTCGCTCGCTCGCCGTGGGTCCAGAAGTGCTCTTGCTCGACGAGCCGACGTCCTCGCTCGACCCGGTCACCACCGAGTCGGTGGAGTTGCTGATACGTGAAATGGTGCCGGCCCTCACGATCATCATCGTGACCCACAACCTGGGTCAAGCTCGGCGTGTTTCCGATACCACGATGTTTTTCTACGATGGCCACCTGATCGAGCACGGCCCCACGGACCAGCTCTTCAACTCGCCCGTCCACCACGACACGGCTCGCTACGTCAACGGCCTGATCGGCTAGCACCGTCTTCGAGTTTCAATTCACCCTCGACGTCGAGGACGTTCGTTATCGCTGTACCGCGGTCACTTCGAGCTTCTCTGGCCGGATAGAAACTTAGCGACGGCCCTCGGCGTAACGCTGGGTCAAGTTGACTAACACCCTCGACGACACGAGCAGAACCAGTACGAGGACGACGAGGATCAGCGCGGCGTCGTAGGAGAGATACTGCGTTGCCTCAATTGGCTGGTTGTAGTCGGTCCACACGTAGTACGTGAGATAGGCAATGGGCTGATGGATGAGTGAGGCCGATGGCAGATTATTCGTGATGCCCGCGGTGTAGAGCAGTGGCGCGGTCTCACCCACCGCGATCGCCAGCGCGATCAGCAGACCGGTCACGATACCGGGTAGCGCGCTCTTGATGACCACCTTGCGCAACGCGTAGCCGGTCGACATGCCCAACGCTTCGGCGCCTTCGCGGTAGTTCGTCGGCACTTGACGCAGGGCCGACTCGGTGGACTTCGCAATATAGGGCGTCACCATGATCGAGAGGACGATCAGCGCGGGTAAGAGTGAGAATCCCCAGTGAAGGCCCACGCACAGCGCGACGTAGCCAACGTAACCAAGGACGATGGACGGAAAGCCCGCCATGACCTCGGTCGCGGTGCGCAAGAAATTCCCGCCGGGCTTGCCGTTACGCCGGGGACGCTGGAGTTCGGCGAAGTGGATCCCCGTGAGGACCCCGACGGTGCCCGCGATGAGCAGTACCCCGACCATGATCACGAGAGTGCCGAGGACGGCGTTCTCGAGTCCGCCGCCCACACCCACCGGCACGGTCGTGAGCACACTCCAACGCCAGTGTGGCACCGCACGAATAACGACGTCAGCGATGAGCCAGACTGACGGTCCGATGACGAAGAGGAGGGCCACCACGCACAGCGCCTTGAAGAAACGTTCGCGCAGTCGCCGTGATCGCGTCGAGGGATAGGCGTTGGTCACCGTGGCCACGATCAACCCCGGCCCACCGGCGCGACGTGGCGAGACGTCCGATTCACGATAACGCGTGCTAGGACGTTCACGACGACCGAGATAACGGCCAGCACGAGGCCCGCTTCGGCCAACGTGGCGACCGCGAAGCCGGTCCCGTCAGTAGCCGCGGAGTCGAGTTGACTCACGATCGTCGCCGCGATGGTCGTCATCGTGCCGTAGACGTTGGGTGAGACCGTCCCCAGAATTGAACCGGAAATCATGGCCACGGCAATCGTCTCACCGAGCGCCCGGCCGAGTCCGAGCACGGTAGCGCCAATGAGGCCCGAGCGGACCCAGGGGATCGTCACCCGACGCGCGACCTCGGCCTCGGTCATACCGAGCGCTTCCGCCCCCTCTTTGGGCAGAGGCGGCACCTGCATGAAGAGATCGCGCGCCGTCGAAGCGATGATGGGGACGATCATCAAGCCCAGCACGAGGCCCGACGTCAAAAGGCCCTCACCGTAGCCGACGTTGCCCTTGAAGTAGCGAAGGACGGGCACGTTGGGCGTGTTGTTCGAAATGAATGGGTAGACGTGATCGGCCAAGAAGGGCCCGAGCGTGAGCACACCCCAGAGTCCGATGATCACGCTGGGGATACCCGCCAATATTTCTACAAAAAAGGAGAGCGGCCGTGACAACCATTGCGGCAGTCGCTCCGTGAGAGCGAACGCGGTGCCCAGGGATATGGGTAGGGCAACGATGAGAGCGATCACCGACGTCTGGAGCGTTCCCGCGATGAGGGGCCACGCGCCATAGCTGGATCCCACGGGATGCAAGACGCCGTCGGTCCTGATCGGAGCGCCGTAGGTGCTGCCCGGACTCCAGGTGCTGCGAGATAAGAACCCAGCACCGTTCACTTTGATCGCCGGAAAAGCCTTGATCGCGAGGACCGTCAAGACGAAGACGAGACCCACGAGAGGGATGAGCGACGCGACGCGAGTGCTCCAGCGCCAAAGGTTCTCTTCAGATCCGCGCAGCAGTCGCCCCACCCGACGGAGCCCGGAGGTTCGTCGGGTGGGGCCACTCACTATGGACAACGTTTTTGCTGAAGAAGCTTTCTCGTCACCCATACCTAATTAACTACGAAATCTTTTTGATCTGCTTGTACGACTGGGTCACGACCTTCACGGGCAACGCGACAAAGCGCACTTGGCTGGGGTACTGCTGGCTTTGGCCGTACGAGGGATCGATGGCCCACTCGAGCAACGAGCGCACCGCCCTAGACAGCGAAGAACTTGACTGGACCTTGTTCACGATCGCGTACTCGTAGTTCACGATGGGGTAGCCGCCGCTGACCTTGCCGTCGACCATCGAGATGGTGCCGTTGGCCGGCGTCTTAGCGGTAAAGCCGGCAGCCTCTTTAGCGGCCGTCGCCGTAGTCGGCAACTCGTACTGACCCTTACCGTTCTCGAGCTGAGCGTAGGTTTGGCCATCGCCCAGCACGGAAGTTAGGAAGCTAATGCCCACGTAGGCGATGCAGCCCGCCGTTGCCGCACAGCCCGACACCATGCCACCGTTGCCGTTTTCTCCCAATTCGTTGGGTACGGACGGCCACGCAATCGTCGTGCCGTAACTGTACTTTGCCGCCCACGTCGGGTCCGAGTCCGCGAGGTACGTGCTGAAGATGAACGTATCGCCGCTGCCGTCTGAACGGTGCAGCGCCACGATAGGCAAGTTCGGAAGTTTCACGCCCGGGTTGATCGCCGCGATCGCCGCGTCGTCCCAGTTCGTGATTTGGCCCTGGTAGATATGCGACAGAATCGTGCCGTTGAGCTTAAGGTGCGCGGTCACGCCCGGAATGTTGTACTCAATCATCTGGTACGAGATCGCCAAGGGGATGTTCAACAGGTTCGGCGTGGCCGCTAGTTGCGTCGAAGAAAGATACGCGTCCGACGATCCAATGTTCACCGTGCCACTCGCCGCGTCAGCGATGCCCGTACCCGATCCCGTGCCACCCGTGGTGAGGCTCACCTGGGGGAACTCACTCTGGTAGGCCGGTGCCCAGATGTTCCACAGTGGGTACAGCAGGGTGCTGCCCGTCTCCGTGAGACTGGCCGTGGGGGGTGTTTGAACCGCGTCGTCGGCGACCGGCTTTGGCTTGGGTCGCTTCTTCGACCAACCATGTCCGCAGACGCCGTGGAACTTCGCGGTGTGCACGACATTCTTCTCGAGCCTGAAACACGTAACTACTTTGGTCGTGGCACTCGCCGGGAGCGCCACCACGACGAGCAGACCGCTGATTGCGAGTGCGAGCGCCGTGAGAGACCTCAAAAGGTTCTTCATACTGAACTTTCCTCCTATAGAAAGATGTTGATACCTAGCGGCACAACGCTTCAAAGCCCACGTTCTGCCAGTTGCAACTTAGGAATCAAAAGTAAACAGATAGTGATGAGGAGGAACTGGACAAGTGAAATTAAAAAGAATTAAGAATTCGCTTGTGAAATCAACGAATTAGTCGCAACAACTGTCGCGCCAGCCGCACTGCTGGCAGCGGTAGTGGGCGTGTTCGGGACTAAGAGCGGATCCACAGTGCGGACACTCCGCAAAGACCGCCCGCGGGCTCGAACAGATGTCACCGACTTCGGTGAGATCGAACCGGGCGACGGGTGCGTCGAAGGACATTTAGAAAGTCTGCTCCATTTAGCCCCGATACTTCACGAGTCCGCGTGAACAACTGACCACAATGCACGAAAGTGCCCTCCGCACAAGGGAAACTGGAGTTATCACGACAACAGTCACCAAGAACGAAGGGCACCTCTCAGATGCAGAATACTTCAACGA
>DATLSR010000069.1:0-14241 GCA_035533995.1 Acidimicrobiales bacterium | reverse complement strand
TCGATGCGCCATCGTTCGCGACCTCGCGAACTTCTCGAGTGCGGATCGCTCGTCGTCGGTTATGGGCAGAGGTGGCGCGGCCAGGGAGTGGGTCATGAACCCACTTTAGTCCCATTAGTTATTTAATTAACGGACCACTAGTTCGTGCGTTGACGAACCCCTTCGTACTCGTCGGGCTCTTCGTCTGTTTTCGACGTCGTCATGGATGCTCGCTAACAAGTGAACCTCTCAAAGGGCTCGTTGACGCTGTCGCTCGTATGTGGCAGACTCGGCCTGTCCTGCTAGTCGATACATGGTGTATCACCGAGGTGGTGACGGACTTTTAGAGTGAGGCTCGTCGTGTCTAAGCAACAGTCGCGTTCCAGAGGAGAGACATGAAATCCAAGATCGTCATTACCGCAGCGCCCACGGGACCGATCGCCACTACGAAGGACAATCCGAATCTGCCGACGCAACCAGAGGAGATTGCCGCTGCCGCCACGAAGGCCTACGAGGCGGGTGCCGCGGTCGTGCACGTGCATCTGCGCGACGAGAATGAACGGCCCACGGCCGACCTGAAGATCGCGGAGCGCACCGTCGGTCTCATTCGTGAGCAGTCACCGATACTCATTCAACTTTCTACGGGGGTGGGATTGGAGACGCCGTTCGAGGAACGTGAGAAGTTGGTCGAGCTCAAGCCCCGCATGGCCACACTGAACCCTTGTTCGATGAGCTTCGGCGCCGGAGAGTTTCGTAATCCTCCAGCGGGCGTGCGCCGCCTCGCCGCTCGCATGCAAGAGCTCGGGGTCAAAGCTGAGTTGGAGATCTACGACATGGGCCACATACCAGTGTGCCTCTCCCTGTTCGAGGAAGGTCTCTTGAGTGAACCGCTGCAGTTCTCAATCGTCATGGGCATCAAGGGTGGAATGGCGGCGACCGCGGACAACTTGCTCTTCGCCGTTCGCCAACTCCCGCCGAGTGCGATCTGGCAGGCAATCGTGATCGGTCGTCCCCATTTCGAACTTACGACGGTGGCGTTGGCGCTCGGCGGCAACGCGAGGACGGGCATGGAAGACACCTTGTACTTGCGTAAAGGTGAACTAGCGCCGAACAACGAGGCACTCGTGTCTCGATTGGCCTCAGCCGCCAAGACCCTGGAGAAGACGATCGCGACGGTTGAAGAAGCGGAGTTGGAGTTCGCCATCGCAGCCGGTTCGCGTTAACTCGACCATGAAAGTGCTCGAAGAGATGTACGGTCGGCCAGCGCGTTGGCATCTGCGACGCGGAGGTTCTGTGTCCAGTTCTACGACGCGGTCGTTCTCGTGCTCGACACCATTTAATAGCAGCGGCTTTGAGATGGTCGACGTGGTGAGTGGCGAGATAGACGGGGCAACTTCAGGACGAGGACGGATCAGCCCTAGCGATATTGCCGTGCCGCTGCTAATCTCCCCGAAAGTGCTCTCGGGGCGACCCGAACTCGGGTTCGAACCGATCGGCACGACGACCAAGGAAAGGTCAGGCTCATGAGCATTCTCGGCAATCGCGTCGTGCGGCGCGAGGATCCCAAGTTCCTCACCGTGGGAGGGACGTACGTGGCCGATCTCGATCTGCCCGGTTCCCTTCATCTGATCTTTGTGCGCTCCAGCATGGCCCACGCGAAACTTCTGTCGGTCGACACCTCGGGGGCGAAGGCCATGCCCGGCGTCATCGCCGTCTACACGAACGACGACCTAGGGATCGCCACAATGCCCTCGATCATGGGCATGACGAATGAAGCGATGACCGCGCCGATGCTCGCCTCAGGAACGGTGCGCTACGTGGGCGAGCCCATCGTCGCTATCGTCGCCGAGTCGCGCGAAAGTGCGGCGGACGCCGTCGAACAGGTGGTGGTTGAGTACGAACCGCTGACGGTAGTGATCGATCCCGTTGAGGCGAGGAAAGACACGGCGCTGCTCTTTCCCGACGCGGGAACCAACACCGCGTTTACGCTCGACTTTGGAGGGGACGACGCTCTCTTCGACGACTGCGAGGTCGTGGTCGAACTCGACTTGGTCAATCAACGCGTCGCGCCGTGCCCGATGGAGGGCCGTTCGGCGGCTGCTCATATGACCAAGGACGGCCGTTTGGAGTTCAACTCCGCGACCCAAGCGCCACACCGCGTGCGCGACGCGCTCGTGGGCTTCCTCGGTCTCGAACCCGACAAGGTGCACGTCGTGACGCCGGACGTGGGCGGAGGGTTCGGCGCCAAGGCGTCGGTCTACCCCGAGGACATCGTTGTTGGATGGTGCGCGCTGCAGCTCGGGCGCCCGGTGCGCTGGACGGAGACGCGTTCTGAGAGCATGCTCGGTCTGGGCCATGGAAGGGCGCAGGTCCAGCACGTGCGCATGGGCGGCACGCGCGAGGGCGTCATCACGGCGTACCGCCTCGACGTGCTCCAAGACGGCGGCGCCTATCCCGGCTTCGGCACAGTACTGCCCTTCATGACCCGGATCATGACCTCGGGACCGTACAAAATCCCGAAGGCCGAGTTCGGCAGCGTCTCGGTCGTCACCAACTCCACGCCGACCGTGGCGTATCGCGGTGCGGGACGACCCGAGGCGACGTCGGCGATTGAGCGCGTGATGGACGTGTTCGCGCGCGAAATCGCCATGGACCCCGTGGAACTGCGACGTCGCAATCTCATTGGCAAGGATGAGTTTCCCTACACGACCCCGGTCGAGACGGTCTACGACGTGGGCGACTACCACCAGGCGCTCGAGCTAGCCCTCGAAGTAGCGGGCTACGACGAGTTGCGCGCGAAGCAGGCCCGTCGTCGGGCGTCGGGCGATCCCATCCAACTGGGCATTGGTCTGTCGTGCTACGTGGAGATCACCAACGGTCTGCCCGACGGGGAGTTCGGTGCCGTGGAAGTTCGACCCGACGGCAAGATCATCGTTCGCACCGGCACCTCGCCCCACGGCCAAGGACACGTCACGGCGTGGTCCATGCTCGTCGCCGAGCAGATGGGCGTTCCGATCGAGGATATTGAAGTGCTCTACGGCGACACCGACATCGTGCCAAGAGGTGCGGGCACGATGGGATCGCGTTCGCTGCAGATCGGCGGCGCCGCCGTCAACCAAGCCGCGGTGGACGTGGTCGAAAAGGCGAAGGACCTCGCGGCCGATCTCTTCGAAGCGAGCCGCGACGACATCGTCCTCGACAAGTCCAACGGGCGATTCCACGTAGTGGGTACGCCAGCAATTTCTAGAAGTTGGGGCGATCTCGCCAAGGCCGCGGTCGCCAAGGACGGTAAGTCGCTCTTCGCCGAAGTCGATCTCGCTTCACCCGGACCGACGTATCCCTTTGGCACCCACCTCTCCGTCGTCGAGGTGGACACCGACACTGGCAAGGTGACCCTGTTGCGCCATATCGCGGTCGACGACGCCGGCACGATCATCAACCCCCTGCTCGCCGAAGGTCAGGTGCACGGCGGTATTGCCCAGGGGATTGCGCAGGCCCTGCTCGAAGAGGTGGTCTACGACCTCGACGGCAACCCGCTCACCTCGACGTTGGCCGACTACTCCTTCATCTCGGCCGCCGAGCTGCCCAGCTTCGAAACTCGTTTCACGGAGACGCCGACCCCGATTAACGCGCTGGGCGCCAAGGGTATTGGCGAATCGGGAACGATTGGCGCGACGCCCGCGCTGCACAACGCGGTCTGTGACGCGCTGGCGCACCTTGGCGTGCGCCATGTTGATATGCCCACGACGCCGGTACGGGTGTGGAACGCGATCAACGAAGCGGCGCTCGAGAACGCCGGAGGGAAGGACTGACATGAAGGTCGAAATGACGGTGAACGGGACCGCTGAGTCCCACGACGTAGAGCCGCGCACGCTGCTCGTGCACTACCTGCGCGACACGCTCGGCCTCACGGGGACCAACATTGGCTGTGACACGACGTCGTGTGGCGCGTGCACGGTGCTGGTGAACGGTCAGTCGGTGAAGTCGTGCACCGTGCTCGCCGTACAGGCCTCGGGCGACGACGTCACCACCATCGAAGGAATGGCTCTCGCCGATGGAAGGATGCATCCGGTCCAGCAGGCGTTCCAGGACTGCCACGGCCTGCAGTGCGGCTACTGCACGCCGGGCATGGTGATGGCGATCACGTCGCTACTCAAAGAGAACCCCGAACCGAGCGAAGAAGACGTCCGCGTCGGCCTCGAGGGGAACCTCTGTCGCTGCACCGGGTATCACAACATCGTAGAAGCGGCGCTGGTGGCCAGTCGATCTCTCGAGATGCACCAATGATCCCGGCGAGTTTCGACTACGTTCGCGCCGGATCGCTCGATGAAGCGATCGCGTTGCTCAAAGAGCACGGCGACGAGGCCAAACTCTTGGCCGGCGGCCACTCGCTGTTACCCCTCATGAAGCTTCGTCTGGCCCAGCCGGCGATGCTCGTCGACATCGGTCGATTGAGCGAGCTCAGTTACGTGAGAGAAGAGAAGGAGTACGTGGCCGTCGGAGCGCTCACCCGCCACCACGACGTCGCGACGTCACCCGTCGCGCTCGCCAGTGCTCCGGTGTTGGCCCACGTGGCGGGCCAGATCGGTGACCCCCAAGTGCGCCATCGCGGAACGATCGGGGGATCGATCTCTCACGGCGACCCCGCGTCAGACCTTCCGGCGGTGTTGCTGGCCCTCGGGGGCACGCTCGTGGTTGAAGGACCGAAGGGTCGACGAGAGATTGACGCGAAGGACTTCTTTCTCAGTTTCTTCGAGGTGGCCCTCGCGCCCGAAGAAGTGGTGGTCGAAGTGCGCGTGCCGCGCTCTGACGGTCACTGGGGATTCGAGAAACTGACCAAGCGCGCTCAGGACTGGGCGATCGTGGGCGCGGTCGCCGTGAGAACGAGTAACGGCGTCGGGGTCGGTCTCATCAACATGGGGCCGGTGCCGCTGCGCGCGAAGGCGGTGGAAGAGGCCGTGGCGTCGGGGGCGAACGCGGTCGACGCGGCGGAGCTTGCCGCTGAAGGCACCGAACCCTCCGCGGACTTCAACGGAACGGTCGCGTACCGCCAGCACGTCGCGAAAGTTCTCGTTCGCCGGGCGCTCGAGAAGGCGGGCGTCTGATCGCCGACGCGCCCTTCGCCGTTGCTTCGCCCGAGCAGATGGCCGAGATCTTGGCCGAACACGGCTACTTGGCCGACGATTCGCTCGCCACGTCGCTCTTTTTGGCCCTGCGCATGGGTCGACCACTACTGCTCGAAGGTGAAGCGGGGGCGGGCAAGACCGAAGTCGCCAACGTGCTGGCTAGATGGAGCGGGGGAGAGCTCGTTCGCCTGCAGTGTTACGACGGCATCGACGTCTCTCAGGCGGTCTACGAGTGGGACTACTCGCGCCAGTTGTTGCACCTTCGCGCGGCCGAGACGGCTGGGACCAACACTGATAGAGCGGGCGAGCTCGAGCACTCGTTGTACTCAGAGGAGTACTTGGTACGTCGGCCGCTGCTACGCGCCATCGCGGGAACCTCCGGCGACGGACCGGTGCCAATTTTGCTTATCGACGAGATCGACCGCGCCGACGACGAGTTCGAGGCCTACCTCTTGGAGATCCTCTCGGACTTCACGGTGACCGTGCCCGAGCTCGGCACCTTTCGCGCGCAGCGCCCGCCCGTGGTGATCTTGACGTCGAATCGAACGCGTGACGTGCACGACGCGCTGAAACGTCGGTGCCTCTATCACTGGGTCGACCACCCGAGTTTCGAGCGCGAGGTCGCCATCGTGCGCCTTCGCGTGCCCGAAGCCTCTGAAGAAATCGCGCGCGAGGTCTCGGCGGTCGTCGCCGAACTTCGTCGACGAGGCCTCTATAAACCGCCGGGCGTCGCCGAAACGATCGACTGGGCGCAAGCGATCAGCGTGCTCGGTTCGAGCCACCTCGACGAGCGAACGGTCGAGCGCACCCTTGGGGCCGTCATCAAGTACCGCGAAGACGCCGAACGCGTGCGTGCCGCGGGACTGACGGATTTGGTGAGCGGGGCCCTAAAATACGGCACATGAGCCTTGTCGCGAGCACGGACCTGGCCGCGTTAGCGACCGGTTTCTCTCGTTCTCTTCGCGCTAGCGGACTCGACGCGCCGCCGAGCGCGACGATTGACTTCGCCGAAGCGCTGGCGCTGCTCGGGACTAGCGAACCTGCACACGTCTTTTGGGCGGGCCAGGCGTGCTTCTGTCGGCGACGGGAAGATATCGAACCCTACGCCCAGACCTTCGCTGCGTACTTTCGTTTCGTTGCGCCGATCTATCCGCGTGGGCGCCTGACGACGGTGCCGCCGGTGCCGATAGCGCGACCCCCGGCACTCGTCGACAACGACGACGCTGAGGACGGCGGCGTCGAGGATACAAAACTCGATGAAGGTCAAGTACCACCGCTACCCGTTGCCTACAGCGCGAGTGAACTACTGCGCACTAAGGACTTCGCTCTCTGCAGCGAAGCCGAATTCGCCGAAGCGCAGCGGCTCATGGCGACGCTTCGTGTGCACGCGCCGCTGCGGCGCGGGCGACGTCTTAGGGCGAGTCACGACGCGAGTCGCGGGGTACTCGACGTACGTCGAACGCTCAAGCGCTCCTTAGCCACCAGCGGCGATCCAGTGCGTCTGGCCCGTCGAGTGCGCGGCACTCGACCCCGGCGAGTGGTCTTCTTACTCGACGTGTCGGGTTCGATGAGTCCCTACGCGCGCGCCACGTTACGTTTTGCGCACTCGACGATACTTTCCCAGCGCAGTGTCGAAGCCTTCACCCTCGGGACTCGCTGTACGAGAGTCACCCGGCAACTCTCGTGGCGAGACCCCGACGCGGCACTGGCGCGCGTGGCCGCGTCCGCCCCCGATCTCGAAGGCGGCACCCGGCTCGGTGAGTGCTTGCGCGAGTTCAATGAGTCCTGGGGCCTCGGAGGGATCGCGCGTGGCGCCACGGTCGTGTTCGTCTCCGATGGGTGGGACCGCGGCGATCCTTCGCTACTCGCGACACAGATGGCCCGACTCGCCAACGTGGCGCACCGGGTGATCTGGGTCAATCCGCTTCGGGCTTCGCCGGGTTATGAGCCACTCGTGCGCGGCATGGCGGCGGCCCTGCCCTTCACCGACGAGTTCCTTTCGGGAGACTCAGTTAACGCGTTCGATCAACTCGCTCAGGTGATGTCCAAGTGAAGGAGATCTTGGGAACTGTCGACGTCTGGCTCGCCGAGGGCAAGCGCGTGGCGATTGCGCGCGTCATTGGCGTGGAGCAGTCCGGTCCTCGCGACATTGGCGCCACCATGGCCGTGAACGAGGACGGCGAGGTCGCCGGTTCTGTGTCGGGGGGTTGTGTGGAAGGGGCGGTCGTCACTGAGGCGCTCGAAGTGCTCGCGACGGGGATAGCGCGACGTTGCAGCTTTGGTTACTCCGACGACCAGGCCTTCGCGGTCGGGCTGACGTGCGGGGGAACCGTGCACCTGTTGGTGGAGCCGCTCGACTGGTGAGAGAGATCTACCAAGCGCTACGCCACTCCCTGCTCTCGGGTGAGCCGGTGGGCCTGGTGTTGGTGACGCGAGCGGATGACGACGTCGCGACCCGGACCCCACTCGCGGCGAAACTCTTGGTTCGCCCGGATGCATCAGTGCTCGGCACGTTGGGCGACCCTGAACTGGACAGAGTTGTTGCGCGCGACGCCCTCGCGATGCTCGAGCGCGGGGTTTCGGGGACCCGCCACTACGGTCCCCGTGGCGAGGCCCGTCGCGAGGAGGTCGAAGTGTTCGTCGAATCCTTCGTGTCACCGCCCAGGTTGATTATCTTCGGCGCGGTCGATTTCTCTCGTGCGCTCGTTGAGGTGGCCAAGGTCCTCGGCTTCGTCGTCACTGTCTGTGACGCTCGTCCCGTCTTCGCCACGCGCGCTCGTTTTCCTATGGCCGACGAGGTGGTAGTGGACTGGCCGGACCGCTACCTCAATGAGGTGGGGGCGTCGCTCGGCGCGAGCGACGCCGTGTGCGTACTCACTCACGACAATAAGTTCGACGTACCGGCGATTCTGGGCGCACTCGCCACCAACGTGGGCTACCTCGGAGCGATGGGATCGCGCCGCACGCACGAGAAGCGTTGGGCTCGTCTCCTCGAGGCCGGAGCCTTAGAAGATGATCTTCGGGCGCGACTGATGAGCCCGATTGGACTCGACCTGGGCGCACGCACGCCTGAAGAGACGGCGGTATCGATCTGCGCCGAGATCATCGCGGTTCGAAGCGGTCGCGCCAAGGGCGCGATGTCGCCGCTGCGCGACGCCACGGGTCCGATTCATTAACTACGTTGTGTGGGCTTTGACCAGTTGCCGTCGAGCGTTGGCAGAAACTCACCCTGGAGAAACGAATCGTGCCGTTAGGCTGAGCCGATGTCTGTAGCCGCAGTGATTTTGGCCGCCGGAAGCGGTAGTCGTTTCAACGGCGATGCCCCTGACGCATTGCCCGGCGCCAAACTGCTGGCGTTGCTAAAGGGTCAGCCCGTCCTTACCTGGGCGCTTCTTCCGGCGCTCTGCGCTGACCTTGACGAAGTCGTCGTCGTGGGCGGCGCCGCGGACTTAAGCGCGGTCGTGCCCGAATCGGTCACCTTGCTCCAGAACGATGACTGGGCGAACGGTCTAGCGACGTCGCTCAAAGCCGGCCTCGAGTGGTGTCGCGCGCAAGGTCACGACCGGGCGGTGCTCGGTCTTGGCGATATGCCGGGACTCGCGTCCGCTGCGTGGCGAGCAGTCGCCACGGAGCCGATGGGCCCCATCGTCTTTGCGACGTACCAAGGAAAGCGCGGACATCCGGTTCGCTTAGACGCTTCAGTCTGGCCACTGCTTCCCTCGAGCGGCGACGAGGGCGCGCGTTCGCTCGCGCGAGAGCGCCCCGAACTCGTGCACGAAGTGGCCTGCGTCGGGGCAACGAATGACATTGACACGCTCGAGGACCTACGAAAATGGAGTTGACGCTATGGAAATAACCAATGAGTTCGAAGTAGCCGTACCGATCGAAGAAGCGTGGGTGGTCTTAACGGACCTCGAGCGCCTGGCGCCGTGCCTGCCCGGAGCGCAACTTCGAGAGGTCGAAGGCGACGAGTACCGCGGGGCCGTCAAGATCAAGGTCGGACCGATCACGACCTCCTACGACGGAGCGATTCGATTTCTCGAGCGTGACGAGTCGACACACCGCATGGTGCTGAAGGCCGAAGGGCGCGAAACCCGAGGACAGGGCAACGTGGCCGCCGTCATCACCGCGACGATGTCGCCTTCTGGTGGGGGAACGTCCGTCGTGGTCGCGACGGATCTCACGATCAGCGGCAAGGTCGCGCAGTTCGGGCGCGGAGTGCTCGCTGACGTGTCGGCCAAACTGCTCGATCAGTTCGTGGTCAATCTTGAGTCAACGGTGCTCGCCAAAGACGACGGGAACTCTCGCGAGGGCGTTGTTCGCGCTGACTTCGACGAACCAGGAGCCCCAGCGCCGGAGCACGACGTGGATGGAGTAAGCGAAGGGCACGACAGTGTCGCTTCGCCCAGCGCAATCCGTCAGATTCACTCCGAGCCTGTGGAACCGGTCGATCTGGTCGAAATGGCCGGCGGATCGGTGGCCCGACGCGCAATGAAGCCGCTGCTCATAGCGGGCGTCGCGACGGCCGTGGCGTTACGCTTCGTCCGTCGTCGTCGAAAGTGACGGTTGAGCGAGGACCGGGCGACCAGCGGCCGGCCTGACTCGAAGGAAAGAGGACGACAGTCCTCGAAGTTACGTTGCGCGTGACGAGGCCCAGGGGTCTCTCGCGGATCGACGTCGATCCCTCGAACTCTTGAGGTGCCGGGAAATCCGGTTGATCCGCGCCTACTGCAGTGGTGGCCCTAGCGCTCGGCGCTCGTAGGGATCAACGAACAACCACCTTCGAACTCTGACTGGCGCTACAACTTCGAGCTACCCCACGGTGCTCTTCGAGCCCGCGACGAGCTCACAAAATCCTTAATGGCCATTCTTTTACACGCGAGATCGACCTATCAGAATCGATGTTTGATCCTTAGACGCAACGGGCGACCGTCAGGATCAAAAATTAACCGGTAGGCGAATTCGGCCAATCCTCGAGCGCTCGGGCGCACCGGATCGACCTGGTGCGTTCGAATCCGACTCAGCGGTCGATTCGCGCTACCGTCGGCCGAACTCCAGGAAGCGAGTTCGGCCGCGCTTTCGCGCCACAGCACCGAACCTTGCGCCAGATCGACGAGCGCCGGATCGTCGATGGAGCGTCCTAAGTGCTCCGCCCAAAGCGTGAGTCGTAAATCGCGCGCGAACTTTCGGCTGCCGTCGCCGAGACCACCAGGATCGAGCGGGGCGCGGTTGTCGAGTTCGCTGTCGATAACGGCGCAGGAAACTTCCGAGTCGTGCGTCCACGATCGTCGATTCATATTGTCAGAGCCAACCGATACCCACACGTCATCAATGATGCAGACCTTGGCGTGAACGTAGATGGGGGTCCCCGAAGAATTCTCTACGTCGTAAACGGTGACGCGCTCGCCGGCCGCCGCTTTCAGAATTGAAATGGCTCGCGCTTGGGCGAGGCGGCTGGGCGGTCCCGATAACGTGCCGTCCTTGTCAGGGTAGCGAGGCACGACCGCGATGAGTTGCAAACTCGGGTGGCGGCGTAGTACGTCAACGATGAGTTTCGCAATTTCTACCGACCAGAGGTACTGGTCCTCGATGTAGATCAACGTACGAGCTCGCTCGATTGCTTTGGAAAACGCTCGTGCGACGCTTCGCTCGCCATTCGGTGCGAAAGGATACGCGCGACGTCGTGACGGATACGTTCGTAGTACCTGAACAGCGTGTCCGCCACTCACTGGCGGAGTGCCTAGTTGAGCGGGAAGTGGTGAGGCACGACGATCGCGTGACGTCGCGCGAGAGATTACTGCGCGAAGTACCGTCGCGTGATTGAGTGGGGTCGGATCTTCCCATCGCTCTCGAAACGTGCAGTCAAGTTCCCGTACGGCGGGACCCTGAATTTCCATTTGGACGTCGTGCCAAGGAGGGCGGAGTCCGTAGCGCTCGTCTAATTCGATGGCCTGGGAGTCTCCTTGATGACGTGGGTCGTCTCGACGACCGTGACAGAGGTCGATGCCCCCGATGAAGACGACGTCGTTTCCAGGCGAGGCGCGATGGCGGATGACGATCATCTTTTGGTGATGCGATCCGCCACGGCGGACTCGCTCATCAAGGAGAACTTCGCCACCGGCCTTCGTGATCTCCGTCGCGAGATATCGATTTTGTTTAGAACTGAACGCGAAACGGTCGCTGTGCGAACGCCAGAGCAGTCCGCGGACGTCGACGTGGCGTCGACAGGCGTCTGCCAACAGGGTTGCGATCGTGGTTCCCTTCTCGGACACGAGTTCATCACCGTCACCTCGCCAATCGGTGAAGCGCACCTCATCGGAGGATTCAAGTCCAGAGATGGCGTTGTGGAGCCGCGCAAAGTAGGCAGCGCCGTCGACCAGAAACGTCACGAGATTACCTTCGCTCCACGCAATATTGTTTCGTCGTTGGGAGTCAATCTCGGTCGTAGAATTGCCCCGCTCCTCAGCGGTGAGAAACCAGTCGTCGAGTCGCATTAGATGTCAACGTACTATGGGTGGCGAGTCAGTCGCGAAACCACGCATCGCGGCAGCGACCATTTGGCACTTCCCCGACTCCACAGAGATGTTGAAGCGGGCGCCGGGAATCGAACGTGCGTTCTCAACTTGCGCCACAGTCACATCATTACCGAAAAGTTTTGGATGAGTCGCGGTCTGATCGACGGTCCGAGTGTTTCAGGGCCGCCGCACCATAGTGAGCCGACCGAGTGCGCGCTTCTTTGACTATCTCAGTTGATCAGAGTCATCGGCTCTTCCACCGATGCCCGCAAAACCTCTCGAATCTGGGCCCTGGGATAAAAGTTAGCTCTATGAACTCAGTTCTGGCGTCACAGGGGTTACGCAATTTGAAAACGCGAACGGCGAGTCATTTGAACTACGAATTGAACGTTGAAGTCATTGCTAGCCGAGGTTTCGCCTTGCTCAACGCGCACCGTGAATCGTCGCAATCGTGGACCATGCGCCTCACTCCGACGGGTAACGGTTAATGTCGATATTCAGATCCATAACAAGAGAGTTTCTCCTCGAAGTCAGAAGTCTTCTTCGGTGAATGATCCCTTGTTGTCATCTCGACGCCGCCAACAATGACGTCGCCTGCTAAAGGAGTCACTATGGGCGAGAAATCACCACACCAACACAATGCCAAGAAGGTCGGCAAATCGCTTAAGGAAAAGCGCAACGAGAAGCACGATAAAAAAGAGTCGAAGAAGGGCATCCTCGGTAATTCAAACGACCCGAATCTTTGAGCACCTCTCGCCGTGAAGACGGAGGTCGCGGCTTGACCTTGTCGCGGCGGTCTGTGAAGCCGAGGACCAAATCTGGAGAGCTTGGCGCAGTCGGGACTGATCGAGCCACCGAAGTCAAGTAAGTGATCGAAACTCATTTGGCGATGTATTTCGACGTGTCTCGTGAGGTTTGCCTTGCCATCAAGCTCTTGCCTTCTTCTTGCGTCGATTGCGCACGATAACGATGCCCACCACCAGGGCGGCGATAATTGTCGAGAAGTAGTTCGACATATTTTCGACGGTGGTGCCGTTACGAGGTGCGCTTGGCGCAGTCGAGACTCGAGCGCTTGACACTACGGTCAGGTTCTTTGGAAACTTGAGCGCGATCGAGGTCGGCCCGCCGACGTTCAGCTGAGCCGTCGATACGCCGACAGAACCTTCGTATTCAACACCAATCGTTCGAAAAGGTGAAACGACGATCGTGCCCGAGCGATTCGAGAGAGGCACCGTGAAGTAGAAAGTCGCGTCGAAGAGTCCGTCGTCGTTGGGGTTGCCGTTATAGGTCTGGTTGATGGGATTCGCACGGGTGACGCTGTAACTGCGGCCCGAGTTCGTCACGTAGTGCAGTGCCGTAGCGGGAAGAGGTGCCATGTTGGAAAAGTAGCTTCCTGAGTTCGGGTTCGCGAGTGGCAACTGGACAGGTCCCGAGCTCGCTTGTAGTACCAAGTAAATCTTTCCCTTCGGCGCGGCGACGCCGCTCGCGTCGGGGTTAATCGTCGTGAGTTTGGCGCCCTGCATCAAGAGCACCGCGGGGAAGTCGTGGTGGTTGAGGGGATTGGTAACGGAGATCTCGAAGTTCCGCACGATTTGATCAACCGCGTACTTCTGCGCCTGGACTGCACCAGCCGGACTCCACCAAAGGGCGCAACTGGAAAACGCAGCGAGTCCGACAAGTGCACGTAAGACGTACCGACGCGATCGACGGGGGGAATGTATCTCGGCGAAAGAGACTGCTGAACGTAATGAATGACTCATGCAGTACCAACGGTCTCATCAATGCCAGATATTTATCAGTTTCTTTCGCATTGGACAGACCATTGGAAGGACGGTGCATCGTCTGAGAGGACGAATGATGCCAGGAGAGTTAGAGGCTAAATCGACTGAGAGGATGTTTTCCCGTCAGGATCGACCAGTTGAGGGCACGAGTGGCGTGGCCCTCATCGCCTACGTCGTGACGCTCGAGGCGGCTTCGGCATTTCGAAGTCCCTTCAGGCTAAGAGCCAAGACCGCCGACACGCTGAGGGCCAATGCGAAAGCGCCCATGGCCCAGTGTGACGAGGTGCGTTCGACCAGGAGACCGGCCACCAAGGGCGCGAAGGCCGCGAGACCGGTCGCTACTTGGAGCGTCGCGTTGTTGACGCGCCCTCGCATGTTCGCGGGGGTCTTTCGGAGCATCGCGGCGAAGAGCGCCGCGTTGCTGACGGGCGAGATGAAAAAGGGGAGTGCGTCCAGCAGCTCGGGCGCCATGAATACAAAGGAGTAGTCATGACGTAACCGAGCGACAAGGTCGCGATGGCTTGCCGGTGAGAGTCCGGTCCGAGGAGGCGCCAAGGTCCTCGGTAGTGAAACCCCCGGCGTTGGTTGAAATGCCAGCGCCGAAGCGGGGTGAATCGAATTCGCAGTCCGCAACGTTAAGTGAAGTTTGCAGCGTCGTCATTCATCCCTGCGAGAGCAGAGCAAGAGGGTGCCGAGCCCGTTCCCTTAGGGCGAAGGCCATGGAAGATATCTGGGTTCTTGGAGCGGATATCGAAGAACCCTCCGGCGCAAGGAACGTGGAATGTGAAGAAAGTTGTCGTGGCAACTGGAGAGGCCCTCCTCGGCCCTCGTCCTGTGGGG
>DATLSR010000068.1:0-11011 GCA_035533995.1 Acidimicrobiales bacterium | reverse complement strand
GATGTTGCTACCTAAGCAGCAAACGCAAACTGAAGTTTGGCGTTTATTTATTGTTACCGGCTCTTTAACGTGGCTCCGGTGACCACGGCTCGCTTCTTTCACCGCGACGACCAATGTCGAAACAACTCACCCCCTCGTACGATCGCTTTGACCGCACCCCCATTCTATCGGCGTACCGAAATCGCGGTCGCGCGGGCTCAGCCGTAGCGTTCAATATTTTTTGCCGCGCGAGCCATGTCGCGCTCGGCGTCGCGTTTGGCGATGGCGTTTCTGCGGTCGTAGAGGGTGCGGCCCTTCGCCAGGGCGAGTTCTAACTTGGCACGGCCGTCTTTGAAGTAGAGCTGCAGGGGAATCATGGTCAGCGGCTGGGTCTTCGTGCGCTGGTCCCACTGCTCAATCTGGTGGCGGTGCGCGAGAAGTTTGCGCCGACGATCAGGGTCGTGGCTCCCAAAGCCCACCGCGAAGGCCCAAGGGGGGATATGGGTCTGGAAGAGCCAGAGTTCGCCGTCATCGATGCGTGCGTAACCTTCGGTGATCTGGGCTCGTCCCTCGCGAAGTGATTTCACCTCCGAGCCCATGAGCACTAAGCCACATTCGAGCGTGTCGATGATGTCGTAGTCGTGGCGGGCGCGTCGGTTGGAGGCGACGACCCGGTCGCCCTTGTTGGCGTCGGCGCCTTGCTGGGCGCGACGTTCCTGTGTCTTCTTGGCTCTGGCCACGAACTAGAGCGTAGTGAGTGACGTGGTGCGCGTCACTGGCTCACTAGGGTGGCGACGTGCTTACTCTGAGTCTGGATCAGCGCGACGCGATGATCGCGGCCTGCGTGCGTGCGCTGCCCAATGAGGGCTGCGGTTTGCTCCTCGGCACGAGCACCGGTGAGGTCACGTCCGTCGTCGAGAGCCCCAACGTGGCCGCGTCGGCGAAGATCTACGAGATCGATCCCAAGGTGTTGTTGCACACGTATCGCCGCGCCGACGCCGAAGAAGTGGAGGTGATCGGCGTCTTTCACTCGCACACGCACTCCGAGGCCTACCCCAGCCCCACGGACGTTCAACAGGCGCCCGATCCGGCCTGGCACTACGTCTTGATCTCGCTACGCGACCCCGAAACCGTGGTGCGCAGTTATCGGGTTCGTGAAGGCGAAATCAGTGAAGAACCGCTAAAGGTGAGCGAACTCGGTTCGTGAGTCACGGGCCATTCGCGGGCCGATAAAGTTGACTAAGGAAGTCATCAATTGACCCGCTCGTGATAGGAGTCCCCGTGCCGGCAGTCGTGCGAATCCCTACGGTCCTGCGCCCCGCCATGGGCGGTCAAAGTCAGATCGCGGTCGAGGGCGCCACCATTGGACAGATTTTCGAGCAATTGGTGAATGATTTTCCCGCGATCAAGGGTCAGTTGTTGAATGACGACGGTACCTTGCACCGCTTCTTGAATGTTTACGTGAATGACGATGACGTGCGCTACCTCGGTGGCGTCGAGACGCCAGTGGCCGACGGTGATGAGATCACGTTGCTACCGGCGGTGGCTGGAGGCGCGGGTCAGTGACGCGATACGCGTCGGTTCTCGAACTCATTGGCGACACTCCCGTCGTTGACGTCAGTGCGCTCTCGCCTCGCGCCAACGTCGCCATCTGGGCCAAACTCGAGGGCCGTAATCCGGCCGGTTCGGTGAAGGACCGTATCGCGATCTCGCTCATCGACGCGGCGGAACGCGACGGACTCTTGATTCCAGGCAAGCCCGACCAGACCCTGATCGAGCCCTCCTCGGGCAATACCGGAATAGCCCTGGCGATGGTGTGTCGACTGCGGGGCTATCACTTGAAGGTGGTTCTCCCTTCGAACGTGTCGCCTGAACGTCGCCAACTGCTGGTGGCGTGGGGGGCCGAGATCATTGACTCACCGGGCAGCGAAGGCTCCAACGGGGCGGTGCGATTGGCCCAGTCACTCAGTGCCGAGCGGCCCGATTGGGTCTTCTTGTATCAGTACGCCAATCCGGCCAATCCGCTCGCGCACTACACCACGACGGGTCCCGAAATCCTGAAGGACGTCCCTGAAATCACCCACTTCGTCGCCGGTCTTGGCACCTCGGGCACGTTGATGGGCGTGGGACGCTATTTGAAAGAGCACAAGCCCGGCACGCAGATCTGGGCCATCGAGCCGCCCAGCGGGGAGATGGTCGATGGACTTCGCAGTCTCGACGATGGCTACATACCACCCATCTTCACCGACAATCACGGCGCCGAGATGCTGGATCGTCGCGTCGTGGTTCGCCCGAAAGAGTCGATTGAATGGACCCGGCGCCTCACCGAGGTGGGACTCTTCGCCGGGATCTCCTCGGGCGCGATCATGGCCGGCGCCGTCAAGTGCGCCTTGACCATTCCCGAGGACGAAACGGCCACGATCGTCACCGTGGTCTGTGACGACGGGTGGAAGTACCTGTCGACGGGCGCTTGGAGCGACGACATTGACGAAGTCGTTGAGCGCGCCAAGCGGATCATCTACTTTTAGCCGTTCGCGACCGCGCTCCACTACCGTGGTCATGCACTTACTCGATGAGAGGTAGATCAATGACTGTCACCCGCGCCGACGGCCGACGTTTCGACGAGGCTCGACCTTTGCACTTCGATCGAGACTTCACGGAGATGCCCGCGGGTTCGGTGCTCGTGAGCTTTGGCCGCACTCGAGTCTTGTGCACTGCTTCGGTGGAGACCGACGTGCCGCGTTGGTTGAAGGGGAGTGGACGGGGCTGGGTCACCGCCGAGTATTCGTTGTTGCCAGGTTCGACACCCGATCGCGCGAGTCGCGAAGCCGCGAAAGGTAAGCAGTCGGGCCGCACCCAAGAGATCCAGCGTCTGATCGGGCGCTCGTTGCGCACGGTGACCAAGTTGGAGTTGTTGCCCGACGTTCAGATCACCGTGGACTGCGACGTCCTTCAAGCCGACGGGGGCACGCGCACGGCTTCGATTTGCGGAGGGTACGTGGCGTTGCACGACGCGATCACTCGCCTCGTCGAGCAAAACGTGATCAAGGAGCACGCTTTGAGTGACCTGGTCGCCGCGATCTCCGTGGGCGTGGTCGACGGAGTCGCGATGCTCGACCTTCCCTACGAGGAGGACTCTCGCGCTGATACGGACATGAACGTCGTGATGACCGGAAGCGGTGACTTCGTTGAGGTTCAAGGAACGGCAGAGCAGGTCGCCTTTACCCGCGCGGAACTGGACGCGCTGCTCGACTTGGCGAGCCAGGGGATCGCGCGAATTCACGACGCTCAACGTGAACTGCTCGCGACGCCTCCGGCCTCGCGCCCGTGACGCCCCCGGCCTCGCGCTCGTGACGCGTTTCGTCCTCGCCACCGCAAACCCGCACAAGGCCAGCGAAATTTGCGCGGTCCTCGAGCCCCTTGGTTACACGTTGTTGGAGCGGCCCGAACACGTCGGTGACGTCGAAGAGACCGAGGCGACGCTCGAAGGCAACGCGCTGTTGAAGGCGCGCGCACTGGTGGAAGCGACCGCGCTGGCCGCCCTCGCTGATGACACGGGGCTTTTCGTAGACGGCCTCGAGGGCCGACCCGGCGTGCACAGTGCCCGATACGCGGGCGAACACGCCACGTTCGCCCAAAACGTGGCCAAGTTGCTCGGTGAGCTCAACGGCGTGCCCGCTGCTTCGCGAAGGGCCGCGTTTCGTACCGTCATCGCGGTTGCCTACCCCGACGGAAGCGAGTTTTGGGTCGAGGGCGTCTTAGCGGGGCGAATCATTGAGTCACCGAGGGGAGACGGCGGTTTCGGGTACGACCCGGTCTTTGTCCCCGACGACGCTGGCGGACGAACCCTGGCCGAGTTGAGTGGCGAGGAAAAGAACGCGCTCAGTCACCGTGGGCTCGCACTCCGAGCCCTGGCCGAAGGGCTCGTCAAGTAGCACGTTCACGAGACGTTCACCTTTAGGGTGGGGAAGTGACCGAACGACCGTTGGCGATGTTTCCGCTCGGGATGGTCGTCTTCCCTTTCCAAACCGTGGGTCTTTGCGTCTTTGAATCGCGATACCACGAACTGCTCGTTGACGTCGAGAGCCAAAGATGTTTTGGAACTTGTCTGATTTCCAAGGGCTCCGAGATCGGTGGCCACGACGAGCGCACGTCGGTGGGCACCGTGGTCGAGATCATCGCGAGCCAGCAACTCTCCGACGGCCAGACGCTCTTGATGGTCGAAGGCCGCGGATGCGTCCAGGTGTCGCGCTGGCTGAAGGACTCGCCGTACCCGAGCGCGCTGGTCGTTGATCGATGCTGCGACGACGTTGTGATCGAGAGCACGCTTTTAGCGTCAACGACGTCGGCGGTGAAGGCCCTGCGTGCGCTTCAAAGTGAGGTCTACGCCGACCAATGTCTGCAAAAGAACGTTGAACTCGACGAGGATCCGTGGATTCGCTCCTGGCAACTGTGTTCGTTGACGCCCATGTCGACGCTCGATCAGTTCAAAGTGCTCAGCCTCTCGAACCCCAACGACCGGCTCCGCTTGGTGGCGGAGATTTGCTGTGAACGATACGGCGACTACCAGCGGATGCTGATGTTGGGTGAAGGATTCACCGACCCCGACTAGCGGAGTTCGAGCAGGTCGACCACGAAGATGAGCGTTTCGCCCGGAGCGATGACGCCGCCGGCGCCGCGCTCTCCGTAAGCCAGGTGCGAGGGGATTACCAAGCGGCGGCGTCCACCCACGCGCATACCCGCGACGCCCTGGTCCCAACCGGCGATGACGTGGCCCGCCCCGAGTGGGAAGACGAAGGGTTCGGCGCGATTCCAAGAGGCGTCGAATTCCTCGCCGCTCGCGACACCGACGCCGACGTAGTGCACGACGACCTCACGACCGGAGGTCGCTTCTTCGCCCGTGCCCACGACGAGGTCCTCGACGAGGATCTCACTCGGCGCGGGACCGAGGTGAGGCTCGACGAACGGCTTTTCGGACACGAGGCGAAACCCTAGCGGCGACGGCGTTCGCCGCCGCGGCTCGCGCCACCGACCACGCGTACGTTGCGAGCTTCACGGCCCTTGGGCCCCTGGGACTCTTCGAAGGCAATCGTCTGACCTTCGCTGAGGGTACGAAATCCGTCACCCACGATGTTCGAGAAGTGGATGAACAGGTCATCACCCTTGGCGTCGCTCGCGAAACCAAAGCCTTTGGAGTCGTTGAAGAAACTCACGATGGCGTGGTCGCCGCTCGGAGCGCGTCGCGCGGGCTCTGGTCGGTCGTGGCCGCGAGAGGGCTCGGGGCGTTCGAAACTGCGGGGTCGCGTCGCGTCACGCACTTCAGTCTTGGCGCGACGAGGACGCTCGCGTTCGGCGGAGTCGGCGTTGCGACGAGGACGCTCGAAACGAGGTTTGGCCGCACCGCGGCGATCGCCCGAGCGCTCGCGAGGAGCGTCGTCGACGCGTTGTGCGGCGTCAGCGTCATTGACCGTGCCGATGCGCATTGCCGGGGCGGTCTCACGGTCTTCGATGATGATCGGAAGTTTCAACGCGCGTTGAATCTGACGCACCGCGCCCACCGCGTCGTCGGCGACGAGTGAAACCACGACGCCGGTCGCTCCGGCCCGCCCGGTACGCCCTGAGCGGTGTAGGTAATCGGTGGCCTGCGCCGGTGGGTCGTAGTGCACCACGACGGGCAGGTGATCGATGTGAATTCCGCGGGCGGCAACGTCGGTAGCGACCAACACTTGCACGTCGCCACTCTTCATGGCTCGAAGCGCCCGGTCGCGCTGCGCCTGGGTCCGGTCGCCGTGGAGCGCGACGGCGCTGAGTCCGCGCTGGCCCAACTGCTTAGCCAATCGGTCGGCCCCGTGCTTGGTGCGGGTAAAGACAATGGCGCGTTCGTAGGTCTCGATCAAATCGGCCACGATTTCGGGACGCTCGTCACGGCTGACACGCCAGAAGAAGTGCTCAACGTCATTGGGCGCCTCTTCGCTCACGACGTCGTGGATCGCCGCGTCGCGCGTGAACGAGTTCACCAGCGACTTCACGTCGGGTCCCATCGTGGCCGAGAAGAGCATCACGTGGCGCTGAGGACTCGTGGCGTTGACAATGCGTCGCACCGCCGGGAGAAAACCCATGTCGGCCATGCGGTCAGCCTCGTCGACGACGACGGTGGTCACGGCACGAAGGTCGAACGCGCCCTGCTCGAGCATGTCTTCGAGACGGCCCGGGCAAGCGACGACGACGTCGACGCCGAAGTTGAGCGCTTTGCGTGCGGTGTGGTACGGGGTGCCCCCGTAGATCGCGATGATGCGTCGGCCCTTGTCTTCGCTGAGCTGCGCGAGTTCTTTTTGGACCTGGGCGGCGAGTTCGCGAGTGGGTACGAGAATCAAGGCACCGGGCTGGCGCGGACGGGCCTTTTCGGTGCGAGCCATGAGCGGCAGGCCAAAGGCGAGGGTTTTGCCCGAGCCGGTGGCGGCCTTGCCAACGACGTCGACGCCATTGAGGGCGTCAGGAATCGCGGCGATTTGAATGGGGAACGCTTCGGTGATGCCGCGTTGTTTCAAACGCTCGACCAGGTGTGCGGGGACGCCGAGTTCGGCGAAGGACGTGGACATAGGACTCCTACGAGTTGAGCTGAGCCCAACTCATGACAGAAGTCGAATCGGTCTCTATCGCGATATGCGATATAACAGCGTTTTCTACGTTAGCAGGTGTGGCGCGTCTTGATGCGCATCGGCTTTTCGTGCGGGCGGAGGGACTCGAACCCACACTCCGAAGAACTGGTACCTAAAACCAGCGCGTCTGCCAATTCCGCCACGCCCGCGGGCCCCCCTACTCTACTTCGGGCCACTTCCAAGCAGGAGAGACTGCCTACTCGCACGTTAGATTAGGTCCATGACAATCTCGTCCCGCATGGATGGCGTCGGCGCCATCGATCTCAATCAGCGTTTACTTCGTGAGCGCATTGTCTTTCTAGGCTCGGTCGTTGACCAAGAGACCGCGAATCGTATTTGCGCGGAGTTGTTGCTCTTGGAGGCGGAGGACCGCGACAAGGACATCAGCCTTTACATCAACTCGCCGGGCGGTTCGGTGACCGACGGCCTGGCGATTTATGACACGATGCAGTACGTCAACTGCGACGTGCGAACGATTTGCGTCGGCATGGCTGCTTCAATGGGCCAGTTCTTGCTTTGCGCCGGGGCCCCGGGGAAGAGGTTCTCATTGCCCCACAGCCGCATTTTGATGCACCAGCCCTCCATGGGCGGCATGCAGGGCCAGGCTTCGGACATCGCGATCCAAGCCGAGCAGATCGTGTACATGAAGCGCATGCTCGCCGAGCGCATCTCCTTTCACACCGGTCAGACCCTCGACCAGATCGAGACCGACTCGGACCGCGATCGCTGGTTCACGGCGCAAGAGGCACTCGAGTACGGCTTCATCGACGCGGTCATCGAGCGTTCCGCGATTCGCCAAGAGGCGTAGTGAGCGACGCCGCCGCGGCGCCTGCCCGACGTCGTCTCGCGGATGACGCGCCCGTTCGTGTCGTCAGCGCGCGCGCTCCCTTAGCCACTCGACTGGCCAACCTCTGGTCGCGCCGCGAACTTCTGCGCGGATTGATCGTCTCGGACATTCGCATCAAGTACAAGAACAGTGCGCTCGGAATCGTCTGGTCGATGCTGTCGCCGGCCGCCATGTTGGCGATGTACTACCTGGTCTTTTCAATCTTTCTGAAGAACGGCATTCCCAATTTCGTGGTCTACCTCTTCTCGGGCCTGGTCGTCTGGAACATGTTCCAGATCTCACTCAACACGGCGACGGGAGTCATTGTCGACCGCGCCGGCCTGGTGAAGAAGGTTTCGTTCCCTCGCGAGATCCTGGCCCTCGCCAACGTGGGCGCTTCGGTGGTCTACTTCATCATTCAGCTGGCGGTCTTGTTGCTCTTTCTCGCGATCATCGGGCACGCGCCCGATTGGGGATTCCTGTGGCTGCTTCCGATCTCGTTCGTGACGCTCTATCTCTTTACCGCGTCGCTCGCGGTCATCATGTCGGCCGTCACGGTCTACATGCGAGACGTGAAACACCTCATGGAAGTCGTGTTGCAGTTTTGGTTCTGGCTGACGCCCGTCGTCTACAGCTACGAGAACTCCATTGCCGAACCGTTGCACCGTCATGGCCTGTCCACGTTGTACTTCTTGAACCCCGTGACGCTTATCGTCCTCACCTTTCAGCGCGTTTTTTACGTTTCCACCGTGGTGCACTCAACCACCTCGGGGGCGCTGATTAAAATCCTGCCCACCTGGTCTTTTGCCAGGTTCTTCTATCTTAATGTCGCGCTGCTCGCGACCATGGCCGTGTTCTTCTTGGTCGCCGAGTCGATTTTTGGTCGTCTCGAAGGCAATTTTGAGTCGGAGCTGTAATGTCCGTCGTCGTTGACGTTCGCCACGTCTCAAAAGAGTTCAAGATTCATCACGAGCGTCACCAGTCGCTCAAGGAACGCCTCCTACATCCAAGGGCCGGTTCGACGGAGGTCTTTCACGCCCTGCGCGACGTAAGTTTTGAAGTCAGAGCGAACGAAACCGTGGGCATACTCGGTCAAAACGGTTCGGGTAAGTCGACGTTGCTCAAGACGATTTGCGGCGTATTGCAACCGAGCAGCGGCGAGATTCGTCTTCGAGGGACACTCGCCGCTCTGCTCGAATTGGGCGCGGGTTTTCAAACTGAACTCTCGGGGCGCGACAACGTCTATCTCTACGGCGCCATGCTCGGCCTCTCGCGTAGGAACGTCGATGACATCTTCGATGACATCGTTTCCTTCAGCGAGATTGAGCATTTCATCGACACCCAGGTGAAGTTCTATTCCAGCGGTATGTACGTGCGACTTGCTTTCGCCGTGGCCGTCAACGTCGACCCCGATATCTTGGTCGTCGACGAAGTTTTGGCCGTCGGTGATGAGCGTTTCCAGGCCAAGTGCATCGACCGTATTCGGACCTTTCAAGAAGAGGGTCGTTCCATTCTGTTAGTCACCCACAACGCTGATCAGGTTCGGGCCCTGTGCGACCGGGCCATCGTCTTAAACGGCGGCGCCCTCATCGCTGATGGGCCAACGCAAAGTTCGCTGCGGACGTTTCGCGAGCATCTTCTCGAGGACAACGTCGAGCGCGACGAGCGTCCGGTGTCGACGAACGTCACGATCGCGTCGATAACGACACCCTCGGGTTCCTTTGATGTTCGAAGCGGTGCGTCGATGCACTTCGACGTTGAAATTGACTCTCAGAGCGCCTACAGTGGCAACTTCGTTCTCGAAGTCTTCACACGGTCGGGCCAGCTCGTCTCACGAAGCGACGCCCAAGGCGCTCCGGTGAACCTGACCCCGGGACGAAACGTCGTGGGGGTGGACTTGGCACAACTGCCGCTTCTCGATGGGGTCTACGACTTGAACGTCGGGGTGGTGGACGCGCACGGGCACACCGTGATTGCGTGGCGCGAGCAGGCCGCTTCGATCCAGGTCACCTACGACGGGCGCGCGGGGGGCATCGTGGAACTGGGCGCGACTATTCGCCAGCAGTGACCGAGGCGAGGCGGGGGAATTGGCGAAGCGCGCCAAGGGGCCCAAGCTGGCCCACGTCAAAGGGGTAGGTCGCCGCGAGCAGCAGTCGACGGTCACCGCGCGAGTTCCCGTACGCGAATAAAACGGGGTCACCGCGATAACCCCGAGCCTCGATCCACTCGCGCAGGCGCCGGAATTTCTCACTCCCACGGCAGTTTCGCCCGAGGTAGCCCCCCGTCAACTGTCCCCGGGCGTCCACGGCCAGACGGGTGCCAATTCCCGCGCGCACCGCGAGTTGCTTCGCGATCACGTCGACGTAGAGCTGGGGCGACGCCGAGACGATCACGACGTCGTGGCCCTGGGCCTGGTGCCAGCGGAGGCGCTCGAGCACGAGTTCGCGGCCGTGGGTGGCCAGGTGTTCAATGGCGAAGCGGCGCGACTTTTCGTCCAACTCCTCGAGGGTGCGGCCCGCGAGTAGACGGCGAAAGAGACGTTCCTTGGCTTGGTCGGCGTGGCGCCCCGATCGAATGGCACCCACCGCGAGGGGAAGCGCGAGGGAGAGCGCCGCGCGGTAAGCGTCGCCCCGCCCCGCCACGGCGCACAGCCACTTAAAGACGCTGCCCCCTTTGGTCAAGGTGCCGTCAAGGTCGAACGCGGCGACGACGTCAGAATCGGTGGAAGACACGCTCCTAGTCTCACAGGCTCGCCGACCGGTGCACTCGAATTCACTACAAATCAACTAGAGATTTACAAGAATTGGTTGCTCACCGCTAAGGTAAAGGGGGCTCAGTCAAGGGGCTGACCCGCTTTTAAGGAGTAGCTATGACAATTCGTCTAGGCGACATCGCGCCTGACTTTACGGCCGACACGACCGAAGGGTCGATCAGCTTTCACGAGTGGTTGGGCGAGGGTTGGGGAATTCTCTTCTCGCACCCTAAGGACTTCACCCCAGTGTGCACCACCGAACTCGGCGGTTTTGCGGCGCGCAAGGCTGAATTCGATCAGCGCAACACCAAATTGATCGCCGTCTCCGTGGACGACGTCGCGTCACACAATCGCTGGAAGGCCGACATCGGTGAAACCCAGGGCACGGAATTGAACTTTCCCATCATTGGTGATGAGGCGCACAAGGTCGCGGACCTCTACGACATGATCCATCCCAACGCCAACGACACGATGACGGTGCGGAGCGTTTTCATCGTCGGACCCGACAAGAAAGTCAAGCTCACGCTTACCTATCCCGCCTCGACGGGGCGAAACGTCGATGAGATCTTGCGCGTCCTGGACTCCTTGCAACTCAGCTACCAGTTTCCGGTGGCGACGCCGATCAACTGGAAGGACGGCGAAGACGTCATCATCGCGTTGTCGGTGAGTGATGACGACGCGAAGACCAAGTTCCCGAAGGGATTTCGCAAGGTGAAGGACTACCTTCGCTTCACGCCTCAGCCCAACAAGTAATTCATTTCAGTCCCCGAGAAGCGGCCGCGTCGGCGGCCGCGT
>DATLSR010000067.1:0-3386 GCA_035533995.1 Acidimicrobiales bacterium | reverse complement strand
AACCACCTGCCGGGCGTGCTCAAGTTGTTCGCGCGTGGGGGGCAACACGAGTTCAATCATCTCGTTCAGCCTACCGGGCAGCTTTTTCGTCCTTTTTCTACTCTCAAGTAAGGTCAACCGGTGCACTCGATACTCGGCGTCGTTCTCGTCGCATCGTTCGCGTTTGTTGGGACCATTTTTGACAACTTCTTCGCCTTCGGTGCGCAACTCGTGGTCACCGAACCGGCCCGATATCGACGCGTCGGATGGGCGCACGCGTTGGCTATCGCCACGATCATCGTGCTGGCCAGCGGCGTCGCCTCGCTCCTCGCTCCCATTCCCTTGCGCTGGATCGGACTTCTGTGCGTGGCGCCCTTTGGCTTCGCGCTGCACTCGTGGCGTCATCACGCCAAGGCGCGTCAACAGTTTCGCCGCGGCAGCGTGACCACCTTCGCGTTGACGTTGGGGTTGGGTGGCGACAGCCTGGCCGTTTGGATACCACTGTTTCGCGCCAACGGCTTCGCGCAGGCATCGCTGACCGTTGCTACGTTCGCCCTTTGGGAAATTATTTATCTCTTCAGTGCGATAAGGATCGCGAACCACCCGCGCATTGTGCGTTGGGGTAACGACCACGCCAAGACGTTCATGCCTTACGTGTACGTGATCCTAGGTGTCCTCATCTTGATCGAGTGCCGTACGATCTGATTGCTTCAACCTGAGATCGCACGCGGCGAACGGTAGCGTGTTCGTCATGTCGCAGAGCACGCCTCGACAGACCTTGCGTCGCCTCACTGTCATCGTGGCCATCCAGTGGATGGGCGCGACTCTCGGCCTCCCCCTCCTGCCACTCTTTCTCGAACATCGCGACGGCACACCGACCATCATCGGCCTGATCATGGCGACGTTCTTCGTCGCGGGCGTGGCGACACAGTTCGCCTTTGGCCATCTGGCCGACCGGTTCGGTCGTCGACGCCTCCTCGTGGGGAGCCTCGTGACCTACGGATTCGCCTCCATGACCTATCTGCTGCCCGTCTCCGCCCCGTGGCTCGCTCTGACGCGCGCGTTCCAAGGCGCGTCGGCCGGCGCGATCGAGGTCATTTCACTGTCCGCAGTCGCCTCACTCTTTCCAGAGTCAGAACGGGGTCGCGCCGTGTCGCAAATTTTTGCAGCGCAGCTCTTTGGCATCGCCGTCGGCCCCGTCGCCGGGGTCGTCGCCTCGGTAAACGATCTCGGTTGGGCTTTCTTCGTCACTGGCTTGGTCAGCCTCGGCGCCGCTTTTGTCGCGACGCGAACTTATCTCGGTGACCAGTCGTTCGACCCCTCGCCCCTGCCCAAGTTGCAGTGGAACTCTCAACTCGTGGGGTCGCTCTTCGCGGCGAGCGCTTCGGGGATCGCCATTGGCGTCTACGAAGCGTGTTGGAGCCTCTTGTTGCACGCTCACCACGCAAGCACCTTGCAGATTCGATTGAGCTGGACCTTCTTTAGCGTGCCGTGGGTGGTGCTTGCGCGATTTGGCGGCCGACTCGCCGATCACGCCAATCGCCGCCTCGTCGCGCTGGCGGGGCTGTTAAGCGGCGCGTTCTTCCTCGCGCTCTACCCCCACATTCACAACAACGATCTCATCCTCGTTCTCGGATCCCTCGAGTCCGTCGGCGCGGCACTTTCGGTGCCCGCGGTCTCATCTCTCATGAGTCAGGGCGCCGCGAGTCGCGAACTCGGCCGCCGCCAAGGTCTCTTCACGACGTCCAACACCGCCTCGTTGGCGCTGGGTGCGGGCGTGTCAGGTTTCCTCTTTACCGTCAACTCAGCACTCCCGTTTTCGCTCATGGCCGCAGTTTCAGCGTCACTCGCGCTCTCCACGTTGTTTTGGTGGCGACACGTCAAAGGAAAAATCCTCGAAACGATCTCCTAAATCAACGAACGAGCGGCGCTTGCGCGCCGCTCGTTCGTGACATTTATTTGGGTCAAACTACGACTTCCAGATTTGGTCCCATCGCGCTGAACCCTGGTTGGGACTGAGGACCGGCGTGGTACCGTCACCGGCCGTTCCCGAGACCCAATTCTGCACATGGCTCCTCGCCGCCCAGGCGTTGACCAACGAGTCGATCCACACGTAGGGAACGATCTTGGCGAACTGCGAGTTGACGGTCTGCCACGCCTTCTTTTCCGCGGCCGAACCGGGCTTGGCCGCGAGCGCCGACAACATTGCGCTTTCAACCGTGGGGTCACCCTGGTGCGCGAAGTTGACCGCTCCGGCGATGTACGTGCCTGCCGGAAGTGCGTTCATCCCGAGCCCCCCGACGGCCGGTGAGGCCGTCGCGTTCAATGAAATGAACCACACGTAGTTCAACGACGGGTCAACGCCACCGAACTGATTCCACTCAGAGCAGTCAAACTCGCCGTAGATCACATTGTTGATCAACGTGCTCTGCACCGAGGGCCGCGGCGTCACCGTGATGCCCACCGCTTTTAACTGCTGCTGGATCAAGGAGAACGATTGGAGCGACGAGGAACTGCCCGACACGGTCTCAATGCAAAAACCGACCGTGCTGACATTGTGGGCCGCCTTGTACGCGTCGACCAGCGCCTTCGCCTTCGTGGGGTTGTACGCCGGCCAGCCGGGGTTCTTGTAGAACGGCGAGGTCTTTCGGAAGATTCCGTCCGCGACCGAGCCCACTTTGCTGTCGATCACCCTGAAGTACGTGTTGCGGTTGATCGCCATCGCGCAGGCCCTGCGAATCGTCACGTCGTTGACCACCGGCTTCAAGGACGTGTCCCACTGCAACGTCGAAGGGTTAACCGCGCCCATGGTGCCCACCCAGTCGGCGTCTTGGACCGCGGCCGGCGCGGCTTTGCCCTGAAGAAGGTACTGCAAGGTTCCCGGTACTCCAATGGACGCGAACTCGCCCGCCCAACAGAAGTACTGATTCCACGTCGCCGTCGTATTGAAGATAAGGCAGTTGATCGCGGGGTCGACGGGCGCGTTGATGTCGGTGACGTGCGAGACGTTCTTCATCTTCTTAAACGCGGCGATCTCCGTGCCATCTTGTTGGAGAATCATGTCCACCGAGCCACTCTGGAGCGCCTCGTTACGTGTGGGGTTGTCCGGGATGGTCTTGAAGTTGATGCCGCCGAGGTACGGCAGTTGGCGGTTGTGCGCGTCCGAGCGCCAATAGTTCGGATTGCGGACGAACTGTGACTCCACGCCCACCTGCCACGACTTCACCATGAACGGTCCAGTGCCGATCGGGTTGCCCGTAAAGGTGGGCGAGAACGACGAGGGGTGCGCCATGTAGGAGATCTGCTGCTCCGCGATCGAGATCGGGAACGCCGAGAACGGTATGACCAAGTTGTAGGCCACCGTATAGGCGTCCACCGCCGTCACCGACGCGATGATCGGTTTAATC
>DATLSR010000066.1:0-21196 GCA_035533995.1 Acidimicrobiales bacterium | reverse complement strand
CATGACACGCAAGGGGTCACAGGTTCAAGTCCTGTACGGCCCACCAACGTTTCGTATTTAAAACCTGCGAATTCCAGAGGTCGGCGAGGCTTCCTCGAATGATTTGCCTTCAATCCGACTCCGATTTCTGCCACCTCAGACTCAGAATCGCGATCGCGCACGATGAGAGCCTCATCGACCTTTCTTCGTAGATCGTCCGATGCTCGTTGAGCCGCGGCGCGATGCAAGTCTTCGCTGAGGAGCACGTCGAACGGTGCGGCGAGTTCGCCATCCACGTTGTAGTCGCTGTCGATGAGGAGACGCTTGAAGAAGGCCTGATTGAACTGTCGTCGCACCTTGTCCGACGCGTTCCGGTAGGCCGCTTCGCAATCTTGTACGAGAGCGAGCGCGCGGTCGAGATTTCGTTCGGCCGAGGAGTAGTTGCCCTCGACTAACGAGAGTCGTTCTTCGGCGGCGGAGATCTCCTTCGAAATTCGCGCCTGTTCCGTTTTGAGCAGGCTCAGTGGTACCGCGTCGGCGTAGTGGGCGTCGAGCAGTTTCTTGCTCTCGCCTTCGAGCCGACGCAGGCGATTGTCTTGAAGTTTCTTCTCGCGGGCGTGTAGTCGACGAAGCTTCGTTAGCTCTTCTCTGACGTATTCGCGAACTTGGTCGGCTTGCTCCTTGCTGAGTCGGATGGCGCCGTAGTACGCGGCGACAGCCTCTTCGGCTGCGTCGATGCGAATCGCCCGTTGAGTGCAGGAGGTTCGATTGTGCTGGCGTCCCATGCAAATGAAGTACGGGTAGATCGTCCCCATGTGACTCTTGGCGTTACACACGATGAGTCGACTACCGCAGTTACCGCAGTAGATCGAGCCCTTGAGATAGTGCGGGTGCTCGCGCTGCCGCTCTCCCGCGAAGTTGTTGGCCGCGAGCAGCGTCTGAACTCGGTCCCAGACTTCTTGCGACACCAGAGGCTCGTGGCGGCCCTCGTAGAGCACGCCACGGTAACGGACAATGCCGATGTAGTAAGGGTGACGAAGCAAGCCGTGAAAGTGAGACAGGCCTAGGGGTTTCGAAGGTGTTTTCGGTCCGCCAACCGAGGTGAGACCGCGATCGGTCACTTCGACCAACAGCTTGCGCAGTGTCCACTCGCCGGAGGCGTACGCTTCGAACGCCCAGCGCATCAGGGGCCCGCGCTCGGGATCGATCTGGACGATCCGAGACTCCATGCCGTTGTCGATCTGTCGAACGTTGAGATAACCCAGCGGTGCGCGCGAGGGTGTGCCCCCGGACTTGGCTTTCTGCACGCTGCCCTTAATTACCTCGTTCGCGAGGTTGCGGCTATAAAACTCGGCGATCGAACTCATGATGCCGTGCAGCAAGATTCCAGACGGTGTCTCGTCGATGTTCTCGGTGACCGAAACCAACTGCACACCCGCGGTTTTGAATTCGAGGTTGATAGCGACGTCGTCCGCGCGGTTTCGAGCTAGCCGGTCGATCTTGTGGACGACAACGTAGGTCGGTGGACTCTCCCGCACGAACTTGAGTAAACGTTGCAGTTCCGGGCGATCGGCGGTTTTGGCTGATTCGCCTCGATCTACGAATTCGTCGACGATCACGGCGCCGAGGGAGGAGCCCTTGCGCTGGCACGCCTCGCGTTGGGCGGGGATGGAGTACCCCTCGGGGTCTCCGTCACGTTCGGCTTGCTCCTTGGTGCTGACACGTAAGTAGAGGACGGCTGTCGGCGAGGTCACTTCAACTTCGTCGTTGGTGCTCGGTGGCTCTGTGACGAGTGGTCGTCGTGTCGGGCTCATGCTATGACACCTCCTGGTTGAGTGGATGCTGCGGCAATCTGTACTTCCTCGAAAGTTTCATCGGTCGTAGCTTCTGCGACCTCGAAAGCTGGAGTACCCAGGCCGTGACGGATCATCAGCTCGTCAAAAAGTCTGGCGAGTTCACCCGCCGCGAGGTCTGGGAGTTCGCGATATCGAGCGGCGAGGTACTCGCGAAAGGTGGGCAGTTCCGCGGGCACGATGTACCCGGCCCTCGCGTACACGTCAGCCAGACTCAGGTGAAGGGCTTCGGCGATGCGGGCCAGCTTGTCGGGCCGGGGGGCGGCGAAGGCACCCTGCTCGATGCGCATGATCGTAGAGTTGCGCGTGCCGACCAGCTTCCCGAGGTCGTGGGTTGACAAGCCAAGTTCTCCTCGGCGCCGTTTGAGTAAATGCCCGAAGCGTCGGGCTTCGTCCTTGTCCATCGTGGTCCTCCCTCTCTTGTACCCCATTTTATCAGGAGAGATGCGTAGAAGCATCACTTCGTTGCCCATTCGACAACGTTTTGGGCTATTCATGCCCGTTAAAGAGATAGACCCCTCCGTCGCCCTCGCTAACGGTGACGTCGCCGGAGATTTCAAGATCATGCGCGAACAGTTCCACGTCGAATGTGACGTAGGGGCGAAAGCTTTCGGGGATTGATTTGTCGACGACGTCGAAGTAGCCAAGGTCGTCAACGACGGACGTGGCGTACTCCTCGAGTGAGTCGAAGTGGCCGAAGTAGGCATCCTCGAAGTGGTTCAGTCGCTCGAGGTCGCCCGTGCCCACGAAACTGGCGTAGTGCGCGAAGGCTGATCCGTGCTCGGCGATACCGATGGCGATCCTTGACACCGTCGCGAGACTCTCGAATTCGCCGAGTCGAAGTGGGCCGAAGTTCTCGAAGTCGTGGATGGCATACTCCTCTGCGCCGGGTGTCGCTGACTCAGCGAGCATCGCCGTGACGACGCTCTCGAGCGTCTCGACGTCCTGGTCGGCGTCGAGCCACACGCCGTGGAGACGCCCTTCGTTGTAGTCACTGAGACTGGCGACGTAGATTCGTGGAACCAGTTCACGGTGCCCCTGTTCAGATCGCTGCTCGAATCGTTCGTTGCCTGGGTTGAGTTTTGGTTGAAATTCCATATTCACCTCCTTTCGGTGATAGTTGGTCGCGTCGGTAAAGGATTTCACGCGGCGCGATCAACGTTGTTAGTTAGTTCGTCCTTGCGGGCGCTCTTGATGCGGGCGCGGGCGAGATCCGCGTAGGTCGGATTGAGCTCGATGCCGAGCCAATCGCGACCGTGCTTCTCGGCGACGAGCCCCACCGTTCCGGCGCCGAAGAAGCAGTCGAGTACGAGGCCCCGCGTCGTTCCCGCGTCGCAGGTACACGTGGGCGCGATGTCGCCGCGCACCGCGAGTCTCCCGAGTTGCGCTGGCGGGCTCCGTACCCACGCGTTGCCGCACCGAGCGCACACCTTCTCCGGGCACGTCGCGAGAAGCGGTCGCTCGACCAAGGTGGCCGGGAACGTGGCGAAGTGTTCTCCGCGGTAGTTCGACGTGGCGTAGGTCCACACGTCGCCGGGATTCTTGCCGAGGGGATGACCGGGCAGACCTTGCGCCTTGAGTCTCGCTAAACCTGAATTACTGCCAGCCAGTGGTCCGGCCCATCGCGGCAGCGTCGTCACCATGCGCTCTAAGTCGCGCGCTACTCGCTTGTCATCACGGGCGTGCGAGGCTGATCGGTGGGGCACACGGATGCCGTCGAGGTCGAATGTGTAACGAGGTGAGCGCACGAGAAAGTACACGACCTCCCACGTGCACGCCAGTCGGTCCCGCGTGCTCGTCGGCATGGCGTTGGGCTTCGCCCAGACCACCTTGTTGCGGATGAGCCATCCGTTCTTCGCGAGCGCCACCGCGAGTCGCTCGGGCGCGAGCAAAAGACCCTTGGCGGCCGCACCCAGTCGCGCATTGCGGCTATAGCTGTCGCCGAGGTTGAGCCACCACGATCCAGTGGGCTTCAATACGCGCGCCAACTCCGAACCAACTTCGCATAACGCGTCGACCCAGGCGTCGACGTGACCTTCGAGACCGATCTGGCCCGCCACGCCGTAGTTACGTAACTGCACGTAGGGCGGACTCGTAATGACGGTGTCGACCGATCCCGCAGGGAGCATTCGCAGTTGTTCGCGCACATCGCCGACCAGGACGACGTTACGGGGGACTCGGGTGCGGCTCACGATGGCGCTCCTCGAAACATGTCGATGGCGGCGCTTCGTTGGGCGACGACGAAAAGTTGAGGCGTCAGGCGAGCGTCGGCGTTGATCGCTCGACGTAGCGTTCGCTCTCGGCGTTCATCGCGTACGAGCCAACAGACCCGCGGAAAGACGCCGTGAGCGGCCTGTTCCTTACCTGACTGGTAGTACGCCTCGTACTGACGACACTTCTTGATGATGGCAGGCAAGTGTTCGGTGCCGTTATCGACCTCACAGAACCAGCGGTGTTCGAACTCGTCGACGCCGAGGGCCACGTAGAGATCGGGACGCAGCGTGGCGGGCGAGCCACGCCACGAGAACTGGCGCCAACAAGTTGGCTCACTCTGATAACCGAGCACGTCGAACGCGCCATCCCGTCCGGCGGTCGAGAGATCGACGAAAAGCTGCGCGACGCCGAGCGTGTGATCGATGAACGTGGTGCTCGGTTCTCGGTAGCGAGGCCGCGGACGATCGAGCGCGAGCAGGCGGTGGCCCACGGGTCCAAGCGCGTAGATGAACGATCCCGACCCCGCCCGAGCACCACCCACTCGCCGTTGCAGGCGAAGGAGGACCCGCTCGCGGGCGAGCACCGCCAAGGTTCGCCGAGTTGCTCGTGCGGCACTGGCCGTGCTGTCGTGATCAGTCCGGGAGAAGTGGAGCTGTTCGATCTGTTGGCCGGTCATGAATCGGAACTGCGCGACGTTTCGAACAACGGAGTAGGCGTTCACCGACAGCTGTCCACGTAGGATGCTGAGCCCTTCTGGTCGGAGTTGTTTCGCCGTCACGATGTCACCCCGCTTCGTGGACAGGGGGCCGGGTTGACAGAGATAGACAGTTGAAGAGAGCGAGAGATGGTCATATCAGTCCGCGCCCGGTCGGAGGGCGATTCACCGAAGTTCCACGCATCTGGCGTCGATGTTCTCGACGCGACCGGACGGTCGAACGGACACGGCGTCACGGTTCTCACGAGGCACTCCCTGGTCGCCGCCGCGGCGCGATGTCCTGATGAGATTCTTGGGGTGATCGTCCAGTGAGGCCAAGAATTTCGGCGTCGACCCGACGAGATGCGTGCGCGGTCAGTACGACGGCTACGGGAAGGTCCCCGGCGTCAAAGTGGGATCCGAGACGGAGACGTACGTGTCCCTGCGTTTGGAGGTCGAGAACTGGCGATGGTCCGGCGTACCGTTCTTCATCCGGGCCGGCAAGGAACTGGCCGCTGACGCCACTGAAGTGAGGGTGGTCTTCAAGCGGCCACCCCGTCTGACCTTTCTGGACACTCCGCATCACACTGACGCGAATCAACTGATCGTCCGAGTCGGCCCCGATCCGGGTGTGCGACTCAGGATGTTGTCGAAGGGTCCCGACGGTAGGGCGTCGCGAGACGTTCACCTGGACCTCTCGTTCGTCGCCGAACTCGGCACGCCTCCTGGGGCCTACGAGCGCCTCTTTCACGACGCGCTCGCCGGCGACCAATCACTCTTCACTCGCGAGGACGTCGTCGAAGAGACGTGGCGGGTACTCCAACCCCTGATCGACCGCCCGCCCGCCGTCGTGCCCTACAAACGGGGATCGTGGGGGCCCCCGCAGGCCGACGAACTTCTACGGGGCCACGCCCCGTGGCAGTTGCCGTGGCTTTCCGTCGCGGGATCCGACGACTCATGTTGAGACCTGGCGAACTCGATGGGGCCCGTGAGGTTACCGACGCGGACGTTCAGAGGAGACGAAGTTAATGGCTACCGATAAGCCGATGCAACTTGGTGTCGTGGGACTTGGACGAATGGGGGCGAACATCGTTCGCCGACTCATGCGCGACGGTCACGCCTGCGTCGTTTTCGACGTGAACGCGGACCCCGTGAAGAAGCTCCAGAAGGAGGGCGCGACCGGGGCCAGCTCGTTGGCCGACCTCGTCGAGAAACTGGACGCCCCTCGGGCCGTCTGGGTCATGGTGCCCTCGGGCGGCGTCACCGCTAAGACGATCGAAGATCTCGCGGGCCACCTGGAACGAGCCGACACCATCATCGACGGCGGAAACTCCTACTACCGAGACGACATGTCCCGGGCCGCGACGCTGTTCGGCCAGGGCATCCACCTAGTCGACTGCGGGACCAGTGGAGGTGTGTGGGGGATCGATCGGGGCTACTGTCTCATGATCGGTGGCGAGACCGAGGTCGTCCAACACCTTGAACCGATCTTTTTGACCATCGCGCCTGGCGTGGACTCTGCGCCCCGTACGCCGGGACGCACCGGCAAGCTCATGTCGGAAGAGCACGGGTACCTGCACTGTGGTCCCAACGGGGCCGGGCACTTCGTGAAGATGGTCCATAACGGCATCGAGTACGGGATGATGGCGGCCTTTGCTGAAGGGCTTAACGTCTTGCACAACGCCAACGCGGGACAGCGACGCACCGACGCGGACGCCGAGACCGCGCCCATGGAGCAGCCTGAGTTTTACCAGTTCGACATCGACACCACTGCTGTCGCCGAAGTGTGGCGTCGGGGCAGCGTTATCGAGTCGTGGCTTTTGGACCTGGCGGCGACCGCCCTCTTCGACGCGCCTGACTTGGCCGAGTACGCCGGGCTCGTCTCGGACTCCGGCGAAGGGCGTTGGACGTCGATCGCCGCAATCGACGAAGGCGTTCCAGTGCCGGTACTAACGACGGCACTGTACTCGCGTTTCGCCTCTCGTGGCCTCGACGACTTTGCCGACAAGGTGCTGTCGGCGATGCGCAAGGGCTTCGGTGGTCACGACGAGACGAAGGCTTGAGTTCGATGACGACATTCCTGAAAACGGCCACACTCGTCGTCGTGAGGTGCGTCACAGTCCTCGCGATTCGAAATGAAAGATAGAGGAAAAATATGGAAGAAGAAGACGAATCATCGGCACGACCAAGTCGTGACGGTCCAGACGTGATGGACGGAACGATCAAAAGAAAGACATTCTTAAGCAAGCGTGTGAGAAAGTCAAGGATACGTGCAAGAAACCTTACGGCGTGCGCCAATCTTCTCATTGACAGTGAGGAAAACGCTCCCGATCGAACCGATCTTCGAGGGCGCGTTTCAAGCAGAAGCCTCCTTACCCCCTGGGCGAAGCGCACCGTACGGAACAGCGCGAGAAGCCTTCGACGCGATCCAGTTGCCGGAGCGATCTACGTGAACGAACGAAAAGTCTCGTACGGGTTTTTGAGTAGCGTCCCACCAACGCCGTGTGGGATCGCGACCTTCACCGCCGCGTTGGGCAAAACGTTGGTGGAAATGGGTGCGAAGGTTTCGGTTGTGCGAGTTCTCGACGAACCCACTGACCTGCACAGTGACGTTCTGCCGGTCGTGGGTGAGCTAATTGAGTCGGACCCGTCCTCCATTGGTTTGGCCATTGATGCGCTGAATCGTTGTGACGTCGCGGTGGTGCAACACGAGTACGGGCTCTACGGTGGAATCGACGGCTCGGACGTCGTCAGGATAATTTACGGTCTTCGAATTCCGAGCATTGCTATTTTGCACACATTGCTGCCGTCGCCGACGACGCATCAAATTGAGGTATTAAACGACGTCATCAGCGGTGTCGACGTCGTCGTCGTGATGAGTGAGACCGCGGCCACCACTCTGCGACGGGTGAACGAATTAGGCGAAACTGTCTTGAAGATCATTCCACATGGCGCGGAAGTGAAAACGAATACGCACGTTCGATCGTGCGCTGAAAGACCCAGACTTCTGACTTGGGGTCTCCTCGGTCCGAGCAAGGGAATCGAGTGGGCAATAGACGCGATGGTACTCCTGCGAGACCTTGATCCGATGCCGATCTACATTGTGGCGGGACGAACCCACCCCAAGGTTTTGGCCCGACAGGGTGACGTGTATCGCGAGTCGCTCATCGAAAGGGTCGCGAGAAATAATCTTGACGACGTGGTGCAGTTTGACAACTCGTATCGAGACCTTCCGTCGCTCTACGAACTGATTCAAAGTGTCGATGTGGTGGTGCTGCCCTACGACTCGCACGACCAAGCGACGTCGGGAGTGTTGGTTGACGCCCTGGCCGCAGGGTTGCCCGTTGTGGCTACCGCCTTCCCTCACGCGCGAGAACTGCTCACCAGTGGTGCAGGATCGGTCGTGAATCACGAAGACCCCGAGGCGTTGGCGAAGGCGCTACGAAGCGTTCTCACGTTACCCGAGTTGCTAAGTGACATGGCCGCCGCGGCGCGAACAATCGCGTCCGGTCTCAGTTGGTCGACCGTCGCCACCGAGTACCAAAAAGTTTCGCTCTCATTGGTAGAGAGCGTCATGGTGGACGCCTAGTGCAGACGCCGCAGCCAAACTTCAGTCATTTACTATCATTGAGCGGAACCTACGGAATCTTCGAGCACGCCGAATATTCTCGAGCTCGCGTCGAGCACGGCTACTGCACCGACGACGTTGCCCGAGCGCTGCTTGTCAGCGTGCGTGAGGCCAGCGCCGTAAGTGAAGTGGAAGAGTTGGCAACGTTTTCGATGGGTTTTCTCGAACAGGCTCAGTCCTTCGACGGGCGTTTCTGGAATCGACGGACGGCGGAAGGAAAGTGGGCGGGCTCGAGTTCGAGTGACGACTGCTGGGGACGCGCGTTGTGGGCCTTGGGTACGACGATGGCACTTTCGGGGGACGACGAACTTAGGGAGATTGCGATGATGCTCTTCGAACGTGGCGCGCAGGTCCGCTCCCCGTGGGCCCGGCCGATGGCCTTTGCGAGTTTCGGTGCGGCTGAAGTGCTCAAGGTCGATTCGACGAATCGAAGTGCGCTTCGTCTCGTGGAGGCCACCGCGATGGCCGTGGACCGCCCCGACCGAAACCGGTATTGGCGCTGGAGTGAAGAACGCCTCACCTACGCCAACGCGGCGCTGCCCGAGGCAATGTTGAGCGCCGGCGCTCTTCTCGGCGATGATCGACTCATTGAAACGGGTCTACGTCAACTGCGTTGGCTACTCGAGATCGAAACGCCTCGAGGCCATCTTTCCGTGACGCCCACGGGAGGTCGCGACTCGCAGAGCCCGCTAAGAATGTACGATCAACAACCGATTGAGGTGGCCGCGATGTCCGAAGCGTGCGCACGCGCGTATCAAATGACCGGCGACGGGCAGTGGCGAATCGGTCATGTGCTCTGTCACGAGTGGTTCATGGGTCGCAACGATCTTGGCGTTGTGATGTTTGACCCTGAGAGCGGCGGCGGGTACGACGGGCTCACCGCCGTCGGCCCAAATCTGAATCAGGGCGCGGAATCGACGATCGCCCTATTGACCACGCTTCAACACGCCCGAATCTTCGAAAGAGCGTCCTGGTGAATGACCTCGGCATCGCGCAGCAATCGAAGCAGTGGCTTCGCGCTGACCCTTCACGTGTCATCACTCAACTCTTCGTTCCCGGTCAAGATCTCGTCGGCGGCAGCGAGTCGCGAATGTCGGAAATCGTGGCGCGAGTATTGGAGCTCGACGAAGCGCAGGTCGCAGAAGTCTTGGACGAGCTCTTGGAACGGTTCTCGTCACGTCACGACGACCTCACGTCGGTCTTTGAAGATCACGCCGCGCGAGTGTCGGGTTTTTTCACCGTACCAATCTCTACCGCGCGCCGACAGCTGCTCGGCGCCACCTTCACCAATGAGTATTCGCTCGAAGGTGCCGCAATCTGTAATCCCAGCCTCGTTGCTCATCCCGATCAGGAGGGCGTACCACCGAATGGGTTACGCGTGATCATGAGCTACCGTTCTATTGGCGAAGAGCACGTGTCGAGCATCAATTTCCGTGTCGGTGAGATTGACGGCCACGGAAACCTAGAGATTGGGAAGCCGCGACCCTGTCCAGTCGTTGGATCGATCTCTGATGCACTCTTGAAGCGAGAGGTGTTTCGTGCGAAACTGCGTGACGCGGATCTCTACGGAGCGACCACGTCATGGGTACTGGACTCCCTGAATTCACGTTTTTCTCCGCTCGAACTCGACGCCGCCATCTCAAAGCTCGAGGAGCAGAGTGACACTCGCTCAAACGTGTCCAAGATCATCGGCGTCTTGTGTTCCGTTGCCGCTTGTTGCTACGTGTCGAGTTTCGATGACCAGACCGATCTCTCTCAGCGGGTGCTCTGGCCGGCGGCGGTGAGTGAAAGCAACGGCATGGAAGACGCGCGATTCGTTCAGTTCCACGGCGAAGCAACGAGTCGGTACTTGGCTTCGTACACGGCGTACGACGGACGCACCGTAAGCCAACAACTCCTCGAAACCGAGGATTTCAAGACGTTCCAGTCTTCGCCGTTGGCGGGACTGGCCGCCAAGAACAAGGGTCTGTCGATCTTCCCTCGTCAGGTTGGCGGAGAGTACGTCGCACTCTCTCGACACGATCGAGAGTCGAACGCGGTGGCGTTCTCGTCGAATCTGCACCGCTGGGATCGAGTGTCTCCCGTGCAGACGCCGCGGCACCCGTGGGAGATGATTCAACTCGGCAACTGCGGCTCGCCCATTGAACTGCCCGAAGGCTGGTTGGTCATTACCCATTGCGTCGGACCTATGCGTACCTACGCGCTCGGGGCTCTCCTACTTGATCTCAATGACCCGTCGAAGGTCCTTGGATATCTTGATCGACCGCTGCTCCTGCCCGAGGCTGAACATCGCGATGGCTACGTACCCAACGTCGTGTACTCCTGTGGTGCCCTGTTGCATCAGGAGACGCTTTACATTCCCTATGGCGCGAACGATCAGGCGATCAGTTACGCCACCGTACAAATCTCGGATCTCCTTGGTACGCTGCAGCCAGTCACGTAATCCAGAGGTCTAACGTCGACGCGTCCTGAACTCGGTCACGTTTTGACGTTGAACTAGGAGTCGGCGAGCTCCAAGCCGAGCAAGGGTGCTGAGACCTTAGTGAAGACTGATGCAGGCCCCGTCACGAATTGACCGTCGTGTAACCATCACCTTTGTTGAGACTCGGTCCAGGGTCAGATGGCTGGCTACATCCACTTCAGTCAGTGCTAGTCGAGCTGGCGAGCTGAAGAAGACAACGGGGGTCCCTGCGCCTTGACAGGCCCAACGCGGAGCATCTCGCTCGTTCGCTCCTGAATGACGAGGGACAAGGTTGGTCCGGTTGCAAGGTTGTGGTTCAGTTTTGTGGTTCTGGGTAAGTGACTCGACCGTCAACGACGAGTGGCTCGGGCCCCCAAGCACCGAGCCGATGCTCGATCACCTTTCCAACACTCATGATGTGATGCACGGCCCAGTCGCGCGCGACGAGGGTGTTGGCGATGAGCGAGCGGTGACACCTCCACGGAAGCGCCTCGGAGCACATGAACGCGACGCGTAATGATTGCGCCACGCTGGCCAATTGGACAATCCCTGCCTGGTACGGGTCGCCAAGGGTGTAATCGGCGTAATTCTTAAAACTAGCGTTGCGCCACGCCGCGTTTATTGCCGGGTCGACATCGTAATCTCGATTTCGTCGACCACCTAGATCACTCGCGTGTTGGTAGATGACGGCGTCATCGGCTAACCATATACTCATCGTCTCGCGTCCGAACTGCGGACATCGGCGAGAGCCGGGAAAAGAGCGCACGTCGACGAGCGAGTCAATGGCGTGCTCGTGCAGCAAATCGAGAAACTCTCCAGTTGAGCGGGTGGAGTGACCAATAGTCCAGATCTCTCCAACGTGTGACACACTGCGCTCCACAACATTCAGAGTTTCGGCCGTGTTCATATAGAAATGCTCGACTCTCGGTTAGTTTCGTACGCGCGGACCGTAATTCGAAATGATGGGATCTGCGTCACGCAACGCCTTGACAAAATACCAACCTTCCTAAGACCGGGCCTTGCTAGAAAGAAGCGTCCCTATCGATATGCCCTTACGACATTACAAGTGGCTCTCTGGGTGTCAACTTGGGCGTGGGCCCTTCTGGGAGAAACGCTCTACGTTACATAGATGTTGGACGCGGCGGGGCTTCGGACCTAGTAATTAGTCACGAACTGGGTCGCTTTCATTCACCGCCGGTGTGGATGTCGATTAAGTCGCCGCGTTGAGAAGTTGTCGCAACACGTAAGGCAGGATTCCACCGTGCACGAAATGGGCGGCCTCTGCTGGAGTGTCAATTCTCACCGTGGCAGTGATTTCGCGAGATTCGTCATTCGCGTTGATGCGCACCGTGACCTCGTGCGGGGGCGTGACGACGCCAGTTAATCCAATGATGGAGTACAGTTCCTCCCCGTTCAAACTCAGGCTCTCGGCTGTGTCGCCGGACTGGAATTGCAGCGGCAGCACACCCATCCCAATCAAGTTGGAGCGGTGAATTCGCTCGAATGACGTGGCAAGAACTGCCCTTACCCCTAGGAGCATGGTTCCCTTCGCCGCCCAATCTCGCGACGATCCCGAACCGTAATCAGTACCGGCAATGACAATGAGGGGAGTGCCCCTGGTCATGTACTCGATGGCCGCGTCGTAGATCGTGAGTGTTTCTGCATCGGGAAGTCGTCGTGTGAAACCACCTTCGATACCGGGAACAAGCCGGTTGCGCAGGCGCACATTGGCAAAAGTACCCCGGACCATTACTTCGTGATTCCCGCGCCGTGATCCATACGAGTTGAAGTCGCCTTGCGAAACGCCCTGCTCGTTGAGGTAGTGGCCCGCGGGTGAATCCTTTTGGATGACGCCGGCGGGCGAGATGTGGTCGGTGGTGACGGAGTCGCCGAGGTACGCGAGTACTCGGGCACCGAGGATATCTTCCAGCGCCTTGGGATCGCGGGACATCCCCTCAAAGTACGGCGGCTGACGCACGTAGGTCGAGGTGGGGTCCCATTGAAATATTTCAGACCTTGGCACGTCCATGTTCCGCCACCTCTCGTCACCAGTGAGCACGTCACGGTAGCTGTCCGTGAACATAGAAGCTGCGACGCAGCGATCGACTACCTCTTTGATCTCAGCGGTGGTGGGCCAGATATCGCGAAGGTACACCGGGACTCCACCCTGATCATTGCCGAGCGGCTCCCGCAATAGGTCGGCGTGCATGGTGCCGACGAGGGCGTACGCGATCACTAGAGGCGGCGAAGCGAGGAAGTTCATCTTCACTTCGGGGTGGATACGACCTTCGAAGTTGCGGTTGCCGCTCAACACCGACGCCACGACTAAGTCGTTTTGGTTTACTGCCGCGCTGACCGCCGGGATCAGTGGTCCCGAGTTGCCAATGCAGGTAGTACAGCCGTAACCGACGAGATTGAAGCCAAGTTTTTCAAGGTAGGGGGTCAGGTTGGCCCGATCGTAGTAGTCAGTGACGACTCGTGACCCTGGTGCCAGCGACGTCTTGACCCACGGTTTGGAGGTGAGGCCGCGCTCTACTGCTTTCTTGGCGAGCAATCCCGCACTAACCATCACGGTCGGGTTGGAGGTATTCGTGCACGAAGTGATCGCGGCAATTACCACGTGTCCATGATCAATGTCGTGGGTGCCCCCATCGGATAGGAGTGTCATTACCGGGTTCGTCGGCCACGCCAGAGGTTCCGAGGATGTGCTCGAGCGCGGCGGGTCATCGCGCGGCGCTCGTGCGCTAATGGAGATGGGATCGCTCGCGGGGAAAGAGTTGGCGTCCGCCTCATCCAATCCACCCTGGACGGCGTCGATGCCTGATGTGCCGGCGAGGAGTGCGCGGAAGGTCCGCTGCGCATTCTTCAGCGCGATGCGATCTTGCGGCCGTTTCGGGCCCGCGATTGACGGCTCAACCGTCGCGAGATCTAGTTCGACGACCTGACTAAAGATTGGTTCGTCTTCGGGGTCGTGCCACAGACCTTGCGTCTTGGCGTACACCTCGACGAGTTTGACCTGGGACTCGCTTCTTCCGGTCAGGCGTAGATAGTGCAAGGTCTCGTCATCGATCGGAAAGACCGAACAGGTAGAGCCGTACTCCGGACTCATGTTGCCAAGAGTCGCTCGCGTCGCCAGTGGCACGTTCGCGACACCGGGACCGAAGAAGTCGATAAATTTTCCCACGACCCTCGTGCGGCGCAATAATTCGGCCACCGTGAGCACGAGATCGGTCGCCGTGGTTCCCTCGCTCAATTCACCGCTTAGCTTTAGACCCACTACTTGGGGGATGAGCATGCTCATCGGTTGACCGAGCATGGCCGCTTCGGCCTCGATCCCGCCAACTCCCCAGCCAAGAACACCGAGACCGTTGACCATTGGAGTGTGCGAGTCCGTTCCCACCAGAGTGTCGGGGTAGGCGCAGGGACCGCTCCGGCCACTTTGGGTGAACACTACGCGTGAGAGGTACTCGAGATTCACCTGGTGACAGATTCCAGTGTCCGGTGGCACGACAAGAAAGTCATCGAAGGACTGCTGAGCCCAGCGCAGCAGTTCGTAGCGCTCTTGATTGCGCTGAAACTCTAATTCGGCATTGATTTTAAACGCGTCCGATCGTGCGAACGCGTCCGCAATGACCGAGTGATCGATCACCAACTCTGTGGGAATGAGAGGATTGATTCTTCGAGGATCTCCGCCAAAAGAGGCCATTGCATCACGCATCGCCACCATGTCGACCACGCACGGTACCCCGGTGAAGTCTTGCATCAGCACTCGTGCCGGCGTAAATAATATCTCTGTGCTCTGCGTTGCGGACGCGTCCCAGTTCCGCAGTGCGTTGATCTGGTCCGCGGTGATCAATTGGCCGTCCTCGTTGCGCAAGAGGTTTTCTAGCAAGATTTTCAAGCTGTAAGGCAATCGTGTGGCGGGGTTGAACTCATCGAGTCGAAAGATTTCGAAAGTCGATTCGTCGACTTTAAGTTTGTCTCTTGCACCGAAGCTATTTCGGATCACGGCTGAGCCTCCAACAGAGAACCTTTCGGTACACGTGGTGGGTAGCGCAATGCAGACATCTTCTAAGTGTGCCACCGATTACCAGCTTGCTGGGAGGCGTGTGCAACCGCTAGTTGGTTCGAGTGTCCCAGGCTCACCGGTACGATTGCTCGGTGAGCGATTTTGATGGACTATGCAACACGAGCCGTAGTTTCTTCGCTCGTGACGTACTCGAAGTCGCCCCAGCCCTCCTCGGCTGCGTACTCCAACGCACCGATGCCGGGACCACGACATCGGTGCGGATCACCGAGGTCGAAGCGTACGCTGGCGAACGTGATCCCGGGGCGCACTCTTATCGGGGTATGACAAACCGAAACAAGACCCTGTTTGGTCCACCAGGTCACCTCTACTGCTATTTCACACACGGTTTACATCACGCGATCAACATTGTCGTGGGGCAGTTGGGCCAGCCGTACGGGTGTCTGATTCGAGCGGGGGACGTCATCGAAGGCGCAGAGCACGCGCGTATCCGCCGAGAACAGAAACCACGGAAGATTCCTCTCCCCGAGCACGGATTGGCCCGGGGTCCGGGGTGCGTTGCCCAAAGCTTCGGCGCGAATCTCACCAACGATGGTGACGACCTCTTCTCCAGTCAGTGGCGGTTCTTCGTGCCACGCGACGGCGTCGTCTTACCCCATGTCGTAGGGCCGCGGGTTGGTGTCAGCGGGCCCGGTGGTGTCGCCACCTCGTTTCCCTGGAGATACTGGTTGGCTGATTCCCAATCCGTTTCGACGTACAAGCCCGGACACGCTTGACTTGCGCCTTCCTCCACCGAACGGTCACGGTTTACTAGGTGAGTGGGGTTCGAATCCAAAGAGTGTGATGACGACTTGGGGGTAGACGTATGGTTGGCTTGCCTTAATGGTGATTCGCACTCACGGCCGACGTTGACCTTTGACCCGCATCCTGAGAGAAGTCTGTCATGGGAAGAAATTCGGACGTACGGGTTCGTCGGGTGTACGAGGAAGCCGATGACGACGACGGTTATCGAGTTCTGGTCGATCGCATTTGGCCCCGTGGAGTGACCAAGGCGAAGGCGGCGCTAGACGAGTGGTGCAAGGACGTGGCACCGTCGACACGGTTGCGTCAATGGTACGGCCATGATCCAACCAAATTCAGTGAATTCAGCCGCCGTTATAGCGTCGAACTCAAGCAAATCAAGCGCGGTCAGGCGCTGGATCATTTACGTGAATTGGCGGTCGCCCGTCGTCTAACTCTGCTCACCGGTACCAAGGATTCAGAGATCAGCGAAGCTGCGGTACTTGCTCGCATTCTGAACCGCTGACAGAGGACTCGCCCGTTGAGTGTTACGAAGAAAGTGAATCGACCGGAAAGTGGGACTCGAACTAACAGAAACATTGAAGATTGTCGCGTGACTAACGCATCAGTACCTTCGACCAGGACCCTGATTCGCGACGAAAGGCCCGCTGACGGATTTGGGACTTGTCACGTCGTCAAAAAGTCAGTAAATTCTCATCTGGAGCTCTTCGGCCCCATCGGAATCAAACAGTGATACCAGTAGCAATGCACCGCCCGAGGATCTTCAAGGAGTCATTATGAGAAGGTTCTCGATTCGGCCGACGCTCACGCTGAAGGGCCGCACGTTCAAGGGACTTCGCGGCTGGTCAGGTAAACCCTTGCATCCGCCCCTCACCGATTTTCCTATCGCCGCATACGTGCTCGCGGCCGTTTTCGACGTCATCTCAGCGGTAGCCGGCAGGGACCACAACTGGGCTCGGGAGTTGTGGCACGCCGGCACGTTTACCTTCATTGGTGGTGCAGCGGTGTCAATCTTTGCCGCACTCTCAGGGCTGTGGGATGCGCGGAGGTCGTCCGAGGCCGGTACGCAGGCTCGCCGTACTATAAACACCCACGCCACGATCATGGTCACAGTCACGGTGTTGGCACTGGCTGACGTAGTTTGGCGGTTGAACGACTATCACACCGCGACCGTGACACCTATCGGGATCGTCGTCCTATCGGTGGTGATCGCTATGTTGGTGTCGCTCGGCGCCGCGTTCGGCGGAAGTCTGGTCTTCGAGTACGGTTTCAACGTCGAAACGGGGGGCGATCACCCCGCCTGGCACAAGTCAGAAACCGACGTATTCCCCGGCGAACATGACAAGGGTATACCGTCGTGACTGAACTGCACCGGTTATACGACGAGCAGGGTCAGAGTCCATGGCTCGACAACCTGACTCGTACCTATCTTCGCGACGGTACCCTTGCTCGCTTTGTAGCTGACGGTATCCGCGGCGTCACCACCAACCCGACCATCTTCGCGAAGGCGATGGGGGGATCTGATGCGTACGACGAACAGTTCGCGAAGCTTACCGACGCCGGCACAACAATCCGAGACTCGTACTGGGAGTTGGCTATTGACGACGTCCGCGGCGCACTCGCGGTACTACGTCCCACATTCGATGCAAGTAGGGGCACCGACGGGTTCGTGTCGATCGAGGTCGCTCCCGAGCTCGCCCGCGACACCGACGGTACCGTTGCGGCGGTTCGTGACCTTCACCAACGGATCGATCAACCTAATCTGTTCGTGAAGATCCCTGCGACTCCAGAAGGCATTCCCGCAATTCAGGCTATGACGGCTGAGGGGCGCAACGTCAACATCACCTTGATCTTCTCACTCTCGCGCTACGAGCAGGTGATCGAGGCCTACCTCTCGGGTCTCGAGAGCTTTACCTCGGCGGGCGGGAACCCCGCAACTGTGCATAGCGTGGCATCGTTCTTCGTCAGCCGAGTTGACACAGAAGTTGATCGACGCCTCGAAGCCATCGGTACCACCGAAGCGCTCGCGCTGCGGGGCCGTGCCGCCGTCGCTCAAGCGCGACTCGCCTACCAACTGTTCCGCGGCCAGTTTGTCGGCGATCGGTGGAGGGGACTCGAGATACTCGGCGCCCACCCGCAACGCCCGTTATGGGCGTCGACGTCGACTAAGAACTCCGCGTACTCTGACACGCTCTACGTCGATAGCCTGATTGGTCCGGAGACGGTGAACACCCTTCCTGAAGCGACCATTGCTTCGTTCGAGGACCACGGCGCCGTTTCTCGCACCATTGATATCGAAATTCAGGACGCCGGTGACGTCATGGATCGACTGGCCGAGGTTTCCATCGACATGGACGACGTGGGCCACATCCTCGAAGATCAGGGCGTGGCCAGTTTTCACGACTCATTCGCCAAACTCCTCGATACTCTCTCCACCAAGTCCCGTCTGCTCTCGAGCCGCTGACAACGGATAGGACTAGCTCGGCACTGTTCGGGCTCATCGCCATCGCCGAAGAGTTCTACTCCATCCTTTATAAGGTCCCCGGCATGAACGCCTAATTGGTCCGTGAACGTTATATCGTCTATGGGCGAACATCACATCGTCCGTGATCTCGCCTCAGGACAGTCGGGAGTTGTCATCGTAGAGACGTTCGTCGCCAATGGCGGCGCACCGATGCTCAAGCTCGCGAAGCGCTGCACTGCGTTAAACTGGCCCAGGTCAACGTCAGCGTTGGCTGTCGTGAGAGGACTCAATGGCCAAAAAACTCTCAGTCGGAGATCATGTGCGTTGGAATTCCGAAGCAGGCCACGTGCAGGGAAAGATCATCAAGGTGCACACGAAAGACGTGCAGTACAAGGGTTACACGCACCGCTGTAGCGCAGATGATCCGCAGTACGAGATCAAGAGTGACAAGACAGATCACGTTGCGATGCATAAGGGCAGTGCGCTGACGAAAATTTAATCATCCGTCGAGCTCGTTGACAATTCAGACGTGACTGACAGGATGCCCGTCATCACAAATGAATGAGACTTGACGACTTAGCGGGCTGAGACAATCGGCGTCGAGCGTGATAGAGCAGCCGCGAACCCACAGACGTTTCTTTTGAGGGAAGATATCAACGTGCCGACATTCTTCTCTAAGGACGACCGGCCACCGGTGATTGAAACCTGCGGCGTCGACGGGACCCCCCTGACCGTCTCGCAACCGTCGCGGACCGCGAGAGCAGGAATCGTTCTACTTCACGAAATTTGGGGCATGACTGACGAGATCGTAACTCTCACCGCACTATTGGCTAGCTGTGGTTATATTACGGCCGCACCACACCTCTACCACCGCTTCGGATCCCCGGTGGTCACTGATCGGGTCTTTAACAAAGCCCGCCGCTATCACGACAGACTTTCGGTGGAGGGTCTCTCTGCTGACCTCGAGAGTGCCCTGGTTTGGGTTCGCGCGCGTGGTGCCCATAAGGTCGCCCTCGTCGGCTTCTCCATGGGAGGAACTATCGCGCTATGGGCCGCAGCCACACAAAAAATCGATGCTGCAGTCACGTTCTACGGCGCCGGTCTCGCCTCGCCACGGTGGCCCGGCGTGCTCAGCGGAATCGATGCGGCGCGAGAACTCAAGGTGCCCTGGTTGGGGGTTTATGGCGAAAGAGACGCCAGCACCCCGCCCGATGACCTCTCGCTACTGCGGAAAACACTCGCGTTATCCGCCACGCAGTCCAAAATGATCGTCTACCCGCAGGTTGGTCATGGATTCGCCTTAAATCCACGCCCCAGAAATCTACGACGAAGAGACCATTGAGACCTTTCCAAACTGCCGGGACGGACCACGCTGGATTAACTGGGTGCATCGGAAAAACTTGACACTCGGGGATCTCCGCGTTGAAGGGCACTTGGTCCAAGTGCGCGTCTCCTTACGCACCTAGGCTCGCCAGAGCGTTGCTTGGTCTTGCGCCTTACTCAAAAAAGTATATGGAGGTAGATTCGTGTCAACTGTGCCAGTCACATGGCCCAACCGAACGTGCTCCAACACCGGCGAGTAGAGTTTCTGATAGCGAGCAGACAGAATTGGTCGGTCTGTCGCCCTAGGAATTGAGTATTCGTGGCACAAGGTACAGTCAAGTTTTTCAACTCGGAAAAGGGATTCGGTTTCATCTCGCGCGAGCAAGGCGATGACGTTTTCGTACATTTCTCTAACATTCAGGGTGACGGCTACAAGAATCTCGAAGAGGGCCAGAGCGTCGAGTTCGACACCGTGCCTGGCAAGAAGGGCGAGGAAGCGCAGAACGTTCGCGCGATCTAAGTTAAAATTGCACTTTCAGGAGTCGCGCGCCTACCGCGGGCGGATTGAGTTTCACGTGCGCTGTCCGACTCGATGTAGAAGAGTTGATCGTTCGGACTGTTGGGCGTAACGCGCCCGACAGTTCCGCCAGGTTTAGCCACAAGAGACTATCCGACCTAGTTTCTACGCGATTCATGTCGTATTTTGGTGAGTGTATGCCAATACTTGTACCCGCCTACATTCCGACAGCGATAGATTGTGATGAATGAGCGACCGGCAGCCTAAGGAACTTCCGATATGGACACAATCTCCTAGCGCTAAAGGAGAGAAGCTTGGGAGTGAACGATAGAGATCAGGTCTTCGAAATTGGGTATTTCCCCCCAAATCAAAGGTCTCATTGCTAGGTAGCCACTCTTGAGCGCATCTTGGATTGAGGGATCGGAACTGAAAGCTGGGCTGCTTGCGAAACCACCTACTGGTCGAGGAGTGAAGCCCCATCCGGCAGTCTCGCTTCGTGAATCAATATCGATCATCAGTTCGGCAACGACGCCAACCTGCAACGCATCCAGAGTTGGATCATGGCGAAGGAGTTGGGCGACGTCATAAAGATGTCGTGCACCTGCAGTTAGCGCGGTGTAATCCCCTTCACACGCTCGGTGATGAAGAAAAGCGAGCTTCTCGGCGAGTGTTCGCTGGGGCGCGAGTACAGCTACAGGGAAACTGTCGAGGTCCAGATAGTCAAGACGCGATCCCGGGGTTACGAACTCTGCATTGGCTGCCATAATTGATTCGATGGTTCGATCGAGGCAGGGTGACGGACCACCCCGTGTGCCAATCTCAAGAAGGACTCCTGACTTTAAAAATGGAACTTCCGACGATTGATCGTATTCGAAGCGAGCGTTAAGGAAGCCTCTTCCCTCGTGCTCCCTCGTTGATGTCAGGCCCGTCATGTTTGTAACCAGAGCTCCTAGTGATCGAAGTAGCCGTTTCTGCGCGTTACCTGTCAAGGAAGTTGAGACGATGAGGTCAATATCCTCCGAAAAGCGTTCGATGATGTTGTATGCCTTTGACAGGCTCGTGCCGCCCTTGAAAACAACAAGGTCTGCCCCTGATAAAGGGACGACAACGGCGCGGAGTACCTCGGTAACCCAATAGTCCTTTTCAATGAGAGCCGGAATGAGCCCAGTAATTTGCGCGGTCTCGTCGCGAAGAGCTCCGAAGGCATTTGCGTCAACTCGAAGCAATGGACGTGT
>DATLSR010000065.1:0-4881 GCA_035533995.1 Acidimicrobiales bacterium | reverse complement strand
CGCGGCCGAGATCCCGGCCGCCAACGGTCACGGCAACGCGCGGTCGGTCGCGTTGATTCAACAGATCATCACCAACAACGGTCACGCCGAGGGCCATCGGTTCTTCAACGAGAAGACCGGTGACAAGGTCTTTCAAGTCCGTACGAGCAGCATGGATCAGGTGCTCGACTTCAACGTGAACTTTGGCCTTGGGTACGGGCTGGCCAGTTCTGACGTGCCCCTCGGCCCCCGGGGATGCTACTGGGGAGGATATGGCGGCTCGATCATCATCATGGACCAAGACGTCGAACTGACAGTCGCCTACATGATGAACAAGATGCAGTTTGGCCTGGTGGGCGACACCCGCGGTCCCTCGATTGCCCTCGCGGCGGCGACGGCAGCCCTAAGTTAGTCGAGCTTCTTCTTAGACGTGGGTGTCACGCGTCGCTTGCGATTCTTTCGAGGCAGCGTCGCGCCAAGTTCTCTCAATCGATCACTCGCGTCGTAGGCGTTGGGTTCAGCGATGACCACCCGAGAGAAGAGTTCTCGAGCCGACGTCGTGTCTCCGGCCCGATCGTAAACGTCGCCGAGGGCGTACCAGAGACGCAGATGACGATACGAGGGGTTGCGCAGCTGCTTCGCCGCCCCGGCTTGGGTCAAAAGCTCAACGGCCTCGTCGTAGCGCCGTTGATCGGCCCACGTCGCGGCCATCACGATGCGACCCTCGGCCAGCACCTCGGCCGTCGGCTCGCTCGCTTGGAGCTCATCGAACGCCTTTTCGACCGCGCGATAGCGGTGATTCGCCCGATCGGCGTCCATCACGAGGGGCAGATGCTCCGGGTCACCGGTGATGACGAAGTACGCGCGCAGGTGAATCTTGGCCATGGCCCAACGCTCGGCGCGGTACGCGCCCAGTCCCGTGAGTTCGCGCACGGCGGCCACGCCAGGCGTCGCGTCCGCGACGACCCGACCGAGTCGTAACGCCTCTTCGTAACGCTTGCGGTCGTACGCTTCGGCCGCTCGGGTCAAGGTGTTCACCATTTTTTCGCGCATGTACGTCGTTCCAATGAAGGCTCTTCGTACCTCGGCGGCGACCTCACCGGGCAAGGCGTACTTGGCCCGAACTTTGGCTTTGCTCGCGGTGGCACTCCGTTTCGCGGGTCGTTCATCTGACTCCCACTGACTCAGTGGATCGGGCGTGCGTTGTCGACTCTTGACGTCACCAAGTTCATGGCCGGTGCTGGTGATATTGACTGCCCCCTTTCGAGCGACACTGCCCCAACCTTTTTGCTTGGCGCGTTCACCGGCCTCTTGGCGTTGGCGCTGCTCGGGCGTGAGGGGCGCCGGCGTACGAGATTGGCCGAACCTCGTTGGTCGATCCGCTCGAGACGAAAACTTTCGAGCAGAGTTTGGTCGTCGCGCCTCGGTCTCGCTGGTTGCCTTGCGGTACGGACGAGTTCCTCTCGCTGATCCTGCCTCTTCGTCACGCGGACTTCGAGATGGTTTCGCGCCGCGCGCCAAAGGACCGCGCGGCTTAGCGGTACGCGCGTCGTCGCGCCGTAATGGTCCACGTAATTCAGATTTCGCGCCACGGTACGAAGCCGATTTAGCCTGACCAGACGCGCCTTTTAAAACTCGTGACGAAGTTTTGGACGTCGACGATGGCCGTGCGCCTTTTGACGGCTTACGCCCTTGAGGCACTCGGCGAGAAGGGGGATTCGATGCGGGCACGTTCCATTCTATCTTTCGCCCAAAAGTGTGGGGCCAGTGTGAGGTTGACCATAGACAGGCGTGCGCTCGCTCTCCCGTGTCCTCCGTGAGTCAAGATTTCTCAAAGCTTGAGTGATACATTCGCAATATGATTCCCGACCTTCAGCGACGTATCGATATCGCATTAGCGGACATTCAGTTGCTAGATCACCCGTTCTATCGCCGGTGGGAAGCGGGCACCTTGCAGCGCGACGAGTTGACCCATTACGCCGAACAGTATCGATTCTTCGAGGCGATGCTTCCGTCGTTTCTTCAACAGTTAAGCGAGGAACTGAGCCCGGGCTCAGCGAAGGATTTTGTCGACGCCAATCTTTCGGACGAGGTAACTCCGCCAGCTCACGTCGAACTCTTTGACACCTTCGCGCGATTTTACGACGCGGCACCTGTTTCGATATCGCCCGCGACAACGCGCCTCGTCGACGCGTACGCACAGGTCCTGCGTAACGGACCCGCCTCCGCGCTCGCGGGACTGTACGCCTACGAGAGTCAAGGAGCGGCGATTGCCGACTCCAAGGCGAATGGCTTGAACAAGCACTACGAAGCCGACGAAACGGCACTGGTGTTCTGGAAGGAACACGGTTCGATTGAGGGTGATCACGCCAGATGGACCTTGGACGCACTGGCGTCGCTTGATCCCGATCTAAATGATGTTGCGTTCGCCGCTCGATTAGTGGGCGAAGCGTGGTGGGCTTTTCTCGATGAGCGAGAGTTGCAGTCCGCGTAGGCCCTCGAAGTGACGAACCCTTCATAGAGACGGCACGACTTCGAAGGGCGCTCACGTGGTCTAATGCCCCGCGCTGTGCGCGCCAGGTCTCAAAGCGCGAAGGTAGAGCTTTTTGTCGAACGGCTCGGCGACGCTAAGTTGGTCAGTGAATTCGTGACACCTATGACGACGCCACCCTTACCTAAACGTCCTGCGTGGGGCGCACTCGTCGCTCACCATCGCGACGTTGCGTCCTGGCACCTTCGTGATCTCTTCAACGACGATCCTGAGCGTGGGCAGCGCTTCTCGGTCGAAGCCGAGGGTCTCTACCTCGACTACTCAAAGAACCTCATCAATGATGAGACGGTGGCGCTCCTGGTGCAGTTAGCCGTCGAGACGAGAGTCGAAGAGTATCGGGACGCCATGTTCGCCGGAAAACGCATCAACGTCTCGGAGGATCGAGCCGTGCTCCACGTCGCCCTTCGCATGCCGGAAAAGGGCTCACTCGTCGTCGACGGCGTCGACGTTGTGGCGCAAGTGCACCAAGTGCTCGAACAAATGAGTGCCTTCGCCGAGCTCGTGCGAAGTGGCCAGTGGCGCGGTCACACCGACCGGCCGATTAAGAACGTCGTCAACATCGGTATCGGCGGATCGGATCTCGGACCCGTGATGGCGTACGAAGCACTCCGTCACTTCTCCCAACGTAGTCTCACGTTTCGATTCATCTCGAACGTTGACGCGACGGACTTCGTGGAATCGGTTCGCGATCTGATTCCCGACGAGACCCTCTTTATTGTCTCGTCCAAGACCTTTAGCACCGTCGAGACCCTGACCAACGCCTCATCGGCCCGTCAGTGGCTTGTAGAGAGTCTTGGTGAAGACGCCGTAGCCAAGCACTTCGTCGCTGTCTCAACGAACGCGGGGAAAGTGGCCGCTTTTGGCATCGACGTCGCGAACATGTTCGGCTTTTGGGACTGGGTGGGAGGGCGCTACTCAATGGACAGCGCCATCGGACTTTCCACGATGCTCGCGATCGGTCCCGAGAATTTTCATGAGATGCTCGAAGGCTTTCACGCGATGGACCAACACTTCTGCGTCGCTCCCTTAAAACAGAACCTGCCGATGTTGATGGGGCTGCTTGCGTTTTGGAACAACAACTTTATGGGCTTTCCGACGGTGGCCGTATTGCCCTACGACCAGTATCTCCATCGCTTACCCGCTTATCTGCAACAACTCACCATGGAATCCAATGGCAAGCACGTCACCGAGGACGGCCAACGCGTTACGTACCCCACTGGACCGATCTACTGGGGTGAGCCGGGCACCAACGGCCAACACAGCTTCTATCAACTTCTCCACCAAGGCACCACTGTCGTGCCCGTCGACTTCATCGGATTTGCCACAAGCCTCAATCCACTGGGCAACCATCACGACATCTTGATGTCGAACGTCTTCGCCCAAGCGCAAGCATTGGCCTTCGGTCGAACCGAGTCGGAACTTCGCGCCGCTGGCGTTGACGAGCGCGCCCTCGCTTCTCGCGTGATGGAGGGCAACCGCCCCTCGAACGTTCTCCTGGCAAAAGCGCTCTCACCAAGACTTTTGGGATCGCTGATCGCCCTCTACGAACACTCGGTATTCGTCCAGGGCGCCCTATGGGGCATCGACTCCTTCGACCAATGGGGTGTAGAACTGGGCAAACAACTCGCCGTTGAGATCGCCCCCGAACTCGGTCTTGACGCGTCCGAACGATCGGCGCACGACTCGTCAACGAACGCACTCATTGAGTACTACCGATCACTAAAGAAGAATGGACACGAAGATGACGACCGATAAACCAATGCAGCTAGGTATGGTCGGGCTCGGCCGAATGGGCTCGAACATCGTACGCCGGCTGGTCAACGACGGTCACGCCTGCGTGGTCTATGACGTGAACGCGAAGGCCGTCACGTCGCTCGAGGGAGAGCGGGTTCAAGGTGCGGCCTCCTTGGAAGAATTGGTGAAAGGACTCTCGACGCCTCGAACGATCTGGCTCATGCTCCCCGCAGCGATCACCCAAGAGACCCTCGACGAGTTAGGCGGATTCCTCGCGCCCGGCGACGTCGTCATCGACGGGGGTAACTCCTTCTACCAAGACGACGTCGAGCGATCTCGCCAACTGGCTACACACGACGTCCACTACGTCGACTGCGGGACGAGTGGCGGCGTCTGGGGTCTCGAGCGTGGCTACAGCCTCATGATCGGTGGTGAAGACGAGGTCGTCGCTCGCCTCGATCCGATCTTTAAGTCCATTGCCCCCGGCGACGACGGCACGCCGGCAACGCCTGGGCGAACCGGTGGCGCCACCGCCGTCCAGGGCTACTTGCACTGTGGACCGAACGGCGCGGGCCATTTCGTCAAGATGGTGCACAACGGCATCGAATACGGGATGA
>DATLSR010000064.1:0-33868 GCA_035533995.1 Acidimicrobiales bacterium | reverse complement strand
GTTACAAACTTGACCAAGATCGTGACTCGTCACGTCCGGCCGACGGATAAACGCCCGCGCATCAGAAAATCACGACTGAGCCTGAGGGTTTTGATTCGAATTCGCCGACTGCTTCACTCGCGCGGTGGATCCAGGCTTAGAGGCGCACGTACTGCGCCGAAAGTCGAACCTCGTCGTCGACGGTGAGCCAAAGCTGTCCCGGCGCGGTGACGAGCGTGACCACGTCGTCTCGATCAATTGATGCGTGGTGCGACACGCTGACGCTCTGCAGCGGCACTACAACGACCTCGCACAGTGTCTGCCAGAGGGCGGCGTTATTGACGTGGCCCATCGTGTCGACGTCAGCTGCTCGCAGTGGCCAGGCGCGACGATTCGCGCTCTCGGGAATAGGCGCCTTGGGGATGCGGCCCGAGACTTTACGGTCGCGAGCCGACTCTCCGTAAATCTCGAAGAAGTTCTCTCTCAGTCGCACCGGATGGCCCGACGCGTCGACGGGCACCCATATGGCGGCGGCTTCGAGTACTAACTGACCTTCGTAGTCAAAGTTGGTTCGTCGCTCGGCCCAAGCCGGTCCCACTCCCCCGCACCACGTCGTGAGCGTCAGGCGATCGAGATAGCGCGGCCAGTGCGCTCCTTCCACGTAGCGCAACGTCGTACGCCGCACGACCCAGGGATCAATTGACGCCACGACGGAATCGTGCGAGTCGTCCGTCGCGACGTCTTGGAGCAAGCGCGCGATGCCGTCCAGACGCAATAATCCATTTGCGTCGGCGTCGACCATGCGAACGCGAAAATCGGCGCGGAAGTGACGACCACGGTCGTTGAGGGGGATGATCTCAATCACGGAAATAGATGGCACTCCTTAACGAAGTACCGCTCCTAACGAGGACGCGGCGTCAAGTAGCGCGCCGCGCGCCTCACTAATCTCCTGTTCGCTCAGCGTGCGATCAACCGAGCTGAGACGAACGTTAAAGGCCAAACTTCGCGTTCCCTCGCTCAGGCCAGCCCCCTCGTAGACGTCGAACAACACGACTGATTCAACGAGGCCGCTCGCCACCCGAAGCGCGTGGGCCAGATCGTGGGCGTTGATCGAGCGAGGTGTGACGAGAGCCAAATCCAGGACCGCACTCGGATAACGACTCGGTACCTGAGCGAACGGGGACGACCGTACGGCCAGCGTGGAATCGGCCAACACGTCGAGATCGAGATCCAACAAGCCCAGGCGTCGCGACAGTGGCGCGCTCGTCAAGGCGTCGACGAATTCACCGTCAACTTCGCCGACGTAACCGAGCAGGGCGCCCGACGAACGATCCACCAACGAACCTGCCCGAGTTGGATGAAGTCCTCGAGGCGCTTCGCTCGATGAACGCACTACCACTTCAGCGAGACCAAGGCGCTGTGCGATGACACTCCAGAGCGCCACGGCGGTCGTCGCGTCGTCGTTAGGGCGACCGAGGACGATGGTGAGTCGCTCGTTCTCCTTCGGCAGCGCCAACATCAACTCTCCCCCCGTGCCGCCACGAGTTTCTCTCGGTTCACTCGTGGCGTCGGGGTGCACGAAGACCACACCGAACTCTGCGAGCATCACGTCGCCCACGCCCCGCTCGTAGTTCCTCGCCCACGCGCGTACGAGTCCCGTCAGTTGCGTCGCGCGCAAGACCGATTCGTCGGCGGCCAGGGGATTGGTCACGCGCACGCGCGGTTGGTGAGGGTGAAGGAGATCGAAATCGGCGTCGCTGCCGAGCGTGGGCGTCCAGGCCTCAACACCACCCGCGTCCACGACCACGTCACGAAGGTGGCGACGTAGAAGTTGCCGATCGTTTAGTCCACCCAATTCGGGCCACGCCGGACTGTGCCGGGGCAGACGACGGTAGCTGTACAACCGCGCGATCTCTTCGATAACGTCCGCTCGTCCCGGAACACCGTCTCGAATATCGAGTCGATTGCTCGGCGCGGTAACGAGACTCTGCTCGGACGTGCCCGATACCGTGAAACCCAGACCCTCGAGAATTGACGTCACCTCGACATTCGGAATCGCCATACCCAAGAGGCGCTCGACATCGAACGCTCGAAGGGCAATTGTCGGCGGCGTCGGAATCGTTCCCCACACGTCCAACGGGCTCGCGAGCCACTCCAGAGCGGGCACGCTTTCGGACAAGATCGCCACAAAGCGCGCCACTGCGCGAAGCGCGAGATGAGGATCAACACCACGCTCGAACCGATTAGACGCCTCGCTACGAAGTCCGTGACGCTTGGAGGAGCGAGCGATCGACATGGGATCAAAAAATGCAGCCTCGACCAGTACGTCCGTCGTGTCGCGACTTATCTCACTCGACGCACCACCCATGACGCCGGCTAGACCCAATACGTGATCGTCACCATCGACGATCACGCAGTCTTCGCCCGTGTCGCCGAGTCCCTTCCCGCTCTTGGCCAACTTTCGCTCGACGCCATCGAGGGTGGTGAGGGTCTCGCCCGGACGAGCCCGGCGCGCCCGCAGCGTTCGCCCCGCGACGTGTTGTGCGTCGTAGGGGTGCGTTGGCTGGCCGAGTTCGAGCATGACGAGGTTAGACGCGTCGACCACGTTAGAGATTGGGCGCATTCCCGCACCCTGGAGTCGGTGCGCGACCCACGAGGGTGAGGGAAGGACCTTGACGTTGCGAAGGACCGACACCGTGAGGCGGCCACAAAGATCGGGATCATCGATACCGGCGCTGGCGTAAGAGTCACTGGCGGTTGTTGAATTCGTCGTCGCGATTGCTGGCGATCGCAGGGGACGTCGCAGGCGAGTCGCGAGGTCGCGCGCAACGCCCTCGACGGACCAGGCGTCAGGACGATTGCCCTCAACGGAAATGTCAAAGATCACGTCGGGTTCTATCTTCAGCGCCGAAAGAAGCGCTTCGCCGACGTGGGGTTCAATGAGTTCATCGAGCAGCATGAGCCCCTCGTGATCGTCACTCAGTTCGAGCTCGCTCGACGAACAGAGCATGCCGTTCGACGTGACACCACGCATCCTTCGCTCGGCGATAGTGAAACCACCCGGCAACACGGCGCCCACGGGCGCCATGGGAACGTAGTTACCAACCGCGAAGTTCGTCGCGCCACAGACAATCTCCAGTGGGCCATTACCGGCGTCAACGACGACGAGACGTACGCGGTCCGCACCCTCAATTGCTCGAATCTCCTCAACGCGCGCAACCACGACGTCTTCGAGGCCGACGCCCATGAAATGGATGCCTTCAACCACGAGTCCTAAATCGTCCAGGGTGCTACGAAGTTCCTCCGTCGACTCGTGCAAGTCGACGAATTCGCGTAGCCAGTTCAGAGAGATCTTCACGAAAACTGCCCTAGAAATCGAGTGTCATTCTCGATTAGCGCTCGCATGTCGTTTAGTTCGTGACGCATCTGAGCGCACCGATCAATCCCAAAGCCAAAGGCGAAGCCGCTCCACTCGTCGCCGTCGACGCCAACCGCCGCCAGCACCGCGGGGTCGAGCATCCCGCACCCACCGAGTTCGACCCAACCCGTAAAGGAACACGTGCGACACCCTTCACCACGACAGATAGTGCAGGTGACCTCGAACTCCGCCGAAGGCTCCGTAAAGGGAAAGTACGCCGGGCGCAGACGCGACGAGATATCGGGGCCAAAGTAGGCCCGCGTGAAGGTCTCAATCACGCCCGCGAGATCACCAAAGGAGATGCCGCGGTCGACGACGAGGCCCTCAATCTGGTGGAAACCTACGAGATGGCGAGCGTCGGGGGTGTCGCGACGGTAGCAACGTCCCGGCATCACTGAGTGGATGGGCAGTGAGTTCGTGGCCACGGCGCGCTCCATGAGATGAATCTGTGTCGGCGAGGTGTGGGTTCTCAAGACCACCGTCTCGGGTTCACCGAGGTCTACATAAAAGGTGTCCCACATTCCCCTCGCCGGATGTGCGGGAGGAATATTGAGCGCTTCGAAGTTGTACCAGTCGCTCTCAACTTCGGGACCGTCGGCCACGGTGAAACCCATGCCGACAAAAACGTCTTCAAGCTCGCGCTGCGTGATCGCGACGAGACCCGGGTGGCCCACGCTGAGCGACCAAGGTGCCTCACTCACCACCACGTCGCCCAGGTCGAGACGATCAGCTTCCAGCGTCACGAGGCGAGCCTCGCGAACTAAGACGTCTTTTCTATCCTCGAGCGCGAACTCCACGGAACGTCGGGCCTCTTGAAGTTGCGCGCCGGCGCCCTTTCGTTCGTCGGGCTCGAGCGAACCTAGCGACTTTTGCAACGCCGAGAGAATTGACCTCCTACCGGTGAGTGCAGGTTCGGCCTCACGCAACGCGTCGAGGGTCGAGAGCGCCGCAATGGTTGCGAGCAACTCAGCAATCTGCTCGGAAAGTTTCGCAAGTGGTGACGAGGACATGACGTCTAAAGGCTAGGGGTTGGAGGTGGCGTCATCGTGTCTTCACGTCGCCAGAGCGCCTCGAAGGCAATCAGGGAACCCGCCACACCGGCGTTCAGTGACTCACTCGCGCCGATCATTTTGATCGTGACCGCGCCATCACACAGCGCCACCGCTTCTTCGTCAAGGCCCTGCGCTTCGTTGCCAATGACGACCACCGTTGGCTTGGTGAAGTCCACGTGGCGGTGGCTCGTTCCCCCTCGAACAACACTCGCCAGGGTCGTTGCGCCTCGAGAACTGAACGTCGCCAGTGCGTCACCCAACGAACCCACGGCGATGGGAACGTGAAAAATGGAGCCCGCCGTGGCGCGAAGGGTCTTTGGATTAAAGGGGTCGACTGACTGGCCAGTAAAGACAACGCCGGAGGCTCCCGCCGCGTCGGCGGTACGAACGAGCGTGCCGGCGTTTCCCGGGTCCCTGAGGTCGTGCAGCACGAGGACTAGTCCGGCTGAGGGAATATCCTCCAGGTTCACTAGTGGCAGACGAACCACACCGAGGACCGGCTGGGGCGTGGCGGCGTCAGCCACGCGCTCGATCACTCCGGGCGCGAGCGCGAACACTCGAACACCCTTTGACGCGGCGCGAGTTTGCAAATCAGTGATCACGCCACTTTCGAGTTGCGCCCCGTCAACGTAAATGGCCTCAAACTCACTGGTCGCGTCGAGCGCCGCGTTGACAAGGTCGGGGCCTTCGAGCACGCAGACGCCTTCGCTCCAACGAAGTGAACGTTTCTGAACGAGACGTCGAAGCCGGCGAACGCGCTGGTGTGAAGACCCCAGCGTTTCGATCAGCGCGACCTACTTGGCGAGCGCGGCATCGGCCTGGGCGACGATGGCGCTGAAGGCACCGTTGTCGTTCACGGCCAGGTCCGCCAACATGCGACGGTCGACTTCGATACCGGCGGCGTTGAGCCCCGCGATGAAGCGGCTGTAGCTCATGCCGTGCGCGCGGGTACCAGCATTGATGCGCTGGATCCACAGTTTGCGCATCTCACCCTTGCGAGCACGACGGTCTCGAAAGGCGTAGACCCCCGCGTGTTGCACGGCTTGGTTCGCGGAGCGAAAGGTACGGCTGCGATCGCCGTAGTACCCCTTCGCCTCTTCGAGAATCGCCTTGTGATGCTTCTTGGCGTTAACGGCCCTCTTTACTCTTGCCATCTCGCTACCTCTTTCCTAACTCGTTCTCTCTACAGACCCAACATGCGTTTGACGTGCTTCTCTTGACCCGGCGCGATCTCGGTCTCGCGACCCAGACGCCTAGAACGCACGGACGACTTCTTTTCCATGATGTGACCTCGGAAGGCCTTGCGACGACGGAGTTTTCCGCTGCCGGTGATCTTGATGCGCTTCTTCGCGCCACTGTCCGTCTTCATCTTCGGCATTTCAACTCTCCTCTAGCAAAACTTCAACGCCCGCGGGCGATACTTCTTGAACTACTTCAACCTTGGGGCTTTCAACGATCTTCGCTTTGGACTTCTTATCGGGTCCAAGCACCATGATCATGTTGCGCCCGTCAAGCTTGGGAGCGGACTCCACTTTGGCGACGTCCTCGAGCTTCTCGACGATACGGTCCAGAATCTTCTTGCCCAGTTCAGGGTGGGCAGACTCTCGACCACGAAACATGATGGTGACTTTGACTTTGTGCCCTTCCCCCAAAAACTTCTCCACGAGGCGAGTCTTAGTATTGAAGTCCCCGTCACCGATTTTCGGACGATACTTCATCTCTTTGACGCCCACGTTGAGGGTCTTTCGGCGCGACTCCTTGGCTTTTTGCGCCTCGTCAAACTTGAATTTTCCGTAGTCCATAATGCGACACACGGGTGGCTGCGCGGTGGGCGCGATCTCCACTAAGTCCAAATCGAGGCTTTTGGCCAACGCCAACGCTTCTCTGGTCGCCATGACCCCACGTTGATTTCCCTCTTGGTCAATCAGGCGGACAGTCTCGACACGGATACGTTCATTGACGCGGTGGTCTCCAGGCACTGTTGCGATAACTCACTCCTTGCTCTACGCGACACCTTCATGGTGTCGCCACGGCAAGCGAGGCGCGAAACTCCTAGAGACCCGGACGCACGATAGTGGCCAGGTGGACGTTGGCACTGCCAACCTCGCTTGCTGAACTGCCTAACCAGATTAGCAGACGCCGCCGAGAGCCGAAAGTCCGGGTCACCACCATCGCCTACACCCCCGAGACCAGCTCGAGTGGAGGCGCGATCGGAACCTGGGAGCCACTACGTTGGTTCGCGTGAGCGATGAACCAGCGGACGCCGACTTCAACGAAGCTGAGGAGATTGCGTACATCCGCACGACACCCGTCGAAACCATTCTCGGCAATCACCTCTTTGTCTTGATTCAGGTGGCCGCCCTTCGTCTCTCCGAGTCGCCGGCGAACCTCGAAGCCGCCGCGCTCGTGATCGACATCGTCGCCGCCATGGTGAACGCTGCCGGCGATCGTCTGGGTGAGCACGTTGACCTCTATCGAAACGCCTTGGCCGAAGTGCAACAGGCCTACGTACGCGCCAGTAGCGCTCCGACCAACTGACTAGGACCGCGTCGGCGCGAGCGGCAGCTCGAAACGTAGCGCGAGACCACCTAGAGAACTGCGTTCGGTCTTCATGGAGCCGCCGAAGGATTCAGCCACGTCGGCCATGATGCTCATCCCAAGTCCCGAACCGCCCGTTTCGCGCGAGCGAGAGTCGTCGAGACGCTGAAATCGCTGGGGGCGCACGCCGTAAGACGGCAGACCCGGTCCACCGTCTTCGATGAGTAAGAGCGCTTGTTGAGAGGTCGCCGTGAGCACTATTCGCGCCGGGGCCTCCGTGGGCGTGTGACGCACCAGGTTGGTGAGTGCATTAGTGATGAGGCGTTCCACAAAATCGAAGCGCGCCATGATCACGACGTTAGGTTGAATCTCACTGGTCAACGTTCGCTCGGGGTGTTCGAATCCAAAGTCAACAGCGTTGGCGCGAAGAAGCTCACTCAAGTCGAAACGTCGTTCGGAGCGACGAGGCGCCTCTCGAACCTCAGCGAGCAAGAGGAGGTCCCGGACCAGCTCTTCCATGCGTTCCACTTCACGCTTAATTCTCGCTACGGCTCGAACCTGTTGCTCGGGATTCGCCGTGCCGTTGGCGAGCATTTCGTTGTAGCCCTTGACAACCGTCAGCGGGGTACGCAGTTCGTGCGACGCGTCACCAATGAACTGTTGCATGGCCCTGGCGCTTCTCGCTTCAAGGGCGATGCGTTCTTGGAGTGCGTCCACCATGATCACGAGAGCGCCCCGCAACTCTTCAAAATCACGGCCACCTTCTCCTGCCGGCATCGGACCGATCTCGCCACCGTTGGTGACGTCCCCGGCGTAGTGAATGAGTCGCTCCATCGAGCGAAGGTCGCGTCGAATTACTTGGCGCGCGAGCGCTAGGCCCAGAAGAGCGATCACGATCGCGACGGCCCCGACCAACAGCGCCAGATGTTGAGTCTCTCTCTTAATTTCCGCCGTGGAACCGGCCACCACGAGATAGTCGCCACCGCCGATATTGAGCGAGCGAATCTGAAATCCCGGAAGGTTGGCTTCGCTCACGACGTGCGAAAGGGAGTTCTTGACGTCGGCAATCGTCGGACGTTGGCGAAGCGCGACCAAACCCGAATTCACGCGTGTCAGTTCGCCCGAAGGGAAGATGACGTCAAGGGTCAGGTCTTCGTTTTCGCGCTGTACGACGTAGAGAGCGTTACTAAGTGCAGTGTTGGGATTTCGTAGTCCGCTGTCCACGACCGCGTTAATCGAATTGTCGAGCGTGGCGTACTGGGAGCGAGAACTCAACGCCACGGCAAACCAACCAACGGAGAAGGTCACTACGAGCGTCAGCAGGACGAAGAGAATCGTTAAGCGTGTCGCAATCCTCACGGACGAGCGGCCTGGTCCACCAGCTTGAAGCCAACACCTCGAATCGTGGTAATCGGCGCGAACTCGTCATGATGAATTTTGCGTCGAACGTACGAGATGTACGTATCGAGCACGGAAGTCTCAGAGTCGAAGTCGATGTTCCACACCTCGCGAAGCAACTGCTCCCTCGTTACCACTCGATCTTGGTGCTCGAGCAAGACCTCGAGCAAGCGAAACTCCGTGGCGGAGAGTTCGATCTCTTCGGCTTCGTAGGTCACCACGTGACGATCCACGTTCATCTCAAGTGCACCGCAGACGAGTACGTGATCGTTATTCTCGTCGATTCCGGTTCGCCGAAGTATGGCCCCGACGCGAAGTAACAGTTCTTCAAGGCTGAAGGGCTTACGAACGTAGTCGTCGGCACCCTCGCGTAAACCGTGCTCCACGTCATCCTTTGCGTCACGGGCCGTCAACATCAGCACCGGCGTCTTTAGATCGTGAGCCCTCAGTTTCTTTAGGAACTCGTACCCGTTCATGGTGGGCATATTGACGTCAACGATGCAGAGGTCCGCGCTGCGTCGACGCAACTGATCGAGTCCGTCCGCGCCGTTGGTAGCGCACTCAACGACGTAGCCCGCGTTGCTCAGGGCGTCTTGCAGCAGGTCACGCACCCCGGGCTCGTCGTCAATGATCAAAATGGTCGTCACGGTCGAACCTCCCTGGGGCGAGCGTACTGTGTCGCGCTGGAACCCACCACGGCCACTAATCCCCCTTTTCTCAAGATTTCGACAGATTCTTCACAGAAGTTTCTTATTTTGGCTCGATACCCTTATGTCATGAAGAAATTCACCGCACGGAGCCTGCTCGTCCTGAGCATTGTGGCCACCCTAGGGCTCACGACGCCCGTGCTCGCCTCCGCTGGTTCGCGCGGTGGTGCTGGAACGAACTCGAACAAGAACGCTGGATTGAGCACCAAGTCGAATAAGACCTATCGCCAGCAGGTCGCGGCCTACAACGCGTCGCGACGAGCCATTGAGGAGGACTTCCACCTCGCCATCAGTGCGGCTCGAGTCACGCTCTACACCGCTCTCGCTACCGCCAAAAGCTCCGCCCAGCGCAGCGCCGAACGCCAGGCCATGCAGGCAGCCATTATCCACGCTGCCGCCATGAGAAGTTCTGCCTTAACGTCCCTGGGACGTCGACCGGTCAAATCTTCCTAAGTTGTCCCACCCAAGAGGCGGCGCGTCGTTCTTCGAAAAGAGCGGCGCGGCGCCTCTCCCTTTAAGCGAGAGGCTTAGGTCGCGGGTTCGACTGCGTCGACTTCGTCGCAACCTAGATGGCCCACTCGGCGACGACCAACGACCACCGTGCCAACATCAACGGTGCGCGACCCGTCAAGAATCGACAGGCAGTGAAAGTACAGACTTTCGCCCGCGTCACTCATGATGACGCCGTCACCACGAAGGTCACTGAATGCGCCCACGACGCCAATAACCTTCACGGGTTCGCTAGCGAACCTTGACGCAGTACGTTGATCATCTCTAACGCGCTCAAGGCCGCCTCGCGCCCCTTGTTCGTCTCATCGGGCTTGGATCGCTCCAGCGCCTGCTCGATGGTGTTCACGGTGAGCACGCCAAAAATTATCGGCACGCGAGTGCTTAGTTGCACGTCTTGAACACCGCGCGCGCACTCGCCGGCCACGACTTCGTAGTGGCCCGTGTCGCCTCGAATGACCGCGCCCAGCGTAATGACGGCGTCAAAGGGACGACTCGCGTCGGCGAAGGCCAGCGCGAGGAGTGGAATCTCAAAAGCCCCCGGTACCCAACCGATCGAGATATCGGCACGGTCGACTCCGCCCTCTTCGAGAGCGCCGAGCGCACCCTCAAGGAGACGCAACGTGACCGCTCCGTTAAATCGAGCGCAGGCCAACGCCACGCGAAATCCCCGTCCCGAGGCGGAGCCTTCTAGAACTTCACCACCGCGTCTCGCTAACTTGTCCGCGTCCTTACGACTAAAATCCGTGTCTTTACTGGATGTCATCGAGCCCCTCGAGTAGGTGGCCCATGCGTTCGCGCTTGGTTCGCAGATAATCGATGTTGAATGGGTTTGGTCGACTCTCGAGCGGTACGCGCTCAACGATATCGAGACCGAAGCCTTCGAGGCCGCCGTATTTCACGGGGTTGTTCGTCATGAGGCGCATCGACGTCACGCCTAGGTCAACCAGGATCTGCGCGCCGACGCCGTACTGACGAGAGTCCACGGGTAGCCCTTGATCAAGGTTGGCGTCAACGGTGTCACGACCATCTTCTTGAAGGGCGTAAGCGCGAATCTTGTGCGCAAGACCAATGCCGCGGCCTTCTTGACCACGCAGATACACGACAACGCCCGCACCTTCGGCCGCCACCTTCGCGAGCGCCATGTGCAGTTGTGGCCCACAGTCACAGCGCAGCGAGCCGAGCGCGTCGCCCGTCAAGCACTCTGAGTGCACGCGCACGAGCAAATCCTTCACGTTGTCGATATCACCGTATACCAGGGCAATGTGTTGTTCGCCGTCAAGCACGCTCTCAAAGACGTGCGCCTGAAACTGACCGAACTCGGTAGCGAGCGATGACTCCGCGACGCGCTTGACCAACTTCTCGTGGCGACGGCGATAGCGAATGAGGTCGGCAATGGTCACGATGGGCAGGTGGTGACGCTCGGCGAACTCTTCGAGCTCGGGCAAGCGCGCCATATCGGACTTATCGGCAGAGACGATCTCACAGAGCACGCCGGCTGGGTACTTGTCCGCCATCCGACACAGGTCAACCGTGGCTTCGGTGTGTCCCGCGCGCTGCAAGACGCCGCCCCGCCGATAGCGCAAGGGAAAGATGTGACCTGGACGATTCAGATCGTTCGCACGAGTCGCGGGGTCCACGAGCGCGCGTACCGTGAGGGCTCGATCGTGAGCGGAAATCCCCGTCGTGGTGCCGTGGCGAAAATCGACCGTCACCGTAAAGGCCGTGCGCTGGGCCTCGGTATTAGCTACCACCATCAGCGGCAGTTCCAGCTCGTCGGCCCGTTCGCTCTCCAAGGGAACGCAAAAGACGCCCGACGTGTGCTCAAGAAAGAAGGCCATCGCTTCGGGCGTCACGTCCTGAGCGGCCATGATGAGGTCGCCCTCGTTCTCGCGGTCTTCGTCGTCCACGACGACGACCATGCCACCCTTACGTAGTTGGGTCACCGCCTCTTCGATTGTTGATAGCGCCATTACACCTCCACGTCAATGCGTACGTCGTCGCCGAGTCGTCGCACGTCGACAATCCGACCTCGTCGTAAGGCTTCCATCGTAGGGGTCGAAAGGCCCTTCAACGCCGGAAGCGTCCCCGCGGCGCCGGCGAACGCCGGCGCTTGATACCAAACGACGTGATTGACAAGACCAGCTTCTAAGAAGGCGCTCGTCGTCGTGGGCCCACCCTCTATGAGAACCTGGAGTACGTCGTGGTGTCCCAGTTCATCAAGCACCAAACCGAGATCTCCGGAGAGTTCGAGACAGGGTCGCATTTTTGCGTTCGTCGGCGCGTGACCGAGGACTACGCGTAACGGCTCGAGGACGATGTCGTCGAGTCGGGCCGTGAGGGCTGGATCATCGCTGCGCACGGTACGCGCCCCCACCAAGATTGCCTGGCTCTGTGCGCGCAACACGTGCGCGTCACGTCGCGCCGCGGAGCCAGTGATCCACTGACTCGTTCCGTCGGCCATGGCGACGACACCGTCGAGGGTGCTCGCGATCTTGGCGACCACGTAGGGCCGAGCCGTCACCCGGTGCCAGATGTACGGCGCCAGTTGGGCACGAACGCTCTCTTCTTCGATCCCTACTTCGACGTCCACGCCCGACGCTTTCAAGCGTCCGATACCCTTGCCCGAAACCCGGGGATCGGGGTCGATGATGCCGACGACGACCTTCGCGATGCCGGCGGCAATGATCGCGTCCGCGCACGGTCCCGTTCGCCCCGTGTGACTGCATGGTTCGAGGGTCACGATCATCGTCGCGCCGCGCGCCGCGTCACCGGCGCGACGAAGAGCTTCTACCTCAGCATGCGACTCACCAGGTGTCTGCGTGTGGCCCTCAGCCACGATGACGCCACGCTCGTTCACGATGAGCGCCCCCACCCAGGGATTGGGCGGCGCGAGATAGCGCGCCTTCTCACCTTCGGCCATCGCGACCGACATCAACTCCGAAGGAGAGAGTTTCATCGAACGACACCAGCGGCGGCGCGGAGTTCTCGCGCGGCCCTCAACGGATCACTCTTGGCGAAAATTGCCGATCCCGCCACCAAGACGTTGGCGCCGGCTCGTACCGCGAGCGGCGCCGTGTCCACGTCGACGCCGCCGTCCACTTCAATATCGAGTGAAAGTGTCTGCTTCTCGACTTCACGCCGCGCGAGTTCAACTTTGGCCATCACGTCGCCCATGAACGATTGGCCGCCAAATCCCGGAAAAACGGTCATCAAGAGCAGCAGATCGACGTCACCCAGAAATGGAGCAACCGCGTTAAAGGGCGTGTCGGGATTGGCGGCGAGCCCCACGCGAAGTCCGAGTGCTCGCGCGTCGTCAATCAGTGTCGCCGTGCCGCCAATTTCGACGTGCACCGTGCAACCGTTCGCGCCGGCATCTTTGAATGCCTCCAAGTAGCGCCCCGGATCGGTCATCATGAGATGGCAGTCGAAGAATCGGGTGCTGTAATGGCGAAGTGACGCGACAACGGGTGGGCCGAGTGAGATGTTCGGCACGAAGTGGCCATCCATCACGTCGACGTGCAGCCAATCAGTCTCCGCGTCGATGACCTCCACCGCGTGAGCCAGATTGCCAAAATCAGCGGCGAGTATTGAGGGTGCGATGCGAATCTCGCCCACGGGGCCAGCGTCTATCACCGTCACGCGCTCAGCCTAGAGCGTCGCGTACGGGCCTAGGACCACGTGCGTGGTTGATCTGTACCACGTCGACCCGCCCACCACGCCAGAGCGCTCATGGTTCTCGAACCCTCAGGACGGACTTCTTCTATCGCCACCGTTCCATCGCGAGTACCGAGCACGACCTCGCCGTCAACGCGCGCAACGACGCCTTCGGCCACGTGCACTATCGAGGGGTGGGCCGAAATGACACCCAGACGCTTGGCGTCGATGAAGAGATACGCCCCGCCGAGGTGCACAGTTCGAAGGAAGAGGTCGACTGAGGTTAAAGACAGGCGGAAGGTCTCCTTCGTGAGCTTCTCAGCGTACGTCGCCTCGCCCGCCTGCTCACTCGAGTGAGCGAGCAGATCCGGCGACGCCAGCACGTCCAGCAACGCGATCGCGCCGATCTCGGAGAGCTCCTTCGTGAGTCCTTGTGCGGTCTTTTCCCCAACGGACGCGTGACGTTGTAAATGGATCGGACCGGTGTCGAGTGTCGCCTCGAGAGAGATAATCGACACGCCGGTCTCTTCGTCGCCCGCGAGAATGGCGCGTTGCACCGGCGCCGCGCCGCGCCAGCGAGGCAACAGGGAAAAGTGCACGTTCAACATTGGCACTCGTGCCAAGATGGCGGACGGAATGATCGCACCGTACGCCACGACAACACCGATGTCGACCTCGACGTCGTCGATATCGGCGAGGCGATAGCCCACGTGAAGTCCTAGTTCAAGGGCCGCGCTCTTAACCGGGCTCGCCACCAGATCGCTCCCGCGACCTCGGCGACGGTCAGGTCGAGTGATGACCAAGGCAACGTCGTGTCGCGCGTCAACGAGTCCTCGAAGTGTGGGGACCGCCGCTTCGGGCGTGCCGAGAAAGACGACACGCATCTACTCGCCAAACAGCTGGCTAAGTCCGTCGTGATCGTCACTCAAGAAAGTGAGCCGACGCTTTCGAAGGATCTTCTTCGCCGCCTTCTTCTGATCGTCCGTTAAACGCTCGACGAGGAGAACGCCATCAAGGTGGTCGCACTCGTGTTGAAGGATGCGCCCCTCGTACTCGTCGGTTTCAATATCGAGTTCGTTACCGTCGAGGTCGTAGCCCTTCAGGTGGACCTGGTTGGCGCGAACTATCTCCCAACTCAGGCCCGGCACGGATAGACATCCTTCTTCGTAGGGCCACTCTCCCGACGTCTCAACAATGACGGGATTGATGACGACGTGCGGGCCGTCACCCTGGTCGTAGACGAAGAGACGCTTTTGCACGCCGATTTGATTGGCGGCGAGACCCACACCCGGCGCGTCGTTCATGGTCTCAATCATGGACTGCGCGAGGGCGGCAATCTTCCCGTCGATCGTCTCGACGTTGGTCGTGACGGTGGACAAGACGGGGTCACCGTAGATACGAATGGGCAACAAACTCACCCGGCCACGTTACCGTGCGTTCCCGGAACTTCTCGGCGCAGCGACGATCGCGCGTTACTGCACCGCAACGCGGAAGTTTTGCGCGGGGCGTTCCGCACTACGTAGCGCACTCGTTAAGGTCATTACGTCCTTGGAACGAACGACGAACCCGGTGGGTGTGCGTTCGACGTCGACGGCCCACGTGGCTAAGCCGTCGACGAATAACGCGGCTCCTACACCCGAGACTTCGGCGCTCGCGCCGAAGGGACTGAGCCCCAACAACTTGACCATGGCGACGTCCTCGGCGACGATGGTGTCAAAATCTCCGCTCGCGAGCGCCTTCACGACGGCGTCGTCGCCGCGACGCGTCTGGAGAACCACGTGACCACGACCTTCGCGACGCGAACCAACGAGTCGTCCGGCCTTGCCCACAGCGTTGATCGCCGTCCTTCGCGCCGACTCTCGAGGCGCCAAGAGATACTGGTCAAAGTCAATGAAGATAACCACGCCGCAGCGACGCACCCGTTGCCAGGTGGCTTCGGTGCCCACGACCACACGCGCCAATGCGTCAGACGGATCCGTGGCCGCCGTTACCTCACTCACCGATTGACCGAGTTGAGCGCCGACGTCTCGCGCCAACGTCGTCACCCCACCGCGCAGACGTTTGAGATTCGTTGACCCACACGCCCGACAGAATCGTGCACGACGCTCGTGTCGCTCGCTACAGGCCAACTGGCCATCTACTTCTTCTTCGGCCTGTCCACACTGAACACAGCGCGACAGTTCGCCACAGGCCACGCACGCGAAAAGCCGCCCCGAGCCCAAACGTTGCAGAATCACCACCACGGCGGTGGCTTCGCCGCCCGCGAGCGCCCGGTGGGCCGCGTCGAGTGCCTCACGGGCGAGCACCCCGTCGCGAGGATCGCTCAAACGTCGATCAATCACGTCGAGGCGAGGCCATCCACCAGCCAGGTCGTCCTCTTTCTGGTAACCGGTTGGGCCGATCAATGTTGGCGAGGGAATTATCGACGTGCACCAAAGGGGTGCCTCATCAACACGACAGCGCTCACGAAGCATCGCCACCGCCTCCCACGTTGGAGTCGCGCTCGAACGATACGACTCGTCGTCCGCGTCGATAATTACCGCGCCGGCCACCTTGGGCACCGGCGCGAGCGCGGTGCCGCGCGCGCCAACGACGACCGGCCAGCCCGCGCGCATCCGGTCCCACTGCTCGGTGCCTGAAGCCACGGCGCAGCCTCGCTGTTCGAGACGCCCACGCAACCGGATCGCCCAACTCTCGTTGGGCACCAGCACGAGGAGCGATCCATGGGCTTCGCGCGTAGCTTCGTAGGCGCCGAGCACCAGGGCCAGCGGATCGGTCGTCGGCGCCACTTGGACGACGCCGGGTGCCACCGTCAAGGAAGACTCACGCACCGTTTTACTCAGCGGTGCGGCTTCGGGCGGGCTCGGCAACGCCGTAATGACGCGATGGGGCGACGCACTCAAGAGAAATCGAGACCACGAACCGTACCAACGATCACTCGCCCACCTCAAGAGTCCCAGCATCGAAGGCGGCGGACCGTAGCCGAGCCACTTCTTAATGATTTTCAGCTCAGCAGATGGTCCTGCTTCGTCAATCACCCACGCGCGCACTGATCGATGATTGAAGTCCACGCGCACTCGGTCACCGACGCCCACGTGGCTGGTGGCATCACTAATCGCGTAGTCGAAGGGTCGATCAACTGCGGCGACCTCGGTAATAACGCGAACCGCGCGAGCGGTCACTAGGTCAGCGACAGTTCCCGGCGAAGATCATCGAGCCGGGGCGTCAACTCCCACGTGAAGCCTTGGTCACTTCGTCCAAAGTGACCATACGCCGCGGTGCGCTGATAGAGAGGGCGCCGCAAATCGAGGTCGCGAATAATCGCCGCTGGGCGAAGGTCGAAGAGTGCGTCGACGGCTTTGGCGATCTTCGCGCGATCGACACGCTCGGTGCCAAAGGTCTCCACCAACACCGACACTGGTCGCGCGACGCCAATGGCGTAGGCCACCTGCACCTCACAGCGCGCCGCCGCACCTGAGGCCACGACGTGCTTCGCTACCCACCGCGCGGCGTAGGCCGCGGAACGGTCCACCTTGGAGGGATCTTTCCCGGAGAAGGCGCCGCCGCCGTGACGGGCCATGCCGCCGTAAGTATCGACGATGATCTTTCGTCCAGTCAGTCCGGCGTCGGCGTGCGGTCCACCGAGCACGAACTTGCCCGAAGGGTTTACGAACACCCGCATCGAACCAGTATCGAGATCCGTGGGCAGCATGGGGCGAATCACGTGTTCGATGACGTCACGTTGGATCGTCTCGTGGTCGTAGCCCTCTTCGTGTTGGGTTGAGACGAGGACGGTGTCGACGCCCACGGGTCGCCCGTCTTCGTAGGCAATTGTGACCTGGGTCTTGCCGTCGGGGCGAAGGTAGGGAATCTGACCCGAACGACGAACCTGAGAGAGTCGCATCGAGAGTCGGTGCGCGAGCCAGATCGGCAGCGGCATGAAGTCGTCGTTGTCGCTGCAGGCATAACCAAACATCATTCCTTGGTCGCCGGCACCAAGCGCGTTGAGCACGTCCTCGCCCCCAGCGCCGCTACGCAGTTCGAGGGCGACGTCGACGCCACCAGCGATATCGGGGCTCTGCTTGTCCAACGACACCAAGACCGCGCAGTTCTTGCCGTCAAAACCCTTGGCTCCGTCGTCGTAGCCAATGTCGAGAATCGTACGACGCGCCGTTGCGGTGATGTCAACGATGGCGCTCGTGGTGATCTCGCCGGCCACCACACATAGACCAGTCGTCAAAAGAGTTTCACAGGCCACGCGCGCGTAGGGGTCTTGGGTGAGTATCGCGTCCAATACGCCGTCAGAGACCTGATCGGCGATTTTGTCAGGGTGCCCTTCGGTCACCGACTCCGACGTGAAAAGGGTCCGGTCGCTCATTGGGCTCCTCGAGGTAACAATGCAGCAACCCTAGCCAAGATCTCCCACGAAATGGCTTCTTTCGAGCGAAGCGAGACGTGCGTGGGCTCGTCGTTGGCCCCGAGTAAGACCACTTCGTTGGTCGAATGTTCGAAGCCCGCCCCCGGCGCGGACACGTCATTAACGACGAGTAAATCGACGCCCTTTTCCTTCAGTTTGGCCGTCGCGTTCTCCAAGACGTTGGTGGTCTCGGCGGCGAAACCGACAAAGACCTGCTCGGGGCGACGCTTCAAGAGCAGATCAGCCAGGATGTCCGCCGCTGGTTCGAAGTGCAACTCTGGTAGGCCCTCCCGCTTTTTGAGCTTCTCACTCGCCGGGCTCACTGTAAAGTCCGCCACGGCCGCGGCCATGATCACGACGTCGTTCTCTTCGCTTCGTTCGGTCATGGCGTCGTGCATCTGAGCCGCACTCTCGACGGACACGACCTCAATCGCCTTCACGGTGTCGAGACTCAGCGCCAAATTGACCGTCGAGACGAGCGTAACCCTCGCACCCATGCGCGTCGCCACCTCGGCCAACGCGTAACCCTGTCGGCCCGAGGAGCGGTTCGACAGTACTCGAACGGGGTCGATTGACTCGCGCGTTCCCCCGGCGCTTATGAGTACGTGGACACCCGAGAGTGCGCCGCGGTAACCAGTAACAATTTTCTCGACCAGTTCGGCGATCGTCGCGGGATCCGCGAGTCGACCGGTGCCTTCATCACCGCCCGCGAGATGACCGGACTCTGGCTCGAGGACCAAAACCCCGCGCCGTCGTAACGTCGCGAGATTCTCCTGGACCGAAGGTTGTTCCCACATCTCGGTGTGCATTGCCGGACAGAGCAGTACCGGCGCACGGGTGGCGAGGAGCGTCGCGGTGAGGAGGTCGTCCGCGAGTCCCATGGCGTAACGAGCGATGAGGTGCGCGGTCGCGGGCGCGACCACGACGAGCGTCGCGTTCGAGCCCAAATAGGTGTGGGGAATAGGCGTCGTGAGATCGCCGTAGAGACTGGTGCGCGCAGGTTCACTCGCGAGGGCCGAGAAAGTCGCGGTCCCGACAAAGCGCGTTGCGTCAGGAGTGAGAATCGGTGCGACGTGGTAGCCCTTGTCGCGAAGCAGGCGAAGCAGTTCGACGGACTTATAGGCGGCGATACCGCCAGCGACGCCTAGAACAATGCGAGGAGTCGACGGCTTAGGCGTCGCGGAGGGCATCGGTGAAGGCGTCCAGGTCACTGTTGGCGTCCTGGCGAGCCTGCTCCAAGGCCTCGGCTTGGAGGCGCTCGTCCTCAAGCTCTTCGGTCGTGGGGCGGTGAAAGAGCAGCTTGCCTTCGTGTAGTTCTTCCATGGCGAGCGACAGCGACTTGTTCGACAACGAGGTCACCTGTGGCGGAATGAGGGCACCGTGGCCCGAACCGAGTCCGTTGTAGTACTCATTGATTTCACGGGCCCTGATGGCCGTTACCGCGACGAGGGTGAACTTGGAGTCGCCAACCATCTGGAGAAGGTTCTCGATGGGCGGATCAACGAGGGTGGGGCGTTCGGCCATGAAGTTAGTCCTTTGACGAGGGGTTCCGGCGTTGCCGACGGAGTTCTTCCAGTATAGAGAGAATTTGGACGCTTGCTCTCTCTACGTCGTCATTTAAAACCACGTGAGAGGCCAATTGATGTCCCTTTTCGAGCTCTTCGGGGGCGCTCAACAGGCGATCAGCGACGTGGTCGTCATCGTCCCCACGCACGCGCAGTCGTTCTTCGAGACGCTCCATCGAGGGTGGCAAGATCAACAGCACCACCGCGTCAGGACGGTTCTGGCGAACCTGTTCGGCGCCCTGGACCTCAATCTCCAAAAGTACGTCGGCGCCCTCGGGCGCTTCGGGCACTGGCGTACCGTAAAGATTGCCGTGAAACTCAGCCCACTCGAGGAACTTTCCTTCGCGAATCGCCTCTTCGAACGTGGCCCGATCGACAAAGTTGTACTCATCACCACGCTCGCTTTCGCGCTTTTGACGCGTCGTCCAACTGCGACTCAGCCAGAGACGGCCGTCTAAGTCAATGAGACGTTGCGCCAGGGTGCCCTTGCCTACGCCACCGGGACCAATCAGTACAACAACCAGTGGTTCAGCGGACAAGAGCTCGAAACAGTTCAGCGCGCTGCTTCGGGCCAAGACCTCGAATTCGGCGAGTCTTCGCGATGGAAGCACTCTTCATGATGCGCTCGGCCTTGACCTCACCAATCGCCGGCAGGGCCGAGATTAGGTCGTAGGCGCGCATCTGCGCGACGCACTCTTCGTGCGCAGCCAACGCGAAAAGTTCATCGAGGGATAGTTCGCCGGACTTAACAAGGCGCTTGACGTCAGCGCGACGTCGACGATTGGCCACCGCCAAACGTGACGCTTCAACGCGTTGCTCTTGCGAGAGTGTTGGCGGAGTCGGTGTCACGAGGTCAGACTACTCCGCCAGCGCGACTCTGGCTAGAGGGAGTCGCGGAGGTCATCGCGCCAACGACGGGCCGCGTCGCGGAGACCTCGTCGTTCAGGACCGGTACGCAGAATCGCTCGTGCAACGTTCACGAGCACGGTCCCCGCCTCGCACTGATCGAAAAGGCGCGCGACGTCTTTCGCACCCGCACCTTGGGCACCGACGCCCGGTACAAGGTAGGGGCCCGAGAGAGAGTTCAAGGAAAAGTTGGGCGCGTCACGCGTCGCGCCGAGAACTACTCCTAGCGATCCAAGTCCCTCGTCGCGGTGATTGAGTTCGGCCACGCGACGCAGCACCATCTCTTCGACGCGTTCACTCTCAAAGGTGCGAGCCTCTTGAATAATTCGTCCGTCGGGGTTCGACGTCGCCCCCAACACGAAGACCCCTCGGCCAGTCGCCGCGGCTAAATCAAAGAACGGGAAGAGTGCGTCCACGCCCAGGTAGGGGCTCACCGTCACGGCGTCGACTGCGAGGGGCGAGTCGTCCTCGAGCCAGGCCTGGGCGTAGCCGACGTTGGTCACGTCGAAATCGCCACGCTTGGCGTCGGCAACGACCAGGAGCTCCGCTTCGTGCGCCTCAACAATGAGACGCTCTAACACTCGGTATCCCCCAGAGCCGAAGCGCTCGAAGAAGGCGACTTGAGGCTTAATGACGGGCGCCACACCAATCACCGCTTCGAGCACCGCGAGGCAGAAAAACTCAAGACCTTCGACGTTGTCGGGTCGATCCCACGCTGCGAGGAGGTCTCGGCTCGGATCTATACCTACGCACAGAGGTCCCTGCTCTCGCAGTCGCTCCTGGAGTCGAACGCCGAACGTGTCAACCATGGGCCACCCCTACTAGATCGTTTATCGTGGCGACATGGTGTCGCCCCATCCACTGGCGCACTTCGCGTTGGACAATCCACGCAGCGCGCGGATTCGCGAACGTCGCGGTTCCTACTTCCACGGCGCGCGCGCCGGCCATCACCATCGCCACCGCGTCCTCGCCGCAACTCACGCCGCCCACGCCCACGAGGGGTGCGTCGGGAAAGGCCTCATGACACTCATAGATCGCGCGCAACGATACCGGCAAGATACCGCTGCCACTCACGCCACCACCGCCATTGCCAAGCGTAGGTCGACGTGCTTCGACGTCAATGACCATGCCTAACACGGTGTTCACGAGCACGAGCGCGTCGGCACCAGCGTTGAGGGCTGCTTCGGCGATTTCGAGCAACTGGGGCGTGTTGGGACTGAGTTTCACCCACAAGGGCCGTCCCGCGGTTCGCGAAGCCGTCACGATCTCGCTCGTCGCTGTGGGCGAGTGCGCGAAGATCTGTCGTCGATTATCCAAGTTCGGACAGCTCGCGTTGACTTCAATCGCGACGACGTCCGCGCCTTTCATAGCTTCAGCCGCGTTGAAGAACTCCTCGACGGTTCTCCCCCATATCGAACCAACGACGGTCGCACCGCGCGCGCGTAGAGCCGCCAAGCCTTGCTCGCGCCACACGCCAACGCCCGGTCCGGCGAGTCCAACCGCGTTCACCATGTGCTCGCCCGATGCGGTGACGCGTGGCGCCGGATTGCCCTCCCACGCGAAGGCGCTGAGTGACTTGGTCACCACCGCGCCGAGTTCGCTCAGGTCACCGTACGCCGCGAGCTCGTCGCCGTGACCGGACGTGCCCGACGCGGTCAGTATCGCTGAACGCAGTTCAACGCCGCCGACGTGGGTCGCCAGACTTGTCACGAGTGCAGCTCCTGGAGCGTGCGCACGCGCCAGCCCTTTTCGCGCGTGTCGGCGATACCCTTCGCGGCGGCGAGGCCCGCGCTGAGCGTCGTCACGCACGCCACGCCGTAGCCAACGCAGGCCTTGCGTATCTCTGCGCCGTCAGAGCGCGCGCTCGACCCCGACGGTGTGTTGACAACCATCTGCACCTCGCCGGACTTGATCATTTTGACGGCGTCGACGCCCAGGTCGCCCAGTCCAACCTTGCCCACCAGCGTTTCGACGGTCACGTCGTTCGATCGCAAGAAACCCGCCGTTCCGACCGTGGCGGCTAAGCGAAAGCCCAGTCGCACGAACTGACGAGCGAGGTCGAGACCCGCTACTTTGTCGCGATCGGCGAGGGACATGAACACTTGTCCACTGTCGGGCAGGCGCGTGCCGGCGGCGAGCTGCGACTTCGCGAAAGCGATGCCGAAACTTTCGCCAATCCCCATCACCTCGCCCGTCGAGCGCATCTCGGGGCCGAGCAGCGTGTCCACGTCAGGAAAACGACTGAAGGGCAACACGGCCTCTTTCACGCTCACGTAGAGCGGCACGGGTGTGGTGGCGGGCACGATACCTTTCGCCCGCAGAGATTTAAGGCTGTGGCCCATCATGACGCGGACCGCCGCTTGAGCCAGGGGTACGCCGGTGGCCTTAGCGACGAAGGGCACCGTGCGACTGGCGCGAGGATTGGCCTCGAGGACGAAGACCTCCTCATTCTTCACCGCGTACTGCACGTTGATGAGGCCGACCACGCCGAGTGCGTGGGCGATTTTTTCGGTGTGATCGTGCAACGTGGCGATGACTTCATCACTCAATGTCTGGGGAGGTAACGCGCAGGCTGAGTCTCCGGAGTGCACGCCGGCCTCCTCGACGTGCTCCATGACGCCCGCGACAAAGACCTCGCCCTCGGCGTCGCGGACGGCGTCCACGTCCACCTCAACGGCATCTTCGAGAAAACTGTCAAGCAAGATGGGACGACTTTGGGAGACGCCACCTTCGCGCGCCAGTGAACCGTGCGCGCTCGTGAGGTCCGTCATCACGCGCTCGAGTGCCGTGTCGTCGTAGACGATCTCCATCGCTCGCCCCCCGAGCACGTAACTCGGACGAACGAGGACCGGATAGCCCACGCGCTTGGCGATGACGCGGGCCTCTTCCAACGTGAGCGCGACGTCACCGGGTGGTTGGCGCAGTCCGAGCGATGAACAGATTGCCGACCAGCGTTGGCGATCTTCGGCGGCGTCGATGGAGCTAACGGGTGTGCCCAGTACGAGCGCGGGGTCGAGTGAGTGCGAGAGCTTCAGTGGCGTCTGGCCACCGAGGGCGACGATAACTCCCACTACCTTGGCCCCGTCGACGCAGGCCGCCATTTCGGCGGCGATGACCTCGGCGACGTCCTCGGGCGTGAGGGGCTCGAAGTAGAGCCGGTCCGAGGTCGAGTAGTCCGTCGACACCGTCTCGGGATTGCAGTTCACCATCACGCTCTCGTAGCCCATGTCGCGCAGCGCCATCGACGCGTGCACGCAGCAGTAGTCGAACTCGATCCCTTGACCAATGCGGTTCGGACCCGATCCGAGAATGATGACGCGGTCGCGCGACGAAGGTTCAACTTCGCTGGTGTCTTCGTAGGTGCTGTAGTGATAGGGCGTCGAGGCGTCGAACTCAGCAGCGCACGTGTCGACGGTCTTGAACGTCGTCGGCACCCCGGCCCCGCGGCGCAACGTGGTCACGTGATCGGTGGTTTCGCGCGTGAGTTGAGCGATCTGCACGTCCGAGAAGCCCCACTGCTTGTAGCGGCGCCATCCACGCGCGTCGAGGGTCGCTACGTCAACGCCACTCGTGAGTTCACTCTCTCGCTCGACAATCGACGCCAGTTGGTGAATAAACCACACGTCGATGCCGGTGCGCTCTGCGACCTCGTCGATCGTCGCGCCGCGCAGTAACACTTCGTGTAGTGCGAAGAGACGCTCGGGAGTGGGGACGCTACACAGCTCCCACAGGGTCGATAGGTCCATGGCGACGAACTCAGAATCGTTACCCAACGCGAAACCCACTCGACCCTGCTCGAGTGAACGCACGGCCTTTTGCAGCGATTCAGGGAAGTTGCGACCGATGGCCATGACCTCGCCCACCGACTGCATGCGGGTACCGAGCTGCGGTGACGAACCAGGCAGCTTTTCAAAGGCCCAACGAGGAATCTTGGTGACCACGTAGTCAATAACGGGCTCGAAGCTCGCCGGCGTGACCCGGGTGATGTCGTTCTGGATCTCGTCCAGGGTGTACCCCACAGCCAAGCGAGCGGCGATCTTGGCGATGGGAAAGCCCGTAGCCTTGCTGGCCAGGGCGCTCGACCTCGACACTCGTGGATTCATCTCGATGACGAGACGCTCACCCGTATCGGGATTGACCGCGAACTGCACGTTCGAGCCTCCCGTCTCGACGCCCACCCGACGTAACACCCGAAAGGCGTCGTCGCGCATCTCTTGGTACTCAACGTCAGAGAGCGTTTGTTGGGGAGCGACGGTGATGGAGTCACCGGTGTGTACGCCCATGGGATCAAAGTTCTCGATCGAACAGATCACGACGCAGTTGTCCGCGTTGTCACGCATTACTTCGAGTTCGAACTCCTTCCAACCAGCGATGGACTTTTCGACGAGAATTTCCCCAATGGGTGAGGCCGCAATGCCTTCGGCCGCCAGGGGCAGGAACGCCACTTCGTCAAAGGCGATGCCCGTGCCCGCGCCGCCCAAGATGTAACTCGGGCGAATGATGATCGGCCAACCAATGGACTGAGCCACTTTCAGCGCCTCATCCACCGTGTGCGCGAATCCCGACTCGGGGACCGCCAGGCCGATCTCGGCCATGGCCTTTTTGAAGAGTTCCCGATCTTCCGCCGTTGAAATCGCGACGGGTCGAGCCCCGATGACCTCCACGCCGAGTCGATCGAGGTCGCCTCGACGAACGAGTTCCATCGTGAGATTGAGCGCCGTCTGGCCTCCGAGCGTGGGCAGTAAAGCGTCGGGGCGTTCGCGCTCGATGATGTCAACCAGCACGTCGGCGTCCAGGGGCTCGACGTAGGTGGCGTCAGCGGTAGAAGGATCGGTCATGATCGTCGCGGGATTGGAGTTCACGAGCACCACGCGGTACCCCTCGGCACGCAGCACTTGACAGGCCTGGGTGCCGGAGTAGTCGAACTCACAGGCCTGACCAATCACGATGGGGCCCGAGCCGATCACCATGATCGAGGCGATGTCGTTGCGACGCGGCATCAGTGCACGCCCAGGGAGTTGGTGCGAAGCAGCGATTCGAAACGGTCGAAGAGATAGCGCGCGTCGTGGGGTCCCGGGCCAGCTTCGGGATGGTACTGGACGGAGAAACAGCGCTCGCGCTCGGCGTAGACGCCCTCGATCACCCCATCGTTCAAATTGACGTGACTAACGACCGCGTTGGTGAGAGAGTCCGGCACGACGGCGTAGTTGTGGTTCTGAGCCGTAATCTCGATCTTGCCCGACGAGAGATCCTTCACGGGATGATTACTGCCGTGGTGGCCAAAGGGCAGTTTGAAGGTGGAACCACCAAGGGCGTCGGCGAGTAACTGATGACCGAGACAGATGCCAAAGATCGGCAGCGTACCCAGTAGCCCTTCGATAACGCTGACCTGGGTACCGAGCGCCGCGGGGTCGCCGGGGCCATTCGAAAGAAAGACGCCGTCGGGGTGAAGGTCTTGAATCTGCGCAGCGTTCGTGCCCGCGGGTACGACGCTCAGGCGGAATCGTCGTGAGAGTTCGTGCACCATGGTGGCCTTAATGCCGTAGTCAAGGGCCACAACGTGCAGGTCGCCGTCGCCCCTGGTGTAGATCTCGCTCGTCGTCACTCTCGATACAAAGTCGGTGTCGTCAGTGCCCCGGGCTTCCTTGGCGGCGCTCGTCACGCTGGCCAGGCCGCCGTGACCAAACGCCCCGGCTAACGCACCTTTCGAGCGCAGGTGTCGGGTAAGTCGTCGCGTGTCGACGCCCACGATTGCCGGCACGGCGTGTTGGCGTAAGAAGCCTTCAAGGGAACCGACCGAGCGCCAGTTAGAAGGAACGTCGCTCAGATCTCGTACGACAATGCCCTCGCACCATGGTCGCGACGCCTCGTCGTCCAGCGGCGTGACGCCGTAGTTGCCAATGTGGGGGTAGGTGAAGGCAATAATCTGGCCGGCGTAACTCGGATCAGTGATGACCTCTTGATAGCCGCTGAGAGCAGTATTAAAGACGAACTCGCCCGAGGTCGTGCCCGAACTAGGTAGATGGCCGGCCGCGTAGCCCTCAAAGGTCGTGCCGTCACTTAAGACCAGGTGCGAAGGAACACGACTCACGCAAGAACCCCATCGTGAACCACGAACTCGCCCTTGACGACGAGCGTGCGCACGCGCCCGAGCAACGCCCGCCCGTCGTAGGGGGTATTGACGGCCCGGCTCTGTAAGTCGTCGCGACGAACGCTCCAGCGTTCACGTGGATCGAACACGACGACGTTCGCGTCCTCACCCGCCGACATCGCTCCCCCCTGGGCCGAGTGCCGCGGGCGAAGGTCGCGGGCGCGCAGCTGTGCGATGCGCGCCGGTCCCCGACTCAATAACGAGAAGAAAGTTGCTGGATTGGTCGCCTCGCCACCGAGCGCCTCGTAGGTCAACGACGCGACGTGTTCGAGACCCAACATTCCAGGGGGCGCCTCGTCAAAGGGCAGATCCTTCAACTCTGGCGCGTGTGGCGCGTGGTCCGTCGCGACGGCGTCAATCAGACCCTCAGCGAGCGCCGTGCGCAACGCGTCGACGTCGCTGAGTGGACGGAGCGGCGGGTGAACTTTAAAGTGCGCGTCGAAGGTCGCAAGAGAAGTCTCATTCAACGTGAAGTGGTGAGGCGCCACTTCACAGGTCACGGGCAGGCCCTCTCGGCGCGCCGCCACCACCAACGCGACCGATCGAGCCGTGGAGAGATGCAAGAAGTGCAACGGACAGCCCGTGAGGCGTACGAGTTCAATATCGCGCATCACCATCAACTCTTCAGCGAGTGCCGGTCGGCCAACGAGGCCGAGGCGGCTGCTGACGATTCCTTCGTTCATCGATCCGCCGGCGGCGAGTAGCTCATCTTCGCAGTGTTGGGCCAGACGCACGCCGAGGGGCTTCGCGTAGTCGAGGGCTCGTCGCATGAGTGAAGGATTCTGTACACCCGTGCCGTCATCAGTGAAGAGCCGTACCCCGAGCGCGGCCATCTCGGCCATAGGCGCGAGCAACTCACCGCGACGACCCTGGGTGATAGCCCCGGCGACCGCAATGTCCAACGGGGTCTTGTCGCCGCGATCTAAGACGTACGAGACCAGCGCGGCGTTGTCGAGCGCCGGCTCGGTGTTGGGCATGGCGACGAGTGCGCTGAAGCCACCGATGGCGCCAGCTCGAGCCCCGGACTCGATGGTCTCGGCCTCCTCGCGGCCGGGCTCGCGCAGGTGCGTGTGCAAGTCAACGAAACCCGGTCCGACCCAACAACCTTCGACGTCGACCTCCACGGCGCCACTCGGTTTACTCACTTTGGGGCCAACCTCGCGGACGATCCCATCTTCAATCACGACGTCAGCTACCCCACTCGACGACTCACCGACGACGAGGCCTTGGCGCAACACGATGAAACTCACTGTTCGTCTCCCTTGGTTCCAGCGACACTGAGGTAGAGCACGGCCATTCGTACCGGTACGCCGTTGGTGACTTGGCGATCAATAACGGCCGCCGGAAGATCAGCGACGCGAGAGTCAATCTCAACGCCGCGATTAATCGGTCCGGGGTGCATGATGATCGTCTCTGGACGCAGCTTCTTCGCGCGCTCAATGGTGAGTCCATACGTTGTCGTGAACTCGCGCAAGGTAGGTACGAACGAACCGGAACCTCGCTCTCGCTGCAAACGTAGGAGACCCACGACGTCAGCCCACCCGAGGGCCTCTTCAAAGTCCGTCACCACACTCACCGGCCAGCTCGCGAGGTCGTCGGGCAACAGCGTTCCAGGTGCTGCGACGCGCACTTCGGCACCGAGCGTGACGTAGGCCGCCACGTCGCTGCGCGCGACGCGACTGTGGCGAAGATCGCCCACCACCAAAACTTTGAGACCCTTGAAGAGAGTCGACCCCGACTCGAGGCCCGTTGTCCCTGATCGCTCGGCCAGAATTTGGCGAATCGTGAAGGCGTCTAGGAGACCTTGCGTGGGGTGTTGATGTTGGCCGTCGCCGCCGTTGATGACCCGCACGTGCGGGACGTAGCGACTCACTTGGAGAGCGGCCCCACTGGACTGATGACGCATGACGACGGCGTCAATACCGAGCGCGTCAATCGTCGAAATCGTGTCGCGCAACGACTCGCCCTTCTTCACACTGCTCGAGGCGATGGCGAGCGACAAAACGTCCGCGCTGAGGCGCTTCGCCGCGGTTTCAAAACTCAATCGAGTGCGCGTGGACTCTTCAAAGAACAACGAGGCAACGACGCGACCCCTGAGGGCCGGTACTTTCTTTATCGTTCGTCGATTGACTTCCACGAAGGATTCGGCAGTATCGAGAATTTCGACCATCGCCTCCTCGGAGAGATCGTCGAGGGACAGTAGGTTTTCGCCGCGAAGTGAGTTCATCATTTCTGAACCCTCGTGCCAATCCACACCCCCTCGAGCGTCGCCACAATTGCTTCGTCGAGTGACGTCGGGAGATTCTTCCCAATGAAATCGGGCCGAATCGGCAGTTCACGATGGCCGCGGTCCACGAGGACCGCGAGTTGAACGGCGCGAGGACGTCCCCACTCCGAGAGCGCGTTCAGGGCGGCTCTAATGGTTCGTCCGGTGAAGAGAACGTCATCAACCAGCAAGACCGTCCGATCGGTGAGATCGACCGGAATCGACGTCACCGTGGCGTCCAGTGTTGGATAGCGATCAAGATCGTCGCGGTAGTACGACACGTCAATGTAGCCGAGTGCCACCGTCGATCCAAGGATTTCTCCGAGCAAGAGGGCCAGTCGCTCGGCGATCAACGTGCCGCCCGTTTGAAGACCCAGGAGTAACAGCGCGTCGATGTCGTGGTTTTTCTCGGCAACCTCGTGCGCCATGCGTGAAAGAACCCGCGCAACGTCCTCGGAGGAGAGCAGTTGACGCTTTAGAGAAAATACGTCGTCACGCTCTGGCGCTCGACGCTCGTTTTCCTTGTTCATCTGGCTCCGGTCGTACGAACCTCACGGGATCCGCTTCACGACAGTTTTCAACTACTTTAGCAAAGTTCACTCGTCATGGGCCCTAACTCTCCGCCGTGCCGTCGCGTGACTGCGCGAGCGCCGTTGACGCTGATCGAGAGGGGCGAAACGTCTCCACCGTCGACACGACGTCGCGCCCCATAAAACGGTCCGCTGCGTTAGAAAACGACCCCTCATTCGCGACGACTCGTCGAATTATAAGAATGATCGCCGGCAGGGCCCAGAAATCGCCACAGACCCACAGAATTGCGGCACCGATTTGCTGGTCAGCGAACGGTGACAACGTGACACCGGGGATGTGCGCGTACGTTATGTACCAACTGCCAGAACTCAAAATACTCATCGACATTGCCAACACGGTCATAATGGCGTTCGTCGCAACAATCGAGCCCAGTTGCCAACCAGCACTTCGCGAGGACTTCATCGGGTACGAATCAATGATTTGGAGCCAAAACAAGACGCCGGTGACGAAGAAACTAGAGTGCATTGCCCACACGTGCACCACTTGATTACGTTCCGACAGGTTAAAGAGCGCAGGAACGTGCCAAATCAACATGACCGCGTTAAAGGAAATAACCGCGACCCACGGTGATCGTACGAAGCGACCAACGGCTCGAAATCCACGAGCTCTCGGGCTGAGGTAGAAGAAGCGTCCGACTTTACGCCTTGCCTTGACCGGAAGCGCGAACATCAGTGGTATCCAAGGCGCACCCGCCACCACCAAAATTGGTGCGAAGAACATAAGGATGACGTGCTCAATCATGTGAACGAAGAAGTAACTTGAAGCCCAATAGTCAATCGGCGAGCAGATCGATAGCAACAGTAAAGCCAGTCCACTGTAGAAAACGAGTGAGTTTCTCCGTCGTCGTCGAGTTCGAGATGACAAAGAGTGTTGTCGAAGTCGATAAAGCCCAAGTTCATTGGCGACGAACGTAAACGCCACGATGACGAGGAAAGGATCGAAGGACCAGTGATGAATCACGTAATTCACGTCACTACCGCCCCAACCCTACGTAGCCTTAACTTCACACAAGTTACCGCACCGCTCCCCGCGAGCTCGCACGCATCAAGGCGCATCGATGGCGTGGTTCGACGCTACGTGCTTTCGCCATCGACTTCACTGAGGTTCGGCCGCTGCCCTTCTTCGACACGACGCGTCGAATGAAGTCTTCGTTGTTCGTTTTGCCACGCGAGAAGCATTCCTTCGTACTCGGGCGCGAGCGTGTACTTCTCACGATGGCGTCGTATGGTGAATCCCGGATGAAGCAGTTTCCACCACATGTAGATCGCGAAGGCGGCCAACAACGGCCATTCGAAGACGTACGCCCAACTCAGTTCGTTACCACCCTCGGCTCTTCCCAATTCAAACCAGAACGCCAGACCACAGAAAGCGAGACCCAGCACGAGCGTTGCGTGAGTTTTGATAGCAGCCGCGTCAGTCAAGGAAGCGGTGACCTCTTTCGTCGCCTCTCCGCCATCCACCATTTCGGTGTCATCCACACTCTCACTTTAGTCTGAACGCAAAGTAAAAGTCGGCGGATTTTTACGTCGGATGCCATCAGCGCAGCCACCCAAATGCTCTTGGGAGAGCGCGCACTTGAGTATTCGAGCGACGAACTCACCAAAGGTTGGTGGTCTCGTGTTCGGTATAGTTGAGGGGGATTGAGAGACGGGTACCCACATGACCAGTGATAGTCCTCGACCCTCCTCCGAGTCAGGCGAGTTAACCGACGAGCAACGAGCGTCAATCTTCTCAGCCGCGAACGCGCCCAGGGATCGTAGGGCATCGTTGCGAGCCGGGAGCGTGCCTGTTTCGAAGAAGTTCGTCATAGGGATGGTGGCGCTCGTCCTTTTCCTCGGATTCGGTGGAGAAATTGGACAACACTTCTTCGAAACGTACGGCAAGGCTCCGACGGTAACGGCACCGACCTCGCCGATACTGAATGAAACGACGACCACGAATCCGTCGACGCCCACGCTGATCTCGCTCGAAACCTTCATGAATGTAAAATTCATTGGAGCCGCAGTAGCGCCCACTTTCTCATTGACGACCCAGTTGGATAAGAAGTGGAACCTCGCTGCCCAAAAGGGCAAAGTCGTTGTGCTGACCTTCTATAACTCGATTTGTAACGACGTATGCGCCGTGCTCGGACCTGAAATTAGAGCCGCACGACGAGATCTCGGTAGCCGGCGCTCCAAAGTCGAATTCGCCATTGTGAACACTGATCCCCGTCGTACGTTGGTCTCGACTCAGAGCAAAGCGGTACAAGTAACGGGGCTTTCCACTAATCCGTCCGCAGTATTTCTCACCGGAGATCTCAAGGACCTAGACGCCGTGTGGACGTCTTACGGCGTCAAGGTCAAAGTTGGCGCCAAAATGAACCAGGTCTCGCACAACAACGTCTTGTACTTCATTGGACCAAGCGGCAATCTCGAGGCGCTCGCCACGCCGTTCGCGATCGAAAGCAAAACCGGAACCTTCTCATGGAACACGCCAAGCATGCGTCTTTACGCACAGGGAATCGCCGAGACCGCAGATAGTCTTGTTCAGTGACAGACGAGCTCTCCGGTTTCGAAGAGGTACCTTTTGATCCAGGTTCCATGGCGATGTCGTCACTGGGACTGGGCAAGAACGTCTGGTACAAACGACCGTGGTTTCTCATCGCTGTCACAGTAGTTGTGATCGCCGCAATCTCGATTGTGACCGACTTGCCACATCACATCACGAAAGCGCAAGATGCCGCTACACAAAACGCCACGATCAAGGCCATTAACGCCGATATAAAACCTTGTGCCTTTGCGGCCAACGAATCATTTAGTTTCTATAACAAGTACGTGGCGGGAAAACTAACGCCCTCGAACTTAGCTCAAGTCCCTTCGCTTCTCGTTGGCGATCAGACGGCTTGCTCGTTCGCGGGCCAACCCGTCTACGACCTCACGAACAATATTCAACCCCTCGAGACGGCGGCGGGCAGGCACATCAATCAAATGCTCCTCGTCGTCGAGAAGTGGATCACCGACAACGCGTTGGCTTCGATTGAAGATATCCAAAACTTGTTCGCTCATCCCGGCAGTCAGTCAATGATCGCCAAACTCACGACTCAGCAGATTGAGTTGAGCGCGGATCGAACGATGGCTCGAAACGACGAGTCGAAAGCCGAGGCGATCCTCGGAATTACTCTCGTGCCGGTGGCCCTACCCCCGTTGCCGCACTTGAGTGGAACGTAAAGCGGCTCAACCAACTGGTTACTCACTCGTCACGAGCGAGTAACCAGTTGAGTCAGTTAGAACAAGCTTTGCGGGCGTCCGACGGGCGGGAAGATCCATCAAGAGAATTGCGTGGCGAGTGACGCGCTCGGCGAACTACAGTACGCTTTTATGAGTGATTCATCAGATGACAACAACCGTCAGGCTGTCTCGGTCGACGTCGGGATTCGATGGCTCATCGTTGTCATCGAATACGCCATCGTCGCCAGCCTTTTGCTCGTCGCCGGCATTGTGCTGGTTCGAACGCTCATCGACTTCTTGACCAACTGGGGTAACTTCCCTCAGTCGGTAGTCGCCGCTATCGACGGCATTTTGGTTGTTATCATTCTCCTCGACATTGCGCATACGGTATCCGGTCACTTACGAGCTTCCGTTTTCCCGGTGCGGCCATTCCTCGTCATCGGCATATTAGCGGGAATTCGAGACATTCTCAGCGCCTCGGCGCACTTGACCCTTAGCGTTGGACTTTCTCCGCGGGACTTCAACAACACCCTCATCTCGCTCGGCGTGGGCGTGGGCGTCGTGGTCTTTCTCCTGCTAGGTTTACTCGTTCTTCGACTTAGCTCGCCTAATGACAATACCGTTTACTTAAGGATCTGACTGGTACTCTGGTGATGTGCCACGCGCGGGGTGGGTGAAGCCAGAAACGGATCAACGTCTCTCCGATCACATCTCCATTGGCGTATTGACGCGAGTCTTTTCACCCGAACTCGTTGATCGAATCGTCGCCGAGTCGGGGCGCACCGAGAAACGTCATCGGCTGCTTCCCGCTCGTGTCGTTGTCTACTACGTGCTCGGCCTGGCCCTATTCAGTGACGCTTCTTACGAAGAGGTCATGCGAATGCTCGTCGAGGGACTCAGCTGGGCCGGGGACTGGTCGAAGTCGTGGAACGTGCCGACCAAGGCCGCCTTGTTCAAGGCGCGCATGAGGCTCGGGGCGCAGCCGTTACGCGAGCTGTTCGCCGAGACCGCCACGTCGCTCGCGACCAAGAGAACCAAGGGTGCCTGGTTCAAGGGACGTCGGCTGATGAGCATCGACGGGACGTGTCTCGATATCGCCGACACCGAGGCCAACGTGAAAGCCTTCGGTCGACCGGGTTCCGCCCGCGAGGACCGCGTCGCCGCCTTTCCTCAGATTCGTGTGGTGGGACTGGCCGAGTGCGCCACGCACGCGATCGTGGATGCCGTCATTGGCAAATACAACGACGCCGAACAGAATCTGGCCTCGCGGTTGGTGGACTCGCTGGCGGCAGACATGTTGCTGCTCGCGGACCGGGGATTCTTCAGTTTCGCCTTATGGGAGAAGGCCCGGGCCTCGGGGGCGGACCTATTGTGGCGAACCAAATCCTCTCACGTGCTGATCGTGAAGAAGCGACTCAGCGACGGCTCCTACCTGTCGGTGATCTACCCGAGCACCAAGGACCGTCGCCACGACACCAACGGCGCGAAGGTGCGCGTCGTGGAGTACTCC
>DATLSR010000063.1:0-2804 GCA_035533995.1 Acidimicrobiales bacterium | reverse complement strand
TAGCGGATGCTGCAGCAACGAAGTTGCGGGCTCGAGCACTTGACGAATTCCTGGACACCTGGGAGAACGAGAACGGAGCAATCACGGACGCAGAACTGTACGACGCCACTTCCAGGCTTGGTCTCGCAGCACCAACGGGAGTGTCAACGCTCTTTGAAAACTGAGCCAAAACGCCCACCGAAAAGTGAGCCAGTCCGTTGTCTTTATTCTTCCACAGTGCCGACGGTGACCGACGGAAGATTGGTGAGCCCCGAGTCGCGGAGTCGATAGCTTGATCCCTTCAGGGTGATGACTTCGGCGTGGTGAACGATGCGGTCAATCATCGCCGCGGCCACGACTTGGTCGCCGAAGACCTCGCCCCACCGGGCGAACGGCAGGTTCGACGTCAGGATCAAAGAAGCGTGCTCGTAGCGCGACGAGACCAGTTGGAAGAAGAGGTTGGCCGCTTCTTGCTCGAAGGGGATGTAACCCACCTCGTCAACGATGAGCAGTGCGTAGCGGCGCAGCCGCGCGAGCTCGTCACTGAGGCGGCCCTGGGCGTGGGCCTTTTGTAGTCGCATCACCCACTCAATCGCCGAGGCGAACAAGACGCGCTGTCCCTGGGACGCGGCTCTGATCCCGAGACCAATCGCCAGGTGCGTCTTGCCGGTGCCCGGTGGACCTAAGAGCACGATGTTCGACCCCTCGGTGAGATACGTGCCGGTCGCCAAGTGCGCCAGGAGCTGACGCGAGAGCGATGGCTGGTGATCGGCGTTGAACTCCTCTAAGGACTTGCGCGTGGGTAGTCCGGCCGCGCGGATGCGCAGTTCGGTCCCCGACGCCTCGCGCGAGGAGACTTCCGCCGAGAGCACCGAACAGAGGTAGTCCTCGTAAGACCAGGCGGCGTCACGGGCATTCTCGGCGAGACGTTTCGCCACGTCGCGAATACGCGGCGCCTTCAAGGCTCGCGAGAGATAGTCGATCTGACTGATGGTCTCTTTCGCGCTCACAACGCCACCTGGAAGAACTCGTCGTAGTCGGCGAGGTCGCGGTGCCAGTCGTCAGCGATTGCGGGCCGCGGAGCTTGAAAGAGTGCGCGCAGTTCTCGAGCCGCCTCCACGTGGAGCGGATCGCTGAACGTCTCGCCTCGGGCCCAACTGCGCCGGTGCGTTCCCACGCAACGTCCAAGGGCGTGAAAGCGCACGACGTCGAGGTCGTAGGTCGCGTCAACGAAGCTGCCAATGGCGCTCGGGTGAGCCGAGTAGTCGTTGGAAGCAACACGCAGGTAGTAGTCACGGGCCAAGCGAACTCGCCCGAGCACACCCAAGACCGGAGCGACCGGTGGCAGGGCGAACATCGACTTTCGATCTTCCTCGACGGCGTCATTGGGTCGTTGACCCGTTCGTCGCACCAGGCGGTTATTGGCGAGGGGCAACCAGGCGGCTAACTGTTCGTTGAAGTCCTCGGGCGAGGCGAACGTGCGTCCGGGCATGAAGCTCGTCTCGAAGAAGCCGTTCATTCGCTCGACGACACCCTTGGACTCGGGGTCGTAGGGCTTTAACTGGACGAACTTGGTCCCGAGCGTGCCGGCCAACGACGTGACTTGATCAGTCAACTTGTGGCCTCGTCCGATGCCGGCCTCGTTGTCCCAGACGAGTCGGCGCGGCACCGCGCCAAAAGACCGCAGGATCCACCACATCCCGAGACACAAGTCCTCGGTCGTGCGCGAGTGAATCATTCGCGCACAAATGAAGCGCGAGTGCGAGGCGACCATGACGAGCACCGGTGGCGAACCGAGCTGACCGCTGCCCAAGGGAATCTTCGCCGGCGGGAACCACAGGTCGCACTGCATCTGATCACCGGACTCGTAGGTAATGCGGTCGGCGGGATCCACTGGGGCGTAGTCCGGACGGATCTCGGCCACTTTCATGCGCAAGAACGAGCTCGAACCCGTCCACCCGATACGCTCAGCGATGACCGTCGCGGGCATCTTGGGATACTCAGCTAGCAACGACCTGATCTGAGGTTCGAACGGCGACACCGAGTTCGGGGTCTGCGTTCGTTCATAATGCGGCGGGCTCGTTGACGCCACCGCCTTCGCCACCGTATTTCTTGAAATATCCAACCTCTCGGCGATCGAGCGCATCGATTCGCCTTCGCTGAGGTGGAGGTGCCTGATAAGTGCCCAGTTTTCCAAAGTAATCACCTTCCCATCTTGGTTAGGTGGCTCACTTTTCAAGCGGCGTTATGGCTCACTTTTCGAGCGGCGTCGACAGTTTGAGTCGGCTCACGAAATCAAGTCTCTTGCAACTCTCCTACGCGCAAATCGAATTGCAGGATCCCTTGAAGTTCTATCTCGCGCAGCAATTGAGAGGTGCGGCAGAGTCTCATGGTTGATCGATCACAACGAAGAAGTAACGGCCCACGTCCGGTCAGCAAGAACTGCATTTGAATTAGCAGTTACTTCACAGCACTATCGGCAAGTGATCGAGTCAATGTATCCAAGAGGACACGAATTTTCCAAACAAGCTGCGAGCCAGTTTAAGATATTTCGTGAGTACATAGAGACGTCCTTCACCGATGTCTTGAAAAATGACTCTGCGGAAGTCGCTGAATGGAGTTTGGACGGCACCACATATCCGGACTACACGAAACTTGCAATATGGGCCTGGTTCAGCGCCGAAGATCGCCCCAGAGAAGCTAAAACGACTTACAAGATGCTGTGCGCATTTAGCCATCCGTCCGTCTCGGCTAGTCGCGAGCATCAGTTCGTCGAAGACGGAGTCGTCAGATATCGATATGACATCAACTACATAAACAAGATT
>DATLSR010000062.1:0-13779 GCA_035533995.1 Acidimicrobiales bacterium | reverse complement strand
GGGCGTCGATTTGCGCGAACCCTTAAAACCAACTTGGCCCGACGAGGCCCACGCCAACACGTTGCCCTCGGGGTCGGAAATGGAAACGATGGTGTTGTTGAACGAACTCTTGATGTGCGCGACTCCAAAGGCAACGTTCTTACGTTCCTTCTTGCGGGTCTTGCGAACCGTCGTTGGCTTAGCCATTACTTCGTTACCTTCTTCTTACCGGCGACGGTGCGCTTGGGTCCTTTGCGAGTGCGGGCGTTGGTGCGCGTGCGCTGACCGCGAACGGGCAGTCCCTTACGGTGACGAATTCCCTGGAGCGAGTTGATCTCCATCTTGCGTTTGATGTCCTGGGCGACGTCGCGACGAAGGTCACCTTCGACGGTGACGTTCTGGTCGATGTAGCTACGCAGTTGATTGACTTCAGTCTCGGTGAGGTCCTTCACGCGTGTCGACTCGTTGATTCCCGTCGCGGCGCAAATCTGTTGCGCGATGGTGGGTCCGACCCCGAAGATATAAGTGAGTGCGATCACGGTGCGCTTGTCGCGCGGAATGTCAACACCTGCAATACGAGCCATTCTTTTCTCCTAACCCTGACGCTGCTTGTGGCGCGGGTTCGCTTCACAGATCACGCGTACAACCCCGGCCCGTCGAATGACCTTGCACTTCTCACAGATGGGCTTGACGCTCGCGCGAACTTTCATTTAATTACTTTCTCGATCTTCTAGAACTTGAGTTATTTGTAGCGGTAGGTGATGCGCCCGCGGGTCATGTCGTAGGGCGTGATCTCTACTTGAACCTTGTCGCCGGGCAAAATACGAATGCGGTGCATGCGCATCTTTCCCGAACTGTGAGCGAGAACGTTGTAACCGTTCTCTAACTCCACACGAAACATGGCGTTGGGTAGGGGCTCGACGACGGTACCTTCTACGGTGAACGCGTCTTCCTTTGGCTTACTCAGGTTCTTTCTCCTTGTTACGTGACTACTGGGCGTGCAGGAGCAAAACTCCTGCACGAAGAGACCTCAAAGGCGAGCCCCGAGGTCGGCTTTCTATTCTACCGGAAATTCTTAAAAACGCAAAAACAGGGCCAATTTCAAGGAACTTCGGCGATGTTCGAGGACCGAATGGTCCCTCGAAATTCTAGTCGGAGCGCAGAAATTGGATTCCGTGCCTCCTCATTGGCGTCGGGCCCTCCTCGGCCACGCCAAATGACGAGGTGCCGTCATCCCCGTAGGCCATTGCAACGCACCTGGCCCTCCAAAAGTGCATTCTCGCCAGGATCCGAACCATTCGCCTTGGCGATGAAGGGTCGTGACGCGGAGGAAAGTGGTTTAAAGTTTCACCTGAACTACCGTTTTCCCCGCCAAATAGCGAGCCAGAAAGTGTCGGATCTCCGTTGAAACCGCCGTCGATCGACCACGACCCGCCCTTGCTCGATGGCGACGGACCCGCCAACCCAGACCCGAGCTCGCCAATGAATCGCCGCTCGCGATGACCAACTCACGCCGTCCGTTTCTCGCGCGGCGCACCCGCTCGAGCGACCTCCAGCCCAAGGCTCACTTCCGCGGCGACATCCAGGGCCTGCGCGCGGTCGCGGTCGGAGCGGTCATTCTCGATCACGGCAAAATCCCCGGCTTTGGCGGAGGCTTCACCGGCGTCGACGTGTTCTTCGTCATCTCGGGATTTCTCATCACCAATCTGCTCCTGAACGACGTGGCCAAGTTCGCGAAGATTCGCTTCTCGACCTTTTACGCCCGCCGAGCGGCGCGCATCTTGCCCGCGGCCACGCTCGTCATTGTCGTCACCGCCATCGCCGCCGTGGCGATACTTGGCGTACTCCAAGCCCGTTCGGTCATGGACGACAGCCTCTGGGCCGTCTTCTTTGCCGCGAACATTCACTTCTCATCAGTGGGCACGAACTACTTCGCCGCCAGTCACGCCACCTCACCGCTCCTGCACTACTGGTCCCTCGCCGTTGAAGAGCAGTTCTACCTGGTGTGGCCCGCGCTACTGGGACTCGTCGTGCTCTTCTCACGTAAGAAGGGCCACGGCCACGTGCCTCGAGTCCAGATCGCTACCGTGCTCGGCCTCATCTTCGCGGGCTCACTGTACCTCTCCGTTGTACAAACGAATAACAATAAGACGGCCGCGTACTTCTCGACGTTCGACCGCGCCTGGGAACTAGCGCTCGGCGCCCTGCTCGCGGTGAGTCTGCCCTTCATCACAAAAATTCCGAGTGCGCTACGCGCGTCGCTATCGTGGGCGGGCATCGCGGGCATCATCACCGCAACGTTGCTCTTCAGCGCCTCAACCGCGATTCCCGGGTGGCGCGACCTTCTCCCCGTACTCGCCTCGGGCGCGGTCTTGCTCGGTGGCGTCGGCACGCCCGACGGTGGTGCCCATCTGCTCTTGTCGCTGCGACCATTTCGATTCATTGGCGACATCTCCTACTCGCTCTATCTTTGGCACTTCCCCGTTCTCATCTTGGGCAAGGCCTACTTTGGAGCGAGCGACACGTTGTGGGTGCGCCTGGCGCTCATCGCGGGAACCTTCGCCCTAGCGACCCTCTCGTACTACCGATTCGAGAACCCGTTACGGCACGCGAGAGTTCTTCTCCATCGGGCGTGGCACGGACTCTTACTCTGGCCCGTCGCCACGGGCCTCGTGTTGATCGTCGTTCTGATCGTCACACCGACCGTCCCCTTCGCCGCTTCCGTGGGACCCGCGGCCAAAGTTCCCGTCGCGGTCGCGGTCGCCCAAGCCGTCACCGCGGCCGAGAATCGTGCGCCGGTGCCACCCCTGACGTCGCCGAGTCTGCTGAGCGCGCCGAGCGACAGCGAAAACATCGGCGACTGCAGTGGTTTCAACAAGCTGCGTAACAAGATCTGTGAGTTCGGCGACCCGAGCGGAACCAAGACGATCGTGGTCTTTGGTAACTCTCACACCACCATGTGGGTGCCCGCCATCGCGCGCGCCGCCAAGGCCGAGCACTGGAAGTTCTTTCCCGTCGTCAAGGAGTCCTGTGGCTACGACTTCTATACCGCCCTAGCGCGCGGGGTCAGCCCGAACAGCCAGTGCCCCCAGTGGTACGCCTGGGCTAAGAACGTCATCGCTCACCTTCACCCGAACGTCATCGTCATTGGTAGCTACACGAAAACTAGCGACTGGTTCCAAGGTGAGAAAACCACGATCGCCCAGCTCAAGCCACTCACGAAGCGACTGGTCTTGCTCAGTGACACGCCGTGGATCCCCAGTCCGGCGGGATGCCTCTTGCGTTCGGGTGTCACGCAGAAAAACTGTCTCTGGCACGAATCCCCGAAGAGAGTCCGCGCGCAACGCCTAACGCGCGAAGTCGCCCTGCAAGAACAGGTGAACTACGTCGACGTCACGCCCTGGTTCTGTGACGACAAACTCTGCCCGAGTCTCATCAACGGCATCGTTCCCTACAAAGACGGCGCGCACGTTACGCCCCAGTACTCTCGCTACCTTGGTAACGCTATGCAGAAAGCACTGAACCTCAAGGGAACGAAGGTGATTCAGCCAACGTTGGTACCGCTTCCAGCGACCGCAACCACGACGACGTCAACGACCACGACGCCTACCTAGCCAGCGGTGCTCACCACGACTTTGGGATAACGGCCGTCATCGCGTCGGCGATGAGTAAGTAGCCTTCGTCGTTTGGATGATCGTCCGGGCCAAAGGGCGAGGGTTGACACATCCACGTGGTATCGCAGGCCCCTTGCACGTTCACCGGGATGGAGCCAACGTTGGCGATCGTTTCTCTCGTCGTGACGTTCATCTGAAAGGTCGCTGGAACGTCAGCGACCGCTACGCCCGCGTTGTGGTACGCGCCAGCGAGCACCACGTTCATTTTGTTCATCGCCACGAGCGTCGCCGTAGCTACAGCGGGACCAGAGGGGCCGTCGAAGTAGTGACTAAGAAACGGGTCGTAGTACTCGAGTCCCACGAACTTCACGTGGGCGCCGGCGGCGTCCTTGAGGTCTTTTATGAGTTTCGGCATATCGACTTTTACCGCGGCTATTCCCGCGGCGACGCACGCCTCATTAAGCGTCGTGGGCGAAAGGCACGGGCGAATGTCGTTGAACCCGATATCAATACTCACGAGTCCCGGTCCACCCTGGTGCGCCCGGAAGAACGCGAAGGCCTGCGACAGTTCCGTTTCGGGCAAGCTGCTGCAGTGGTCTTTCATCTTGGTATTAAGAATTGTCTGCACCGTTTCGCCCGGGCAGCCGATTTCGGTCAAGGTGAGCGCGACGCCCTGGTAGCCCTCGAGTTGAACGACGTCGTTGGCGTATCCGTCTCGTGTGGTGCGCGAACGATGGTGGGGAATGCCCGTTGGCTCGACCCCTAAAGACGAGGAGCCACCGACGTCGAGGTAGTACGACGAGAAGGTCACGGGTGTTGGTGTCGACGCGGCGCTCGCCGGTGGCCCCGAGCTCACGTGATCAACGTAGATGATGCCCGTCACTACCGCGAGCACGAGCGCGACGAGGACCCCGAACCTCACCCTTCGATAGATCACTTTCCTCAAGAATCTTCCGCCTTAGTTCAAAGCTCTTCATTGCCGCGCCCGCTGTCGTACCAGGACGTCCAGGTACACCTCAAAGCTATTGTGTTGAACTCCAATTATAAGACAGTCGACGTCGCACTTTTAATCAATACCCGTTGTCCAGGTGCCAGCGCCGCTTGCTCAATTGCGCTGACTCATCACCACTCAGCTACGAGCGGAGATCACAGCCGGCGGGTTTTTCACCGCGGCGATTTCACCGTAATCGAAGCGGCGCGCGCCCTCGATTAACCGATCGTCACAGACGACCACGCCTTCAAGATCATCTCCAATCTCTAGGGCGGTGGCTAAGTGCAGTGCATCGAGCGAGCGAAGCGTCTCTGGCAACAACCGACCGGCTGCGAAAAAAGCGGATCGATACGTCACGCGCCTACCGCGCGCCTCAGCCACCAACTCTTGTCAAACTAGACCATTACCGAGAACTCGGCGTTAACTCACTGACGTCAGTCAGCGACACGATCCTTGCGCTTAGCCCAGCGTGAAAACTTCAGGTCCGTTCTCGAGGACGGCGATGGTGTGTTCGAAGTGCGCAGAAAGTTTGCCGTCTTCGGTCATGACGCTCCAGTCGTCGTCCAGCACGTAGGTGTCGTACGTGCCAACGTTAACCATCGGCTCGACGGCGTAGACCATGCCCTCTTTCAAGGTTGGTCCCGGTGAGCCGGGCCAGTAGTTCGGGACCTGAGGACTCTCGTGCATCTCGGTACCAATGGCGTGGCCCACGTACTCGCGCACCACCGAAAAACCGGCTTCTTCCGCGACGTGTTGAACGGCCCGGCCGACTTCGTGCAGACGACCACCGACGACCAACTTGTCGATCCCCGCCCACAGCGAGCGCTCCGTGACTTCAATGAGACGCTTGGCGAGTTTGGAGATCTCCCCGACGCCCGCGGTGTACGCGGCGTCGCCGTGATAGCCCTCGATGATCGCGCCAGCGTCAATGGAGATGATGTCGCCCTCTTTCAAGACGTAGTCACCGGGAATGCCGTGAACGATCATGTCGTTAGGACTGGTGCAGATGACGGCCGGGAAGCCGTGGTAGTTAAGGAAGTTAGAACGCGCCCCACGCTTGGCGAGCACGTCGGCGGCCAGGTTGTTGAGATCCATCGTGGTGACGCCGGGGCGAATCGCCGCGCGAGTGACGTCGTGCATCTCGGCAACCACCTTGCCGGCCTTGCGCATTTTGTCGAGTTCTTCCTTCGAGCGGATCACACCAGGCCCCGGGCCTTTAGGACAGCGTTGATGGCGCCCGCGACCTCGTCGACGCTCTCGTCGCCGTTCACCGTTTCGAGGATGCCCTTCTTTTGATAGAAGGACAGGAGAGGCACGGTATCGCGCTCAAAGGTTTCGAGACGCTTTTGTATCGCTTCGGGTTTGTCGTCACTGCGCTGGACGACGTCACCACCACAGACCTCACACGTGCCCGATATCGCGGCGGGGTCGGTTTCCTTGTAAGTCGTGCCGCACTCTTGACAGACGCGACGCGACGAAAGACGCGCCAGCACGAGTTCGTTCGGCAGATCAATACTGATACAGAGCTTCAGTCCCTCGACGCCAAGGATCTTCTCGAGGGCCTCGGCCTGGCCGATATTGCGCGGGAAGCCGTCGAGCACGCCACCCTTTTTTGCGTCGTCAGCCTTAAATCGATCTTCGACGAGTTTGTTCACGAGATCGTCCGAGACCAACTGGCCCGAGTCGAGGACGGACTGCACTTCTTTGCCGAGCGCGCTGCCCGCTTGGACGGCGGCGCGCAGAATGTCGCCCGTGGAGATGTGCGCGAGGCCGTACTTATCACAGAGCAGTTGGCTTTGGGTACCCTTGCCGGCGCCCTGTTTACCCAGGACGACGAGATTGAGCTGGTTCGTCATGACTAACGCTTGAGGAAGCCTTCGTAGTTACGCATCATGAGCTGAGAGTCGATCTGGCGCATCGTTTCGAGCGACACCCCAACCGCGATGAGCAACGTCGTGCCGTAGTACGGGAAGCGGTTAATACTCCATAGCGCCATCAAGATGCTCGGTATAACGGCGACCGAGGCGAGGAAGAGTGCGCCAACAACCGTGAGGCGCGAGAGCATGCGCGCGAAGTACTTCTCGGTGGGCATGCCGGGTCGAATACCGGGCACGAAGCCACCTTGTTGGCGCAGCATCTCGGCCTGTTGGTGGGGCTCGAAGGCGATGTAGACGTAGAAGAAGGTGAAGGCCACGATCAAGAGGAAGTCCGAGGTGATATAGAAGAAGTTCGTCGGGGTCAAAGAGTTCGTCACGAAGTGCTGGAAACTCGCCCAGGGCACGATGTTGGACATCAAGACCGGGATGTAGAGAACCGACGAGGCAAAGATAATCGGGATAACGCCGGACTGGTTGACCTTTAGAGGTATGTAGGTGGAGTTGCCACCCATCTCTCTGCGCCCGACGACTCGTCTGGCGAACGTGACGGGAATTCGACGTTGTCCGTTGTCCATGAAGACAATGAAGACAATGAGGGCCAACGAGATCACGAGAATAATGAAGAACTTGCCGGGGCCTCCCTCTTCGTAGACGGCCTTACCGCCCGAGGGAAGTCCGGCGACGACGTTCGCGAAGATCAAGAGGCTCATCCCTTGTCCAATACCGCGCTGGGTGATGAGCTCGGCGAGCCACATCACGAAGGCCGTCCCGGCGGTGAGGACGATCACCATGAAGAGACCCAGCCACAGCGTGAAGTGAGGAATCAGGTTGATGTTGAATCCGAGCAAGGCCTGGTCGTGACCGTGGAAGGCGTAGATGAGACCCGTTGATTGCAAGAGCGCGAGGCCGATCGTGAGGTAACGCGTGGTCTGGGTGATCCTCTTTTGACCCACGGCGCCCTGGTCGCGCCACTCGGTGAGTTTCGGGATGACGGTCGTGAGGAGTTGGATGACGATGGAACTCGTGATGTAGGGCATGACCCCAAGACCAAAGACCGCGAGACGCGTCAACGCGCCACCGGAGAAGAGGTTCAAGAAGCCGAGCACGCCACTGGCGCCGGCCTTTGACTGCAGCGCCTGGACCTGGTGCCAACTGACCCCGGGGATAGGCAGGTTGGCGCCTAACTGGTAGAGACAGATGATCCCGATCGTGAAGAGAACCTTGTTGCGAAGGTCCGGTACACGAAAGATGTTCCCGAGTCGCTGCAGCACTTTTCGACCTTATCGGTTCTGGTGTTGGTTACCCGACGCCGGTGGACGAACGGAAAAGGGCAGGTCCAGCAACGTCGTCGTACCGCCAGCGCCCTCGATGGCCTCTTTCGCCGAAGCGGAGAAACGATGCGCGGAGACGTTGAGGGCGCCCGGAACCGAGCCACGGCCGAGCACCTTCACGAGGTCCTTCTTGCGACAGAGTCCCTTTTCGACGAGCACGTCGTGGGTGAGGTCGGTGATACCAAGCGCGCCCAGGGCGTCGAGGTTCACGGGCGTGTACTCCACGCGAAAGGGGTTCGTAAAGCCCTTGAGCTTGGGGATGCGTTGAAGAAGGGGAATCTGTCCACCTTCGAAACCCTGGGGGATCTGACGGCGGGCCTTCTGACCCTTGGTGCCACGGCCGGCGGTCTTGCCGCCCTTACCCGCGATACCACGGCCCACGATGCGCTTGCGCTTGATGGAACCGGCGGGGCTTTTGAGATCGTGCAACTTCATTCGTTGACCTCTTCTACTTTGATCAGGTGCGGTACGCGAGCAATCATTCCGTGGATCTCGGGGCGATCGGGCAGCACGTTGGACTGTCCGATGCCCCTCAGTCCGAGCGCGCGAAGGGTCCCGCGGTGCTTGGGCTTAGTGGCGATGGCCGAACGAATTTGGGTGACCTTCAGTTGCATGGCTAGCCTTCCGTGACCTTAAAGAGGTCACTCTCGCGCTGGCGCTCGCGGTACGCGCGCAGCGTCCCAAAGGGAATGATCTCGTCGGCGGCCTTGTCGCGCAGAGCGGCGAGCTCTTCGGGGCGACGGAGCTGCTTAAGACCTTCGATCGTGGCGTGCGCGACGTTGATGCCGTTGCTCGAACCGAGTGACTTCGCGATGATGTCCTTCACGCCGGCCATCTCCAAGATCGCGCGCGCCGCGCCACCGGCGATAACGCCCGTACCAGGAGCGGCGGGCTTCATGAGAACCCGCCCGGCGCCCGAACTGCCAATGACGGGATAGACAATGGTCGTGCCGGCTAAGGGCACGTCGAAGAGGTTCTTGCGCGCTTCTTCAATGCCCTTTTGCACGGCGAGCCCGGCCTCTTTGGCCTTGCCGTAGCCGAGACCAACTTTGCCGTTGCCGTCACCGATCACCATGAGCGCGGTGAAGGAGAAACGACGTCCACCCTTAACCACCTTGGACACTCGGTTCACCTTGATGGTGCGCTCTTCGTAGACTTCTTCACTCATTAAAACTCCAGTCCGCCGGCACGCAAGGCGTCGGCGAACGCCGCCACTCGGCCGTGGTAGTCGAAGCCACCGCGGTCAAAGACCACCGTGGCGATGTTGGCTTCTTTCGCGCGGGTCGCGAGCAGCGTCGCCACTGCCTTCGCCCCTTCGATGTTGCCACCGGTCGCGCTCTTTAGGGCGCCCTCGACCGACGAGGCCGCGGCCAGGGTACGGCCCGTGGTGTCGTCGATGATCTGGCCCGAGATGTGCTTGTTGGTGCGGCTCACCGCGACGCGGGGACGCTCGGGCGTGCCCGAGAGGATCTTGCGCAGTCGACGGTGACGACGCTGGCGAAGTTCACGAGTAGTGCGTGCCATTACTTTGCGGCCTTTCCTGCCTTGCGCGCTACTCGTTCTCCGAGGTAGCGCACGCCCTTGCCCTTGTAGGGCTCGGGTTTACGAAGTTTGCGAATGTTAGCGGCCACCTGGCCGACGATCTCTTTGTCCGCGCCCTTGATGATCACGCGCGTCGGGGTCGGCACCTCAAAGGTGATGCCCTCGGGTGCGGTGAACTTCACGGGGTGGCTGAAGCCGAGCGCCAAGTCAATCGCGCCGGGTCCGGCGGCGGCGGCGCGGTACCCCACGCCAATGATCTCGAGCTCTTTACTCCACCCTTCGGTGACGCCGGTGACCATGTTCGCGACCAACGTGCGCGTGAGTCCGTGCAGCGCCTTTTGCGAGGTCTCTTCACTGGCGCGGTCGACCACGATCGTGTCACCCTCCTGGGCCATGGTGATACCCGAAGGAACGTTGCGGGTCATGGTCCCGTTGGGACCCTTGACCGTAACGACGTCGTCGGCGTAACTGACCGTGACGTTGCCCGGCACGGTGATGGGACTGCGACCGATTCGCGACATTAGTTACCTTCCTCTTTTGAGGTCATCGAACTACCACACATAGCAAAGAACCTCGCCGCCCAACTTGGCCTTGCGCGCTTCGCGGTCGGTCATGAGGCCGTGACTCGTCGAGACAACGGCCACGCCCACGCCACCGAGAACCTTGGGCATCTGGTCGGACTTCTTGTAGATGCGCAGACCGGGCTTGGAGACGCGCTTGATGCCAATGATGGTCTTCTTGCGGTCTTCTGAGTACTTGAGGTTGATCTCGAGCTGGGCGCCGGGCTTGTTGTCCAGTTGCGTCACGGTGTAACCCGAGATGAAACCTTCCCTCTTAAGGACCTGGGCCAAGTTCTCCTTCAACTTCGAGCTGGGCATTTTGACGCTGTCGAACATCGCGGCGTTGGCGTTACGAATGCGCGTGAGCATGTCGGCAATGGGGTCAGTCATAGTCATAACAGTCCTCCTACCAACTCGCCTTAGTGACGCCGGGAATCTCACCGGCGTGGACCATCATGCGTAGACAGATTCGGCACAGGCCGAACTTGCGATACACCGAACGCGGACGTCCACAGCGCTCGCAGCGCGTGTACGCGCGCGTCGAGAACTTCGGGGTCTGCTTTTGCTTAATGCGAAGAGCTTTTTTTGCCATGCTTAGCGAGTCTCCTGCTTGAAGGGAAAGCCGTAGGCGCGCAGAAACGCGCGACCCTGCTCGTCGGTCGCGGCCGTGGTGACAATGGTGATGTCAAAACCACGGGGCGCGTCGATCTTGTCGTAGTCGATCTCGGGGAAGATCAACTGGTCGTTCACACCAAAGGTGTAGTTGCCGTGCCCGTCGAACGAGTTCGGCGACAGTCCACGGAAGTCACGAATACGGGGAATCGCGAGGCTGATCAGTCGGTCGAAGAACTCCCAGGCGCGGTCCCCACGAAGGGTGACTTTGACGCCAATGGGCTGTTCTTCGCGCAACTTAAAGCTCGCGATCGACTTCTTCGCGCGCGTCACGACCGGCTTTTGACCCGTGATGAGTTCTAAGTCGCGCTGGGCGCCCTCGAGCAACGAGGCCTGCTGGGTGGCTCGACCGACGCCCGAGTTAAGAACGATCTTCTCGAGACGCGGTACCTGCATAATGTTCGCCATACCCAGCTCTTCCTTGAGAGCCACGCGGATCTCTTGGTCGAAGCGGACCTTTAGGCGTGGACGTGTCGTCGTTGTCATAGAACCTCTCCACACTTACGACAGACGCGAGACTTCGCGTCGTCAACGATCTTGTAGCCAACTTTCGCGGGACCCTTGTGCTTGGGGCACCAGACCGCGACGTTAGAAGCGTGCAGCGGCATCAATTTGTCGATGATGCCGGCCTGCATGGTCGAGCCACTCTGCTTCGTGGCGCGCTTGGCGATGTTGACGCCGTCCAAGATGACCTTGTTCGCCGACGGCAACGCCTCTTCGACTTGGGCGCGGGCCCCGCGGAACTTGCCCGAGAGAACCAACACGTCGTCACCCTTATGAATTTTCATTACAACACCTCCGGCGCGAGTGAAATGATGCGCATGAACTTCTTGTCGCGTAGTTCGCGACCAACGGGGCCAAAGATGCGCGTGCCCCGGGGCTGGAGTTGATCGTTGATCAACACCGCGGCGTTCTCGTCGAACCTGATGTAGGAACCGTCGGGACGACGCTTCTCCTTGGCGGTGCGAACGACGACGCAGCGAACCACGTCACCCTTCTTTACCGCAGCTCCGGGGATGGCGTCTTTCACCGTCGCGATGAAGACGTCACCAATCGAGGCGTAACGACGACGCGATCCACCGAGCACGCGAATGCACAGGACTTCCTTCGCGCCGCTGTTGTCGGCGACCTTGAGGCGACTCTCTTGTTGAATCATCGTGCACGCTCCACGATCTCGGTCAAGCGCCAGCGTTTGAGCTTCGACAACGGACGCGTCTCATGGACGCGTACCTTGTCGCCGATCTTCGCTTCGTTCTTCTCGTCGTGCACGTAGAGCTTCTTGGTGCGCTGGACGGTCTTGTCGTAGCGAGGGTGACGAACACGCTCGTGCACTGCAACAACGAGCGTTGAGTTCATCTTGTCCGAGATGACAATGCCCTCACGAACCTTGCGCGGGTTCGCGCGTCCGTCGTCGACGGGGTCGCCCGCCGCGGCGTGCATCACGTCGGTCTCGACGGAACTCGGCTCGGTGGCCAACACGTCGGTCTCGACGGCGCTGGGCTCGGTGGCCATGAGGTCGGTCTCGACGGCGCTGGGCTCAGTGGCCATGAGGTCGGTCTCGACGGCGCTGGTTTCGTCTTGGGTCACTTGGTTGGTTTCGTCACTCATGACGCACCGCCTTCTTCTAGAGCTTCGTGGGCGATGATTTCGCGTTCACGCAGGAACGTCGAGAGTCGGGCGATGTCTTTCTTCACCGCACCGAGTCGTGCCGAGTTGTCGAGTTGTCCGGTGGCGAGTTGAAAGCGCAGGTTGAAGAGCTCACGACGAGCCTCACCCAAACGACTGAGTAGTTCGCTGTCACCGAGGAGACGCATCTCCGCCACGAGTTCTTTGGTCTTAGCCATTAGATCGTCACCTCCGGGGCGCCGTGCGTGCCAGGACGCACGACGAACTTGGCCTTAATGGGCAGTTTTTGAATAGCGCGCTCCATGGCGGCGCGGGCGAGGGTCTCGTCGACCCCGCCGAGCTCGAACAACATGCGACCGGGCTTCACGACCGCAACCCAGAACTCGGGGTTGCCCTTACCGGAACCCATGCGCGTTTCGGCGGGCTTTTGGGTAACGGGCTTGTCGGGAAAGACACGAATCCAGACTTTGCCACCACGCTTGACGTGACGGGTCATGGCAATACGCGCGGCCTCGATCTGGCGAGCGGTGAGCCAACCACGTTCGAGGGCCTGTATGCCAAAGTCACCGAAGTTCAGGTCCACGCCGCCCTTGGCCATACCGGCCCGGCGACCGCGCTGCTGCTTGCGGTACTTAACTTTACGGGGCATCAACATGGTTACTCCGCGTCCTTTCGAAAGTGCGGCGTGTCCGTGTGCTCACTGGCGGTACGACGCTCGATCTCTTCTTCGACGGCGAGTTGCGCTTCAACTTCTGGGGTTGAGGCCAAGAGGTCGGCTACGGGAGCGTCGACACTGACGTCGTCGAGAATCTCCAACGTGGTCTCGTGAAGTTCTCCCTCGGCGACCTTGTCCGACACACTGCCCTGCATCTCTTCGATGACCACGTCCTCAACGACCGGTTCGGCGTCCACGCGACGGCGACCGCCGCCCGCGCGCACGACGCCCTTGGGCGCCGAGGATGAAGTACCGACGGGCATGGCGTCGCCGGCGGCCATGGCGGCCTCGCGGACGATCTTTTCATCGTTCGTCAACTGGTAGGGCAAGATGTCGCCCTTGTAGATCCAGACCTTCACGCCCACGCGACCCGTCGAGGTCCGCGCCTCACGGAATCCGTAGTCGATGTCGGCGCGCAGCGTGTGCAGGGGCACGCGACCCTCGCGGTACTGCTCGCGACGCGACATTTCCGCGCCACCGAGACGACCCGAGGCTTGGATCTTCACGCCAAGTGCGCCGGCCTTTTGGACGGTCTGGATACCGCGCTTCATCGCACGACGAAAGGCCACGCGGCGCAGCAACTGGTCACAGATGCCTTGGGCGATAAGCGCGGCGTCGAGTTCGGGTTGCTTGATCTCTTGGATGTTCAACGAGATCTTGTTCTTCTGACCGGTGATCTTCTCGAGGTCCTTCTTCAAACGCTCGGCCTCGGCCCCGCGACGACCGATCACGATGCCCGGACGGGCGGTGTGGATGTCGACGCGGATGCGGTCCGAGTTGCGCTCGATCTCAATGCGACTCACCGCGGCGCTCTCGAGCTGCTTGGTGAGGTAGTCGCGAATCTTCCAGTCCTCGATGACGAGGTCCTTGTA
>DATLSR010000061.1:0-14643 GCA_035533995.1 Acidimicrobiales bacterium | reverse complement strand
AACCGGTGCCGTTGGTCGTTGACGCAATGGCGACGACGGCAGGGTTCGTAGCCGGTGGCGCGCCGAGAAAAGGAGCGCCATAGGCCGCCACGGTTAGCGAAGGAGTGCCCGCCGCCGAAGCGGGTGTGCTCGAAGGGAGTTCGCCGCTCGAGAGCGCGAAGACGATGAGCGTCAAGGTGGCAGCGGTAATTCGCCGTCCGGACAAAACCAGTCGAAGACGCTTAGAGAGAAGATGTGACCGCTTCGGCGACAATCGAGATGGTGGGACGAGAATGTTCGAACCTTTCTGGACTTGAGATTGTCAATGCCCCCACGTTGAGTGGGGCGACCTTCGGTGAACTGTTCTATACAGTAATCACATGAGTGACTGTATATTCTGTGCGATTGTGCAGGGCCGTCAACCTTCGTGGAGGGTCTACGAAGACGAGAGCACGTACGCCTTTTTCGACATTGATCCAGTGAGCGAGTATCACACGCTGATCGTGCCCAAAACGCATTACGCCGACATCTTTGCTATCACCGAGGCGTCGTGGCTCCAGGTCGCGCGAACCATTAAGAGAGTTGTGTCTCTGTTTGAATCGAAGCTTGGCTTGCGGAACATACAAATTGTGAACAGTTCGGGTGTCGACGCACAACAAGACGTCTTTCACGTCCACTTTCACTTGATCCCGCGCGCGTCAGGCGACGGCCAGGACATGAAGCGGACTACGCATCCTGAGTTTCGCGATCGATTCGACGAAATGTTGGCGCGTTTAAGTCCCGATGCTTCGAAGCAGTCTTCGTAACTCGTGGCCAACGATTCTGGTGACCGCGTTCGAATGACGGTGCTGGGCTGTGCGGGCTCTTCGTTCGACCTAATACTTCGCTATCCGTGCTCAAGCTACCTACTTGAGTCCGACCACGGCGCGCTGTTGCTCGATTGTGGCTACGGATCGTTTGATTCATACCAGGCGTTGGCGCCCGAGGCTCGGATCGACGCCATCTTCGTTAGTCACGCGCATCGCGATCACGTCGCGGATCTAGAGCAGTTCATGACCGCCAGCGAAATATGGCGCGAAACGCCCCGACTCATCGCTACAGAGGACACGATGTCCGTCACTGTGCCGATGCCCCAACCACTTCGCGCCGAAACGTTCGTGCTCGTGGGCGACGCCCAGGGAATCGAGCTCGCCAATTTCACGGCGGAATTCTCTACAACGACCCACAAGATGCCGACACTGGCGGTGTGTGTTTCATTCGGCGCGTGCCGTGTCGTCTATAGCGCCGACACGGGGCCCACTTGGGTGATTCCGCCACAATTCGTTGGCGCCGACGTCGCGTTGGTGGAATGCACGCTGGCCGAGCGTGAGCAAGGGGACTCACCGTACCATCTCGACGTCGCGGAAATGTCCGCGCTCGCGCGGGAACTCGCCGCCAAGAGAACCGTGATCACCCATGTGCCACCGCGAGAGAGCGGGTCACTTCGCTTGGAGAGTGCGCGGCGACACGAACCTGATCGAGCGTTCCTCCTGGCCACGACGGGCCTTACGTTGGCGTTCAACTAGGCACGGGCGTCGAAGGACACCGTGATCTCGCCCCACGTTCGTTGGGCGCTGAAGATGGTCTGCTTATTCGTTCGGGCAACGGCGTAATTCGGCGCAATCACTTTTCTTCAGTGCGTCGCGTTTGAAGCTCAAGATCTGCTGAACGCAGACGAGCGGCCATGGCCGCCAATAACTTCATTGCCACGATGGGAGATGTCTCAACTAAGCGAACGAACTCTCTGCGTTCGAACACCGTGACGGTCATGTCGGTGTCGGCGATCACCGTCGCGCTCCGACGGGCTCCGTCAAGGAGAGACATCTCGCCGAATAGATCTCCGGGTCCGAGGTTCGCTACGTCCACTTCGTCGCCGACGGTACAGTGCGCGTTGCCAGAAACAATCAAAAACGCCTCTTGGCCGATCGCGCCCTCTTTGGTCAACACTTCATTGGCCGCAATTTCTAGGGTGACGCCAAGTGCCGCCACCGACTCCAACTCCTTGCGAGAAAGTCCCGCGAACAGAGGTCGCTGAGCCAGCATCCCGATTCCCTCTGGCGGAGTGCGCATGATTCCTCCTTACTTGACTGACTTCAAAACGTGCTTTGAGCGTAGTTCCCCTGTGGCGAGGCACCGTGGCCCACGCTCTGAAAGAAAGTATCGAACCTTGTGTGACGCTCGAGATAACCAGCCACCCTCACTGAGCGAGAGAGAGCGGTCGGTCCTCAGGTCAGTCTCGGCGGCGAGGTCGGTCAACGAGCTTTTCCTTAGACAACCAATCGACGCTAACATCACGAACTATTGAATCGAATTAACTTCGCTATCAGGGGAGACCATAGTGAAAGACGGGTCGATAAAGAAAGTGTTCATGCGAGTGACCACGGAGCTCGATCAACGACGTGGCTGGGATCGACTTCCAAAACCCGTTGCGCTGTTAACGCTGATTGGCCTGCGCATGTCGTTGCGGCGACAGAATCTCTTTGACACGACGGGTGAGTCAGTGGGGTGGGGGCCCGAACTCCCCCCGTCTGGCCCACGAAGCATGGTGCGCACTCCCGATGGCACTGGGACCGATCCCCTACTCCCCGCCATGGGCAGCGCGGGCACTCGTTTTGGTAGAAACGTGCCCATCGAGAGTACCTACCCCCAAGGTGTCCTGACTCCCAACCCTCGCACGATCAGTTTGGAGCTCCTGGCCCGAAAGGAGTTCATTCCGGCCACGACGTTGAATCTCTTGGTGGCGTCGTGGCTTCAGTTCGAAGTCCACGATTGGATGAGTCACGGTACCAATGAGGTCGACGACCCTTGGGAGATCGATCTCGGTGACGACGATCCCTGGCCGGTGCACCCGATGCAGATTCGTCGAACGCAGATCGACACCACGTCTGATGGAGGGCCACCGACCTATCGCAACACCGAGACCCATTGGTGGGACGCCTCCCAGGTGTACGGCAGCAGTCCGATTATTGAAAAAATGATCCGCACCAATGTGGGGGGGCGCCTCAAACTGACGCCCAACGGCAACGTACCCTTTGACCCACCCAGCATGCCACCCATCCCCGGGCTCGATATCGCGGGGGTAACGGGGAATTGGTGGCTCGGCCTGGCCATGATGCACACGCTCTTCATGCGCGAACACAACGCCATCTGCGACTTTCTGGCGTCGCTGCACCCTAAGTGGAACGACCAAGAGCTTTTCGATCACGCTCGCCTCATTAATGCCGCACTGATTGCCAAGATTCATACCGTTGAGTGGACACCCGCTCTCTTAGCCGACGCCGACTTGGAGTTGGGCATGCGGGTGAACTGGTGGGGCTTTCAAGGTGAGTGGCTCTTGAAACATCTGGGCCGTCTCACCAAGAGCGAAGAGTTCAGCGGCGTTCCGGGCTCGCAGCTCTACTATCACGGCGAGCCCTACTCAATGACCGAAGAGTTTGTCTCGGTGTATCGGATGCATCCACTGATTCCTGACGAGTACAGCTTGCGCAAGGTCATCGATGACCGAGTCATTGAAGAGATGAATTTCACGCAACTCGCTGGCGTCGAAACCCACAACGTGCTGGACGACACTCGCATTGAGATGAACGACCTGTTCTACTCCTTTGGCACGAGTCACCCGGGGGCGATTGTTCTTCACAACTATCCCAATCGCTTGCGCGAGTTTCACGAGCCCGACGGCACGATCATCGATTTGGCCGCCACCGATATCTTGCGTAACCGCGAGCGTGGTGTTCCGCGGTACAACGAGTTTCGTCGTAAGTTCCGCCTGAGGCCCGCGGCGACCTTCGAGGAGTTCAGCGCCGACCCCGGGGTGGTCGCGGATCTGCGACGAATCTACGGCGACGTGGAAGAGGTCGACCTCATGGTCGGCCTCTTCGCCGAGGCCCCGCCCGAAGGGTTCGCCTTTAGCGACACCGCCTTTCGTGTCTTTATTCTCATGGCTACCCGACGCATCAAGAGTGACCGCTTTTATACCTACGACTACCGCCCGGAGGTCTACACCAAGGAAGGGATTGAGTGGATCGAGAACAACACCATGAAGTCCGTGCTCCTGCGGCACTTTCCCAACCTGCATCGAGCCCTCGCTGAAGTGGACAATGCCTTTAAGCCGTGGCGAGTAGCGGCGGGACCGTAGGCAGTCTCTATGTGGCGCTTGCGGCGAACGTTCTGGAACGGATTCATGACGTTCAAGTTCCGTCACGCCCAACCTCTCGTGATTCCTTCGCCCACCGCCCAAGCGCGCCCGATCGTTCCGGTCTCGCTGGCCAGTAAGTTCCCCGGTATCGCGATTTCGGGCGTCGTCGTCGCCGATTTTGTTCCAAGCGACGAAGCGCAGCGCCTGCCCTTGTTGTTTTGCCGACTGCAGTCGTGGCTCTACCGGAGCTTCTCACCGATGCAACCGGGTCTGGTGCCCATCGAGGGCGATCCCGAGATCGCCTTAGCCCGGGCCTACCCCAAGAACCATCGAGCGTGTTTCGCGCCGCCGCTTCGCCCACCGGAGTTCGTTGGCGATCTTGACCTCGGACACCTCGCGGTCGCGAGTCCCTACACGGGCTATCTCGAGCGAACGGGCCCCCGCACGTTTCAATGGGACTTTCTCGAACTGAACAACTTCGAGTGTCACGCGGGTCTGCGCCCACCTGGTGCGCGCGTCGATTTCGCGCTTGACGCCCACGCGCGTCTACGGGCCACGCATATTGAGAGCGATCTTGGATCGTGCGCCCCGGAGTCGAAGGAGTGGGGGCCGGCGATGCGATTGGCCCTCTGTGGACTGACCACGCACTCGTCGCTGGTGCGACACTTCAACTGGCTCCACCTCGTCGGTGGTGGTCCTCTGTCCTTTGTCACGCGTAACTGCCTGAATCAGAATCACCCGGTTCGCCGTTTGCTCCAGCCCCACATCTACGCCACGCACTCGAGCAATCAGATGGTCACGATCGATCAGATGGGCCCAGGTGGCGACTTCGAGAACATCTTCAGTTTTACTCATAGGGGTATGTGTGCGCTCTACGAGGCGACGTGGGCCAATTTTGATCTGCAAAAGTTCAATCCGGCGGTGGACGCTCTTCGCCGCGGCGTTAATTCCCCCGACGTGGAGACGCCGGCGTTGGAGAACTATCTGTCGTTGATGGGTGTCTTTGAAGCGCACGCCCGTCGCTACCTCGCGCTGTACTTCCAAAGTGACGACGCGATCGCCAACGACGCGTCCCTCGCGCAGTGGATCGAATCGCTGAGCGCCTATCTACCTCGAGGCGTTGACGAACTTGCCGGTACACCCCTTAGCTGCGAGGGCGCGGTTCGCCTGATATCAACGTTCATCTATCTGACGACAGTCGAACACGAAGTTCTCGGCTCGGGCGTGTGGAACTATCAACTCTGGGACGATGCCCAGCCCGTTCGGGTGTACCAAAATGGCCAACGACCTCCCCTAGACGTGTATCAACGGATGGTGAACGCAAACTTCAATCTCAACGTGCGACGTACCCCGCTCATGAGTGACTTCTCCTCTTTGGCCCTCGACGCGGGCGGCGCGCAGGCCTTCCGCGATTTCCGAGCCGACCTCGCCCACCTACAGGCCTCGATGGACCACCTTCCCGGGACGTGCTGGCGAATTGCGCCAAAGAATCTAAAAGCAAATATCAACGCCTGATGAGTACGAGCACCGACACCGTCAACATCACGGTCCTCTTCACTGATCTGGTCAAGTCGACCGAACTCTCCCAGCGACTCTCCGCGCCAGACGCCGACGAGTTCCGCCGTCGCCATTTTTCTATCCTGCGTCAAGCCATCTCCAAACTGGGTGGCACCGAAGTGAAGAACTTGGGTGACGGTCTCATGGTGGTCTTCACCTCGCCGTCCGCGGCCCTGCAGAGCGCGGTGGTCATGCAACAAGGCGTGGAGCGAAACAACGCGGTGGGCGGACACGAGATCGGCCTGCGGGTGGGCTTGAGCGGGGGCGAGGTTTCACTCGAAGACGGTGACTACTTTGGCGATCCGATCATTGAAGCGGCGCGACTGTGCGCGAACGCCGAGAGCGGACAGATCCTGGCGTCGCGCCTCGTCCAGGCGATGGCCGGACGGCGAAGCCGTCACGAATTCCGAGACCTGGGCCCCACGGCGTTAAAGGGGCTCACCGAAGCCATTGAAGTCGTCGAGATCCTTTGGGAGCCCGCCGGCGACGCCGATGTACCCCTGCCCAGCCGATTGTCGGTGCGACCGCCCGTGGGCACGATTGGACGCGAGGTGGAGACCAACGAGATCGCCGGGGCGCTGAAGGAGGTCACGGGCAGTGGCGGGCGTGAACTCATCTTGATCTCGGGCGAAGCCGGAATGGGCAAGACGACATTGGTCAGCCAAGTGGCCCGCACGGCTTTTGACAGCGGTGCGCTCGTGCTCTTTGGCCACTGCGAAGAGGATCTCGCCAGTCCCTATCAACTCTTTTTTGAGGCCTTCGAACACTACGCGGCCAACGCGCCCGAAGAGCAACTGCTCGCGCACGTCGCGGTGCACGGATCGGAACTCGCGGGTCTGGCCCCCGCGCTCGCCAAGCGAATCCCGAACTTGCCGCCGTCGCGCGCTACCGATGCCGATACCGAGCGGTACTTGCTCTTCTCCGCGGCGGTGGGTCTTGTTGCGATGTTGTCCGAACGACAACTCGTGGTCCTCATCTTCGAGGACTTACAGTGGGCGGACAAAGCCAGTCTGTTGCTGTTGCGTCACTTGATCAGCGCCGACCAGGCATCGCGTCTGCTCATTCTGGGTACTTTTCGCGACAGCGAACTGTCCCAAGCCAGCGCACTGCGAGAGACCCTGGGCGTCCTTCACCAACAGCGCAGCGTTCGTCGAATAGAGCTCTCGGGTCTGAACGACCTCGGCGTGATCGCCTACATGGAAGTCGCGGCGGGACGAACGCTCGAGGAGTCCGAGATTGACTTCGCGCACGCGCTCTACCGCGAGACCGACGGGAATCCGTACTTCGTCAGCGAGGTCTTGCGCCACCTCAGTGAGACCGGCGCGATTTTTCAAGATGAGACGGGGCGCTGGCGAGTGAAAGAGAGTTTGGACCGCATGGCCCTGCCCGACAGCGTGCGCGAAGTCATCGGGGGGCGCGTCGTTCGACTGGGTGAGCGCGCAGAGCGGATTTTGGGTCTCGCCGCGGTCATTGGTCGAGACTTTGACTTAGAACTGTTGGCGAAGGTGTCGGGGAGTTCCGAAGACGAGTTGATGGATACGTTGGACGCGGCCGCCCGGGCGGCGCTCGTGCGTGAAGTGAGCGACGGTTCGAGTCGATACAGTTTCGCCCACGCGTTGATTCAGCACACGCTCTACGCCGATCTGGGCACGACTCGCCGATCTCGTGCCCATCGACAGATCGCCGTGGCCCTTGAAGAGATTCTCGAGAATCAACCTGGGGTGCGCGTGGGCGAACTCGCTCGACATTGGACGAGCGCGACCCAGCCCAGCAACCTGGTCAAGGCGGTCGACTATTCGCGTCAGGCCGCCGACGCCGCGCTGCGCGCGCTCGCACCGGGCGACGCGCTGGGCTACTACGCCCAGGCCATAGAGCTTCTCGCCCAAGGGGACACCCACGATGCGGTCCTCGAACTCGATCTCGCCATTGGGCTGGGCACAGCACAGCGACAGACCGGTGACCCGGCCTTTCGCGACACGCTGCTCGCCGCGGCCAAGAGCGCGGCCGACCTCGACGACACGGATCGCTTGGTAGAGGCGTGTCTGGCGACCAATCGAGGGTTCTTTAGCGCCATTGGCGCGATTGACGTTGAGAAGGTCGCGATCTTGGAGTTGGCCCTGGAGCGCCTTGACGCGAGTCACCCTACGCGCGCTTTGGTACTGGCCTCGCTCTGTGCGGAACTGGGCGTCGGGAGTTCATTTGAGCGACGTAAGGCGCTCGCCGAAGAGGCGCTCACTATCGCTCGACGCACGGGCGACGACGCCGTGATCGTGCGGGTCCTCAACGCCATCGCCTTTCCTCTCATGGTGCCCCAGGAGCTCGAAGCGGCTCGCGAGCGAACCGGCGAGGCGATGGAACGCGCGAATCGCGTCGGAGATCCGGTGCAGATCCTCTTCGCCCATCACTGGCGTGAGGAGTACGCGGCCTGTGTCGGCGATTTTGTGGAGATGGACCGGGTTCTCGAGGTCGTGCGGGGGCTGGTGGAACAGCTCGATCAACCAACATTGCGCTGGGTCTATCTCTTTACCAAGGCGTGGCGCTCCATCGTGGACGGCGACATCGACGTCCTCGAACGTATCGCCACCGAGTCCTACGAAGTGGGCACCGCCAGTGCGCAACCCGACGCCTTTACCATGTACGGGGGCCAACTCGTCTCGGTGTACTTTCAACGAGGCACGCTCGGGGAGTTGGTGCCGATTCTCGAGCAGTTGGTCGAGCAAGCACCAGAAGTAAGTGGGATCGTTCGAGGGGCGCTGGCCCTGGCGCACGGCGAAGCGGGCAGTACCGAAGAGCTCCGTCGATGCTTCGACGCGTTCGCGAGCGAAGGGCACGATCTGCCACTCGACGCGACGTGGCTCCTTGGCATGGCATGGTGGGCCGACGCGGCCATTTTGCTGGGTGACCCCGCGCACGCGGGCCCCATCTTTGATCAGTTCGTACCGTGGCCCGATCTCTGGCCGAGTAGCGGGGCCGAGATCGACAGTCCCATATCTCAGTACCTCGGAGGACTCGCCACTGTTCTCGGTCGCTACGACGAGGCCGTTGCGTACTTCGAACACGCGTCCGACCAATGCCAGCGGGCGGGTGCAAAATTCTTTAACGCCCGCACCAATCTTTTGTGGGGCAAGGCGCTCCTTGCGCGAGGCGCTGTGGATGACGTGGCGTCGGCGCGAGAACTCCTCACCACCGCGCGTGACGTAAGTGTGGCGAGTGGCTACGCGAGCGTGGAACGCCGCGCCCGTGAGGCACTCGACGCCATCGGTTGATGGAGTATCTGAGCGAACGGCGTTGAGACCGTGTAGTTTCAACGACGTTGCGGCGGTGTGCACGGCCGAGTTGTGGGGGACAGTGTGATGGATTCAATTACCCTTTCTGAAAGTCCGCTCGGCTATGCGCGACCGCCGGCGCTCCAAGAGCAGTTCGTGGCGGCCGCGGAGCATCTTCGAGAGGTTGACGGCTGGGCGAATCCCGAGAATCAAGGACGCCGTGAACTACGCGCCGACCTCGCGCTCGAAGGCGGGGGTGTCAAAGGTATTGGGCTCGTCGGGGCGATCCTCGTCTTGAGTGAAGCGGGCTACTCCTTTCGAGGAGTTGCGGGCACCAGCGCGGGCGCGATCGCCGCGAGTCTCGTGGCGGGCATCTCCCAATCGGGTAAGGAGATGACCGAACTCCTGAGTTATATTCGCACGCTCGATTTCTCGAACTTCATGCCCGAAGGTCACCTTCATCGGTTCTTCGACCGCGCCCTGGGTCACGCCGGCGACGTCGGCACCGATGTGGCGATCCTCACTCGTCAACAAGGTATCTATTCGGGCGACTATCTCGAAACCTGGCTTCGACCAATCTTGCACGATCAGCTGGGCATCACGTCGTTCGCCAAGCTCAAACTCTCGAGCGAGGTGGACCCGGGTCAGAGTTTGAAAGCTGGTCAGGACTACCGCTTGGTCGTGCACACTTCGGATATCACACGGGGTCAACTGGTGCGCTTGCCGTGGGATTTTCCGATGTACGGAAAGTCGCCAGACGAACAAGATCCCGTCGACGCGGTACGAGCGTCGATGTCCATCCCCTTCTTCTTTGAGCCGGTGCACGTAGAGTCCCAAGACGCGACCGTCGAACTGGCGATGCCCGGGGGCGGATCAGCGGCCATTCACTACGCGGCGGGAACGCAGACCTGGGTTGACGGAGGCATGCTGGCGAACTTTCCGATTCACGCCTTTGACCGCAATGACGGACAGGCACCTCGCTGGCCCACCATTGGCGTAAAGTTGTCGCGGCTCCAGACCGAGTTCCCGTCGACTCAAGCGTGTGACTCGGCCATCGCCGTGGCGCTGCGGAGTTTAAAGACCATGACCAATGAGTGGGATACGCACTCGATGCACTCGTCAACCGCCGCTCGAACCATCTTCGTCGATAACGCTGGCCTCACCGCTACCGATTTTGACTTGACAAAAGACCAGCAGAACACGCTGTTCTTGAACGGCGCGCAATCGGCGACGAGCTTTGTCATCGACATGGCCCGCTCGGGTGGTGTGCCGAGATAGTAAGCAGCGCCGAGGCCGTCTCTCTGAAGGAACCGGTCAACGCGAGCGAAGGCTCAACTTCGTTCAGTGGCGCGCGCTACTCCGAGGTGTCGATGATCGCGACCGAACAGGGCGCGCCGTGGGCCACGGTATTGGGCACGCTGCCCAGGACCCGTCGCACACCGCGCATGCCGCGATTTCCAACAACGACCAGGTCGGCCTTGAGTTCGGTGGCCTTTTTGATGATCGCTTCTGCCGGGTCGCCGGTGACCGAGTGCAATGTTGGTTCGATGCCTCGTTTTTTAGGAATGAATGACAAGACCTGCAGGACGGCGTCAATGTCACCGTCGTGACTGAGGTGCCGGAATTCGCTGGGCAGATGTCCATCGCGCACGACGGGGGTACTGTAAGCCGTCACAATATGTAACTCACCATTGGACATCGCGGCCATCTCCGTCGCGGCCTCCACGGCACGTCGAGCGGTCGGTGAATCGTCGGCCCCCACTACTACAACTTTGAACATGGCACTGTTCCCTTCTCGAGGTGCGACCATCGGTCCTCAGACCTAGAAACGACTAACGAAGTCGAATATCCAGACGATACTCGCCTCCGGCTTGCCGCGATGGCGAGGGCTCCACGGGCAAAGGAGGGGCTAGCGGCGTTCATAGATGTCTTCGAGCTCAAATTCGACGGAGTCAAGATTCATTGAGCACTGCGACAATCGATGACGAAACTGATATGCCGACAGGCCGATGTAAACGACCCGACGCATGAGCGCCGCCACCACGAAAGGCGATTGCTGAGAAGCGGCGGCGCCAAGCGTGTCTAAGGAGTCCAGGTGACATGATGTGGGAATGAGCGAGCAGCGCATTGAAGTTCAAAGAACTATCCCCGTCCCCGCGAGTGAGATCTTCTCGCACTTGTGCGACCCCGTCGGGCATGTTGATGAGCGCCGAGGGTGCTCCCGTGACCCAAGTGGGGGACACCTTCGTCGTGCACATGGACCGCGAAGCGCTGAACGACATTCCCCTCGGCCAGTACAGCGTCACTATCCGCATCACGGCGTTCGCAATGGACCGAGAGATCGCCTGGACGATCGAGCACCCCTTGATCGATCCACCCATGGACTACGTCTATGGATATCTTCTTGAGCCGGTCGACTTGGGAACATTGGTGACCACTTACTACGACTGGTCAAGGGTGCATGAAGCGTACCGAACTCGCATCAGCTTTCCGGTGATACCCGAAGCGGTGCTGCGTGCCACGCTGGGCATCCTTGCGCGCACTCTAAGTCGAGCTAATACGAAGTAGCGCCTCCCAAACAGCAGTTGGTCCAGCGGTCCAGCGTATGGCGATTCGCCCGCCGAAGCACTCGACGAACTCCTAGTCTCAGTTGAGGCTGGTGTTGCGAACACCCCTTGAACCCGGGGACGTACACAGTGTCCGAGTGGAGAATTTCTTCATGGGCTCACTAGAGCTGCAACAATTCTGGATGTGTTATTCGTTTGGGTATATCAGCCGTGCAGCTTGCAGGTATCTTGGACGACGGTACGAGCGTAGAAGCGTCAACGGGGAGCTGCTCACTGCAGTAGTTGCCCGCGTTGGACGCGCGAGTTTTTTCGTGACGCGGGCGTCGTCACGAGGCGACCGATAGGGGTCCCCATGGCCGCGAATGGACCGACCCAACCTCGCTTTGCGAGGAGGGCCGGCCCATATCGCTGCGGCGGCTCTAGCCGTTTGCTGGGTTCGACCCTCCGGTCTCAACGTAACTAACACAGTCACCTTGATTGTTGAAAGGCGTGCCCGTTGCATCCGTGAGCGTCTGCCAGCCCCCGGTCTTGCACTGGTTCATCGAAGTCGCAACAGTTTTCACCGTCACTTGACCTTGAAGTATGTCATTGGAGTCGTAGTTACGTCCGCCGAATTGGAATCCGTAGGTGTCACCTGGCTGGACGTTCAACGTCACGCTCCCCGAGTAGTTGAATCCCCCAGACGGAGCGGTGCAGCAGTTCTCGGGACCAGCGCTAACTAAGCCCGTGTACGTCGTGACGCTGTTGTGAATCACGTAGGCCCGCAGAAAGGCCGTCACCTGGTAGTAAGCGTGAAAGCCGGTGTAGTTCCAGTTCAACGTTACCGGACCACTCGAGGCAGTCGTCGAAAAGGTCCAGCTTTGACCTGCGTATACGGAAGTCGATCGCAAGCTATAGGTCATTTGAGCGGGCGACGTCGTCCCGTTAGAAACGACGGTGACGGTCCCTGGCCCACTTGCCGTCCAAGGCGCGGGCGGCGGCACCGCTGCACCGCCGAGGGAAGGTGTGCCTGCCAACATCAAGGTACCGAGCACGAGGGCGATCGCGAGATGTCTGCCGGCACCGTGCACTCGTGTCCGGCGGCGGGTATCGCGGAATCTCGATGTTCGATTGTCGCTGTTTAACGTGTTCATGGAGCCCCCTTTGTCTCAACCACGTGGCTCCGACTGGTGTCGGAATCGATCACGAGTGCAGACGATGATGAACATAGTTGAGATTTACACGCCGCGTCCAGGAAATATCTGTGTCATCAAGCCGGGCAGTTGGTAAACGAAACCAGGTGCGAGACTCGATCAAGAAGATTCGAGGATCACCCTGGCCTCATGCAGCGGAACAAATGCGTCCGTGCGGCTAGAAGCACTGGCGATTGAGGCATGATGTCGACATTTTGTATGTGCCCAACACGACGTTGAAGAAATCGATACGAACCCGAAAGCGGATTCGGTTTTCGTGCAACGATCGGCGCTGGCACTTGAGACCGCGACGCTACCTACTCGTCGAAATTTCGTGCAACGATCGGCGAGGGGCGAACACGCGAGCGACATTGGAATACGTTCACCTCTTGAGCGACGCTCGCGGTTTGCAATCAAGCGCCCAGTGTGCAGTCTCCCGACACCGCTGAATTGTTCCATCCAGTGGCGCCCGGGCCCGCGGGTACGCCGCCTCCTATGCTCCCGCCCAGTGAGCCCAGGACCCTGAAATTGCCATTGGTATTGGCAAATGCACCGTGGCACAGTCCGCTAGAACCCGCTGTCCCCGCATCGTACTGATTCACTCCAGACGCCGAAGCCGCTCCCGCACTCAGCATTACTGCGGGTAGAACGGTCATGGACCCGATCGCGATGGTAATAATTGTCCGCTTGAATCTATTCATCATGCTCTCCCATCCTCTTTTAAGTGATGCGCTAGCACAAAACCACAGGAAACTTCCTCGCGATCTCGCACGTTGAAAGCATACGAGAGACTTGAATTTACTTTGCGGTGGACCGGCGTCTCGAGCTGTTAACGCGACTGTACGAGATGTCCAACAAATCACCCCTCAGCTGCAAGGGTGAGAACAGTAGGGAAATGGCTGGCAATTTACTGAGCATCTAGTGCGCGGAGATGTTGATCTCTAAGAGCCGACGTGTTCGGGCTTGCCAGCATCGATCTACGCACCGCCATTGCGCCCATCGTTACGTCGCAGTCGTGGTGCGAGCTCGCCTCTGGGGGATCTGGTCCGACCGAGTTACCTCGATTGCGGCGAGGGCCTAGCTAAGAACGTGAGTAATCGGCGCATCACTCAGAAGGGGATCGCCCGACAGTGGCCCTGGCTCTCTCGCCGTTCGCTCTCTCGCCGACAGGGCGAAGACTGCGACCACGGCCGCCCAGAGGGCCGAGGCAAGGGCGAGATGCACGTCGGCGAACTCGGTGTGTGAACTATAGAGAGCGCTCAGCGCGCCCACGACGATCTGCGCCGCGAGCAGAAGAAGCGCGAAGAGCGAGAGTAGGCGCTCAACCAAGTCGGTCCCCTTTTTACGCCACACGCTGATCAGGAAGGCCACGACGAGCAGCGACCCAACGAGCACCATCGAGCGGTGGACCAGTTGGATCACCACGAGCCCCATCGCCGCCGGGCTCGAGAAGCACGCGGGCCACGACGCGCACGCTGACTGGGCTCCGGCGTTGACCACGATCGAACCCGAGATGACCACCAAGTAGAGCCCACCAACGGCGGCCCAGGCGAGTCGTCCCGGTCGGTGCAGCAACGACCATGAACGCTCTGGCTCGATGAACGACGCGACCGCGGTCACCGTCACGACGGCGAGGAACAGCGTGGCGACCAAGAGGTGCAGCGCCACGGTGACGGGCGCGTTGCTCGTCACCACCGTGATCGCGCCGAGCACGATCTGCACCGCGATGACCCCCACCGACGCCAGGGCCGGGCCGCGCACGTGACGCGCCAACGCGCCGGCACGAAGCGTCAGGAAGGCGAGCACCACAATGAGTACCGTCACGATCGACGCCAGAAAGCGGTGCGCCTGCTCCATCAGGGGGTGAAAGTGCGAAATCGGGCCGACGTGGCCCGAGCACAGCGGCCATCCATTGCAGCCCATTCCCG
>DATLSR010000060.1:0-126750 GCA_035533995.1 Acidimicrobiales bacterium | reverse complement strand
GCCACCTTTTGGGTTGGTGGCCAACTGATGCTGGTCTTCGTGATGATGCCGGTGATGCGTAGAGTGGCTCGACCGGAGTTGTTGGGCGAGATGGCCAGGTTGTCGGGGCGTCGATTTGCCAAGGTTTCCAACTTCGGCCTGTTCCCAGTACTCGTGCTGACGGGGATCCTGATGGCGTGGCACGACGGTGTGCGACTGCACACCGTCAACACCACCTCCTTCGGGCACGTGCTCGAAGTCAAGGTCGTCGTGGTCGCCCTGGTTCTTGGTCTGGCGGGCGGCCACGGCGTCGCTGCACGGCGTCTCTCACGACGCAGCGTACGGAGTTTGGCCCTAGTGACCATGGCCCTGTCGGTCGTGATACTGGCGTTGGCGGCGGCGCTCGCGATCCTGCCTTCGCCCTGACCCACCATGAGCGAAATCGACCGAGGGGCTCAACAGCAACCCGAGCTTGTTCCTGAAGACGGAGGCTATCTGCGGAGTCGACTATTCGGAAGGAGTCGGGCGACGCCGTCCCTGGTTTCCAAGCGAACGCGGTCTTGGAACTCGGCGGGGATTCGTTCAGCGCAGTACTTTTGAACGAAAGTGAGATCGAGGTCGGAGACCATCATCACACCAGGATTTTAGGGCCCGAGTTGGGGAAGAAGCGCCGGTCCTTACCATCCCTACCGATTTCTTGTCTCGATTCATCGGAGGTAATGAAATTGTCACATTCGATGAGGCGCAGTCAAGGGGTCAGCGTAACGCTTGGGGAATGGGCACTGAAGAGGGATGACGCACTAGTTACGGCACCGAGATGGATAGCATTTATCCGAATCAGTCTCCGTCTCATGCAGCGCTGTGGCGATGCGAAAACTCGCGGCTACGCGCGATCCGCGTCCGGGTGGACGTAGCTTCCAACGGGAGTACGCAAGCCGACCGCCAGGCGGTTCCATCCGTTGATGGCCACGATGGCGAGAGTGAGAGCGACAATCTCTTCGGGGCTGAACTGTTGCGCCACCTGTTCGTAGACGTCGTCGGGTGCACCCGAGCTTGGCAACAATGTGAGCGCCTCGCACCAGGCGAGGGCCGCGCGTTCGCGCGGCGAATAGACCGGCGCTTCTGGCCACACGACGACGAGGTGAAGTCGTTGACTCTCCATGCCGATACCTTGGGCATCCTTCGTGTGCATGTCCACGCAGTAGGCGCAGCCGTTCAACTGGGATGCGCGCACCTTCACCAACTCGAGCAACTCTGGATCAAGAGAGCTTGAGTGGACGGTGGCTTCGAGTGTCGCCATGGCGTTGAGCGCGCCGGGAAAGACGGTTCGGTAGTCGATGCGCATTGTCATACCCCTTTCGTTCGGGTCGCTCATTGTTCGGAATGCTGTAGGGTTTCCCGGCCGATCAGTGCGCGTTGGTTCTATTTTGGCGTAATCGGATTAACCTTTCTTCTAGTCCATGCTAGTGAAAGGCTCGTCCCGTGGTCCCCCCAATTGACGCCAATGCAACGTCCGCGGACACGCCCATCGCGCCCGCGCGGACTGTTAGTGACGTCTCGAGCCGCCAGCCGGCACGTTGGCAGGACGCCCGGTTGATCGACATCATCCAAGAGACGACAGACGCCGTGACTTTGCGGCTACGACTCGTAGATTCTGCCGATTTTCTCCCGGGGCAGTATTACAACGTGCGACTGACGGTACCTGGTCGGACCGGCCCGATTCAACGGGCTTACTCCGTTGCCTCATCGCCAGTGCCTGAGACGTCGACCATCGATATTGGTGTGCGCGAGGTACCCGGCGGACTCATCTCACCGCAATTGGTCCGGGGTCTCAGTGTGGGTGATCAGATCCAAGTGCGAGGCCCGGTGGGGCGTTTCACCTGGACGACGGATGATGGTGGCCCAGTCCTGTTGATCGGAGCGGGCAGCGGTCTGGTCCCGCTCATGAGCATGATCCGCTACGCGGTAGCGGCGGATCTCGACATCCCCATGCGCCTCGTGTGCGCGTCGAGCAATTTCGATAACGCTTTCTACCATCGTGACTTGGCCAATTTGGCCGAACGGTACCCGTGGTTGGAGGTCGTGCACACGTTCACTCGTGATTCGAGCGATGTTCGAGCAACGCACCATCGCCGAATCGATCACCGCATGGTGGCCGACGCCGTCGCGGGACAATCCCCGAGACGTGCGTACATCTGTGGCCCGCCAGCGATGGTGCAAGACGTTCAGGGCTGGCTAGGTGAACTTGGTGTCGATCCGCACCGGGTCCGCATAGAGAAGTACGACTGACGATCCGCCGCGACTTCGCGCAGTTGGGAATGGCCGAATCGGTCAGTGAACTCGTTTCGCGATTCAGTGCTCCGCGCGATTCGTCGGTGTCTTGAAAAGTTCGTCAAGAGTCCTAGTTTTTCTGACGTGGGTAATGTCACGCGTGAAGTTCGTAGTTGATGCGCCCGCCCTCGATGCCGAGCGCTTGGCAGGCTTGGCGTGCTGACGCCACCATTTCCAGAGGACCGGCAATCAGTAGCGACGGCGGTGACGGATCCCACGATCTAAGTTTTCCGAGTACCTCGTTGATCATGGGCGCATCGATGCGCCCATGAAAGTGAGCGGAGAGGTCCCGGGGGCTTCGGGTGAAGGTATGGATCACCGTCAACTCATCTTGGTAGCGATCGAGTTCTTCCAACGGTTCACGAAAGAGGATCGATGCCCGATCTCGACTCGAACAGAGCAGTGCCATTGGCACCGTTGAATGGCGGGCCGAGGCGAACCGCACGATGGACGCGAAGGGTGCAAGACCGCTTCCTGCGCCAATCATCAACAGCGGGCCTCCGTCGGCCTCGTTCCACGTCAGAGAGCCAAAGGGTCCGTGCAGGTGGATCTGATCTCCCTCACCGACCTGGCGGGCGAGTAAGGGAGAAGTGCGCCCGCCGGGGATCTCACGAATAGTGATCTCGATCTTCGAAGACGGTGGCCACGGCGACGATGAGACCGAATACGCCTGTTCGACGACCCCGGGAGCACCATCGATTCGCATGCGCACGAGGTAGTACTGTCCGGCTACAAAGTCCGCCGGCTCGGGCAGTTCCAGGAGCAGCGTCGTGGCGTCGGAGCTTTCGCAGCGAACTCCGACGACTGTCGCCACCAGCCACAGCCGGCCCCTGTCTGGGGCGAGCCAGCGTTGGAAGAATTCATTCGAACTCATTGGTTACGAGCCGGGTGGCGTTTGGGTACTAGCGGCGTCGATACCGGCGCCGGGCAATGTTGCGCCGTTGTCCAACTCGGCTCGCAGACTTCGTGCCGCCACCACCAAGTGGGCTAGTGCCGGAAGGACCTGCTCGTAGCGGCGGGTCTTGAGACCACAATCAGGATTTATCCACAACCGGTCGGGTCCGAGACTCTCGAGCGCGCGGCGCAACAACCCCTCGAGCGCGGCGACTTCGGGGACTCGCGGTGAATGCACGTCGTAGACACCCGGTCCCACCCCGCCCTGATACGACGCGCTCTGCACTACGTCGACGGATGCCATGTCAGAGCGCGCCGCCTCGAAGGAGAGGACGTCCACGTCCAACTCGTCCAGAACAATGATGATGTCGTCCAGTTCCGCATAACACATGTGCGTATGCACCTGCGTGGCGCTAGTCGCCGCGGAGGTGACCAGTCGAAAGGCGCGAGTCGCCCACTTGAGATACTCCGGACGTTCATCCATGCGAAGAGGTAGGCCCTCGCGTAAGGCTGGTTCATCGATCTGGATGATGGTAGACCCGGCCGCCTGGAGATCGATGAACTCGTCGCGTAGGGCCAGTGCGAGTTGGTCGGCGGTGTCACGATCGGGCTGGTCATCTCGCACGAAGGACCACCGGAGCATGGTGATCGGTCCGGTGATCATGCCCTTGACCGGCTTGGACGTACGTGACTGGGCGTAGCGAGTCCAGTCCAGCGTCATCGGACCGCGGCGCGCTACGTCGCCGAAGAGAATCGCGGGACGTACGCATCGCGATCCGTAGGACTGCACCCATCCCTCCTCGGGGACCACGAATCCGGTGAGTCGCTCCGCGAAGTAGCGAACCATGTCGTCGCGCTCGGGTTCGCCGTGCACGAGGACGTCCAGCCCGATTTCTTCTTGAACCGCCAGCACGTGATCAATCTCGGCGCGCAGTACGGCGTCGTAGTCGGCGTCATCGAGGTGTCCGGCGCGCCACGCCGCCCGAGCCCGTCGAAGCTCGGGGGTCTGGGGAAACGATCCAAGGGTGGTGATCGGCAAGATCGGCAGCGCCAATTCGGCGCGCTGGATCGCAGCCCGATCGCCCGCGGCCTCGACCCGGCGGGGATCAAATTTAGCAAACGACGCGACCCGCTGACGGACCACCTCGTCGGTCACGCGCGACGAGGCCCGTCGGGCGGACCGAGCGGCTCGATTTGTTTCCAGTTCGTTGGCGACCGCACCGCGACCGCCGGTAATCCCGCGAGACAGTACGGCCAACTCATCGATTTTGTCTTCGGCGAAGGCTAGCCACGGACGTACCTCTTCGTCGACCGTTTCGTCAGCCGCGCGACCCATGGGTACGTGCAACAAAGAGCATGACGTCGAGACGACGACTTCTGTGGTGAGTGACGTGAGCTCATCGAGCAAGTCCAGACTGGCGTCAAGGTCGTTGGACCAGATATTTCGCCCGTCCACGAGCCCCGCGAAGAGCACCATGTCCCCGAGACCACCAAAGGACTTCAGCAACTGAAGGTTTTCCCTTCCGCGACAGAAGTCGAGTCCCACCGCCTCTACCGGTAGGTCCCTAACCACTCCCATGGCCGGGCCTAGATGACCGAAGTACGTCGACAGTGCGATCTTCGGCCGAGTCGGGTGCTCGCCGAGGCGCCGGTAGACGCGACGCAGTGCGGCCAGTTCTTCGGTGTTTCGCTCTTGCACCAGAGCGGGCTCGTCAATACGCACCCACGCGGCGCCACCGCGCTTGAGTTGGGTCAGGACCTCGATGTACGCGGCGACCAGCGGATCGAGCAATTTCAAAAGATCAACGCCGTCGTGCATCAAGGTGCTGCACAGTACCAAGGTCATCGGACCGAGGAGCACGGGGGTGGTGAGGACTCCCAGGTCGGAGGCCTCGGCCAACTCACCGCTCGCTTTGGTCGCGTCGGGGACAAAAATGGTGTCGGAACTGAGTTCGGGTACCAGATGGTGGTAGTTGGTATCGAACCATTTGGTGAGGTCGAGGGGGGCGACAGTTTTTCCGTCGACTTGGCCCCCTCGGGCCATGGCGAAGTAACGTTCACGCTCAACTGTCGCGCCGGCACCGACGAATCGCGGCGCGATGGCACCAACCATGACCGCGGCGTCAAGCACGTGGTCGTACAACGAGAAGTCGTTAGAGGGGACAAAGTCAACCTTGGCGCTCGCCATGCTCTGCCAGTTGCGCCGGCGAATCGATGCCGCGACATCGTCGAGCTGCGCGTCGGTCACCGTGCCCGCCCAGTAGCCTTCGAGCGCCCACTTGAGGGCGCGATCGAACCCAACGCGAGGCATTCCGTGAATCGCGGTTCTCATGTGGTCTCCCTTGGGATGTTGAAATCACAGCGTGTGGCCCGGCCCCGTGCACTGCTCGGCGCGGATTCGATGTACGTATTACATGCATAGTGAAAGTTTCGAGTCATCGTTGGCACGGACAATCTCGACGGCGTGCTTGATCACCAATCAGGATTTGATCTACTCGCAACGGACCAGTAGGCGTGATCCCGCGGCGAAGTGATCGCTTCGGATGGTCGGTGTCACGCGAGTCTCGTCATCACCGAACCCGGAATCCGGCCGCGGCGGCGGCCTCGACATCAATCATCGCTGGGCTCCAGGGCGGGTCCCACACGATGCGCACGTCCACGGGAGTTGAACTGTCCATTACTTCAACGACCGCGGCCCGAGACATCTCGGGGAGCGTCTCGGACGCCGGACAACCGGGCGTGGTGAGGGTCATCTCCACCACGACGGCACCGTCCTCCTCACGAACGTCGTAGACGAGACCTAAGGAGACTATGTCGAGGTAGAGCTCGGGATCGTGGACGGTGCCTAACGCCCCCCAGGCCGCGCTAACTACGTCGTTCACTCGAACCACTGCGCCAACCGGAGCCGTCGGGTCCGGATCGCGCGTTTGGTCGTTGGATGTCATGACGGCCTACGAAAGGTGACTTGCCAGTCACCGCCGCCGATGTCGAGCGCCTCGTAGGAGAATCCCTGTGCACCGAGGACGCCTTCGAGCGGTACCGGCTCGAACGGTGCCAACACCACGAACTCCTCGTCGGGTTCGAGGGCCGCGACCGCGGCCATGATCTGGTCGAACGGTTCGTCACCGGCAGCAATGATCGGACGCGCATCAAACGATGCCATGTGAACCTCCTCAACCGGTCGCAACTTGATCGGTCTAGTTATTCTATTCTCAACTAGAGTTATAGCACGAGTTGTTTATCGCTCTTTCACGCTGCGAAGGGTCGTTTTATTTCTAACGGAAATAGCCACGGTGCTGGCGTCGCCGATTCCACCAACGGCGCGGCGTCCAAGGTTCGCTACGTAGCCACTGGGCACCGTCGTGGCTTCTGAAGTGGCGCCGTCACTGCCCGCGGACGGGTGGCGGGGGCGCCCGCCCGGACTTCCGAGCGCTGTCCCACCTCCGTCGGTGCCATTGAGTTTTCTCGCGGCCGCGTCGCTGGGCCTAGTGGGGTGCGGTGTCACATTAATCTGGTTTCGCTCGTACGGCACTGTCAATCCCACCGACGACCACGTGGTCGCGGCGGCGCACCTGGCCATGCTGGCGACCCTCTCGATGGGGGTACTCGGTGCGATCCACCAGTTCACCCCGGTGATTACCCAACGGCCGTTCCGCTCGCTGGTGCTCTCGCGCGCGACGTTCCTGAGTTGGCTGGCCGGAGCGTGGTTGTTACCATTGGGCTTTGCCACCAGGCAGGAGTCCGTCGTCGAGGCCGGGGGGTTCTTCGCGGGCCTGGCCGTCACGCTACTGATAGTGAACATCTTCCCGGCGTTGTCGGCGCGTGGCAAAGGGCCCCCGGTGACGGGACTACGCTTCGCCGTCGGCGGATTCGCGATGACCGCCTGCTACGGAGTCGTCTACGTCATCGATCGCCGCGGGCACTGGTTTGATCTGAACGCTCACGTGGTGCTGGCCCACGTGGTCGTCGGGCTGTTCGCCTGGCTCGGGCTCACCTACGTCAGTGTGGCCGAGAAGCTCTGGCCGATGTTCCTGCTCGCCCACGTCCCGGGTCAACGCCGATCGTCGTGGCTCGCGGTGTGGGCGATCCCCTGCGGAGTGCTCTTGCTTTCACCGGGGCTGCTCTTTGGGGTGGTGTGGCTCGCGTGGTGCGGGGCGGCAATTTTGTCCATCGGACTCGGTGCGCACCTCTTCTCGTTGTTGTTGCACATTCGCCATCGCCGACGTAAGGCCGATCTGCATCTGCTCTTCGTAGTCACGGCAGCGGTGTGGTTGGTCATTGGGGTCGGCCTAGCCCTGGCGGGGGAGCTGACGCTTGGACATCACCACCACCTGGGCATCGCTCTAGTGGCGGCGTCGATCGTGGCGATCAGTGGATGGGTGTTGGTAGCTCTGGTGGGCCATGCGCACAAAGTCGTGCCCTTCATTTTGTGGTCGGCGCTACGCGGGCGCGGTGTCAAGGAGAAGGCGGACGGCACCCAACTCATGTTCGCCGATCTCTACGACCACCGCTGGGCCGCCATCGTCTACGGGCTCGTCACGACTGGAGTTGGTGCGGTGTGTCTCGGATTTGCTGCGTCGTTCTCGATTGCTATCGCTATTGGCGGCGGACTTTTCATCGTCACCGGTCTCTGCGTGGCAGCAAACCTATCCCTGACTACACTGCGACTGCCGTCTGGCCCGGGCGCCGAACGACCCGTCGGCGAAGGCGCACCGACGGGCCCCTGATTCCTGGGCCGTGGCGCAAGTTACACCAAAGATGGACCGCGGGATAAACGTGAATCGACGCGCGAGAGTTCGCTGCCGGTTACGTTCCGCCGGCGGCGCTAGGCAGCGACACTTGGTAGATCCCTTCGCCGTTGATCGTTTCGAACTCGCGATGGTGGAGGCGCCGCTCATCGTCGCGCGCCTCTATCGTTCTCAGACCGGTGTCGAAACGGGCGTTCTCCCGACGCGCACCCGCCACAGTTTCGGCCCGGACTCCAGATAATCCCACGTGAATTCATCGGCGTGCTGCGCTTCGAATTGGTAGCGCAATGGTTTCGGGTCGTGGTCGTTGACGATCACGAACCCACCCCCCGGGGGGAGGTGATCGTAGGTGGAAAAGATCAGTTCGTGGCGCTGTCCGTGAGGGAGGACCCGCACGTCGAGCTCTTGAACATTTGTCCCATCACGTGCATCACTCCCAGTGGTGGTGGCGGCGTTAGACAACGTTCTGGTAATCCTCACGCGCCACACCTCGGGTCCGGACTCGATCGCGTCCCAGGTGAAATCTCCCGCGTGCTCGGCTTCGAACTGGTAGCGCAGTGGCTTGGGATCGTGGTCGTTGACGAGTACGTAACCACTTCCGGGCGCGAGGGCGTGGAACTCGGAGAAGATGATTTCGTGGCGTTGCGCCGGGGCCAGTTGACGCACGTCAAGTTCACGAATCGCGGTATCGTCCGAGCCTTTGACGTGCGGGCGCAGCGTGATCGGCTCGCTCTCTACCGTCCGGGCGAGTCGGTGCAGGCTGGCCGTGACCTTGACGGCGAGCGTGGGCCTTGTCGTCCGCAGGGCGGCCCACGCCGAGGCGACCAGTCGGCAGGCTCGGTCGCCGTGGCCGGCTTTGGAGAGTTCATTCGCTGCTTCGAGGAGAAGCGACAGTACGACTGCTTCGGAGTCGGCGCCCGGTGCTTTCTGCGAGGGTGAGTCGTTCGAAGCGGCGGTAGTCAGATGGTGCATCTGCTCCAGCAACGTGACGAGGTCTACGTCGTTATCTTCAAGGAGAGCGGGGAGCAGTAACTCGTTCTCCTTGACGACGTGGGTGGTGAAGAACGCGCCGATCTGCGTGGCCTGAGTGAGTGCCGCTGGGCCATTCGACGCGTTGGCCAGAGATTCGACGGCTGCGGTGAGTACACGGTGTTCGGCGATCATCTCGTTCACCGTGTTGTTCAGGTCCGCACGGGTGGCGGCGGTGCGGTAGATGGAGAGCTCTTCCGCCACTGCGTGGGGGATTACCTCCTCGGCGAGGTAGGTAATGAGCTCGGCTACCGCGGGCTCGTAAGCGATTCCCGAGTTCACGGCTTCTCCCAGCGCAGCAACCCGGTTGTCGACGTCCGCCACGAGCGTGCGGTGGTGCTGAAGCATCGCGTCGAGGGCTTCGATCTGAGTGATTGTCATGACTTCCAACTCCCTGTACCGGTCGGCGAATGATCGAGGATTCGACGCTGATCACCCGGACCTGATTCTCTAGGCTAAACTAGAATAACTTTACCACTCGCGTCAAGGAGTAGCAAGTTGCACGCAACGAGTGCCTTACTGGTAGCTATTGAGTTGATCGCCGTGTCCATCTGGGTTGGGGGCATGGTCTGCCTCGTCGTGGTTGCCAAGGTGGCCCGAGACGTGCTCGACGGATCCTCCCAGATGGTCTTCTTTCGATCCATGGGCCGTCGGTACAGTGTGGTCGGCACGACGTCGTTGCTCGTGGCCATCGCCGCGGGTCTGGTGCTCTCGTGGTCGTCACTGTCGCCGTCGAGAACGATCGACGCCACCGTCGCGCTCGCGGGAGTCCTCGTCGTGGCGACGATTATTGGAATGCGTCAGGCTCGGGCGATGACCTCGCTTCGCCGGATCTTGATCGCGAATCAGTCTGACGGTTCAATGGCGAACTCGTTGCGTCGCGGTCGACGCTTGGCCAACGCCCTCCGCGGGCTCATGGCACTCATCACGTTCGCCATCGTGATTCTCGGAGCATGGATCGTCACTCGCTGATGGGTTCCACCCGGGGCCACGCACCACGCTTCAGACGACGCTTCGAACTCACGGCGACGTTGACGGATCACCAAACCGTTCATTTCCCTCGGGCGTTCGCATGAAACGAACTCGACGCTTGAAGGTGGGACCTCGTCGCAGTGACCGCCGGAAACTATGACGTGTCCGTCGTCGCCCAGTCACCAGTAGCGAGGTCGGTACACCGGAGTCGTGGACGACAGCGCGCCACTCAACCTCGGCGGCACCCGACGCCACCAGCCGATCCACTCGTCTGCTGGCAAACAGGTTTTAGGGACAGTTGAACGATTCGTAGACCACCAATTTCATGTTCGCTCTGCGACTCGACGTTCGTTCCGTGCGTGCCTACGTCGGGCGTGACACGAGGTCACGCTTGAAAACGAGACGACAACCGGCCCGGTGGGGATCTTTGGCGGTGAGACGGTCAACCGTGACGTCGCCGAGGCTTTCGCTGAGACCCTTGGCCAGACCGAGATGGAGTTGACAGACCGTGTCGGGGTCGTCGGCCGCGACCTCTTCGAACGGACAGCGCCCGAGAACGAAGGTCACCTGACGGCCCCGTTCGCTGCGGGTCGGACGAAAGCCACTCTCGATCAACTCGCGCTCGAGGGTCTCGACGGAATCACCCTGCTCGAAATGTTGGCGCCCTCGTTCGAGGCCGGTTTGACGACCGACTTCGTAAGGACTCATCCCGCTCTTCAAGGCTCTACTAAGTAATCCGGCCAGCCACGCGTACAGTCCCGGCGTCCCCCACGTGCCAGCTGCCTCGGGGTGCAGTCGGTAGAGCAGACGGGGACGCCCCGCGACGCTGCGCTTCTCCACCTCTTCACTGATGAGATCGACCTCTTTCAGCACGGCGAGATGCTGGCGCACCGCGTTGTGATTCAGTCCCACGTAGTCGGTCAGTTCCGCCACGCCGACTGGCTCGTCGGAGTCAACGATGTAGCGGAACAGGCTGTAGCGCGTCGGGTCGCCGAGGGCCCGGGCTTCAAGTTGGATGTCGACCGCGTCCATGAATCTCCTCGCGAGGTCACTGGTGCAGAGATTAGATTTCTAGTGTATACCAGAATAATAAAGATGTCCAAGAATAGAGGAGCAACAGAGATGTTCGAATCGTCGCAGTTCCGTCGCCCTTGTTCGTTCACTTGGCCGTATTCGAACTCGGCCCGTGTGCCGCGGCCGCGCTGTCGAACGGTGTGTGTGCCGCAAAGCTGTGCCCAAGTGACGAAGGTCGTGACGAGATGACACGACGACGGACGTTCGTGATCGTCGGTGGTGGCTTGGCCGGTGCCAAAGCGGCTGAAGCCCTGCGCTCCGAGGGTTTCGACGGGCGGGTCGTGCTCATTGGCGACGAGACCGAGCGGCCCTACGACCGCCCTCCGCTATCCAAGGACTACCTGCAAGGTAAAATGGAGAAGGAGAAAATCTACGTTCACTCCGAGCAGTGGTACGTGGACAACGATGTCGAGCTTCGCCTCAACTCCTCGGCCACGGTCCTTGATGTCGCCGCTCACCAACTGACCGTGCAGTCCGGCGAGCAGTTCGATTACGACAAACTACTTCTGACGACTGGCTCGTCCCCTCGTCACTTGAAGGTGCCCGGAGGCGACCTCGACGGAGTGTTGTACCTACGAAGAGTGGCCGACTGCGAGGCGATCAAGACCGCGTTCGCGACCGCTAAGCGTGTTGCGATCATCGGGGCCGGATGGATCGGCCTCGAGACCGCAGCCGCGGCCCGCGCCGCTGGCGTCGAGGTGACCGTATTAGAGACCGCGGAACTGCCGTTGGTGCGCGTACTCGGCCCCGAGGTCGCAGAGATCTTCCTCACCCTGCACGCCCGCCACGGGGTCACGATGCACATGAGCGTCGAAGTAGCCGAGATCACTGGTGTGGACCACCGGGCCACCGGCGTACGTCTCGCGGATGGCCGCCAGATCGATGCTGATGTGGTCGTCGTTGGCGTTGGCATCACCCCGAACACCGAGTTGGCCGAAGGGGCCGGCCTCATGATCGACAATGGGATAGTTGTCAATGGGCACCTGAACAGCTCGGATCCCGACGTGTTCGCGGCTGGCGACGTGGCCAACGCCTGGTACCCGTTGCTCGGACGTCACCTGCGACTAGAGCACTGGTCCGCTGCGCTCAACCAGGGACCCGTGGCGGCGGCCAATATGTTGGGCCGCGCTATCGCCTATGACCGTGTGCCCTACTTCTACTCCGACCAGTACGACCTGGGCATGGAGTACTCAGGCTTCGTCGAGGCCGGCGAGTACGACCAGATCGTTTTTCGCGATGAAGTGGCCGGTGGGAAATATATCGCCTTCTGGCTAGGACAGGGACGCGTGCTCGCGGGCATGAACGTCAACGTGTGGGATGTTGCCGATGCCATTGCCGACCTCGTTCGCTCGGGCGACCAGATCGACGTAACTCGACTACGAGATCCCGAAGTTGCCATGCACGATCTCCTCGACGGTGCCCATCGCGTCTAGTGGAACACGGTGATGGGCGAAGCTGAGCTCAAGTTGGCGGATCTGTTGGCCACCCAGTCGCGGGTGGACTCAATCCGCTGCTCCACGGAGGCGGGGTCGGGTCACTCGACGCTGTCGCCGCCTGTCGCCGACTGGGAGGCGTTCGGCTTCGACGTGTCCGAGGCGTCTGACGGGGGGCGTGCGAACTTTGATGCGTTGGAGGCTGCTATGGCTCTCAGGGATGGATTCACACTCGTGTCAGCCGTCCCCGTACGCGCAACGTTGCACCAGACGACGGCCGCCTGGAGAGACGCAGGGTTCGGTTGCGTCGAAGGCTTGCATTGGCACCAAGCAGGGTTCATCTCCAAAGAAGCTCTCCGGTGGCGGACAAAGAATCACAATGTTTCGTCGGCGATGGCGATACGAGCGAGATACGTCAAGGACAAATGAAGCACACAATGAAGAGAAGAAGGAGAACATCATGACCGAGCCGGTCTTTCCAATCGCAACGGCGGAGATGGGACATCGCCGCCACGAACTCGCACCTGACATCGATGATGCCTTTAAAGCATTCAGTCGAGCGGTCTTCACTAGCGGGGCGTTGCCCGAAGTGACGAAGCAATTGATCGCCGTCGCCGTCGCTCACGTCACCCAGTGCCCATACTGCATTGACGGTCACACCCGGATTGCTCGGCACAAAGGTGCAACGGACGAAGAGATCATGGAGGCGATCTGGGTCGCCGCTGAGATGCGCGCCGGAGGGGCTTTTGCCCACTCCGCGATCGCACTGCGCGCACTGACGGAAGGGCCCGGGAGCAGCGCTCAGTAACTGCGCACGACGGTGCGGCTTTACTGATGTAGAAACCGTTGAGCTTGAACAGCTCGATTGATGTAAATCTTCTTAATTAAGCGATGACACTTTTGGAGAAGGCGAAGGTCACCGCGCCCTGGTAGGTCCTTGGCGGAAAACTTCTCGCGTTAGGGCAGGCGAACGTAGTGAGGCGACGTTGATCTGGGTTCAGTGTTGTGGTTCTGGGTAGGTGACCTGACCATCAGCGACGAACGGCTCCGGCCCCCACTGACCGAGTCGGTGCTCGGTCACCTTCCCCACGCTGATGAGGTGGTGTACAGCCCAGTCGCGCGCGGCGAGGCTGTCGGCGATGAGCGAGCGGTGACATCGCCACGGAAGCGCTTCGGAGCACATAAACGCGACGCGTGAGGTTTGCGCCGCGGTGGTTAAGTTGGCCAGCGCTGTTTGGTAAGCGTCGCCCAGTGTGTAATCGGCGTAGTTCCTAAAGCTCGCGTTCTGCCACGCCGCGTTAATGGCCGGGTCAACGTCGTGTTGTCGATTACGCCTACCACCAAGGTCCCTGGCGTGTTGATAGGTGATGGCGTCATTTGCCAGCCACGTACTCATCGTCTCGCGCCCGAACTGCGGGCACCGGCGAGAACCGGGATAGGAGCGCACGTCCACGAGCGAGCTAATGGCGTGATCGTGCAGCAATGCGAGAAACTCTTCGGTCGAGCGGGTGGAGTGACCAATGGTCCAGATCTCTCCAACGTTTGACACACTGCGGTCATTAAAAGTCAGGGTTTCAGTCGTGTTCAAGAAAAACTGCTCGTTCATCTGATGGGCCTGCCAAGTGTGTCATCTCATTCAGAGAATTGAACTTCTAAGCTAAAACGGGTAGGTCAAGTAGAAACCTTCCTAATACCGGGCTTCATTAAAACAAGGTGCCCACTATCGATGTCTAATTACGACATTACATGCGGGCCACCGAGCTCGAGCTGGGGTGTGGACCAACCACAGAGAAACGTTTCACACCACAGAGGTGATGGGCGTGCTGGATTAGTGAACTTTGTTATGGGTTACGAGCGGTGTCGCCCTCATTCACCGCCCAGCGTCGGGCTGAGGCTCCAGGAAAGTTCTTCTCGGCACTTGCGGCGGGTGGCGCAATTCGGACACCCTCTCAGTGCGCCACCGTTCGCCAGTCTGCGGGGAGAAGTGAACAACCTCTAGTTGCCTCAAGTGTTCGAGGGTCACCGGTACGATTGCTCGGTGGGTAACTTTGACGGACTGAGCAGCACGAGTCGTAGTTTCTTTGCTCGCGACGTACTCGAAGTCGCCCCAGCCCTTCTCGGCTGCGTACTTCAACGCACCGATGTCGAAGCGACGATTTCCCTCCGCATCACCGAGGTCGAGGCGTACGCCGGTGAACGAGATCCCGGGGCACACTCTTATCGGGGCATGACCAACCGGAACAAAACCTTGTTCGGCCCGCCCGGTCACCTCTACTGCTATTTCACGTATGGGTTGCATCACGCCATTAACGTCGTCGTCGGGCAGTTGGGCCAGCCGTACGGGTGTCTGATTCGAGCCGGAGACGTTATTGAAGGCGCCGAAACGGCACGAAGGCGCCGAGAGCAAAAGCCACGGAAAGTTACCCTGTCCGAACATGGATTGGCGCGCGGTCCAGGGTGCGTTGCCCAAAGCTTCGGTGTGAATTTGACGAATGACGGTGACGACCTCTTCTCTAGTCAGTGGCGTTTCTTCGTTCCGCGAGATGGCGCGGTATTACCTCACGAGGTGGGGCCGCGAGTTGGCGTCAGCGGACCCGGTGGGGACTCCGCGGCCTTTTCTTGGCGATACTGGTTGGCTAACGCCTCATCGGTTTCGACGTACAAGCCGGCGCGCGCCTAACCTGCTCCTCCCCATGGCCGCTGCGGTTTTCACGGGGAGTGCGGTTCCAACCCAAAAGGTGCGTCATGTCAACTCGGTGCCAGACGAACGGTCGGTTTGCTTAAATGGTGATACGCACTCTTGGTCGACGTTCACCGTTGACCTGACCGAAGGCGGAGGTCGGGCCATTACCAAGAAATCAGATGTGCGAGTTCGCAGGGTGTACGAGGAGGCCAAGGACGACGATGGTCTTCGAGTTCTGGTCGATCGCATTTGGCCGCGCGGAGTGACCAAGGTGAAGGCGGCATTAGACGAATGGTGCAAGGACGTGGCGCCGTCGACACGATTGCTTAAATGGTACGGCCACGATCCCGCCAAGTTTAGTGAATTCACCCGTCGCTACAGTGTCGAACTTAAGCAAGTCAAGCGCGGTCGGGCGCTGGAGCACCTACGCCAAATGGCGGACGCCCGTCGTCTTACTTTGCTCACCGGTACGACGGATCCCGAAATCAGTGAAGCTGCGGTGCTCGCGCGCATCCTGAACCAATGAAGTAGGACCGACACTCGTAGCGTTACGGTGGTAGTGAATTAGCCCCAGAGGGTGGGACTCCAACTTACAGAGACGATTCAAACTGGCGGTTTCGGGGGGTCGGCGCAACGCACTATCTAAGGACACCTTCGAGGGCTGCCGAACCAAATGCCCGTACCTAAATCTCTTACACGATTTCGGCAGTGAAGTCTGCTGTCCCATTAGTTGACCCGTGTCGATCCACGGCTCATCTTGGTGTACTCGTTCTTTCGCGGCGTCGGCGAGTACGCCGCCTCACCGTCGTTGCTCAAGTCACAGATCTCGAGCAGGCGTCCGACACCGTGGTCGAAAACTGAGGAGACAGTGTTGAATGGTGTCCGTCATGTTGCCCAGATCCCGTATCAACGGCTCCACTTCACTGCGGGCCGGGCCATCGTAGGCGTCGTTAACTGGGTATCGCTGTGCCCCGCTCTTCACGTGCCCTCGCGCGCGTGGGCGCCCGTACGCGAACAGGCGTCGAAAACAACAACGCCCGCGCCTCGAAAACAACAACACGTTGTTGACTGACAGCGTGTCCGAAAATGGCCCGTGTGCCGCTCCTGGGATGATGGTAAAACGGTTGTACTGCGGTCAGTTGCTGGGCGACGCCGTTTCCCGGAAAGAGGAGGTACCACATGCAAGTACTCGTGGCTTACGAAAGTCGGGGGGGCCGGACCCGTCGTGCGGCCGAGGCGGTGGCCGACGCCGTGCGGGCTCGCGGGTCCGAGGTCACGCTCAAGGCCCTGAAAGATACCACCGCAGAGGATGTCGTACGCAGCGACGCGATCGCTCTCGGCTCGTGGGTGGAAGGCTTGATCTTCTTCAAGGTTGGGCCGGCTAAGGCGGCGTTGGCGGGAGTGAAACGGCTGCCCGCGCTTGGAGGTAAGCCGGTTGCGGTGTTCTGTACCTACGGCTTCAACCCTCGCGCCACGCTTGCCACACTGCGCCAGTCGCTCGAAGCCAAAGGGGCCAAGGTGGTGGCCGAGAACGCGAGTCCTCGCTCACACCCCGACCGGGGCGCTGATGAACTGGCGAAGCGTCTCTGTGCACCGGCGGGAGAGTCCTGACGCTCCCAGTCATTCGCGGCCACTCATTTCCCGTTGTCGACGATGAAACTTATCAACGAGGTTTTTTCATCCGAATTGTCCATCGGAACTGGGCCGTTGACCGATTCCAACCCACGCTCCGGGCACCTTTTCAGCTAGTTGCCGGTCTTGCGAGTACCGCGAATCTTGTGATTGATGCCGTGAACTGGGTCCGCGTGGGCTTCGTCGATGACCGGTGGAACGATGCCGAAAAGAAGGGCGGGAGGTAATGCGACGCCACTATCGGAGCTTGAGCAGAAAATTCTCACGGACTTGGAAGAGTCGCTTTCCCAACAAGATCCTCGGTTTGCTAAGCGTGAATCGCGACGGGATTCGTGTAGACGAGATTCTTCACAAAGCTCGGAGATTTAGTTCTAGTTCGTAAAGTTGCGACCGTTGGGATCCACGAGGTCGGTCGATGACTTCTCTCTAGTGGGCCGCCCGGGTCTCAATCCCGACACCTTGGGATTGGAAGGAGCTTTCTAACTGTTGCGTGGCGTCGGTTTTGTTGCGCGTATCGATTGTTTTCGAAGAAATGTGTTGTTCTGTGTCGGTCTCGTCTCGTGGTGTTGGAGAAATATGCGGCCCAAAAATTAGGCCGTGAAGACCCAGCGGTCCTCAAGATGTCCGGCTATCTTCAACTTCAGATTGTTGCGGTTCGCGTGCGGGTTCGCGTCGGGCCTCCGACACAGGGCCTCCGACACCGCTGTATCTGGCCGCAGCGATATTCAACATTGCCCAGTCCAGCTTCAAATCCCTCGAGAACCACTGGCCTCGGGTCCAATTCCCATTTGACGCGTCTGAAACCTAAGTGTACGGTTGGATAAATTCTGATGGAGGTGAAAGTTATGATAAAGAACAGTTTTGACAATAGTGATTCGGTACCTTCCAGATTCAGAACGCTCAACACCAAACGACTCGTCGGGGGAATAGTATCCGGCTTGGTCATCGTCGGGATGACAGTTATTCCTGCGTCGGCGGCCGTTAATTCGGGGAATGGAACCGTGTTTGAGACGGGCACTGCGACGAGCACAACGCTTGACGCCTGCAGCGCCTTCAGCGGGACGCAGACGTCGAGTCAATCGCACTCCGTAACGACCCCAGACGGAACTTTGAATTATTCCGAGCGTGGAACTTGGACCGGTTTAACGCAAAACTGGGGCGCTACCCCTCTTGGTGGTCTCCCCACGAACGTCTCTGGTACTTACACATTGGAATACCGCTACACAGCAGCGAGCGGTTCATTAACTGGAACCGAAGAATTTCAGTCAAGTGCAGGCAACATTGCTCAGCAGTACAGTTACAGTGCTTCGACCGGGTGGACAGTGAACGTTGTTGCGACGGGGTCGCTCTCGTTTCTCACGAGTAACACGAATGGAAATTGTTACTAAGAACTGTAAAGAACAACAAGCTAAGGCGTCGACCTTAAACGTTCTCTTGAGTGGAGTCGTCGGACGGACCTCTCAATCACTCTGTGGTCCTTTAGTTCCATTTAGCAATTCGCCAGTTGGAGATTGTTGACGTTGGCTCTCCGACACCAGTGATGACACGGTTCATTGACATCTCATAGGCGCAATGATCATGGTGTGCAAAGTCCGCTCGGATGATCGTGTCCGAGCGCAAAGAATTATTCCAGTTCTTTCCAGTGCTCTCGACCGAAGAGACGCCCGTATCGAGCAGTGAGGGAGGGACCCTCATCGCGGGCACTATCAGGATGTAGAACGAGGGTACCCTCAGGTGCCGGTAGCGCCGCTGCTTGCTCGTCGCTCAACGCACAACGGATCAATGTCGTTGTGATTTCCGTGATTTGATCTCGATCTACAAATCGCACTCCGTGCTTGGTCTTAACGGCAATACCGTCGAAGATGTCTAGCTCCGGGATCTCCAAGACATGTTCGACTGTTCCGAACTGGGTATCCGTGGAACTGAGTAAGGGTGTGCCAACTGGCACCCCTCGATACGAAATCGGCTCTCCTTCGTCCATGGGCTTCCTCTCCTAATTCATTCGAATGTACCTGAGGTGTTGGATCCAAGAGTGGAGTCGCCCGCCCGCGCGCATGAGATGGCGCCCGTAGTGGTCGGCAGTCGACGGGAATCGACGGTTCGTCAAGAAGCGGGTGGTTCAAGTCTCCAGTGCCTGGTTGCAGCAACTCAGAGTCAGGCTGACTGGCCGTGACCAGGCAAGATTGTTTATCTTGGCGTCAGATCTGTGGTGTCGGGTCGCCGACACTGGGCGATTAGTCGGATGCTTCGCGAAAAGCGCTGGCATGTTGCGATTCTCTTTGTAGTCTTCCTAAGGCTGCACGACGGAGTGAAGCTCGAAGTACTCAGTGGACATGGCATTCGGATCCGGCAGGTTGGGCTTCACGAATTTGTTAAACCAGGTTTCTTGTTGGGCTTTGCTCTCCCAGACTTCGCCGATGGCGAATCCACCGGGAATCGGATACGCGACGTGCACGATGAAGCCGGGTTGCTTCTTCAGAAGTGGGAGGTGTCCAGGGGCCATCTGGTCGTAGGTCGCTTGATCCATTCCGGTGCTGGAAATTCTGACAAGTACGGCCATTGGGTCTCCCTCTGCAATTGTTGTGTGGAGGGAGGCTACACCTGTTTCCGTGTAAATCCAAACGATGGAATGGGAAAGTGTTTTTGTCAGCGTCGAAGAAAGTCCGGATCACCCGTATGCCTGGCAGCAACAGCCCACGTGCCACGCCGTGGAGGGCGGTCACTCACGTCGCCAATGCAACGTTGCATTTTTGTCGCGTCGGGTCGCCGAAACCACAATCTCGGACCCATGCGACCGATTCCGCCGAACAGTACGTCAATCGACGGCGCCGCGCGCGGGCGTCGCGCCTCAATTTGAGTTGGCGACGGTCTTATCCTTCTCACCGAATGCCGTGACGACAGACCTTTAGAGTGATTGGCGTGAGAGTCTTCGACGATTCGTCTAATAGTAATTTGCGCAGACTACAAGTCACCTCTGTCATTTTCGTCACGTTCATCGTTGGTGTGACGTCTATTCTGGCGGGGCACGCCAAAGCAACTGACATCAACGTTACGCACCGAGTGCCACAAATGGTCGCAAGGGCGGGCTCGTCGGGTTCGGTGTACGTTTTGTGGTCGGCGACGTGCGGCGCTTCTCGGTGTTACCAGTTGGCGCGAACTAACAACGGCGGGCGAAAATTCGTCGTCGTAACCGCGCCACCGATTAGCGCTGAGCCCAAGAGTTTGGGCTCGTCAACTGGTTCACTCGATCGCCTCGTGTTTGCCAATGCCTTGGACGGATACGCGACCGAGGCGTACTGGTCAGCGCAGAATACTCTCTACGCCACCTTTGATGGTGGTTACAAGTGGCAAAAGGAACCGACCAAGCGCGGCGAAGTTATCGAGGCGCTCAATGCTTCGCCGAACGCCTTCTACGAAGTCACCGCACGGTGCGACGCCTCTCACCACACATGCTCACATTGGGAGTTGCGACACACGCCGCTAACCTCTGCCCACTGGACCAGCGTGCCCCTAGCCAAAAACGTGGCGGGCGGCTCGCCGTCACCGGGTGTGACGATCACCGCGTACGGCCCGGACGTGTGGATTCGCGTCGATACGGTCAGCGGCGTCCCGCGACTCGCCACGTCCACCGACGGAGGTCGAACATTCACCGTGAAGTCCGAGGCCGTCCTCGGCGCCGCCGCGGCCTGTGTTCCGACGGCGACGTCAGCGACCACCCTGTGGGCCACTTGTGCCGAGGGGAACATGCTCGGTGAACTTCTTTATTCCAGCGACGGCGGCGCCCGATGGAACTTAACCAGTCAGGACCTACGTGGGCACCTGTCGTTTGGAATCTTCGACCCGATATCTAGAGGCGTGGCGTACGCCACCGATGGTTTCGACACGCCAAATACTCGAAGGATTTACCGAATAGTTAACAACTCCGAGAAACCGACCTTGATCGGCACGGCACCTGACGGTTACCTGTACTCACTGACCTTCATCAACGCAAAACAGGGGCTGGCGTGGGGGCCGACGCCCGGAGACGTCGAACCGTACTGGCTATGGAGTACTCAAGACGGAGGTCGTTACTGGAGTCGGATCTCTTCGCCGTGAACTGTTGTTGTCTCATTGGCCGAGCGCTCTTTGGCTGAGTCAACATTTCTGAAAGTCAATTCCATAATCGCTGAATCGTCTTTCAAGGATCACTAGCTCCTTGATTTTGATCGTCAGTCGGAGGTTCTTAACTCAGTCCTCGAGCACGCGACCAACTGACGGACGAGCTTCAATGCCTGGTATCAGACCTGTTTCGTCGAGACAGCGACTCAATACTCATAGGAGCAACAGGAATCGCACCCGAGTGCGCGTTGGGCCGAGCTTCGCCACTTTCCTTCAGGAAGGACGGCGCGTCGAAGGTGTTGCGCGCGGAGCGCCCGAGGACCGAAGTAGAAACGGGTGGGCGTCCTGTCGTTAAGTCGAATAGCACGTCGTGGCATCACCGCGATTCGCGTTTGAGCACGAGCGCCAGGCTTGGCACAACGAACGACAGGAGAAAGAGCGGCAACAACCTCTTTCCAGTGCATCGAAAAGCGATGACTCGGTCCTTGGCCACGTCGAAGGTCTGAGGTCGGCTCGAGTTGCGACCACCGCGTATCTGCAAAGCGTGATGTCCAGTTTCGACTGGGAACTCGGTGGTTTCGTTCATTTCGACTGACCCGACGGGTTTAGCGTCGACCAAGACTTCGTACGGGCCACGACGGACCTCCGCACCGATTGCACTGTGGGTCAGTTTGAGAGTCGCTGCCATTATCTGCCTCGAATCTCGTGTTTTCGATTTCACGTCTGTTCTCAAGATATCGCGGAGCCCGTGGTCCCTTCTCGGCAACGTCATCGCTCTCTTCAATACCGCTCGACGCTTCGACGTACTTCTTTAGAGCGTTCACTAGAGCGGGTATCGATGGCGCGTTCGCCCAGAAGGTCGGTACTGGATAATCACTGTCGGAATAGTGTGCCCGTTATTCAGCCGTGATCGGCAGTACTCCTAGCGTGGCGAGCTTGCGCCAGGACCGCTCGACGATCTGAGGATAGGAGTGTAAGTAGTACGGCAAGGCCGCACAGGCTTGCTGGATGGCTGCGCCTCGACTACGGGCGAGGGTCGCACTATCGACACGTAGCGCATCGAGAAATGCCCGGCGAGAGTCGTTGGTGAAGAGCGGCGACCAAACGACCTGTACGTCGACGGCGGGATCGCCCGCGCACGTCGATCCCCAATCGACGATGCCGCACAGTCGCCCGTCTCGTACGAGGCAGTTACCTTCCAAGTCACCTTGGACCCAGACCGGAGGGCCCTCGTGGGGCGCCGCCGCCAGTGCCTCTTCCCAGACCCGGAGAGCTGCGGGAGCATCGATCAAGTTGCTGGCACGATCGATCATCTCTCGAGCCGCTTGGTCATACTCTGCCAAAGGACGAGCGCGATTCGTCGCCGGTGGAGCATCCTTCGTCGACACTGTTTGCAGCATCTGCACTACGTGTGCCAGTTCGAGTGCGAACGTGACCGGATCATTGATTCGATTGAGTGCCGCGCCCACACCCGGTATCCAACGGTGAAGGGCCCATGGAAATGGGTACTCGCCATTCGCCTTGCCCATCGCGACGGGCTCGGGTATGGCAATCGGGAGATGCGGAGCGAGTCTCGGTAACCAATGTCCTTCAAGCTCAACTTGTCCCGCCGCCCAGTGAATGCGAGGGAGACGGACCACATAATCGGATCCGAGTCGCCAGATGGCATTATCGATGCCCCAAGGCTCAACTTTGACCAAGGGTAAGTGAGCGAAGGACGGCATCTGAGAAGTAAGAAGTGAGCGGACGAGCTCGACGTTCACGTCGATTTCGTCGTGGTGCATACGGATAGTCACGGACCTCAGTTTGCCCGACCACCCCATCGCCGTGTTGATCTACCCCGAGATCGGAGGGTGTTGGCGTCAGGAGGTTTCAACTGTCGGCGCAACTGGCGAGATACGTGAGCCTACTCATGATGACGCAAGTAAGCGAAGTGCCCTCTAACTCGCCATAACCGCGTCGTAGACCTGACGCGCGAGCAGCTCAGTTGATGTTGTAGATGAGTCGATGATCAGGTCGTAACTCATCTCCTGGTGGACAACGGCCCACGTGCCTGAGGCGAAACCGACGCGGCGATCGCCGCGAGCAGTCTCGCGTCGAACTAACTCGTCGACGTCGCACACCACACCTATCCATAACGCACTTTCTAGAGTGTCCCTCGCCTGTTTGCGTAAAGTCGGGTCGATAAGAACGTGGTCGATGACCAGGTTGCCGCCACCCTTAGCGATCAAGGCCCACGACTCGTGCGCGAGTCGCATCATCGAGTGAAAGTCGTCGCCCAGTTCTGGAATCCATGAAGGGGCCGGACCGAGTCCGGGAACAGTGCGAACGCCCGTGCTCGGCGCGGCGGGCGAGCCATCTTCCCCAGGGTACGTCGCGTAGCGGTCCGGCCATCCTTCAAGAAACGTGTCAATCCCCGTGAGGAGCAGAGGGCGGGGCCAGAGGTCCTGAAGTGCTCTCGCCAATGTTGTCTTCCCGCTGCTGCTGGCTCCATTCAGCACGATGATGGGCGCCGGCACCCTTCGATGTTTAGTTACTTTCTCTCCGACGTCAACCGTCAATGGCGAGTTACCCAACGTTCATGTTGGGTCCCTTGCGCCATGAAACTGCTCTCCTCACGTCGCCAACTTGCTCAACGACGTCGTCTTAGTTGGTGACTGGTAGCACCACGGTCCAATGTCTGCCGCCATCGGTGGTGCTCCAGAGAGTCAGACGCTCGTTGTCACGGTCGTTGTTGCCAATTACAAGGCCGTGGGACGTGTCGAAGAAAATCACCTCTGACGTGCCACCGGCAGTGCTGCCGATAAGGGGTTGAACTGCTCGCCAACGAGTACCACCGTCGTGGGTCACCAGCAGCGAACTCCGACCCCCGACCAGGAAGGCTTCCTTGCTTGAAACCAGATCAATCGCCCCGAGGTACCCAAAGTTAATGGCTCCATCAGTCTTCAATGTCCACGTCCTCCCCCCGTCGCTCGACTCGAGTACGGACTTAATTTGGCTGCCGGCGCTTGGTTGCGAAGCGCACGCGGCTATCAACGTGCCGTTCGATGCCACGGAGAAAACCGACGACAACGCGCCGATATGACAGGGCACTTGGCGATTTGACCAAGTGCGGCCACCGTTAGACGTGTACCAAAGCGGAGCAACGCTTGGGCCGCCGCCAGCGTTGGAATGAGGTTCGAACATCAGGTACGCCGTGGATCGATTAATGCGATCGAGGTAGCTCTGTCCCTGAGCGCCACTCGAGATTCCGGTCGCGGAACCTTGAGGAACATTTAATGATTGACTCCAGGTGCGGCCACCGTTGGTGGATTCGAGGAGACGAATCGGACACGACGAGCGCCCGACCACGACCGCGAGAGCACATTTTGACTCGATCATCCACACCGAGAGCCCGACCGCGTCCACGTCCCATACCGATTCCGACTGAGGATCTCTGATCCAGGTCTTCGCGTCGTCGTGGCTGACGTAGAGCCGTGGCCCGTAGAGGAAGACGTCGCCGTGGCCGTCTGCAGTCAGCGAAGAACTGAAGCTGGCACTGGCGCAGTTCCACGACATCGCGTGGGACAGTGAGTTGAAGTTGGCGCCGCCGTTGGTCGACTTTCCGACGAAGTCTTTGCACGTCAGACTTCTCGGAGGTTCCTCGGTGAAGACGCCGAGTCCGCTCGAAGGGCTTGAGAAGTCAATCGCTTCCAAGGTAAGCGACAGTCTTGACGGCACTGTCGTGCTCGCCAACGAGGCGGAGACCGCCGGCTTGCCTTGGAAGAGCGCCAGCGAAAGGCTGACAGTCATTGCGATCGCAACTATCCCAGTGATGGCGCGATTCCACACTCTTCGCGTTGTCCTCTCTGACAGTTTCGTCACTTGGAATCAGACACTCGTGCCTCCTCTCAAGGCGCGTTCTCTACTGTAGAGCGCGACTCCAGGACTCCTCGCATCCCCGTACGAACTCGGAGTGGGAGGAGCCCTTCTTAGAAGTAGCTACGGTTGCGTACAACCCAACGCCGTATGAGCGGCCGCCTCAGATCCGAGGAGACCTGAGACTATGGGCGTTCCTAGACCAGTCGGCTCGTCGTTGTCCGTAACGCCATCTATTGGTACTTGTCGTTGTCTCATTTGAACTCCCTCTCTAAGCAGTCGTCGAAACACACTGGCCACCAAAAACTCTGGGGCCACGTACCCACCATCACTGGAGGGACCGGCCCCATTTAGAGGCACAAACAAGGAGACGACGAGACCACTCCCAATCGTGCAATTGATACTCGCGAGTTACGCGGTGATGATTGAAACGCCCTTGATTACCTATCGTTGGTGAAACGTGCGTCGGGCTTTGAGCGACTCGAGTACGCCCCTACATTAACAACTTCCGGGTCCACGTCCGGCGCCCACCAGATGTCCTAGATCCCATTGGAGGCGTTCTTACGTAGATCGTTGTATCCACTGGCGGAGCGCCATTCTTCGTAAGAGATTCCATTACCAACGCCGACAGTGGTGTGCGGCCGCGCTGGCGTCGAAAGGCTAGGAAACTCGACACGGCACGCTGCGGGTTTAATCTCTCCACGTAACTTTTAGCAGTACCGAGGTAGAAGCCTCCAACCCGTCGCTACCCACTACCCAATTCGAACGGACGGATGGGAGGTCCGCGTGCTCTTCATGCGCCTTAAGGCGCTCACGCTTGACAGGGTCAGGACGGACGAGATGAACATTGTTGCCAGGCCGAGCAGGCTGAGGGCGATCGATGACGTGAAGAAGGTGACGAGACCGACAGAGCCGGCGACAAAACCGATCGCACCCCAACGCAGAGTCCGCCGCTTCTGCGAGAGAATCCGTTTTCCACTCAGGCTGTCGCTGAACTGGGGGTCTTCAATGAAGAGGGAGCATTCGAGTTCCGACAGGACCTTTTGTTCGTGCTCAGACAGTGCCATCGCGTCCCTCCGATCTCGGTCGCGACTCATTGTATTGAAACTTCACACGGAGCTACTAGGGCACAAGGTCCCAACGTTTCGACTTCGGCAGAAGAATTCCGTTGGGCGCGCGGGCGTTACGCAAGGTCAACTCGCCCGGGCGCCGTGGCCAATCGGCGCGGTGGTTGTTAGTCGTTCCTTCGAACCACCACGACGGGGCGGGCGGCGTTGGCGACACAGTTCCTTCGTCGATCGATGCTTACCGGCACCATCGCCCTCTCGCAAATGCTCACGATCTCTCAATAACCGTGCGGGCAACGCCACTTTTGAGCTACGGACCGCACGAATGTGACCTTCGTCTCTAGTACGTGAGCGCACGGCGAAGGGATAATGGAAGCATGGTCTCGACACGACGAAGCCAATTGGCGCTGCGTTCACGCACCGCGCTTGCGTGGCTGCTCTTGGGTCGCCCCGAGAAGTCCGTCAAAGGTGTGCTCCGACGATGAGTAACGCGCCACGTTCGTCGCTCGAGTTGAACGAAATTGGTCCAATGTTGCAAGATCGCTACGCCCCTTGGTCGTATCCCGACAAAATTGAGACTGACGTCGTCACTCGCACGGGCGCCGTGCTGCACCTGCGGCCGATTCGCAGTGGCGACGATGAGAAACTCATCGTGTTCCATCGTCACTTATCGTCGGACTCCATCTATCGGCGATACTTTTCGTTTCACCCCGACCTCTCACACGAGGAGGTCTGTCGCCTCACTCAAGTCGACTACGTTGACCGCCTGGCGATCGTCATTGAAGACGGTGACGACCTGGTCGCCGTAGGGCGCTACGACCGTTATCCAGAATCGACCGTCGCGGAAGTGGCCTTCATCGTTCGAGACGACTACCAGCACCTAGGACTCGGACATCGACTACTCGAAAGTCTCGCCGCGGCCGCTTGGGCGAGGGGCGTCACGAGCTTCAGCGCAGAGACGCTCTTCTCTAACCGCGACATGATGTCGGTCTTTCGTCACTCGGGCTTTCCCTTGACCTCGTCAGTTTCACAAGGAGAGATCAGCGTGCGCTTTCCCATCGAGCCCACGCCCGAAAGCGTGACGTTGCGCAGTAAATATCGCGCCGGGACGATCTAACTCGTGGTCCTCGTCGTCAACGGAATCTACGACGATTCGGGTCACGAAGAAGGTGGACACCCCGAGCGACCCGACCGCATCACCGCGACCAGAGCGGCCATTGACGACCTTCACTTGGGTAGCGACCTCATCGTCGTCTCCCCCTACGCCGCGACGCGCCAAGAACTCGCCCGCGTTCACGACGGTGGTTATCTCGATGAACTCGGTGCGTACTGCTACGCCGGAGGTGGCGACATTGACCCGGACACCTACGCCACCTACGACTCGTGGTCGATTGCTAAACACGCGGCCGGTGGCGGACTGGCGGTCATTAAGGAACTGCAACGTCGCAACGACGGCGTTGGTTTCATCGCGGCTCGACCCCCCGGCCACCACGCGCTCTCTGATCGTGCGATGGGATTCTGCCTCTTGAACAACGTCGCCGTCGCGACGGCGCAACTGCTCAGCCAGGGCGAGCGGGTGCTCATCGTCGATTGGGACGTGCACCACGGTAATGGTACGCAACAGATCTTTTGGGATGAGCCAGACGTTCTTTACGTCTCAACACATCAATCACCGCTCTTTCCCGGTAGCGGACTACCGGAGGAGGTCGGTGGTCGTCACGCGCTCGATCGCACCGTCAACATTCCATTTCCGGCCGGGGCCACGGGTGACGTCGTGCGCCGTGCACTTGACGACGTCGCCGCGCCAATCATCGACGCGTTCGGCCCGACCTGGGTCCTCGTGTCGGCCGGTTTCGACGCCCACCGCATGGACCCACTGGCCGACCTTCAACTCACCAGTGGCGACTTCGCCGAGATGGCGCGACTGGCCACGAGCTTCGTGTCGCGCCCCGGACGAATAGCGATGTTTCTCGAGGGCGGCTACAACCTCGACGCCCTACGCTCTTCCATTCACGCAACCCTCGCTGCGGCCCTCGGGGGTGCGCACGACGTTGAAAAGCCCTCGAGCGGTGGTCCGGGCGCCGACGTCGCGCCACGGGTGCAGCGCGAACGTCGTGCTGCGCTCGAGGGACTGCGCGCGCTCGAAGAGGAGGAGACCGGACTATGAAAGCGCCAAGAACTTTGGTCGTGGGCTATGACGGTTCTCTCGACGCAGAGGACGCCGTGCGCTGGACCTTCCACTTAGCCAATGAGACCAACGCCAACGTCACCGTGGTGCACGCCGCTGGAATGCTCGAGCATCTGAACGCTCACTACGCCAGCGACGAGATACCCCTCGCGCTCGTCGATATCGCGACGCAGTGCGACTTCGATGTGGCTCGCCTTCGGTGGCTCGTCCAAGACGGTGACGCGTGCTCGGTACTGTTACGCACCACCGCTCCGCCCATCAACGCCGACTTATTGGTGGTGGGTTCAAGGGGCCACGGCAAGCGCGCCGGACTCCTTCTTGGAAGTACCAGTCTCGAAGTAGTCGAGCACTCTTCAACGCCGGTGGTGGTCGTGCCGTCGAGCCACGCTGTTTCTTTGTAATCGGTTCGAACTTCGACATCGACGACGTGCTAGTCCCCCGAGCCGCGGCCCGACTCCGATGCCACCCAAGTTGGCCGCGGTAGCAATGACCTGGGGACGGTTGGTTGAGCCAACGGGGTGTGCTCCATGGTGGAGTTCCGCGAGGTACGCGGCGGCGGCGGGGTCATCGCAAAGGCCGGAGGCGCGGTATCGACCAACGCTCTTCGCAACGGTCACCGAGAGCCTTCGGGCATCGAGTGGATAACGATGTCGCCAGCTCTGTTAGAAAATAAGTCACGAATCCGCTCGGCGCAACGTTGAAGGAAATGAGGACGTATGGAACTTCGAATCTTCTGTGAGCCCCAGCAGGGTGCAACCTACGAGGAGATACTGGCTCTGGCTCTCGCGGCGGAAGAGGGCGGCTTCGGCGCTTTCTTCCGCTCTGATCACTACCTGAAGATGGGAGCAGTGTCGGGGTTACCTGGGCCGAGCGACGCGTGGATCACGCTCGCGGGACTGGCCCGTGACACGAGTCGCGTTCGCCTCGGCACGCTGTTGAGCGCCGCGACGTTTAGGTATCCGGGTCCGCTCGCGATATCTGTCGCGCAAGTTGACGCAATGAGCGGTGGACGAGTTGAGCTCGGCCTTGGGGCTGGTTGGTACGAACAAGAGCACACCGCCTACGGCATTCCCTTTCCCTCCCTGGGCGAGCGCTTCGAGAAGTTAGAAGAGCAACTCTCCATCATCACTGGATTGTGGGGAAACGACGTTGGCGCGACCTTCGACTTTTCGGGAAAGCACTACTCGTTGACCGATAGCCCGGCACTCCCAAAACCGGTTCAGTCGCCGCGACCGCCCATCATCATCGGTGGTCACGGTCGCAAAACAACGCCACGCCTGGCGGCCAAGTTTGCCGATGAGTTCAACGTTCCCTTCGCCCCGTTCGACGTCTCAAAATCTCAGTTCGAACTCGTTGATCGTGCGTGCGCCGCCATCGACCGTGACCCCGACTCCATGATTCGATCCGTCGCACTCGTCACTTGTTGTGGCCAAAGTCAAGGCGAACTTACACGCCGTGCCTCAAACATCGGACGTGAGCTCAGCGAGCTATCAGCGAACGGTCTCGCTGGATCACCCCAAGAGATTGTCGAGAAGATTGCGACGTACCGCGAAATCGGCGTCTCGCGGATCTATACGCAGATCTTGGACATGAGTGACCTCGAACACGTTGACCTCATTGCCGCAGAGATCGTCGCGAACGTCACATAAGACCTGGTTGCGTTAGTCCTTTTCGAGAATCGCCACGTAGGGGTCGCTGAGTCCTTCGCCTAAAACGCGGACTTGATGCCAACCCGTGCCTCGAAGGATGCGACGCATCTCAAGTCGTGAAACAAAAAGCCACGAAAACCACGAGCCAACGGAGTGGCCGTAGTGGTAGCGGAAGCGTGCTTGGCCTGGCATGAGGCCCCTGGTCTTGTTGCGCCGGTAGTAGCCACGATCGAAACCCGGCGCTCCACCGCCGTACGGGTTCGTGCTCTCGATAAAAAGTCGCGCGTCCGATTTTGTCCACTTGGCCCACTTGGTCAACGTCAATCGAGCACGTTCGGGAGTGCCAAATATTCCAAAGTTGTTGCCGAACATCACGATCGTGTCGAACGAGGAGATCTTCGAGCCCAAAGTATCGATTGACATGCACCAGACCTCGTGAACACCGCGAATCGTCGACGCCTCAACGGCGAGCGATGAAGCGTCGAGGCCAACCACGTCGAGGCCACGGCGTTGAAGGTTCAAGGCCACGCGCCCTGCCCCACAACCCACGTCGAGAACGCGACCCCGCATATGGCGCACGGACTGTCGTTCTGCCGCGGGCCAACCCCTGAAATGAGCCAAATACACCTCGGGGCCAGCGCCAATCTCGGTGTAACCGTCGTCTCTCTCGACGATCTCTGGAACCGTGGACCCTCGGGCCCAATCCAAAAGGGCGAGCCCGAAGGCGTCCGTTTCCATTTTCACCTCACGACCCTATTCTGGTTTCGACGACACAACAAACACGCCGAGCGCCAAGAGCGAAATCGGATGTAACGCGATCGGGGCCAGTGAGACTATGAAAGTGTCACAACGATGGTGCCCGATGTTTTAATCGGGTACGCGTGTCCAAGGTCGTGGCGTAGCAAAGAAGAACGTCCAGTCGAGTTATAAAGGAGTTGAAGTGACAATCCACTACGAGAAGAGTCCCGAGGCCATTGCCCAGCTCACCCCCAAGCAGTACAAGGTCACCCAAGAGCGCGGCACGGAGCCCGCGTTCGATAATGAGTTCTGGGACAACAAAGAATCGGGCCTCTACGTTGACGTGGTCTCAGGCGAGCCCCTGTTCGCATCCACAAAGAAGTACGACAGTGGTTGTGGCTGGCCGAGTTTCACCGCGCCCCTGGTGCCCGAGAACGTAATCGAGAACACCGACCGGAGCCTTGGGATGGCTCGAACCGAGGTTCGCTCCACCCATGGCGACAGCCACCTCGGCCACGTCTTCGACGATGGACCCATCGCCGAGGGAGGACTGCGCTACTGCATCAACTCCGCCGCGCTGCGGTTCGTCCCCTACGGGGACCTCGACGCCGAGGGCTATGGCGAGTTCAAGACGTTGTTTGAAGGAAACGCGAGTGAGAAGGGAGCGGCGCAATGAGCACGACAGAGAAGGCAGTCTTGGCCGGTGGGTGTTTTTGGGGGATGCAGGACCTCATTCGAAGGCGTCCCGGTGTCGTAACGACGCGCGTTGGCTACGCCGGGGGTGACGTCGCCAACGCGACGTATCGCCATCACGGGACCCACGCCGAATCGATCGAAATCATCTTCGATCCAACAGTGACCACGTACCGCGATATTCTCGAATTCTTCTTCCAAGTACATGATCCAACCACGCTGAATCGTCAAGGCAACGACCGTGGCGCGAGTTACCGTTCAGCGATCTTCTACCTCGACGACGAACAACGTCGTATCGCACAGGACACCATTGCTGACGTCGAAGCCTCAGGACTCTGGCCCGGCAAGGTCGTGACGGAAGTGACGCCCGCGGGTCCGTTTTGGGAGGCGGAACCTGAACACCAGGACTACCTCGAGAACTATCCGAACGGTTACACTTGTCACTTCCCCCGTCCAGGTTGGGTTCTACCTCACCGGAGCGACAGTCCGGTGCACTGAATCGCTGGCTCGCTCGGCTTCAGTTAGAGGAACTGTGTAGTTGCTCGTAACGAAAGCATTCGACCAGATGATCGTTGACGAGACCGGCCGCCTGCATGAACGCGTAACAAATAGTCGGACCGACGAACTTAAATCCACGGCTCTTCAGGTCCTTGCTCATCGCTTCCGCGGCAATGCTCGTGGCCGGAATTTGGCTACCCCTTTTCCACGCGTTCACCTTTGCTTGGCCGTCGACAAACCCCCACAGATACGAGTCCAGAGATCCGAACTCTTTTTGGATAGCCAAGGTTGCCTTAGCGTTGGTGACTGTCGCGACCAGCTTTTGGCGATTGCGGATGATTCCCTCGTTGGTGACCAGTCGTTCAAGTTTCTTGTCGCTGTACTTTGCAATCTTCGCGATATCAAAACCATCGAGTGCCGCTTCGAAGTTCTGTCGTTTCTGTAAAACAATCTGCCAACTGAGCCCCGCCTGCATCGCGTCGAGCACTATGAACTCAAAGAGTTTTTGGTCGTCGTGTACGGGCACGCCCCACTCGGTGTCGTGATAGGCGACCATCAATGGAAGAGCGCCGACCCAACTGCAACGTTGTTCATTCATGGTTAGTCATCGTAGGACCAAGGTGCAACACTGACTATAAAACTGGGCGTACAACTGGTAGCGAAGTCGCTCACCATCGACGATTCGGGCCCAAACCGGATCAACCCGGTTGCGGTCCGGACGTTCTCGACACTTTTGGTCACTTTCACGTCACAAAAACAAGGGTCAGAATAGTCTTCTATCGACTGCGTCGAACTAGTAAAGGAATGTCCGGGGCACTATATGGAATGGCCAAATTCGAAAACGAGTAATGCGGACTGGCGCAAGGACATCACCAACTTCGACGTCAAAGAACTAATCGCGAAAGAGATGGCCAATCGGCTCAAGGACGGCGATGTCGTCGGCGTGGGCAGTGGTTCGACAAGTCTTTTAACGCTTCGCGCGCTCGCCGAGCGCGCGCGCAAGAACGAATGGCAGTTCACGGCCATCACCACGTCATTAGAGATGGAAAGCTTCTGCGTCGAGTTGCGTGTAAGAACCTCCAACCTAATTCAACAACGACCCGATTGGTCATTTGACGGTGCCGATGAAATTGACGGCGAGCTCAACATGATCAAGGGGCGTGGCGGGGCGATGCTTCGCGAGAAACTGGTCATGGCGAGTTCACCGGAGCGTTACGTTGTCGTCGATGATTCAAAGCGTGTTGAACGACTCGGACAAAAGTTCCCTGTTCCCATCGAAGTCATGCCAGAGGCATTGAACTTAGTGAGAGAGCAACTGAGTGAGTTCTTTGACATTCAATCGATGGAACTTCGAAGCGCGCACGCCAAAGATGGACCGGTCATTACGGAGAGCGGCAACGTCATTCTCGACGTCAAATTTGCTGAAGTAAATCCAGATCTTGACTTGAGACTGAATTCAGTACCTGGCGCCATTGGCACAGGCCTGTTTATCGGATTTAACCCAACGGTTGTCGGCGCCTAAAAAGCCGCGGCGATAGAGCGGTCAGCTCATTGTGGAGCGTGCGCGACAATCGTGAACGTTAAAGGTGCTCGTGGTCTTCCTACAGGAAAAACAAACTCACCAGATGCCGTCTCGACGAGCCAGGGGAAATGGCGAAAATTTGTCCAATCGTGCTCCACAAGTGAATCGAGCTCAAGTCCGTGGGAAATCAAGGACATGACAATCTCGCCAACCGAATGATTCCATTCATAGGTTCTTAAGGCCTTAAGGCCTTCTCCGTCGGTGTAGGTATAAGGCCCGTCAGCAACGAGGGGGTCGCTGGTCTCCTCGAAGTAGCTGTAAAAAGTTCGCTCACCGCTGTCGTCGAGTGATAACGCGTTCGGGTGAACGTCGTGAAGGTAGAGTTTCCCACCTGGATTCAAGAGGCTGGCGACGACCTCTCCCCACTGATCCACGCTGGGAAGCCAACAGAGCGAGCCAATACTGACGTAGACCACGTCGAATCGCTCGTTCGACAGAGCGGCGGGCGCGTCGTAGACATTCGCGCACACGAACGTCGCGCGATCAGAGAGACCAGCTCGTTCGGCTAAAGCCGTTGCTGCCGTAATCGCCGCTGGCGAGAAGTCAACGCCCGTTACTAGGGCGCCGGCCCTTGCCCAGCGCAGTGTGTCCATCCCAAAATGACTCTGGAGGTGCACGAGCGACTTGCCCTCAACGGCACCAATGGCGACAACTTCACGTAGTGGCGGACCGTCAGTGTTGCGGAGCCATCCCTCAACGTCGTAAAACTCGGACTTCGTGTGAATGCCCACACGATCGTTCCAGTTCTCTCTATTCGTTTCAAGACGAGGATCCACGAGAGAAGATTACCGAACCGTGTCAAAAAGAGAGGGCGCCAAAGTGCCCAGTCAGTTACAGCTCCGACGAACCTTCGCGGTAGACCTTTCCCTGGGCGATGAGACCATTCGAAACGACGAAAAACGCCACTATCTCGAAGGTAAGTCGTTCGCCTTGAAACGTCAAGGTCTCTCGTAATTGACAGGCCACGACGTCTCTCTCGCCGACCATTTCCAGGACTTCGAGATGAGGCGACAGATCTTTCATCGCAGGACCAAACAACTCTGACAGTTCGTCACGAGATGATGCAGTCGTTTCACCCGTAACAAAAGTCGCTGACTTTGTGAACAACGCGAGCAAGCCTTCGAGATCTCCCTCATTAAATGCCTCGACGTGCTGGCGAACAGTAGCGAGAGGCGTCGACTCGTCCATGCAGTGAGATTACTTATCGCCGCGACGCCGTCACGGAACCCGTCAGGGCGTTTCGCCCCTCGAAAACCCCGTGGCCCATTACACTGAGCAATTCACTCAGTTGACGAACTTTTCGTACGGACGCGACTTGTGATTGTACTAATAGAGTAGTACATTTCCAACGTGACGCCAGAGCCAATGATCGTGTTTCGCCTCGACCGGCGAACCGGTGTTCCCGCCTATCGCCAACTCGTTGATCAGGTTCGACACGCCGTGAACCTGGGACTGCTGCAACCGGGTGATCAGTTGCCGGCCGTGCGTGAGGTGGTTAAACAGATCACGATCAACCCCAACACGGTGCACCGCGCGTACCGCGAACTCGAGTTGCTGGGCCTCACGGAGGGCCGCGTCGGCAGCGGCACCTTTATTAAGGCGTCGCTTGCTGAACAACCAAATCAACAATCGAAATTGCTAAGCCGACTCGAGCGTTGGATTCGCGACGCCCAAGAGGCGGGGCTTAGTGCCGAAGCAATTGAAGCGCTCGTTGACAAAGCGACGCGACAGATGAAAGAAGAAGGAGAGTTATGACCGCCGCACTCGAAACCGTCGATTTAGGTCGCCGCTACATGATGAATTGGGGACTACGCAACTGCAGCCTGAAAGTGCCCGAAGGATCGATCACGGGCTTGGTTGGACCAAACGGTGCCGGTAAGTCCACCCTGCTTCGATTAGCGGCAGGAATCTCGAAACCGTCCGCCGGCTTTCTCAAAGTCTTCGATCAAAAGGTCGATCCGAACTCGCTGGACTTTCTCTCGAAGGTGGGCTACCTCGATCAGTCTCGACCGCTCTACAAACAGTTCCGTGTTGACGAGCTCATGAAGCTGGGCGGGAAACTAAGCGATTCGTGGGATCAGGCCAGCGTGGCTCGCTGGCTCGAGGAACTAAAGATTCCCTTGGACTGGAAAGTCAGTCTGCTCTCGGTCGGCCAACAGGCACAAGTGGCGTTGGCGATGTGCATGGGTAAGCGTCCCAATCTGTTGCTGCTCGATGAGCCAATGGCCAGTCTCGACCCCTTGGCCCGACGTGGCGTATCGCGGATGCTGCTGGACTCCGTGGCAGAACACGAGACCACGGTGCTGATTTCATCGCACATCGTGAGTGAACTTGAGTCGATATGTGACTACCTCATTATGCTCTCGAAGTCGCGAGTCCAGATCGCTGGAACCGTAGAGTCACTCCTCGCCAACCATCACGTGCTCGTTGGACCGTTAGCGTCGGCGTCCTTTGAGTCCACGAATGTCATTTCATCGACGAAGGCAGGTCGACAAGTGACCTACCTCATTGAAGGAGATTTTGGGTCGGTGGGCGCCGACTGGCAGGTTGCGTCGCCCGACCTGGAAGAAATTGTCCTCGCCTATCTCGAGAATCCGATGAAGCAGAGCGTCACTGCGCCAAAAGGACCTAACGAAGGGGGTCACTCGTGATCTGGCTTACGTGGCGTCGCTACCGCGTTCGATTGATTTTGCTGGCGCTGTACGTCCTCGCCCTGATTGTCTTCATGTTCATCACCGAGCACGCATTTCATATTGCTACGGCACATTGTCCGCAACAGTTAATTCGTACCGATCAGGGAGACTTCTGCGGTCACGGCGTCTCTCGCATCGAGAGTAACGCGAGTTGGGTTGCCAACGGCATCGGCATCCTGCCCGTGCTCATTGGGATGGTCTTTGGAGCGCCGCTCGTCGCGACAGAACTTTACGCACAAACGAATCGGCTGACGTGGATGCAGGGCGTCACTCGCACCAAGTGGCTGGTCTACTCGTGGTTGACCTTGACAACAGCGACGGTATTTCTGATGTCAATGTTGGCGCTCTTCGTTCAGTGGTGGGCGACGCACGTCGTCGCGTCGAACTTTTCTGGCGGAGGTCTCAATCAGCAGTATCCCTTCATGATCACGGGCGTCGCTCCCGTCGCTCTGACGATATTTTCTTTGAGTTTCGGTGCCTTCGTCGGCGTCGCCGTTCGCCGTTTCGTCTCGCCGTACTTCGTCACGTTGATTGGACTGGCCGTCGCGTGGACCTTCCTGGGAAATAAATATCGACCGACAGTCCCGAGCGACTACTGGCTGAGGCAGTGGAGCGAAGCAGGAATCTACGCAGCTCTTTCAGCGACGTTTCTCGGCTTGGCGATCTGGGCGGTCAGAAGATGGCGCGTCTAGCAACAGGCTGGGACGAAACAGCATCGAAGAGCGTCCACCGGGTAAGCGTGCGCTTGAGGACTGCTCTCATGAGAGAATTCGCCAATGATTGTGATGGACACGCTCCCCGCCAACAAGGAACACTTTGGCGAACTCCTTGACTTCGGGGCGGCAGTGATTGATGTGTGTAGAGAACTGGGCATTGAACCCGTCGCGTCGGGAAGTCTTGCCGTCTTCGCGTACACCGCCAACACAGACCTCGAGATCAATGACCTCGACCTCTCGTGCAGTGAGTTGGACTTTCCAAGACTTGGCGCCGCACTAAAAGAGAAGGGCGTAGAAGTGAGGCTCACGGCGTGGCACGTGCTGCAGGCGCTGCGCGATGACCTGAAGGTTGAGTTCGACGCCAGAGAGATTTGGCTTCGCGACCTTCCCGGTGATTACGAAACGCTGCACATCGGCGACGTACGACTCAGGATTATTGGATCGTCGGCCCTGGAGACGCTCTACCAACGAGGCATCGAAGCAACGACGAATTCATCCAACGCATCTGACATCGCCAAGAATCAATCATTTCACGACAAAATCGAGGTACTTAGAAAAGGTCGCGACACGGCACGAAGAGGAATCCATCACACGTCTGCTGGTCATGTGGGTACGATGCCCGTGAGGAGTCAAAATGATTGAACCTTCGAGCCCCGAGCCCGATCCAGATTTTTCCGGCGTCATTGAATGCGTCGTCGCACTCGTAAGAGATGCCGAGGATCGCGTTCTCCTGGCGTCCGCTTCCGAAGAGGGACCGTGGTCGTTTCTTGGCGGCCCCGTTAACGCCGAAGAGTCGCTCGAGCGAGCAGCCATTCGTATTCCTTTCGACGACTGTGGGGTAAGTGTTGAGTTGGGTCGAAGGACCGTGGAACTCAGTGGCGAGAAGTACCGCGTCTTGTACGAGTGCGGCCAAGACACGACATGGCGAGCCACAGTGTTTGAGGCTACGTTAGGCGCCGACGCCCCCGACGTGAAAGCTCCAATGATTGCTCGCTGGTTCTCTCTCGACGAAATCCTCGAGCTGAAGTTGGACGAGTTCGCTAAGGCCGCCGCCACCGATCTCGGCATGCTGTGAAGTCGACAGATCGAGACTGTCAGAGTGCAGCGAAGTAAAGTTCGTCCCACGAAACGAGTGGCGTTGGACGCCATCCTCGCTCATTCGCCCAAACGTCCGCTGACACCATCAACTGTTGCCAGGCCGGTTGCTTCGCCTGACCATAGGTGGCGAGGTCAATCCCTGGCGTTGCGTCAACGATTGATTGCTTGAACGCACTCCACTGATCACGAGCGTCATCATAGCCACGCAAGAAATCACGAAACAGCAGTGCGTCGCGCGCGCCTTTCGAGCCCTCCGTCCGGACGTTGACGTTCGATCGCCGTGCACCGACGCGAGGGGCAAAGACCAGCTTCTCGACCGGTCCCTCTCTAGTCAGTTCGACGTTGTTCCACTCTTCGGGTCGTTGACGAAATCCGGCACTAGAGAATTGATCAATGACCCAAGGTCGCTCGAGCAGTGGAACTCGGACTTGAACGTCGATGACGTCCTTTGCGACAAGTCCGGGCACGGACGTTGATCCGATGTGCTCAATGGCGCCCGTTTGGGAGAGATTCAAAGAGTGAACTACGGCGGCCAACTGTTCGAACTCCGCGCGCCAGCGCTCGCGACTCGCTTCCAGTACAACGGGTTGGGCTTCATCAGGAAATGGCACGAGCCAACGATACGCGTTGACCACCCAACATCCGTCAATCGAGAAATACCCTTTCGAAGGTCGCCGGGCACGAAAGAGTGGGACGCGCGAAAGTGTACTCTCGGAGTCGTGACCAAACGACTGAAACCACCTTTCCGGGCCGACCACGTTGGCAGTTTTCTACGTCCACCGGAACTACTCGAAGCTCGTCGAGCCTTCGCCGAACAGCAGATTGACGCCGACGCTCTTAGGGAGGTAGAAGATCGCGCCATTCGAGACGTCGTCGCTCTCCAAGAAGGACTCGGTCTTCAATCGGCCACCGACGGTGAGTTTCGCCGCACCTCCTGGCACATGGACTTCATCTATCAACTTGGTGGCATCTCCAAGACTGACGAGCAGCTTCAAGTCGCCTTCAAAAATAATGAAGGCGCAACGTCGTTCACGTCAGCGGCGTTGAAGGTGAGCGACCGAGTGCGCCTCGACGAAACTATCTTCGCCGACGCTTTTAAGTTCTTGCAGTCCACGGTGACCACGGCGGTGCCCAAACTAACTATTCCCTCGCCGAGCATGGTCCACTATCGCGGTGGCGCGGCCGCCATCGATCCCGCGGTCTACCCCGACGTGGAAGAGTTCTGGACCGATCTTTCGGCCGCGTATGCCGAGCAGATTCGGCGTCTCGGTGAGCTGGGCTGTACGTACCTTCAACTCGACGACACGTCACTCGCCTATCTGAATGACCCCGCGCAACGCCAGATGATCGCCGAGCGCGGTGAGGACGCCGAGCATCAACACTTGCGCTACATAAAACAACTGAACGCCGCGCTCGCCGCGCGACCCGAAGGCATGTCGGTGACGACGCACTCGTGTCGGGGTAACTTCCAGTCCTTCTGGGTGGCCGAAGGTGGGTACGACTTCGTCGCCGAAGCCCTCTTCAGCGAACTCGACGTCGATGGATTCTTCCTTGAATACGACGACGATCGTTCCGGGGGCTTCGAGCCCCTGCGCTTTGTGCCCAAGGGCAAAATGGTCGTCCTCGGGCTCGTCACCACCAAGACGGGGGCTCTCGAAACGAAGGACTCCCTGAAGCGACGCATCGAAGAAGCCAGTCAGTTCGTTCCTCTCGATCAGCTCTGTCTCTCCACCCAGTGCGGGTTTTCTTCAACCGTGGAGGGCAACAGCCTTACTCTCGACGAAGAGATCGCCAAACTTCGTCTCATTGTGGAGACGGCCCACGACGTCTGGGGATAGTTCGTTACTCATCGCCCCTTGACGGTGTGCTTCCGTGACCAATTCTTGTCGCGAGCGTAGAGACTCGGAAGTTGTTCCACTCTGGCTTGGTAGAGCTCGGTCACACCAGAAGTGGGTTGAAAGGTAACGCCGGGTGCGTGCGCGCCGACTTCTTCTAATCGACGCACCTTGAGGGCCACTGAGGCGAGGAGTGCGGCGCCGCGCATTTGGGCGAGCAACGGTTGGTCGACTTGCACGACGTCGCGACCCAAGACGTCGGCGTACATCTGACACCACAGCGCAGACTGTGCGCCACCACCTAAGAGGCGAATCGGAGAAAGTTCCCGGCCGGCGAATTTCTCGACGTACTTGAGAAGCCACGCACTGTTCGTCGCCACTCCCTCCATCACGGCACGAATGAGGTCGGCGGTGTTAGTGGTGATGGAAAGATTGGTAAAGCCCGCTCGAATTCTCCGGTTGTCGACGGGCGAACGCTCGCCGGCCAACCACGGAGTGAAGAGAACACGGTTGGCGCCTGGCGGCGACGTGGCGGCGAGCGACGTCATTTCGGCGAAATTCATGGTGGTGCCGGTCCCCGTGAGGACTCCCTGCAACCATTCGAGGGCTTTGGCCCCGGTGTCTTGGCTGTCGATGACCATGTAGGAGTCGTTCGTCAGCCCGGGGACCGACACGATCGAATGGTTGATGTCGGTCTTTTTCTCGGGCACCGGGCAACTGATCCACGACGTCGTAGAGAGCGCGAGGTGCGTCTCGTAGAGCTTGGTCGCGCCCGAGCCAATCGCGGCCGCGTGCAGATCCGGTATCCCGGTGATAACGACGGTGTTAGTTGAAAGTCCGAGGTCCGCGGCGACGCTCGCCTGCACCGTACCCACGACCGATCCAATGGGCTGGAGTGGCGGAAGATACGAACCATCGATGCCCACCATCTTTAGTAGCTGTTGGTCGTAGTTGTAGTTGGTGAGGTTACGAACATCGGTCATCCACATCGCGAGGCGAGAGGCGTGGGTCGCTGAGGCGACGCCCGTAAAGCGCATGGTGAGGTAGTCAACGGGCTCCATGAACCAGCGCGAGTTAGCAACAATCTTGGGCTGTTCGTTGATCAAGTACAAGATCTGACCGATTGGATCGGCTCCCGAGACCGAAGGAGCGCCGCCGGTTTTGCGCACGAAACCAATCACCTTGCGTGCGTTGTATCCCATAAAGGGGCCACCGACGGCCTGGCGCGAATAACGGCCGCCTCTCGTATCGAGCCACGTTAAACACGGTCCCGTGGGGAGGCCGTTCGCGTCGACCGGGACCGTCGACGCATACTGTCCGGTGACCGCGACGGCCTTCACGCGACTGGCGGAACCAGCAGACGTCGCGAGCAGTCGCGTCGTCGCATCGCTGATTAGCGTCCACCACTCAGCAGCGTCCTGGGTCGCCGCGCCGTTGTCGCCATAATGCGTCACTACGTGGTGGACCTCACTCGTGAGGATCTCACCGTCGAGCGTGATGAGGCCAATCTTCGGTCCGCCCGTGCCCAGATCGATGCTCAGACAGAGTTCGGACTCAGCGCTCATTAGGAAGGAATCGAGGACTGCTTGTCCATCATGTCGGCCATGAAGAACTTGATGATGGCGTCGGACTCTTCACTCGCTCCACCCGCCACTCCCCCATAGACCGCGCCGGACTTCGCCGGCTCATCTTTGTGGAGTAGGGCGTACGCAACGGCGTCGGCCAAGTCCAGTGCCCACTTCTCGGCGACACCTGGTTGCGTTTGAGGACGTGTCACGGCCATGTGCAACGCGTTCGGGTACTGCTGACCGTTGAGTCGCCACCCACGTGTTCGCAAGAAGTCGTTCACCAGGTAGATGTCGTACTCATCGGAGGTGAAGGAGAAAAGGAAGCTCGCCTTACCCATGATGCGCAGCGACGGATGTTCCCCGACCGACTTTTGCATCGCGGCCGACGTGGCAAAGATCTGCTCGGCGTAGCGCCGGTAACCCGAGCGACCGAGGTGCACCATGGCGGCCCAGGTCGCCGCCAGCAGGCCACCAGAACGTGATCCGTCCATTCCCGGTGAGCAGTACTTCCCGCCCGACCAGTCAGTGAGATAGAAGTACTGATCGTTGCGCAGTGCCTTGTCGGCAAAACACAGCACGCTCGTACCCTTTAAGGCGTAGCCATACTTATGGGTGTCCGCCGAGATGGACGTAACCCCGGGCACGGCGAAGTCGAAGGGCTCGATGTCGTAGCCCAACTCGCGACCAAAGGGCAGAATAAAGCCACCCAAACAACTGTCCACGTGCAGGCCAATGTCGTGCTCGATGGCGATCGCGCCGAGTTCGCCGATTGGATCGATGGTGCCGTAACCGTAGTTACAGGCCGAGCCAATGAGCGCCACGGTGTTCTCGTCGATGTTGGCCTTCACCCACTCGAGGTCGACCTGCGTGGTGATCGGATCGATCGGCGCGATCTTCATCTCCACGCCAAAGAGATGGCCCGCCTTGCTAAAAGCTGGGTGCGCGGTCTCGGGTTTGATCATGTTGGGCTGACCAGGGGTGGGATGGTGTTCGCGGTACGCGAGTACGGCGTGCGCAATGGAACCCGAGCCACCAGAGGTAATAAGGCCGACGGGCTCGGTGTCCTCTAGGTTGCTCGCCCCTAAGAGGTCGAGCGTCATGGCAATGATCTCGGCCTCAAACTTGGTCGCGCTCGGGCACATGTCGCGTTGTAGTGAGTTGACGTAGGAGAAGTGGGAGAACGCTTCGTTCAAAAAGTCGTAGTGATCATGGTCCCCGCAGTACATCGTGCCCGAACACTGACCTCCTTCCCACACGGGATTCTCCGCCAAGGACATTGTCGACAACATCGACAGCACGGCCTCAGTGTCCGTGCCCTCTTCGGGGAGCGTTCGATGTAGCGCGAACTGCTTCTCATAGGGGAATCCACTCACTTTGTTCTCCTCACACGCTTCTTGAAGACTGTAAGCGAGGAGCACGACTTTCATGAAATCGAACGAGGTGGATGACTTTCACTAGGAGCCACGAAATGGCTATTTGAAAGATAGCGCCTTGAGTGTCGACACCTGACGTTCAACAGGTCTTTTCGAGGACGAGGAAAGGGTCTAGCCCCTTCATCGTCAGCCTCGAGTACGGCTAGGAGATCCTCCGTCGGACCCACCAAATGCTCAAGGCCGTCAATAACACGGCGAGCACGATGTAGATGGTCATCTCGTACCACTGAAACGTCCAGAACCGACTCGCTGGCTGATAGGTCAAGAGTTCACGCAAGTGAAAACTGTTGATGCACTTCTGCACTGCGTCTTGTATCAGGCCAGTGGGTTTGTTGCGGCCTTGAGGTATGGGGAACTTATTGAGACAGACGCCCACACCGTGGAGATACACCTTGGTGAAAGAACCATTGACGGAACTCAGCGCGATATTGCCGTTGGGTCCGATCCCCCCGTAGTGGCCGATGACGTTGCCCTGCGCGTTGAGTGTCGTTTCAGAGACCACCCAGGCGCCCGGAAGATTGCCGGGGGAACCATTAGCTACGAGCGGGCCGGCGTGGTGCAACGGGGTCGCCAGACGTGGTCGAATCCAGTCGGTGAAGGCGAGACGTACGGCGCCAAAACCCACCAGCGTGGCGGCCATGGCGGGAATCGTCCGTCGAATTACGACGCCCAAGAAAACGCCTAGGGCGAAGGCGAAAGCCGCGTAGCCAATCGGCACGATGTCGCGATGGTCGAAGCTGAAGTAGGGATTTGCTTGAATTCGGTCGAAGGGACTCGACCACCACGTGAACATAAGGCTAAGGAGCCCTGCGGTGAGCATGCTCGCGACGCCGACGACGCCGACTTTGACCATCATCCACCGAGTGCGCGTCACGCTCTGCGTCCAGGCCATGCGGTAGGTGCCGGTCTCGAGCTCTCTCGCCACCAGTGGCGCGCCCCAGAAGATGCCCAACAGTGCTGGAACGAGTAGGACCAGATGTCTAAGGTTTTGGAGGGAACCGTCGCTTCTCAGAAAGCTAGTAGTCACCGTCCCGCAGTCACCGTGGCTGGCGCACGTGCGCACGCTGGTGTCGTAGACGTGGGCGAGGTGAGGGCCCGTTACCGCCAGCGCGATCGCGATGACGGCGAGGAGTCCGAAGGCGACCGCCGCCTAGGTACGGAACTGACGCACCGCGAGCCAAATCATCGTTCACCCTTTGCGTCGACGTCGATTGCCGCGTGATTGGTTCGACCTTGGCCCATGTAGGCCAGCACCAGATCCTCAAGGCTCACCGGTTCAATGGACCACACGGGATCGATGACGGGACCGTCGGAACGTACCAAGAGCGTCGTCTGGCGATCGGTGTGGCTCGCTTCGATCACGACCTGACTTTCTGGCAGTGACGAGGGATCACGGCGCGGTCCAATGAGTCGGTGGTGCGAGGCGAGGAGTTCGTCGACGTCGCCCGCGAGCAGCACACGCGAGGCGACCAAAATAATGAGGTAGTCACAGACCCGTTCGATATCGGCCACCAGGTGTGACGAGAGGACGACACTGACGCGGTCCTCAGAGACCGTCTCCATGAGAATCTGCAAGAACTCCCGTCGCGCGAGCGAGTCGAGACTGGCAACCGGCTCGTCGAGAATCAGAAACTCGGGTCGTTTCGCGACCGCGAGGGTCAAGGCCAGTTGAGCGCGTTGGCCCCCGGAGAGCTTGCCGGCGCGCTGGCGAGGATCGAGCCCGAGTTGTTCGACACGCCGTAGCGCCATGTCCTCATCCCACGTGGGATTGAGGTGAGCCCCTAGACGTAGGTGATCGGCCACGCTGAGTCCCGAGTAGGTCGGCGGGTCCTGAGCGACGTAACCCACGCGGGCTAATTGTTTCGGGTCACTCGCGGGCGCACCGCCGAGCACGTTGATCGTGCCCGAGCTCGGAGCGAGGAGCCCCGCGGCGACGTTGAGCAGCGTAGATTTTCCGGCCCCGTTCGGTCCCACGAGACCCACGACGTGACCACTTGGAATCTGGACCGTGCAGTCGCGCAGCGCCCATTTTCGTCCGTAGCGCTTGCCCAAACCTTCGGCCTCCAGGACGGTGGTCACGCTACTCCCACCTTGGAGGAGAATCGAAAGCAGTCCCTAAAAAGTGCCTCGATACTCTCGTCGTCGAGTCCGGCCCCTCTCGCCCTGGTCATCCACTTTTCCAAGTCGTGACGCAAGGGGCCCTGCGCGACAATCGACGAGTCACTTTGGGTCTGGGCAACGAACGTACCGACGCCCGCCCTCGCGGTGACGAGACCTTCGTGCTCGAGTTCGCGGTAGGCCTTAGAGACGGTGTTCGGATTGATCGCCACGCGGCCAACCACTTCTTTCACCGTGGGCAACTGGTCTCCCTCGCGCAAGAGCCCGAGCTTCAACGCCCGACGAACCTGCTGAACGATTTGTAGGTAGGGCGACACGCCGGTTTTGGTGTCCAAGTAGAACTCGATCACGTTCCCTCTATTTCACTAGATATCTAGTGAACTATGGCACAGGAGAGTCCACGAGTCAAGTCATTGACGTTCAAACGGAGAATTGTGGCGCGTTGATGGCACTGGTGGTTGCTTCGCGGCGGCGCGGAGGGCCGAATGCAGCGAGCGACGCTAGATGAGGAGTTCTGGAATTAAGAAGTGGTGGCGTTCGTGGTCGCCGGAGCGACCACGCCCTGACCGTCGATGGCCTTACGGAGAAGATGCGCCAGTTCGGCGCGTTCATTTTCATCCAACGCACCAAGGATCACGTCTTCGAGTGTCTGTTGTGCAGCTTCGGCTTGATGGAGCGCCTTACGACCTTGGTCGGTCATCGTCACGATGTGACGACGGCGATCCGATGGGTCACGTCGACGCTCCACGAGGTCAGCCGCTTCTAGATCGTTGAGTAACAACACGCAGTAGTTGGTGTCGATACAGAGTCCGTCGGTGAGTGCTTGTTGGGTCACTTCGTTGTAGTCGCGCAAGAACGACAGTGTCGCGAGTTCCTTAAGGGTCTGGCCAAGAAGTTCGGGTGTGCTTCGTCGACTGACGAGCCGCGAGAGTTGCGTGAGCAACAAGATTGGCCCAGTTGAAGAATTCTCATCCATGGAAATTAATGGTAGCGAGGAGTCGATATTCATGCTATCATGATTATATCGCTACCTCGATGATGTAGATACATCGTCCAGTAGTCCCACCCTAGCAACGGAGGACTTCGTCCATGTCATTTTTAACTACCCGCTCATCAGGTACTACCGATAAGCGCCGTTGGATCGCGCTCATTGTGGTCTGTCTCGCCATGCTGATGAACGCGTTGGACTCCTCGATCGTCAACGTTGCGCTCCCCGCAATCCAGCGCGACCTCCACTTTTCTCCGTCGGGTCTGACCTGGGTCGTCGACGCCTATCTCATTGCCTTTGGCAGCTTTCTTCTGTTGGCTGGCCGACTAGGCGACTTGATTGGACGAAAGAAAGTCTTCCTCAGTGGCGTCTCGCTCTTCACGTTCTCGTCGTTGATCTGCGCCCTCGCGCAAAACCAAGCCATGCTGATTACCGCGCGCTTCTTCCAAGGTCTCGGTGGCGCGATATCCACCTCGGTCATCGTGGCGATCATCGTCACGGAGTTCTCTGGTGCGCACGAACGCGCCAAGGCCATGAGTGCCTACATGTTCGTCGCGGTGGGCGGCGGTTCGATCGGACTGCTCGTCGGCGGCGTTTTGACCCAGGCCGTCAACTGGCACTGGATCTTCGTCATCAACGTGCCGATTGGCATACTCACGCTCTTCTTGGGCTCGATTCTCATTAAGGAGAACGCGGGACTCGGCATTCGCGAAGGACTCGACATCACGGGATCGCTCCTTATGACGTCGTCGCTCATCATCGGCATCTACGCCGTCGTCACCGCGTCCGCGAGCGGTTGGCTCTCTGCGCACACGCTCGGCTTTGGGGCGCTTTCCATTGCCCTCATGAGCGCGTTCTTTACTTACGAATCACGCGTCGCTAAGCCCATCATGCCAATGCGCATTCTCAAGCTGCGCAGTTTGACGGCGTCGAGCGTGGTGCGAGGACTGACCTTCGTTTCGACGTTCTCGGTCTTCTTCTTTGGCGCGCTCTACCTAGAAAAGGTCCTCGGCTACGCGCCCCTTCGTACCGGTATTGCCTTTCTACCCATGACCTTCGTGATGGCCGCGATGTCCCTCGGCATGACGAGTCGACTGTTAATTCGTTTCGGTCCCATGAAGTTGTTGGTACCCGGCATGGCTTCAGTTGTCCTGGGTCTACTTCTGTTGTCACGAGCGAGCGTGGACGCCAACTACTTCACGGCAATACTCCCGGCCTTTGTCCTACTGGGACTCGGCATGAGCATCTCGTCCGTGCCCCTCCTCACCATTGCTATGGCGGACGTGCCAAAGAGTGACGCGGGTCTCGCCTCGGGCATCGTCAACGTGTCGATGTGGCTCGCCTCCTCCGTGGGCCTCGCCGTCTTTGGCACGCTCGCCACGAGCAAGACGACCTCACTGGTCGCCGCCGGACAGAGTCACGTGTCCGCGCTCGTCGCGGGCTACCACGTGATCTTTCTCATTGGCGCGCTACTCGCCACGATCGGCCTCGTCGTTACCTTGATGGTGCTCCGCGCGCCCGCGAAAGAAGTCGTCAACGCGCAGTCGTCACCCTCCGAGGACTTTGACATGGAGCGCCTGAAGGTCCTCGCCGGCGAGTTTTAAAGGTTCACCACAATACGGGTGTGGCCATAGTGGTCGCGGCCACGACGCGGTCGTCGCGCCATGGTCGAACTGTTCGATAGCGTGCGTCACGTGAAACTCGACGCGTACCGAAGTTGCTCGCGAGCCGAGAAGCGCGAGGTCCTCAACGCGTTTTGGCACCGCAACGTCGTTGCCTCGCGTCGCGTGCGCGACGGTGCCGCTCAGTACGGACCGTACGCGGTGGCGTGCCTGCTGGCGGTGACCCTCGAACTGTTGGTAGTGATCCTCTTTTCGTTTCTTCGAACTGCCGTCATCGGCTGGCTCGCCGGCATCGTTGAGGTATTCGTCGTGGCCTTTTTACTCTGGGCTGTCGTTCGTTGTCGAACGCTTTCGCGCGAACGGGCGTAACGGGCGGCTACCTTTCGATCGAATTCGTAGCTCTAGGCGTCCCCGACCGTCTCGTTCGATCGAATTAAGCGCTGTCGCCTGATCGGTGACTGCGCCCGGTTGCGCGCAACCGGGCGTCGCCACGTAAATATCTCGACGCGCAAGGCCCGCTCGTACGATGCATGTGTGGCTACCGACCCCAAGAGTGACATTTCGTCTGGACGATCCATCTGGACGTTCCTCGTCGGACGACCGCTTCGTACGAGCGACGCGTCGAAAGAACAGATAAATCCCTTCGAGGGACTTTCGGCCCTTTCGCTGGACGCTCTCACCTCAGTGGCGTACGGCCCTGAAGCCATCATCGTTGTCTTGGCGCTAGCCGGCGCCGGCGCTTTACACCTCATCTTGCCCATAACGCTGGCGATCATCGTGTTACTCGCCATACTCGTCGTTTCGTATCGTCAGGTCATCGACGCATTTCCTAACGGAGGCGGCGCGTACGCGGTATCGCGGGCGAACCTAGGCACGAACGCCAGCCTCGTCGCCGCGGCCGCGCTCGTCGTCGACTACACGCTCACCGTCGCGGTCTCCATCGCCGCGGGGGTAGCGAGCCTGACCTCCGCTTTTCCTAGCCTGACCTCGGCGACCGTGCCGATCTGCCTGGGATTTCTCAGCGTCATTACGCTTTTGAACCTGCGCGGGCTGGGTGACAGTGCGCGGGCCTTCCTCCTGCCGACGTTCCTTTTCATAGGCGGCTTGCTCGCCGTCATCGTCGTTGGGTTGATTCATCCTCTCGGACTTCACCAAGCACTGCCGGGCCGCTCGCTGCTCTCGACTCACGGCTTACAAGTCGTATCGGTCCTGCTCATCTTGAAGGCCTTTTCAGCTGGATGTAGCGCCCTCACCGGTGTCGAAGCTATCGCCAACGGGGTTCCCCTCTTCAAGGCCCCTCGAACGACGCGCGCCAAAAGGACCGAGATGATGTTGGGGCTAATCCTGGGCGCGATGTTGCTCGGCCTCGCGGTGCTCGCCCGTCGCTGGCACATCGGACCACGTTCGGGCGAAACGGTGCTCAGTCAGATCATGGGTATGGCCGTGGGACGTCACTGGGCGTACTACATCGTCTCACTCACGATCACTCTGGTCCTCGCTCTGGCGGCGAACACTTCTTTTGGAGGACTCCCGATACTGGGCAGCCTCTTGTCGCGTGACAACTTCCTGCCACACATTTTCGGCCTTCGAGGCGATCGCCAGGTCTTCGACAGCGGAATTTGGGTCTTGTTCCTTCTCTCTGGCGTCTTGCTCATCGCGGTGGGCGGTAACACCAATGAGCTCATTCCCCTCTTCGCTATCGGCGTCTTTACGGGCTTCACGCTCGCCCAGACCGGCCTCGTCGTGCACTGGTGGCGCGAGCGCCCCGCCCGCTGGCGCTATCGCGCCTTCGTCAACGGTCTGGGCGCGCTCGTTACCGGGCTGGCCACCGTGATCTTTCTCATTACCAAGTTCGTCGAGGGTGCGTGGATTGTGGTGGTCGCCGTACCGCTCTACATCCTCTTCTTTGTGAGAGTTCATACGTACTACGAGCGAACGGGCGTCGCGATTGGCCTCGGTCAGATTCCCGCCGCCCCCGAAACCCGAGAGACGCTCGTCATCGTGACCGTGGCGACCCTTTCAGAACTCACGCGCTTCGCAATTGGTGAAGCCCTCTCGCTCAGCCAGAACGTCGTCGCGGTTACCGTACTCACCGAAGAGCGCGAAGAGGATCACCTCGGTGAAGAGTTCGAAGAGGCGTGGGCTACGTGGAATCCCGGCCCGGCGCTCCACGTACTGCGAACGCCCTACACGTCCATCGTTGAGCCGATCTGTTCGTTCATCGACGAGGAGCGGGCGAAGGGTGACCGCCGCATCGTCGTCCTCATTCCCGTGATTAGACCCGACAAACTGCGCTATCGCTTCTTGCACGACCAGCTGGACATCGTCTTGATGGCCGAACTGCGCAAACGCACCGACATCCTCGTGGTCCGACTGTTGATGCCGTTCTCGCCGAGGCGCCGACCACTTCTTCCCATTCGTTCCCGAAAGGGCTAAGCGTCGTGGCCGTGAGAGGTGCGTCACGTGGCCGCGGGTCGACGCCGCGTCGCGTCGCTACGATTCGTCCATGTCTCTTTACGATCCATCCCCTACTCGCTACAACGACATGGCCTATCGACGCTGCGGGCGAAGCGGCATTTTGCTGCCCGCGATCTCCCTGGGCCTCTGGCACAACTTTGGTGACGACCGCCCGCTCGAGACCCAACGCGCGACGCTGCGGCGAGCTTTCGATAGAGGGGTCACGCACTTCGATCTCGCCAACAACTACGGCCCGCCCTACGGCAGCGCCGAGACCAACTTTGGCCAACTTCTGCGTGAGGACTTCTCTTCGCTACGCGACGAACTGATCATCTCCACCAAGGCCGGCTGGGACATGTGGCCCGGCCCCTACGGCGACCTCGGCTCACGCAAGTACCTCCTCGCGAGTCTCGACCAGAGTTTGCAGCGAATGGGCCTGGACTACGTCGACATCTTTTATCACCACCACTTTGACGCCACGACCCCGCTCGAAGAGACCATGGGCGCCCTCGACCACGCCGTTCGCCAAGGCAAGACGCTCTACGTGGGCGTCTCGTCGTACTCGGACGAACGCACTAAAGAGGCCATCGCCATTCTTCGCCGACTGGGTACGCCGCTCTTGATCCACCAACCTTCGTACTCGCTCTTTAATCGTTGGATTGAGGAACGCCTGCTCGACGTGCTCGACGAAGAGGGCGTCGGCTGCATTGCCTTCTCTCCTTTAGCGCAGGGGCTCCTCACCGATCGCTACCTGAACGGCGTCCCTGAAGGTTCACGTGCGTCAAAGGGCACCTCACTCTTCACCTCGATGTTGAACGATGAGAACATGGGCCACGTGCGCGCACTCGGAGCGATTGCCAAAGAGCGCGGACAGTCGCTGTCGCAGCTGGCTCTCGCGTGGGCGCTGCGCGACAAACGCGTCACGTCGCTCGTCATTGGCGCGAGCAGTGTTCAGCAACTCGACGAGAATCTCGACGCCTTAGCGAACGTTGCCTTTGGTGACGAAGAACTTGCGCGCATTGACGAACACGCCGTCGAGGGTGGCATCGATCTCTGGCGCGACGTCGCCACGCAGTAGGCGACACGGTCTCAAGATTGGTCAACCCAGCGGTTGCCAACACTCTTTCGTCGGTAGTAACGACTAAGTCGAGTGAGGTGAGTTCTACCCTGGTTTCGTCCACACCAGCAGCGCCGCCACCGCGAGGTACTTCGTCCCCTCAAATCTCACTTGGCGCGTTTCGATGTCGATACGCAACTTTGCGCCGCGCGTGGGAGGAGAACTGAGAACGGCGCGGCGGTGACCGTTACAGCCAGGTGCGGTAGCCGACGTGCAATCGCCATTCAACGTCTTTTGCGTGGAACCTAGCCATCCGTCGTGGTACACCCAGTCATTTACCACTTGAACCGACGACGACGTCCAACCCGGAACGATGCCCCACAGACTGTATTCGGCGTCAATGTTGCCGCCTAACGGCGCGAACGGCGGGTCACCATTGGATTTAATTCCCTTGAGTACTTCTTTGTCGTAGGCACCGGTGGCGGTGCCCAACTGAAGGTGAAAAGAAGTGCGAATTGCGTTGACGCGCTGCAGCGCGGCGGTGCTCTGGGCACTCATACTGAGAGGTGCGTTCGAGGCATCTCCGGCCGATACGATGACCAGCATCGTTCCAGCCGCGAGCGTCGCCGCGAGCACGAGAGACCAACGCTTAACGAAGACGGCCCGGCTCTTTCGAAAATTGAGTATCCGGCACTCGTCTCAGTATCTCCCAACTCTCCGGCCAAATTCGATCGCCATCATGTCAACTTCGTGTCAATGAAGCACTGAGCGGACCACTCTCACGTAGTGACACTCGGGCGAAGGATCCATCGGGTCAACGGTCCACGGTGACCCATCTCGATAGATTGCTTAGCGTAGAAGATCCAAAACTGACCGGGGGTCTCGTGAAGAGAATAGAAATTGAGTCAAAGCTCAACGAGAGCCGCAATTGGCTCCTAGCGAACTACGCCGACCTCACGGACGAGCAGTTACGCCGACCCATCACCAAGAGTGAACACGACCCCAACAATCGCTGGAGCGCCCTCGATCACTTCGTTCACCTCTCGCCCATTGAAGACAACTTTGTGGCGATGATTCGACGCCACCTTTCGGGTCATAAGAACCCCGTGGGGCTGCTCCTCGGCGAGGGCGGTGAACCACGCTCCCGCGAGAAGATCATGGCTGGCGTTAACGCGATGACCGAGAAGTTCCAGCAAGAGCACCACGATGACTCCCTCTCTGAAGTCGTTGCGCTGACCGCTCGCTCTCGCGCCGACACGTTGTCGCTGCTCTCGGAACTATCCGATGAGCAGCTGATCGAACCCCTCGAAGGCGCGCCCTGGGCGGACGGCACGCTCGGTGGCGTTCTCGGCGTCAACGCCGATCACGCTCGTCGGCACTGGCACTGGGTGACCGAAGCCGAGTTGCTCTAGAGCGAAATGAGACTCTCAATGAGAAGCACAAGACGTTCATCGAGGAAGGTTCGTGGTGATCCATTTCGACCAGGGTGAGGGACTCCACCGCGAGGCACGCGGCAGCGACATGTGGTTTAAGGCGCTCTCCAAAGATACGGAGGGTCGCTTCTCCTTAATGGAACGGACGTTGCCGCCGGGCGGGCGCATGCCGCCTCCCCATCGTCACGCCCGCAACGATGAGGCCTACTTTGTGCTCGAGGGCGTCGTTGAGTTCCGCGTCGCCGAGGACGTAGTCGTGGGCACGAGCGGCACCTTCGTGATGGTGGAAGCTGGTGAAGCACACACCTTTGGCAACACCAGCGACCAACCGGCGCGTCTGCTCGTCTTGCACGCCCCAGGTCTGGACGGCTATTTCGAAGAGTTGGCGCAGTTGTGGTCTGCACTCGAGGCGCCACATCGCGACGAAGAGTTGGCACTGATGCAACGCCACGGTATGGAACCGGCGTGAGGTCAGCGACGAACCGGCACCGGACCCAGAAGAGTGACGATTCCAGGAAAGTGGGCCGTCGTGGAAATTAGTGCGTACACGAGCGCGCACCTCGAAGGCGTTCTCCAACTCTGTAGCGACGAAGGTTGGCCAACCTTCGTCGAGAGTCCCGAGCGCGCCCACCGAGCTCTCGTGGCTCCGGGCGTGACGACGGTGGTCGCGACAAGCGAAGGAGCGGTCGTCGGATTCGCGCAACTGCAAAGTGACGGCGAAATTCGGGCCCACCTTTCGCTACTTGTCGTGTCGAAGGATCTTCGGCGCCAGGGTATCGGACGGCTATTACTGAGCGAAGCGCTCGCCAAAGGCGGCGGAACACGAATCGATCTGGTGACCGATTCTGGCGCGGAGTTCTACGACGCCCTTCCCCACAAAACGTTCAAGGGGTATCGCCTCTACCTTTCGTAGCCAAACAAACGTCGCTACTTTCACTAGAAAATTTACAGTCCGCTCAGCACGGTTTCGAGACGGCGCAGGGCGTCGCTGGTGCGAGCGCCCCACCAGAAGAGATCTTTGCCATCGATAAATATCGTGGGGGCGACTCGTTCGAGTTCTGGCAATTGACGTGCGCTGAAGGGATACGGCTCGCTCGGAGCGAGCACGACGTCCGGGTGACGGCCAATCGCGTCATCGAGTTCGATCTCGGGATACGTACCACCGTCGGTGAAGACATTAGCGACGCCGAGGTGCGCCAAGAGAGAGGCTCCGTAGGTCGGCCCTCCCAGGGCAATCCACGGGCGACGCCAAATTGGAACGAAGGCTCGCGCGCGCTCGGGCGCCGGTTCGCCCAGCGCTATATCGTGCCAACTTGCATCGACCCGATTCGCGAGGTCGCTCATCATCGGATTGACGTCAGTCAACGAGCGAACGTGAAGAACGTGCACCGCGACATCTCGCTGAACTAGCGCCTCGTAGTCCTCTCGTCGATTCTCCTCAACGTCAACCACGACGAGGTCGGGTTTGAGTTCGACAATGGCTTCGATATTCGGGTCCTTCGTACCACCCACGTGCGCGAGGTCCGTTCGTTCACAGAATCGCGTGCAGGCAACCGGGGTGCGGTCCCACGACGACAGTGTTTCGGTGACCGACGGAACCAGGCTGATAATCCTCACGAGTACATCTTGGACGCGATTTCTCGAACGTGCGGCACGGGTCGTGATAAGCGCCGTTACAGGTTCTGCTCGAACTCTCCTATCACCGCGATTCGATCTTCCTTCGCCGGCCTATCAAAATAAGGGTTGTGCTTGGACCAGTAGTAGAACATCGGGATTAAGCCCAGCGCCATCGCGCCGAGGCCGATCCAAACAGTGGCCGGGTCTGCGTCGTACAAACTCGGAATCGACTTGACGAAGAGGTACGCCATGAAAACAGCGCCCACGAAGGGCCAGAGACCCATGAAGATGAAGTTGGACGCCGAAAGCAGCAACTGCTTGCGATACAGGGTGACGACCGCGAGTCCGGCCAGGGAGTAATAGATGCAGATCTGGAGCCCGATGGCGTTAATACCGTTACTCATAATTGAATTAATCGAATGAAAAGACTGTGAACCCACAAAGAGTGCCAACGAAATCACCATGACGATGCCGGTCGCGAAAATTGGTGTCTTTCTCGTGGCGTGCACGGTGCCGAGTCGCTTGGGCAACGTGTTGTCACGTCCCATCGCGAACATCGTGCGCGTCACTTGGATCAGCGTCGTCTCCAACGTCGCAACGGTAGAGAGCACGACCGCGAGCACAATAATTTTCCCCGCACTGCCGTGCCACACCTGCTGGCCTAACACGCTGAGTACGTCGGCGGGATTTTTATTAATTTGACGCGCGTTCAACACCATGTTGGTCGCGATCGTGAATACCTCAAAGAGTAAAAAAACGAAGATGACGCCGATAATGGCGCCCAGGCCCGGCGTTTTCTTCGCTTTCTTCGTCTCCTCATTCAAGTTCGCGGTGACGTCCCAACCCCAGTAGTAGAACGCGGCCACGAGCGCGCCACTGACGAATCCCTTTTGACCATGAAAGATGCTCGGAGAGAACCAGTGCCACGTAAAAGAGTGGACGTGCTGGCCGTGAAAGATCGCTAACGCGGCGAACAGAAAAAGGATGAGGATTTCCACGCACGACATCACAATCTGCACATTCACCGTGATGGTGACGCCGGCGGCTACGGCGGCGACCATGAGAAGAAAGAAGACGGCTCCAACGAGGGTTACCTCGACCTTGTTGTTAGCCGCGCCCGTCGAAAAGAGGTCGAGAACATTCGCGCCAGCGGGCACCGTCGCGATCACCATGAAGATCAACGCGGAAACAATCAGAGCCCACCCCGACATAAAACCCAACACGGGGTGCAACGCTCGGCGCACCCACGAGTAACTGGCCCCAGCATTCGCCTCCACTCGACCGAGATAACTGAACGCGAAGACGATGCCGAACATGGCCAGACCGCAGTACAAGAGCGCGGCGGCGCCACCGAGCAGTACCGCACCGAACAAGATCGCCGTCGTCGCCGCGATCGAGTAGCCCGGAGCGACCCCCGCGACGCCCATAATGACCGAGTCAAATAGTCCGAGAACGCCGGCGCGAAGACCACTCTCCGATGCGTCCGCCGCAGGGGCCTCCAGGGTGTCCGTCATGGCAACCGCTCTCCTTTTGTGGTTATCGCCTTCGATAAAAGTTTGGGCTCCGAAATGTAACACGAAGCGACGTGGGACCATGGTCTCTCGAGCGACGCCACTTTTCCAGCGCCCCACGCGACGTCAACGCGGCGTTGACCCAACTCCGTGGGCACGGTGGCGCACGGTAACGTTGAACGAGTGACCGTCAACTCCCGGCCCCCTCTGGGGTCGACTCAGTATCTCGTCTCGCTGTCCGCGCCGAACTTCTTCGCTCCGTTGATAGAAAACTGAACGTGCCCCTCTTTCAACGATTCGACGTCGATACGACGCCCGCGATCACACCAGCCGAGATCAAACGTCGATGGAACGAGTTCCATCGACAGATCAGAGCGATGTCGGGCACGCCGCTGCAGCGAGTGGCCGGGAGAATGCTCGGCGAAGACACGTGGCGCTATCACGTGGCCCGATTCATCTTCCGTCCCCTTCTCAAAGTTCTTCGACTTCGTCGAAAAAAAGAGGCGAAGGCCCGGACACGAATCGCCGCCACCCGCGAGGCCACAATCTTTCCGGTCAACTACCGCCCCCGAACAATTGACTTCGCCGTCGAGCTGGCTTCGATTACCTTTGACGCCACCGACGTCACCATTGTCGAACTTGACGAGAGCGACACCAATCCCGTCGAACTCATCATCACCCTCAATGAAGCGCTCAATGAGACCACGGCGGAGTGGATCTTTTTGGTTGACTCGTCGCACAGCGAAGAGAGCCGCCGTTTCAGCGTTGGCTCCCTCCTCGCACGAGCGACGGCCGAGGACGACGTGGTCTTTGGCGACGAGACCGGATCCAACCTCTTCGCACCGATTTTGAAGAGCCCCGCCGTGGGACCACACACGCTGCTCAGCTACAACGTGGTTGGTCGTCCCGCTCTACTTCGAGTCGAGACACTCTTTCGCGTCGGTGGCTTTTCCGCCGACGCCGGTTGGGCCTTCGAGCACGACGCGTACCTACGCCTCAGCGAAGCGAACGCTCGCTTTCACCACGTGCCGACCGTTCTTCCAGCGGGGCGACCGGCTCGTTCGTTTGACGCGACGCGCCTGAGTGAGGACACCTGTCGAGCAGTCCAGTCCGCCCTCGATCGTCGCGGCTGGAGGGGCACCGTCGCGCCAAGCGCGCTGGCGGGACTGGCTCGTTGGTCGATCGAGGCGCCAACTTCGCCGAGCATTGACATCATCATTCCCACGCGCGACCGTATCGATCTCGTGCGCCAGTGCATCACGTCCATTGAAGAGAAGACCACCTACTCGAACTACGACATCATCATTCTCGACAACGACTCAGTGAAAAAGGAGTCGCTCGACTACTTCGACGCCACCAAGTACAGCGTGATTCCCTGTCCCGGGCCCTTCAACTACGCGAAGATCGTCAATCGAGGCGTGAACCACTCCAGCGCGGACTACGTGGTCACCCTTAACAACGACACCATCGTCGTCACGCCCGACTGGCTCGAACAGATGCTGGCGTTGGCGGCGTTGCCCGACGTCGGCATCGTGGGGGCGAGTCTCTTGGACCCCGATGGACGACACGAACACGACAGCATCGTCATTGCGCCCTACCCCCAGCACCTGCGCACCGACTCGAACTACCCTTACGTCGATCTCTACTCGTCGGCCACCCGTGACGTCGCGGCGGTGACGGGCGCAGTGCAGATGGTCGAGCGCGAGTTCTGGCAGTCATTAGGCGGAATGGACGAACAGCTCAAGGTCGTTATGAACGACGTGGATATCTGTCTGCGAAGCCAGTTGGAAGAACGCTACGTCGTCTTTACTCCCCACGTCCATCTCTTTCACCACGTTGGCTCCTCACGTGGCGACTTGGATCCCCTCGACGACCGCGACCGATTCATCCGTCGCTGGGACATCTTTGGCTCGTTTCGCGACCCCTACTTCCCCGAGGCACTCTTGCTCTTGGGCGAGAAGGTTTTCTACTTTTTGCGCTGAGCGTAAGGCACGTTTACGCCAAGTGACCCTTGTAGCCTGAGTAGGTGAATTCGACCGGGGTGCGACTGCTTACCTGGTATCGCCGACTTCCCCCCTCGACCACGCCCATCGTCCTCATCGTCTTGATCGTGTTGCTCGGCAACATCTTCTTCGTCGCGGGTCTCGCCAACAACGACCCGATCTCTTGGACTGCCGGCATCTCACACCAGCTCTGTCACGTGACGTGCGGGCGGCCAATGATTGACCCGAACGTGGGATTCATTACCCAACCCCTGGGCCACCAGTCCGCGTTGGATCTCTTGCACGGTCACTTGCCGTGGTGGAACTACTTCCAAGGACTCGGCCAGCCACTCGTTGGAGAGATGCAGTCCGCGGCCCTGTTCCCTCTGACGTTGCTCTTTGCGCTCTCGTCGGGCCTCGTCTGGTTTCACATCTCCCTCGAAGTCATCGCCGGCGTATCCACCTACTTCCTTGCTCGCCGGCTCTCCTTTCCGATCTTCTTCGCCACCGTCGCCGGCATGCTCTTCGCGCTCAACGGCACGTACGCGTGGCTCGGTAACGCGGTCCTCAACCCCGTGGCGTTCCTGCCGATGTTGCTGCTCGGCGTGGAGATGATCTTTGACACTGCCTCGAGCTCGTCCAAGCGCGGCTGGTACATCGCCGCGATTGCCCTGGCCCTCTCGCTCTACGCCGGATTCCCTGAGGTGGCGTACTTCGACGGACTCTTCTGCGGCGCTTGGGCGGTCGTCCGACTCTTCTCGATTCCGCGCGTCAATCGTCCTCGCGCCCTTCGACGGCTAGGACTCGGCGGCGTCATGGGCGTGCTGCTGGCGCTCCCCGTCCTCGTCCCGTTCGAGGACTTCCTAAAAGTCGGCGACGTGGGCGGCCACGCCGGTTCAGCCGACGCCCTGGTGCACCTGCCCACCACGGCCGCACCGATGATGTTTGATCCTTACGTCTACGGGACACTCTTCTCCAACACCAACGTGAACCCGATCTGGGGCATGGTTGGCGGCTACTTCGGTGCCGGCGTGTGCGCGTTGGCCCTGATCGGCCCCTTTGGCCCGCGTCTTCGCCGCTTGCGCACCTTTTTGGCGGTCTGGAGCGTCGCGGGGGTCGCTGGCGAATTCAATATCTTGCACGCGCGCGTCATCTGGAATCTCATCCCACTCGTCAAAGCCGCTTCGTTTCCGCGCTACATCATGCCCAGCTGTGAGATGGCGGTCATTCTTTTGGCGGTCTTCGGCCTTATGGACTTCGCCGCCAGCACCCGCGCGAAACGACTACTCACCACGGCGAGCATCTTTATGGTGTTGGTGCTGTTGTGGTCGGTACGTGAGGCGAGGTCTCTTAATCACGGATTCGTCCAAACCCACAAAGCGCACCTCATCGTCGTTGGTCTTGGACTCTTGCCCTTCATCGCCATGGCGCTCTACCTGGTGCTCGGCCGCTTCGCCAAGGCGCGACTGACGACGCTTTTGGTCGCGATCGTGGTCGTCGGTGAGTCACTTTTGTTGTTCATGGTGCCCACCGCCGAGTCGGCCAAACAGATCACAATCGACTACGCACCTATTCACTTCCTCCAACAACATCAAGGTCGAGCGCGTTTCGTGGACTTCGCGGTGCTCACGCCAAACTGGGGTACCGAGTTCGGCCTCAACGAACTTTCCTCCATCGACCTTCCGTTCCCTCGAGCGTTTAAGGACTTCATCGAGAAGGATCTCTACCCCGGTCTCAAGCCCGGCAATCAGTTCCTCATCAAGGGCGGCATGACGGGAATCGTCTCGATGGAGAGCGAGGTCGTCACCCACTTGCACGCCTACGAGAACGCGTCGGTCAAGTACCTCTTGATTCCGAGTTCGGTCATTATCAATCCCCAACTCACAACACTCGGCGTGACACGGGTCTTTCACGACTCACTCGCCAACATCTACCAACTCCCCCACACCCGGAGCTTCTTCTCCACCACGTCAACTTCGTGCACCGTCACCAGTTCGAGTGACGACCAGGCCACGGTCAACTGTCCGAGCACCGGCGCCACGCTGTTACGGACGGAACTTTCGATGCCGGGTTGGAAGGTAGCGGTGAACGGCCAGCCCGCCACCATCACCACGGTGAAGGGCGTCTATCAACAAGTCGCGCTGCCCAAGGGCACGTCCACGATTGACTACAGCTACTTCCCACCCCACGAGCGCTACGCGATCCTCCTCGCTCTCTTGGGCGTTCTGTTCCTCATCGGCTCCCTCGTCGACGAGCGCCGACCGTTCGCGCGACGTCGGCGCCCGCGCTCGTAGCGCCCGAGACTCACTCGAAGTCGTCGGCGTTCTCTAGTAATTTGCGACGTCAATTGGCGTTAGCGCGTCGTCCTACCAAGGTTGGGCTTCGCCGGGGCGCTTCGAAAGGTAGACCGTGAAGAAGTCCTTCTGGCTGACCGTGAGAAAACGCGTCGGAATCTGATTGGGATTAGGGACGTCGAGGGTCGGACCGGCCGCTCTGGGGCCCGCGTAGGAGACGAAAATCGGCCACGCGGGGTTGATGTCGAGTTCCATGGCGCGAACACAGTGCAGTTGGACCATGAGCGCGGCGAGCGTCGCCGACGTCTGATTCGCGGCCGCGGCGTAGATCAGGTTCCCGTTCGCGTCGACGCCGAGCGCACTGCGCCACACCGCCGGCACGCCCCCGAGCGTCACGCCCCACGCGGCGTTATTGCGGGCGAGTGGCGTGGCGACGCCCGCGTTGACCAACAGTGGGAGATTCTGACGCGCCATCTGAACGGTCGGTCCCGGGCGAGGTCCGCCAGTCCACGGCTCGATGTTGATGTCGCCGTTAGTAAAGCGCACGACCGTCGCGAGACCTTTCACCATGGGGTAGTAGAGCGTGTGGTGAACGTAAAAGCCCGCGGCCCCGTCCCTCTCATAGAAACCGGCGTTAAAGGTCGCGAGCAGTCGTGACGACACGGTGGGCGGCACTTGCTCGGGACCGCGCGCCAACGTCGTAGGACCGGGACCCTCATAACCGAGATAGAGCGCGAGGTCCGTCGTGGACGTGCGGATCCACGCGGCGTAGGCGACCACGCCCGCGGGACTGGACGTTGGAGGGAATGTTGTCGTGTAAAGGGACGGCGTCGAACCCGACCAGGTGTCTCTCGCCTGCCAGGGGCGACAGACCTCGAGAGGAATCGCCGCGTGGCCAGGGGTCGCGGGCTTCGTCTCACTGAAACAGACGGGCCGGGGAACGCGCAACGCGGTCGTTGTCGTCGCCAACGACGTCAGTGACGTCGTCGTGCCGAGCGGCGGTGTCGTCGTACGCGTCACGAGCCAGAGCGCGCCCACGCCGACGAACAGCAGCACCGCGTTCACGAGGACCACCGACCTTCTCATGAACCTCTCGCTCTCTTGCCTCTCACATCTTAAGTTGTGGCGTCGCCGGGTCTTGGGCACGTCCACCTTGGTCTTGGGCTACCTTGAAGCAGAAGGGAGTCGCCATGCACATCGTCTGTTCCCCACGGCGCGCCACGTCGTGAGCCGGGTCAGCGACATCGACCTGTCCCAAACGCTCACCAAGGAAGAGTCCGATCTGCGCGTAAAAAAAGCGCAGCACCGACTGACGCAACTGCGACTCTTTAGCGCGGGACTCTTAGTGCCCAGCGTCGTGGGACCAGGTCTCGTCGTACTCTTCGAAGGCTTCGACGCGGCCGGCAAGGGCGGCGCCATTCGTCGACTTACCGCGAGCATTGACCCGCGCCACGTCAAGGTCGTCCCCATCGGCCCACCCACCGAAGAGGAACTTCGCCACCACTTTCTGTGGCGATTTGAAGAGTCCATGCCCGGTAAGGGTGAGATGACCGTGTTCGACCGCTCGTGGTACGGACGTCTCCTCGTCGAACGCGTGGAAGGAGAGATCGACGAAGAAACCGCGAAGCGCTCGGCCAAAGAAATCGTCGAGTTTGAACAGATGCAGGTTAACGACGGCGTCACCATCGTGAAGTTCTGGCTCCAGATATCTGACGAGGAGCAGCTCAAACGATTCAACGAGCGCGCGACTGACCCGCTCAAGCACTGGAAACTCACACCCGACGACTGGCGCAACCGCGATAAGCGAAAGGGCTATCTCAAGGCTCTGAAATTCATGGTCGAAACGACGGATGAAGCCCACGCCCGGTGGAACCTCATCGCGGCCGAGGACAAGCACTTCGCTCGTGCCAACATCCTCGAGACACTCATCAAGCGCTGGGTTCAGGACCTCGAGCGACGCGGCCACGTAGTGCCCAAACCCCACGACGACGACGACTACCTGCACTGAGGCGTCCCCCGTCCCCACAATCTGGAACACTGAGTCCATGACATCTCGCTACGGCATAACGATTCCCTTTGACGGCGTCTCTTTGAACGAACACAAGGACTGGTTTCATCGCTTGGCCGACCTTGGCTACACCGACGTGTGGTCGGCCGAGGTCGACGGGGCAGACGGCTTCACGCCACTGACCATGGCCGCCGTGCTCGAGGCTCGACTTAACCTCGGCGTCGCGGTGACCCCCGTCTACACGAGGGGCCCGGGGCTACTCGCGATGAGCATTGCCTCACTCGCGGAGATTGCGGGCGGTCGTTTCACTATGGGCCTCGGCGCGTCGAGCCAGCCGGTCGTCGAACGCTGGAACGGCATTAGCTACGACAAGCCCTACGCCAGAACCCGCGACGTCCTTCGATTCGTGAAGAGCGCCCTGGAGGGAGAGAAGATCGACGAGGTGTACGAGACCTTTGAGATTCACGGCTTCAAATTGGCGCGTCCGGTCCTCGAACGCCCACCTATTCTCCTGGGCGCCCTTCGCCCCGGCATGCTGCGCCTCGCCGGTCGTGAAGCCGACGGCGCCATTCTCAACTGGTTGGCCGCGAGTGACGTCATGAAGTGCCGCGCCGAAGTCGGACTCGATAAGACCATCGCCGCTCGACTCTTCGTCTTACCAACCGAAGACGCTAACGCCGCGCGGTTCATTGGCCGCCGGATGATCTCCTCGTACCTCACCGTCCACGGTTACGCCGAATTTCACCGTTGGCTCGGCCGCGGCGAGATACTCACCCCCATGTGGGACGCCTGGGCCGCCGGCGATCGCAAACTGGCGAACGAACTTATTCCCGACAGTGTGGTCGATGAGTTGCTCGTGCACGGTTCGTACGAAGAGTGCCGCGAGCACGTCGCGCGCTACATGGAAGCCGGAGTGGAGATTCCCACGATCGCCATCGTGCCCTTCGGCATCGATCTACGAGAGGCCGTCGAGGGTCTCGCTCCGCGCTAGACGGTCGCCGCCTCTAAGAACTCCAGCATGTCGGCGAACTTCTCACGGGCCGCGAGCGTGCGCGTGGGAATGTGGTCGGTGGGGACTTCGCGGGCTTCGTAGTTCTTCAGTGCGTGACGGGCGACCGTTTGACGGTGAACCTCGTCGGGTCCGTCGTAGATGCGCGCCGCGCGCGCCGCGCGGTACATCGACTCGAGGGGCATGTCCGAGGAGTAGCCCAGTGAACCGTACGTCTGAATCGCCCGGTCGATCACGTTGTGTAAGACCGACGCGCCGTAGTACTTGATCATGGCGATCTCGTCGCGCGAGGCCGACGCGCCGACCTGGTCCATCTTCCACGCCGCGTGCAGCGTCATGAGACGTGCCGCGTGCATCTCGGCCTTCGAGTCGGCGATCCAGTTCTGGACGGTCTGCTTCTCGGCCAGGAGCGAACCGTGGGTGTAACGGCTGAGCGCGCGTTCGCACATCATGTCAAAGGCACGCTGCGACTGACCGAGCCAACGCATGCAGTGATGAATGCGTCCCGGTCCGAGGCGCGTCTGGGCGAGCAAGAAACCTGATCCTTCGGGACCGATCAAGTGATCGGCCGGAATGCGCACGTCCTCGTAGAGAATTTCGGCGTGATTACCAAAGCGGCCGTAGACCACGTCGGGGTGGTCCATCGCGCCCACGTCGCGCACGATCGTGAGACCCGGCGTGTCCACGGGCACGACGAACATTGACGAACCCTGGTACGGGTGGACGTCGGGATTAGTGACGGCCATGACAATCAAGATGTCCGCGACCGATCCGTTCGTCGTGTACCACTTGCGACCGTTGATGACGTACTGATCGCCGTCTTTGGTGGCTCGAGTCTTCAGGAGTCGCGGGTCGCTGCCAGCCGTGTTGGGTTCGGTCATGGAAAACCCTGAGCGAATGGAACCACTGAGTAGTGGTTCGAGCCAGCGTTCGCGAATGTCGTCGCGCCCGGTCATCTCCATGCCGGCGGCCAACAACTCGGCGTTGCCGCTGTCGGGCGCGTTGTTGCCAAAGACCACGGGTCCGTACATGGTCTGACCGAGGATCTCGTGCATCAGACCGAGCTGGACCTGACCAAAGCCCATGCCGCCGAGTTCCGGCGACAAGTGCGCCGCCCACAGACCCCTCGCCTTCACCTGCTCTTGGAGGGGCTTAATGAAGTTGATGACCTGCTCGTGGCTGAGAGAGAGCGTCTCGATGGGCATGATCTCTTCGCGAACGAATCCACGCATCCAGACGAGTTGTTCTTCAAATGCTGCGTCCGTCGAAAAGTCCCAGGCCATGGTCACCCCTTAGTCGGACCAACTCTACGGTATTGAGAAATTGCCTCGGTGAGGCCAAGACGCCCGACTCTCTACACTAGACGACAGATTGGAGTTTCGTGGCTCAGAAGAAGAAAAAGTCCGACCGACCGGTAACGATTGGCGTTGTCGACACCATGTTCGCCCGTTACGACATGGGCGGCGCGGCACTGGCCGAACTCGCTGACTGTCCGGGCTACGGCACCACCTTTGACGTCATCACCGAGACGGTGCCCGGATTTAAGGACCTGGCCGTCGCGGCGAAGAGGATGATCGAGCAACGAGGCGCGAAGATCGTTGTCGTGCTCGGCATGCCCGGATCGGCGCCGATTGACAAACAGTGCGCCCACGAAGCCTCGTTGGGCATCATGCAGGCGCAACTGATGACCTCGACGCCAATTCTCGAAGTATTCGTCCACGAAGACGAGTCCGACGACCCCGAGACTTTGGCCTCAGTCTTTGAAAATCGATCGCGCGCTCACGCGCGAAACGCCTACTGGATGCTCTTGGAGCCCGAACAGTTGAGTCGGCGAGCGGGTCAGGGCATCCGCCAAGGCTTTGGCAACGCGGGGCCGCTCGAGGTCAAGTAGTTCCTGGTGGGTAGTGCAAGTCACTATGCTCGCCAAAGTTACCGTTGAGTACACCTGAGGAGTAGTCCATGCCAGAAGCCGTCATCGTCGCCACCGCTCGCACCCCGATCGGGCGCGCGTTCAAGGGATCACTCGTGGACATGCGCCCCGATGACCTCACCGCGTTCATCGTTCGTACGCTGCTCGAAAAAGTACCGTCGCTCGATCCCCACAGCGTCGAAGACCTCCTGCTGGGCTGTGGCCAGCCGGCCGGCGAGTCGGGTTTTAACATTGCGCGTGTCGTCGCCGTCCTCGCGGGCCTCGACGACGTGCCCGGCGTGACGGTGAATCGCTACTGCTCCTCATCGCTCCAGACCATTCGCATGGCGGCGCACGCCATTCGCGCCGGTGAGGGCGACGTCTTCATTTCGGCCGGCGTCGAGACGGTGTCGCGCTACGGCGGGGGCGCGAGTGACAGTGGCAAGGCCATGAACCCACTCTTTCAGGCGGCCATGCAACGCACCGCAAGTCGCGCAGAGAAAGTCACCGATCCCTGGACTCCTCAGCCCGGTCTGCCCGACGTCTACATCGCCATGGGTCAGACGGCCGAGAACGTGGCCGAGTTCGAGAACGTTTCGCGCCGAGAGATGGACGAGTTCGCTCTGCGCAGCCAAGAGCTCGCCGTCGAGCACCAGGAGAATGGCTTCTTCGAGCGCGAGATCACGCCCGTGACCTTGCCCGACGGCACCGTGGTCGCCAAAGACGACGGACCCCGTGCCGGTACGACGCTCGAAAAGCTCTCGAGCCTGCAACCCGTCTTTCGCCAAGGCGGCACGATCACCGCCGGTAACGCCTGTCCTTTGAACGACGGCGCCGCCGCCGTCGTGGTGATGAGCGACAACAAGGCCAAGGAACTCGGCATCAAGCCCTTGGCGCGCATTGTCGCCAGTGGCGTCAGTGGACTTAACCCCGAGATCATGGGGCTCGGTCCCATCGAGGCCGTGCGCCAGGCCCTCGGTCGCGCGAAGATGACCATCGACGACATCGACCTCGTCGAGATCAACGAGGCGTTCGCCGCGCAGGTTCTTCCCAGCGCGAAGCACCTCGGTATTCCACTCGACAAACTCAACATTCGTGGTGGCGCCATTGCGCTCGGACATCCCTTTGGTATGACCGGCGCGCGCATAATGACGACGCTGCTCAACTCACTCGAAGACGCCGACAAGCGCTTCGGTCTTGAAACAATGTGCGTTGGTGGTGGCCAAGGCATGGCCATGATCGTTGAGCGCCTCAACTAGACGCGCTACTGCACACCGGTGAGTCGGGCGTCGGGGTCGTCCCTAAACGAGCGCTCCTCGTCTTCGTTCACGAGTCGTGACTCGTCGGGCAGCATGACGGGAATCGAGTCGCGCACTTCGTAGGCGATGTGCAGACGGGGGTTAAAGAGCACGTCCTTTGAGGGCACGTAGAGCAGCGGCCCGTGATCGACGGGGTCCTCCAGTAAGTCGAGCAAGAACGTATCTAAGGCCATTATTTGGTCTCCTTTAGTAGTGCCAACACTTCGTCAACGTGCTCTCTACACTTCGTCTCATCCGCGGCTTCAAGATTGAGACGCAGCAACGGCTCAGTGTTCGATGGTCGAAGATTAAACCACCACGAGCCGTAATCGGCCGTGAGGCCGTCGAGGTGATCAACGTTGATGTGCTCGGCTTCGAGCTTCTTCGCCACGCGCTCCACCGTTTTCGCCGGGTTCGATACTTGGGAGTTGATCTCACCGGAATCGGCGTAGCGCAGGTAGGGCGCTACTAGGGCCGAGAGCGGCATTTCGGTCTTGCTCATGAGCTCGAGCACGATGAAGGCCGTGATGATCCCTGAGTCGGCGCGGTAGTTATCGCGGTAGTAGAAGTGTCCCGAGTGTTCGCCACCGAACACCGCGCCCGTCTCGGCCATGACCGCCTTGATGTAGCTGTGTCCGACACGCGTTCTCACCCCCACGCCGCCCTCTTCGGCGATGACTTCGGGCACCGTCTTAGAGCAGATGAGGTTGTAGAGAATCGTCGCACCGGGAAATCGCCGCAGCATGACGGTCGCCACCGTCGCCGTCGTGGTCGATCCGCTAATGGGTTGGGCCTTTTCGTCAATGAGAAAGACCCGGTCGGCGTCCCCGTCAAAGGCCAAACCAATGTCCGCGCCAACCTCGAGCACTCGTTTCTGAAGGTCCTTTATGTTGTCCGGGTTCAATGGATCGGCCGGGTGATTCGGAAAGTCGCCGTCAAGCTCGGGGTAGAGAATCTCTACGTCAAAGGGCAGTCCCTTAAAGACCAGCGGCGCGACGAAGCCACCCATGCCGTTCGCCGTGTCGCAGACGATCTTGAGGGGACGAAAGGAGGAGACGTCAGCGAAGGAGTGCACGTGGGCGACCCACTCCTTCGTGAGATCGAGTTCGCTGTACGAAGCGAGGGCGCCCGTCACTGGCTTTTCGTAAAACGTGTTGGTCAGGCTCTCAATCTCGCTGAGACCAGTCTCGACGCCGACGGGCTTCGCGCCCGCTAAGCACATCTTGATGCCGTTGTACTTCGCGGGATTGTGCGACGCGGTGAACATCGCGCCGGGAACGCCGAGGTAGCCCGAGGCGAAGTAGAGAAAGTCCGTCGACGCGAGACCCAGGTCCACGACGTCCACGCCCACCGAGCGCGCGCCGCGCGAGAAGGCCGCCGAGAGGATCTCCCCCGACGTGCGCATGTCGCGAGCGACGACAATGCGCGGCGACTTAGTGAAGGTGGCGAAGGCCGAACCTATGGCCTCGGCGACGCGCTTATCGAGTTGGTCGGGGTAGGTGCCTCGCACGTCGTACGCCTTGAAGATTGCCGTCGTGTCCACGACTGTTCATCCTACCGGTGAAGGTTTCGACGCCTTCTAAGAACGAACCACAACGTCGCGAAAGCGCCCAGCGTCGTGAGATCACTGATGACGTTACCCAACGTCAACGCCGGGGTACTGGTGTAGTCGAGCGACACGTTCTTACTCGTCGGCACGACCACCATCAAGTTAGGGCTCACTCGGTAGGGGCCGGCGGCGCCGGTGGCGTGCCAGCGCGGATAGTACGAGATCTTGACGAGCACCGGCACGCCCACTCGGCTGACGTGAAACGACACTGACTGCAGGCCCACCTTCAGTTGCGTGACGGTGACCTTGGGCAGTACTGGCGACGTCTTCATCGTCGTAATGCTCGGCGCTCGTGGCCACGACGATGGTCCGACACTCGCGGCGTAGACGTTCTCCAACGAGGTCGTCGTCCACCACGTTTGATTCGCGTCCAACCACGTGGCTTGACTCGAAATGTTGGCGACGACGTTGGGCAGGCTCTTCAGTGCCTGGACCATGGGACTGTGCTTGATCAGATAGATCCGCCACTGCACACCCGGGATGGGCCATTTCTTGGTGGTCGCGATGAGGCGAAGTTGGGGATCGGCGTTGGCCTCGGTGATGACTTGGGGCGAGAAGGCCATGTAGTACTTCACGCCGAGGATCTGGAGGTGGCGTACGCCTTCGGCGACGTTCAGTCCTTCGTAGTTGAGGCCAACTTGAGGATCACTGGGCGAAACGCTGAGCTCGGACTGGTCGAGGAAGTGATACGGCACCGTGGGCGAAGACTCGAACAGGAGTCCTTCCTCTGAGTCCACGCAGTTGTTCGTCCAGTAGGGCAACAACATCAGCGCCTCGGGCGTGCCGAAGCGTTGCTCGGAGACGTTGTACTCCCACATCGCTCGGCCGCAGCCGTAGCGCTTGGCGAGATTGCCCATGGTCGTCATGAGGCTCTGGTACTCGGGCCATGCCGCCTGGGCCTGATAGCCGCCGTAGTTGGTCGTCGCCCACGTGCTGACCTGGTTGCCGCTCGTCGTGAGATGGAGTTCAGCGGCGATGGGTTGAATGAGCCCGGGCACGGTGGAGAGAAGACCGAGCAGCGCCACGACGGCCGTCGCGCGAATGATTCGCTCCACGCGCCACAAGGGATCCTTCGCGTTCTCAAGGACCAACGCCGGCTCTTCGACAAGCTCACTGACGACGACTTCGTTGGCGACATCGTCGACGCGTCCGATATTGTCGCCGTCGACGAAAAAGGGCACCCGTCGAAAACGCGCCGGTACGTAGTCGATCCAACGCCACAACACGTAGCCCACCAACCACCCGGCCACGAGGTGGACCGAGATGAACCAAAAGGGGATCAGTCGTTCGTTCCAAATCGCGCCTTGGGGGTCGAACACGAACGCCACGACTGAGAGCACCGTCAACGTCGAGAGCACGAGTCCTAGGCGGTCGCGCTCGACAATGGCCACGGCAACGGCCATGGCGCCAAGAATGATGACCCAACGATCCCCGCCCGCTCCCCCCGTCGCGTTGTACCAGCCCAGGGTCGACAAGACCGCGTGGAGTCCCGTGATCTTCTGGTAGCCGAGGGAGTTGGTGAGGCTCTGCGTGGTCGCAAAGGGCAACAACCACCACGCCGACAGGCCAAAGGAGAGCAGCCCCGCGCCGAGAGCGAATCGAAAGGGTCGCGCGTAGTCGCCGCGCACCAAATCCTCTTCTTTGGGATCGCCTAGACCGCGTCGTTGAAAGAGTTCGAAGACCACCAGCACGAAGACGGCGCCGATCGCGAAGAACCAGGGCAAGACGTGCGCGGCCAACGTGGCGCTGAGGGCGATAGCCGCCCACCAGTAACCACGGCCGGTTCGAACGCCCCGCGCGAAGAGTCCAATCGTTAAGAGCGCGAGCGCGAGTGAGAGCGAGAACGAGTACTCCCCCGCCATCGTGGAAAAGAGATTGCCCCCATCGATCGTGAAGGACGCGTCAAAGAGAAAGGGCAGCGTGGCGAACGCGAGCGCCACGGGAACGGGCCGGGGCGCACGAAAGAGCTTGCCCATCGCGTAGGCCGTGATGGGCAGTAACACCGAGCCGAGAATCGTCACGAGTTTCATGGCGACGGCAAAGCCAATGACGTAACTGAGAAACGTCGCGAGCACGTCGGGTAAGACGAAGTAGTAGCTGTAGGCCGGAATGCCGTCGAACCAACCGGGGTACCAGGGCGTGAAGTTGAAGAGGTCGCCCGTCGTGCGCAAGTAGGCCGGCAACGCCAAGTGCGAGCCCGTGTCGCCGCCAGTAATCAGTGACGATGAGAAGAGTAGCGAAGGGTGCAGCGACCATACCGTGACGAAGATGATGACGAAGACCAGCACTGCGTCCAACACGCGCAGCGGCGTCCAAAACGATCGAAAACGTTGCACTAATGCCCCACGCGATGAGCGATAACTGCGACGAGAGCGGTGGCGTTAAAGGAAGCGTGAGTAATGAAACTCGGCACGAGACGCTTGGTGCGATAGACGAGCAGCGCGAGCACGACACCGAGGAGCGCGAGCCCGGCGAACTGGATGAGTTCACCGTGGGCGAGTCCAAAGAGGACGGCGCTGACAACGACACCGAGCGTGACCGAGGCGCGGGCGGACATGTTGGGCGTGCCTTCGGCGATGGAACGAAAGATGACGCCGCGAAAGAGCCACTCTTCGAAAAACGGCGCGCCGAGTGCGGTCATGAGGGCGATGAGTACAAACTCCGGGCCGTGCGCGGCGTGAAAGAGGTGATTGACCGGATGGTTGAGACTTTTGAAGTGAAAGGGCGCGTAGAGGAGATCGACGCCCAACTGGCACGCCAGGCCGAGTATCACAAAGAGGAGATCGCTCGCTCGCGGGCGCCACTGATCGGGTAGCGAACGCAGGTGGCCCTCGCGGTGCGCGTAGATAATCGCGGCGCCAAATCCCACCCAGAGTCCCAAGAGACCGAGCGCGTTCGACCACCACGGTGGATCGGCAGCCTTTTGTAAAGCGCTCAAGCCACCGGGATAGTTCGTCACGCTCGCGCCGAGCACCTCTAAGAGTTCCGCGAGAATCTGCCCGGCTAAGAATCCGATAAAGCACGCGACCAGAATCGCGCCGACGCGGGGCCGACTCTCCAGTGACGCAACGGAAGAAGTACTCAAAGGCGGAACGCTTTCAAATCGAAGTTATGCACAGGCGCAGCCGACATCTTGCTGACGCCCTCTAGATTAGATACGTGGCTGACGCACCGAACGAACCTAACCAACCAGACGAACCAAAGGGTTTCAAGAAGTACCTTCCAGGCGGCGAGAAGCCGATGGCGCCCCAAGTGCGTCGGCGAGTCGTGACGATTGCCATCGTCGCGTTCATCTTGGGAATCTTAGTTATTCCCAGCATCTTTAACTCCAAGAGCGTCAAGACCATCACCTACTCGTCGCTGATTCACCAGGCTCACAAGCAGAAGGTGGTGTCGGCCAGTATCAATAACTCGAGTGGCGTCATCACGGGCCAACTGATCAACGGCACCAACTACACCACGAACGGACCAATTCCGGCCCTCACGACCGAAGTCGACAGCCTGCGCACTAACAACGTCGAGGTCACCTTCGCGAACTCCTCGGGGCTTTTCGCCTTGCTACTCCCCTACCTCATCTTCGCGCTGATCTTCGCGGGCTTCTTGTACTACGCCAGTCGCCAAGCCCGTGGACAGATGAACGGCATGATGTCCGTCGGACGCTCCAAGGCCAAACAGTTCAATGAGGACCATCCCAAGACCACCTTCGCCGACGTCGCGGGTTACCTGGGCGTAAAACAAGAGATAAGTGAAGTCGTCGAATTTCTAAAGAATCCGGCACGCTATAAAAACATCGGCGCCACCATTCCTAAGGGCATCTTGCTCGTGGGCCCTCCCGGTACCGGCAAAACAATGCTCGCGCGCGCCGTCGCCGGCGAGGCGGGCGTGCCGTTCTTCTCGGTTTCGGGATCAGACTTCATGGAGATGTTCGTGGGCGTGGGCGCGAGTCGCGTACGCGACCTCTTCGCCACAGCGCGCAAACAGTCGCCGGCCATTGTCTTCGTCGACGAAATCGACTCCATTGGCCGCAAGCGCGGAGCGGGACTCGGTGGCGGTCACGACGAGCGCGAGCAGACCCTGAACCAAATGTTGAGTGAGATGGACGGCTTCGAGCCCACCGAGGGCGTCGTGGTCATCGCCGCGACCAACCGGCCCGACGTGTTGGACCCGGCCCTTCTTCGTCCCGGTCGCTTCGACCGACAGATCGTCGTGCCCCTCCCGGACTTAGAAGAACGACTGCCCATCCTCCAGGTGCACTCGAAGGGCAAACTCGTTGACGCGTCGGTGGACATGAGTTTGGTCGCACGCGGCACGCCCGGCATGAGTGGCGCGGACTTGGCGAACCTCGTCAACGAAGCGGCCCTGCACGCCGTGCGTCGCGACTCCACGACTATTGGCATGGAGGACTTCGAGTCCGCGAGGGATCGCGTGTTGATGGGCCAAGAGCGCGACACGATGGTCCTTCAAGACGACGAACGTGAGCGCATTGCCTTTCACGAAAGCGGCCACGCCGTGCTCGCGTACGTTCTCGACAAGACCGATCCCCTGCACAAGATCACCATTATCCCGCGTGGCATGGCGCTCGGTGTGACGATGACGTTGCCCGAAGAAGACCGTCACATCATGGCCCGAGGGCACCTCGAGGACTCGTTGTGCATGCGCATGGGTGGACGCGTCGCGGAGCTGCTCGTGTACGGCGATCTCTCGACGGGTGCCGCGGACGACCTTCAGCGCAACACCGAACTCGCGCGACGAATGGTGCGCGAGTGGGGCATGTCCAAGGAGATCGGTCCGATGGCCTGGGGCTCGAACAACCAAGTCTTCTTAGGTGAGGACCTCATGCACACACGTGACTACTCCGACCACACCTCCAAAGTCATCGACGACGAGATCGAGCGCATCCTTAGAGAACAAGAGACGCGAGCGATTGAAGTGCTCACCTTGCACCGCCGTGGTCTCGAGTCGCTCACCCGAGCGTTGCTCGAACACGAAACGGTCGACGGCGCTGACGCCGCACGACTGATCGACGAAGCCAACGGCGAACCCGTCCACCCCGAAGGAACCCGCACCGTGAGCGCACTCAGTGGCGTTGGCAAGCCCCGGGTCGCGCCGAAGGAAGCCTCGCCCGTGGCGCCCGCCGCGACGGCGCCGGTTGCCCCTCCCACGCCAACCTGGCAGCCGCCGACACTACCCGCCGTTTAACGGCTCGACCACGAGCACCCCGTTGGGTTTGCTCGGCAGCGTCAGTCCCACGACGAGCGAGGGCTTGAGCGAGGAGACAATGAACGTCTGACTCTGCGTGCTGAGCGAAGCGGGAAGAAGCGCGAGGAGACTCTCGGTCGTGTCGCCACTTACTTTTTGACCCGTCACCGTCAAGGACTTCGTCGCTTTGTCCTTCTGCGTCGTAATCGTCACCGAGATGGTGCGAGGCGAGGTGTTCGTAATCGTGGCGGCGTCAAAACCGCGTCCGGTAAAGTCGCGAATAAGGAAAACTCTTCCGGGTGCTTGCGGTGCGCTGAGCGCAGTCCACGTCCCCTGGCCCGTCGCGAGCGAGGTGACGACGGGCTCGCTTGATCGCAGGGTCAAGCTCGCGTAGCCGGCCGCGGGAATCGCCGAGTTGGGCGTAATGTTCACGAGGCTGGTCGAAAAGGGCGCGACGCTGAGCGTCTGGGGCGCGACGGTGTACTTACTCAGCGCCACGTTCACCGTCACCTGAGCGGACGCGGCGTTGGGGTTGGCCACACGAATCTGCGCGGTGGCGTGGTTCACGGTCGTCACGTCGGGAAACCACGCCGCCTTGAGCGGACTCGCGACGCCCTGGTCGAAGGAGACCTCACCGTTGGAGTCCTGTACCCCGACAACGACCAGTGATCCTCGCAGCACGTCAATACCAACGCCCACGTTGGCGGTGTTGACGACCTGACCGCCCAGGTTGATCTGCGTTTGAGCGTGGGCGGGAATGGAGAGTCCCTGAAAAGACTGTGGCGCCGAAAAACCCGTCCCGGTGTATATCGTGGCGTTGAGGACCGCGGCGGTGCCCGTGGGGTTGTAGAGACTCAGGTACGCGCTCGATCCCACCAACGTGTCAAAGCCCGTCGCGTACCAGTGTCGGACCCCGGTGGACTGACACGGCACCTCTGCGCGATTACTGCCAGCCGTCTCGTTACCCACGACGCCGCCGCCGCTTATCTGCACGGCCACGCCAAAGTTCGTGCCCGAGTCGAGAACGCTGGGTTGAATCGACTGCGCGGCGTGCGCGGGGAGTTCGATCGTGCTCGTGTAGGTCTTGCCAACTTGGGACACGATGCTCAGACTCAGACTGCGACTGGCGCCTGAGGTGTTGTAGAACGTGACACGTCCTGGCGGGTCCGTGACACTCGAGAGACCGGTGCAGTAGAGCGCGGTCGATTCGGCGTCGAGCGACGCCGTGAGACCGCTCGGGAGCGTCGAAGGATTCGTCGAATGTCGCAGCGACGTCAGTACGCCCGTCGCGGCGAGCACCACGACGACCACGAGCAGGAGCGGTAGATGGCGACGATGCTTAGCCATCGGTCTCCTCCTTCGGCTCTGGCTTTCTAACGCGACGGCGTCGACCGGTAAAGAGCCACTCGAGACGGTGAATCCATCCAAAGCCCAGCCAGACAATCCCCCACATGCCCAAGGTGAAGAGCGCGAGGAGCCCGTTCAGCGGAAACTGGTGTAACGAAATAGCGCCGGTGGGACTGGGCGTCGAAGACGCCACGCTGTAGATCGGCGTCCACGTGTTGAGGTTCGTGCGCGCGGCCGCTTTGCCGTTGACGTCGAGGGCGAAGGCGTCCGCGGGCGCGAGCCCCGCGATTACCGTCGTGCCGGACGTGAGCAGACCGGTGTTCGACCGGGAAGTAAAGATCGGCGTCAGTTTGGTCGATCCCGTTCTCGTCGCGGCGACGATGCCGTGAAAGAGAGCGTTCGAGTAGACCTCAACGGAGGGCGTCTGTAGTTCGAGGGAAAGGTCGCTTTGGTTGTTGAGCGCACTGGTAAGGACGCCGGGCGTTCGATGCATCAACACGCTCTTCGCGCCCGCGAGCTCTGGCGCGGCTGAGTTCATCACCACGATCGACGAGATGCCCGCGGGCGCGAGCAGTTGACCGAGTCGAACGGTACGCCCCTTCATGGCACTCTGTAACGCCTCGATGATCACGTCACTCGTTCCAGAGTCCGGAGGCGTAAAGAGCGTCGCGCCCCCGGGAAGGCCGTTCATCGAGGTCGCGGCCTCGAGACCGGGCGCCACGGCCCAGCCCGATGTCGGCAACACCGAGGGATCTCCGAGCCACAGCACTCGGTACCCGCCGGCCGTCGTCGGTGAAAGAGCACTCAGTGACTCGGCCACGCTCGTCGAGGGAAGGTCAAAGCGGCCGCTGCCAAAGCTGGCGAGCAGGGGCAGACTCGCGAGCGCCATCGTCGATACCGCGAACGCGGCCGTCAGTTGACGCCAGCCAAATCCCACGTCGCGCAGATCGTGCTCCAACGCTCCCACGCCAAGTCCAATGAGCGACGCCAACATCACGGCGTAGAGGGCCAAGAGCACGTCGAGGTCCGGTGAGAATGAGCCGAGCCAGTGCAGTGAGACCAGCGCGCTCAATACCAACGTCAGCGTCGCGATTACCGCGACTTTCGAAGCGACCCGGCGTCGATCGCCCTTGCAGAGGACCAGTGAAAACAGCGCGGCCACGGGCAAGAGCCAACCCCACCACGACGAACCAAAGGTCCCATCGACGTCGCGCAGCAACAGTATGAACGAGGGCGCCGACCACGGTCCACTGGGCAGTCCAAAGATCTCGAGCGCTCGTCGCCCCGCGACGACGAAGTCAAAGGTCATGGGCAAGAGAAATATCGCGACGTTCACCACCAGAGCGCCGAGGAACCGACCGGGATGACGGAAGGTGTTGTCGTGGTCGGGCTCGAAGTAGCGCGCAACCACCACGCCCACGACGACCAGACCTACGACGACGAGCGTCGCGGGGGCCATTGCGGTCACGAGGGCTATGAGCATGATGAGCACCATGCGCTGACCGGCTTCGGTCGTGCGCCATCCTCGATGTCCAAAGGGCAGTGGCTCGTCGAAGGGGCGAAGTCGAAAACCCGCTACGTCCATCAACTGGAAGATCCGTCGAACGATGAAGGGCAGCCCCGCGACAACAACGAGTACGTCGACGCGACCCTGGCTGATCATGTTGAAGCCGAGCGGCATCGCGGCGTAAGCGAAGGCGCCGATAATGCGCGCCCGATTGGACACGCGGTCCTTTAAGAGTCGACCCACGCCCAGACCGCCGACCGGCACCGCGAAGATGAGTACGAGGCGAGGCAAGACCCCCATTCGTCCAAAGACGAAGGTGCCCGCGAATGCCAAGACGCCGTAGCCGGGCATGCCCGGCGTACCCGTACCCACGCCGTTGGGTGACCAGGAGGCAAAGAAGTGACGCCACGTCGACCACCACGAGTCGAGCGGGGCCAGGCGACCAATGAGCGGCAGGTGCGTAGCGACGAGGTCGCGCGAACCAATGAGCCACAACAGCGCCACGACCGCGACGACCGCCGCCTGGGAGCGAAACGTCGTCATGAAGCGCGAAGGGCGAGAGCGCAGTTCTAAGAGTTCACTCTGGGCGATCTCGTCGAACTCCTCATCTTCAGAGAACACTGCGGCAAAACCAACGCCGACGTCGACGGGTTCGTCAAAGATTTCGACTTCGTCTTCGGCCGGCAAAATGCCGCGTGCTCGGTCGTAACCCTCTCGTAGCAGCGTGACGAAGAAGTGCTTAAGGCGACTCGCTCCCCCGACCTGGAGTCGGCGAAGCTCGGCGTCTGAGAGGACGCGCAGGACGTGAAGTTGACGACGACGTTGTCGTACGCCTTTTCTTTGCTGGAGCAGCCAACGCCACGATCCGACGATCGCGCCCGCCCGGTCGGTGTCGCGTCCCGCCAGCGCGATTCCCACCTCCACGACGTCGAGCACCATGAGCATCAACAACGTCCAGACCGCCGTGCGCCGTCCCCACCCCGTCGCTACGACCAGCAACTGGTGGCGACGCCTAAGGTCCGTGCGGCTCGCTCGCCGCGTGCCAATGGCCGTTACGGCGCGCTCACCCGTCGCAATCGTCTCGCGGTGGGCCACTTTGGCGAGTGGCGCGACGACGATGCGCGCGCCGGCAACTTGTGCACGCCAGCAGAGATCGAGGTCCTCGCCGAGCAGCGTGATCAGCGGGTCAAAGCCCCGCAACGTCGAAAAGAGGTCCGATCGCACCAACGTGACGCCACCGGGCGCCACGAACACGTCTCGCTCGAGGTCTTGTTGGCCGTGATCGATCTCACCCAACTCCACGCGGTCACGCACGACCCCAAAACGGTCACTCGTTTGACCGGCGTGTAAAAGCACCAGAGGGTCGTCGTAGGCCACGAACTTCGGCGTCACAATCCCGGCGTTCGTGCGATAAGCCGCCTCAACCATGAGCTGGACGGCGTCGGGCTCGAGTCGCACGTCGTCGTGACAGAAGAGGAAAAAGGCCGATCCCTCAACCATCAGCACGGCTTCGTTGCACGCCGCACCAAAACCACGGTTCTCCTCGAGAATGCGCACGAAGGCGTTGGGCGCAACGGCGGCGACTCGTTCGGGGACGTGCAAAGCATCCCCGTTCGCCACGACGAGCAGGCTTAGTTCCTCATAGTCCTGGGCCACCAGGGAAGCCGCCGTGGCTTCGAGGCCCGGCCCCGAACCGGTGGTAACGATGACGGCAACAACGGCCGGAGCACGAGAGTCCATCAGACCTTCAAGGCTAGTTGGCCCTCGTCATCGATTCTGACTGCTGGCGCAAGCAAAACCCCTGTATTGCAGACTCTCACTGCATTTCACCGCGACGCGCGACGAGATCGTCAATGACGTCGCTGAGCGAGACGTGAAGTGGAATCGAGGGCGACCAGCCAGTAGCTTGGTTCAACTTTTCGAAGCTTCCTCTAGAAATTGGAATCTCAATCGGTCGAAGCAACATCGGATCAACGACGAGTCGAACGCCAGGGGCTACGGCGTCGACGAGTTGCTGAGCAATGTCACTGATCGCGACGTCGTGCCCCGACGCGACGTTGTAGATCTCGCCCGTCACACCGAGTTGGGCAAGCAGTCGATAGGCGCGCACCACGTCGCGCACGTCACTGAAGTCGCGTCGCGTCGAGAGATCGCCAACGGAGATTTCATCGTCACCACGGTCGCGCGCGTCCAAGAGACGAGTAACGAGTGCGGGAACTACGAAGGTGGGATTCTGGCCCGGGCCGAGATGGCTGAAAGGCCGAGCGACGATGACGCGCTGATTTCGGGTACGAAGCGCTTCGCGCGCGACGCGCTCGGCCTCCACTTTGCTCGCCGAGTAGGGATTGGCGGGTGCGACGCGAAAACTTTCGTGCAGGGGTTGATCCTCTTCACCAACGATGCCGTACACCTCCGAAGAACTAACGAGGAGCGTCGTTGATTCAGGCACGGTAGCGAAGGACGCGTCCAGCACCCGTTGGGTCCCCACCACGTTGACCCGCGTGAACTCACTCGCGTGCTCCCAGGATTCGCCCACGTGGGTCAACGCCGCGAGATGGTACGTGACCTCGGGGCGCACGTCGTCAAAGACGTCGCGCATGGTGGTGGCGTTGGTGACGTCGCGTTCGCGGTCGATGCCGCGGACGTCGTCGCCCGATTCGCCGAGGTGCGCGACGAGGTGACGCCCCACAAAGCCGTCCGCACCGGTGACGAGGACCCGGGTCAAGGTACGTCCAGCGCTTGGCGATAGGCCACGAGATGTTGATCGACGCAGTAATCCCAAGTGAAGTGTTCGGCGCGTTGGCGTGCGCGCGTCGCCCACGACGAACGCTCACTGGGGCCCGACTGCAAGGCGTCCAAGAGCGCCGACGCGAGTGCTTCGGCGTCGCCGGGACCGACCAGTCGCGCGGCGTCGCCAGCGACCTCAGCCATGACCGTGTCCTTGGTGGTCACCACGGACGCACCACAGGCCATCGCTTCGAGGACCGGCAGACCGAAGCCCTCGCCGCGCGAGGGGTAGGCGACGGCCTTCGCTCGGCGATAGAGCGCGGGCAACAGATCGTCATCAACGAAGCCCAAACGGCGGATACGTACTTTGAAGGGATGTGACGCAAACTGGGCCTCGAAGGAGTCAGCGCCCCAACCCGCCTGTCCCGCGAGCCAAAGTTCTACGTCGTCGTCGTCGCGCGCGATCTCGCTGAAGGCCGTCAATAACACGTCGAGGCCCTTCCTCGGTTCGTGCGTGCCGACAAAGAGAATGAAACGGGTGTCGGCGTTACGTTGAAGTGCCCGAAAGAGTGCGTCATCGTCGCCAGAGAACTGAAATCTATCGAGATCGACGCCGAGTGGGGCGACGACGATCGGCGCGTGGAGCGGCACCACCTCATCCATGAGTCGAGCACTGAACTCGCTCACGCTGACTAGCACGCGGGCGTGCAACGCAGAGTAGGCAATGGCTCGTCGAAAGAAGGCGACCTTGCGTCGTTCGTGCCACTCGGGATTCGTGAAGAAGGTGAGGTCGTGAATGGTGACGACCGTCGGCGTCGATCCACGATGGGCCATCGTGTAGTGCGGCGAGTGCCAGAGGTCGACGTCGCGCGCGACCGGGCTCGTACCGAGGACCCACGCTTCGTAGGTCAGTCGCGCGGCGCGAGCGTTGGGCACCAGTCCCTTCACCGACGCCAGCGGAGAGATATCCTGCCAACGCTTCGCGTCGTCACGTCGCGTGACCAAGGTCGTCTCGACGTCGCGCGCGGGTAGCGCTCGCGCTAATTCGGCGATGTAGCGCCCGGCCCCGGCGATCTTGGGCGGTACCGCCGAGACGTCGAGGGCGACTTTCACGCCCAGGCCGCCAGGTGATCGAGCGCCACGTTCTTCCACGTCAGCGAGGCAACCGTCTCTCTTCTACGTTGACGCGCGCTCTCGTCGGTACCGAGTGAGAGCGCGCGAATAAGACCGGAGGTGATGTCGTTGACGTCCAGAGGATTGACGAGGACGACTTCTTCATTCGTCGCGACGCTCGGCGTCGCGACACTCGCCACGACGCGCGCACCTTCGTGTAGTGCCTCAACCGGTGGCAGTCCCCAGCCTTCGGCGCGCGGCACGTAGGCCACCACCGTCGCGTCACGGTACAGGCCCTGGAGCATCGACCTCGCCACCAGCCCGAGCACCACGGCGTCGCCACTCTCTTCCTCTCCCCATCCAGGAGGTCCCACGAACACGAGCGCGCCGAGTTCGGGGTTCGTTGCGCGCGCGTTCGCGTACGCCTCTCGCAGTCGACCGAGATTCTTTCGCGGCTCCCTCGTCCCGGCGTACAAAGTGAAGGGTCCTTGGACCCCGTGTTCAGCGAGAAAGGTCCGAACTTGGCCCTCACTCTCAGCACTCGTCGTGTCACCGACGCCCAGACGCGACTGGTGGACTCGCTCCGCGGCGAAACCTTCATCAATCAGTCGTTGAGCCAGTCCCGGTGCCGTCGTGATAACGCGAACGTCGTAGCGACGTTTCAGCATTTGGAGCCGGCCTTCGTGGAACTTGATGCCGCGTGGCGTGCTGGCACTCGGTTCGTCTCGCCAAAGAAGATCGTGCAGCGCCACCGAATGCACCGCCTGTCTCGTTCCTCCGGCGTAGGGACCCGCCACCGACGTTGCGTGGACGACGTCGCTCCAGGCGGGCACGCCGAGGGGCCACTTCGCCCACACGCGCGTCAGCACATCAATGGGCACCATCGTCGTCACGGGCTTGAGGGCCAGGTCCGAAAGGTCTTGAGTCGGGGAACCCTTGGGGGCGACACCGATGAGTCGAAGGTCTTCGTGCAACGAAGCGAGACCCCCGACGAGTCCTCGCACGTAGGTCGCGATGCCGCCGGGCTGGGGTCGGTAGAACTGATCCAGCGAAATGCTCACGGTTCGCGTCACGAACTCCAGCCTCGCACGACTTCTCGGTAGAGAGCCGCGTAGGCCCGCGCCGCGGTAGCCGGTGCGAAATCCTCGGCCCTGGACTGTCCGGCCGCGACCACGATGGCCCGGTGCGACGGACTCTCCCAGAGTTCGCTCAACAGCGGCATCACTTCGTCATCGCTCTCGGTGAGCGCCGCCGCGCCACTGAGCAACTCTCGATTAATCGTCGTCGCGCGCGCAATCGTTGGCACGCCGGCCGCGAGTGCGGCAATGGCAAAGGAGGGAAAACGAGCCCCGTCAGAGATGTGCAACACGACGCGCGCTTCGGCGAGGGCGCTGCGAGCTTCACTTCGCACGCGCAAGGTCACCTCCAGGTCTCGCGAGCGAATGCGCTGGGCGACGTTCGCGCTGGTGACCGCGATGACTTTGGCGTCGTGGCTCTTGGCGAATGCCACAAGACCGGGCGCCAGGGAGAGAAACGGTTTCACGACACCGGTGAGATTTACCACCAGCGAGCTTCCATTCAGCGTCGGTTCCACTAACGGGACGGCCGGCGGCACCACGACGACGCGAGCGCGTTCGACGCCCAACACGCTGAGGACTTCGTGGCTCGCGCTGCGCGTGGAGGCGACGAGGAGGGCCCCGTGACTGACCGCGCGTCGAAGTTGGGTAACGCGCTGGTGCTCACGTGACTCACCACGAAGTGGGCGAAGATCGTCCACCGAAATGATGAGCGGGATCGACTTCGTTGGTGGCGTCAATCGACCCGCGACGTGCACGACGTCAACGGGCGGCAAGAGTCGATCGAGCGATGGCCCGAGGTTGCGCATCCACAGCGGCGCCCAGAGCGTTCGAAAGTTGAGGCGGGCCTCGTCGCTCGACGTGGCCGACGTGCGGCTGTGAAAGCGCACCAACGCACACTCGCCGGTCGCGTCGAGTGCGTTGGCCAGATCGTTCATTGAGTTGCCGAGTGACTCGAGTGAACCGTCGAGATCGAGACCGACACGAGGGATTGAAAAGCTCACGAAGCGAGGGCGCGGACCCGCATCGCAGTTGTCCACTCGGGCCAGAGTCGTACCGCCCACGGCCCAAAGGGTTCGCTGCTCGTGGCGACCACGCCGATACCTTCATCCGCGTTCAGCAGCATCAGCGCGCCACTTTGACCGAAGTGGCCGAAACTGGCCGGTGGCCAGTCGCCCATCCAGTGTTCCTTGTCACCGCGCACTTCGGGACCGAGGCCCCAGGGGCAGGGCGAGAACCGTCCGAAGCCTGGCACGATGCCCTCGAGCGCGGGCATGTAGGGCTTGATGATTCGGTCTCGTGTCGTCTTCGCAATACCGTCGGGCCGCAGCCAGGCCTCGGCCAGCGTCAAGAGATCGTTGGTCGATCCGCTCACGCCCGAGGACGGGCGACCCTTGAGTGACGTCGTTCTCATGCCCAGTCCGCGAAAGACTCGTTGGTCGAGCCAACTCGCCGGCGTTCCCTCTTCGATGATTGCTTGCACCGCGTGGTCGACGCCGTAGTTCGAATAGACGCGCTTGGTCCCAACACCCACCACGGGGTCGCCCTCTTCAAGGCCCAAACCACTACTGTGCGACAAGAGATTGGCAATGCTGGCGCCTCGGGGCCCGACGGTTTCGCCGTACTCGTGCAAGTCCCACTCACTCTCGACGCCAAAGGCCATCGCCACGACCATCTTCGAAACCGAGGCCCACTCTCGTACCTCGTCGAGGTCGCCGTATTCAACAACCCGTTGCAGAAGTCCGCTGTCCAAGCGGAAGGCAACGTAGGCCGGCGCGCCGGGCCACGCGTCGTCGAGGGGACTAGTCACAACACTCGATGATACCCACGCGCCCCTAAGGTCTCGGGGGTGATAAGCGTTCTGAGTGGAGGAGTCGGTGCCGCGCGACTACTTCGCGCGCTCAGTAACGTCGTCGACCCTTCGCAGATAACCGCGATCGTCAATGTTGGTGACGACCTCGTTCTTCACGGTCTCACTATCTGTCCCGACCTTGACACGATCACCTACACCTTGGCCGGTCTCAACAACGACGAGCTTGGTTGGGGACTGCGCGGCGAGACGTGGCGAGTGATGGATGAACTGGGCTCGCTCGGCGCTGAAGCCTGGTTTCGACTGGGTGATCGAGACTTGGCGACACATCTCTATCGAAGTCAACGACTGAGCGAAGGGGCCACCAAGACCGAAGTCACGGCCGAACTCGCCAGTCGACTGGGCGTCGACGTTCGACTACTGCCGGTGACCAACGACGTCGTGGCGACCGAGTTCGTCACCGAGCTCGGCCGGCTCTCTTTTCAGGAGTATTTCGTTCGCCACCACCACGACGTCGTCGTCAGCAAAATAGAGATCGTCGGCGCCAGCCGAGCGCGACCCTCGCCCGAAGTACTCAACGCTCTTCGAGAAGCCGACCGTCTCATCATCGCCCCTTCGAATCCGCTGATCTCCATTGACCCGATACTCCAGATTCCCGGCGTGCGCGAGATTCTCCTCGAACGACGCGAGGACGTGGTCGCGGTGTCGCCCCTCATCGGCGGTGCGGCGCTGAAGGGCCCCGCGGATCGCCTACTTGGCGAACTCGGTCACGTCGTGTCGACGCTCGGCGTCGTCGACTTTTATGACGGCCTCGTCGGCACGTGGGTCATCGACGACGCTGACGCCTCGCTCGCCGATCAGATTCGAAAGCGCGGAGTCCGCGTCGAAGTAACGACGACGATCATGACCGAGGGCGACAACGCCCAGCGACTCGCCAAGGTTGTGTTGTCGTGAGCGAACTGCGGATTGTGGCCTTGGCCTCGAGTGTTCAGGTGCAACCAGACGACGACCTCGTGACGTTGTTGCTCGACGCACTCGCCCACGCCGACGAAACGCTCCAGCACCACGACCTGCTCATCGTGACGAGCAAAGTCGTTTCGAAGTCCGAAGGTCAAGTCGTTCCCTATGACGGGACCGAGGAACACAAGATTGCGATCGTCGAAGGCGAGTCCGTGCGGATTCTGCGCCGTCGCGGAACGTTACGCATCACCGAAACTCGCCACGGTTTCATCAACGCCAACGCCGGTGTCGACCTCTCGAATACCGACGACGCCACCGCGGTGTTGTTACCCAAAGATCCCGATCGCTCCGCGCGCCGACTCCGCAGCGAAATTACCCGACGAAGCGACGTCGACGTCGCCGTGCTCATCACCGACACCTTTGGTCGGGTGTGGCGACAGGGCGTTACGGACGTGGCACTGGGATCCGCCGGCCTCAAGCCTCTGCTCGACCTGCGCGGCACGAACGACGCGAACGGCCGACTGCTCGAAGCAACCGAAGTCGCCATCGCTGATGAGATCGCGGGCGCGGCGAACCTCGTCCTGCATAAGGCGGCCGGTACACCCTTCGCGCTGGTGCGCGGTCTCGACGAGTCGTTCTTTGGACCCGGCTCGGTCGAAGAGAATATCGTTCGATCAAAGCGCGACGACCTCTTTCGCTGATCACCGTGACTTCAATCGCGGGAGAATCTTCGGCCACGAAGTCGGTCGCTGAACCAACGACGTGTCGCTGCGCTGCGTTGCCTACCTAGACCCCTCCGAGTCGCACGTCGCCAAAGAGTCGTGATTCAGCGGCCACGTGTTCCTTGGCCCCGACGACGCACGTCGCTCCAAGCTCTGAGTTCGTACCAATGACGGCCTCGGGTCCGATTATTGAAGTTCGAATCACGCAGCCACTTTGTACGACCGCACCGGACAAGAGCACCGCGTCCTCGAGGACGACGTCCGCACCAATCACGCAGTCTCGATCAACGACCGAGTTAATAACGGTGGCGCTCAAGTCAATCGTCGCCGTGGCGTGACGCCATGATCCGTCAACGATGCCCACAAATTTGTGGTGGGCGTTGCGACCCTTCAGAACGTCGACGTTGGCCTGAAGATAGAGCTGCGGCGTGCCCGTGTCGAGCCAGTACTCATCGTCGGCCAAGGCGAAGAGCGTGCCAGCCTTCGCGAGCTCGGGAAACGTCTCTCGCTCAACACTGACCGGACGATCGGTGGGGATGAAACTCAGCGCTCGGGGCTCGAAGACGTAGGTGCCCGCGTTAATTAAATTGGTCGGCGCTTCATCTAGAGGGGGCTTCTCGACGAAGGCGAGGACCCGTCCGTCGGACGCCGTCGGGACCACGCCAAAGCAGGAGGGATCGTCAACGGGGTGCAACGCAATGGTCACCTCAGCGCCACGTTCGCGGTGAAAGTTCAAGAGGCGCGTGACGTCCAGATCGGTCACGACGTCGCCGTTGACGACGAGAAACGTGTCCTGCACGCTCGCGAAGGTCGCGGCGTAAAGAATGGCGCCCGCGGTGTCGAGGGGCTCTGGTTCAACGGCGTAGGTCACGTTGACGCCCGCGATGACGTTGGAGGGATAGGCCTCGGTGAAGCGATCGGGCAGGTAACCCAGCGACAACACCGCGTCGGTCACGCCGTAGGCACCAAGGGATTCCAGCACCGTTTCGATCATCGGCACGCCCACGAGCGGCAACATCTGCTTGGGCGTTTCGTAGGTTAAGGGCCGCATTCGCGTGCCTTTACCCCCGACCAGAATGATCGCTTGCAAACTCAGCCCTTAGAAGTGGTCGTGGTACTCGCGATCGTCGTGGTCGTGGCGGGAGCGGTGGTGGTCGTCACCGGTAGCGTCGTGGTGGTCGTTGGGGTCGTCGTCTCGAAGAACATCTCGCTGACCGTGGCCGAAGACGGCGAGCTCGGCGTGACGCCCGTGGGCTCAAAGGCCAACGTCACGCGAAGGTCCTTCGAGAAGTGGATGGTCGCCGGATTGGTCGTGAGTGTGGGCGTCTTTTGACCGACGGTCGTCCAGTAGGCGTAGACGACGTTGCCCTTTTTTCCGGCGTCCTTGGACGTCGCGGGACAGGTCTCTCCGTTCTTGTACGTGGTGGCTTTGTCGGCGGCGCCCTTCGCGGTCGGTACGGCGAGTTCGGTGCTGGTGGCGATCAGTCCGTTGTACTCACGGGCGAACTGCGCCAGTGTGGCCTTCGCGCCGTTGTCTAGGCCACTGATGGGCGAGAGTCGAATGACGTCAGAGGGCCCGACGACGAAACCACCCTTGTTCGTGGGGTCCGCACTGAGGAAGGGCAACGTCGTGCCGCAGGCCCTAATCGAAATTCCGGCGTAGAGGACTGAGCCAACTCTTGGCGCGAGGGCGCTCGAGTGCTTCTTTACCGGGTTCTGGTACTCGTAACGAGAGAAGACAACGAGTAACAGCCCGACGACGACGATGAGCACGAGGGCGCCGTAGAAGTTCCCAGGACGAGCTTTCTTATAGGTCTTGCCACCGCCCGCGGCGCCGACCCTGCTTACCCAATTACCTGATGTGCTTTTCGCCACCCTACAACGCTACTAAATAATGAGAAGGTGTCGACGCTCCGTAGGGGCGAAGGGACTCGAACCCTCACTGGAGGCGGTTTAAGCGCCTTGCCTCTGCCAATTGGGCTACGCCCCCACGGAGCATTGATGCGCTGTAACGCTAACTCATTGTTACGTTTCATCGAAACTACCTATTTTCTTAACTGGGCTAACTAGGCTTGTTCTATGTTGCGCGTGCGTCGTCGGGGCGCGACTCGAACTACCCCTTTCTTGCTGGTAGTCGCACTGATTGCTTCGGGGACGGTCATGCCGTCCCGCGTGGGTGCGCTCACGATCGCCCAGACCCAAGCCGAGATCGCCAACCTCTCCGCCGCCCTCTCCCAACAGGAAAAAACGAGCGAAATTACCTCCAATAAGTACGACGCCGAAAAAGCAGCCTTGGCCGCCACCATCGTCAATATCACCAATCTCCAAGGTCGCGAGGTGCAAAAGCACGCCGCCATCGTCGTCACCTCGAAAAAGCTCGTCACGGCCGTCGTGCGGGCCTACGTGCTCGGCGCGGCCGACGCGCAGATTCTCTCGCTGTTCAACCAGAACGTCGTGAGAAGTGACGCGACGAAGGTCTACCAGGACCAGGTCATTGGCAATCTCAACAAACTAAAGAACACGTACACGCGCCAGAAGCTCTCTCTCCAAAACACCGTGGCCAAAGTGGCCGTGCAGCGACAAAAGGCTTCGAGCGCGACGTACCAGTTAAAAGCGCTACTGGATCAGAACATACGACTCGAAAACTCGACCCAAGCAACACTCACCTCGGTCACGAAACAACTCAGGTCCGAGATCATCACCTACGAGATCCAAGCGGGCGTCGCCGCGGCCAAGGCCAAGAATACGGCCGGTGAAGAGCAGGCCATCGCGGCCGCTTCAGCCGTGGGGGGACAGGACGCTGCAAACCAGGTCATCGACGCGATCCAGGCCGCGATCAAGACGCCCACCATCATCGAAGTGGCCGGGACCGCCGCGGGCAACAAGGCGGTCGCGGCCGCGAAACGCGAGATTGGGGTGCCCTACGTGTGGGGTGGCGAGACGCCCGGCCGGGGCTTTGACTGTTCCGGTCTCGTGCAGTGGGCCTGGGCGCAAGCCGGCGTCACGATTCCCCGAACGACCGAAACGCAGTACCCGGTCATGCACCACGTCACGCTCCAGGACCTTCAGCCCGGCGACCTGTTGTTTTACTACAACCTCGACGGCGACCACCAAATCGACCACGTGGTCATGTACGTCGGCAGCGGACCATGGGGAGTTGACACGACGATCGCGGCCGCGCACACTGGCACCGACGTGGCACTCGCTCCTCTCTTCACGGCCGGACTCCAGGGCGCCGCGCGTCCGTAAACGATCGTGAGCGTCACGCTATCCCTCGTCATTCCCGCGTACAACGAGAGCGAGCGGCTGCGCGTTGGCTACGAGCGGCTCGCGCCAGCCTTGGCACAACTCGGTCCTTCCAACGTTGAAGTCATCGTCGTAGACGACGGCTCCAGTGACCACACGCTCCAAAGCGCTCACGAGATCTACGGGCATCTCGAGCACGCACTCTTCGTGCAACAACCAAAAAACTTTGGTAAGGGTGCGGCGATGCGCCTCGGCATGGCGCTCGCTCGAGGGCGCAACGTCGTCACCCTCGACGCGGACATGGCGATTGACCCACGACACCTGTTCGACGTCGTGACCGCTTTAGAGACCAGTGCGCTCGTGCCGGGATCGCGAGCGGTCAACGGCCACATCAACTACGACAAGCGACTGCGCACGCTGGCCGGCGACGCCTTCCACCTACTGGTTCGCCACTACACCGGAACGACGTTGCGCGACACGCAGTGTGGCTTCAAGGGATTTCAACTCGGCGCGGCGCGCGTGCTCGCCCTTCTCGCCATGGTCGACGGCTTCGCCTTCGACGTGGAAGCCCTCTACCTCGCCGACCAACTAGGTCTTAGCGTGCAACCTCTGCACGTGAGTTGGAAAGACGTCGGCGGCTCGTCAGTCCATCCTGGTCACGTCGCGTGGACCATGGTCCGTGACATTCGAAGTTTCAAGTCCACCCGCTACGAAAACCCGGTGGTCGAACTCGCGCCTTCGGTGACGTCGAGTGAGGTCGACGCCCTCGCGCGCGAGGCCCGAACCCAAGGTTTGGTACTCGCTCGAGGGACTGAGAACACCTTGCTCGTCCTCGGTCGCAACGACGCGCTCGCCGGTCTTGGCATCGCGGCCACGCTGAAGGGGACGCTACGCACGGCGCAACTTGGCGAACTGCGCGGGCGTCTTTTTGAAGCCGTCTAGTCGCGTCGAGGTAGCAACCAGTTCGTCACCAGCTCGGGCGCACGGTCGCTCCACTCTTCGGCGGTGATGGCGTAGCGGGCGTGGTCCTCCCAGGCGCCGTCAATCTCGAGGTAACGCTCGGCGATACCTTCGAAACGAAGTCCTAGTTTTTCCACGACCCGCCGCGAAGGAGCGTTGCGCGGAATGATGTTGATCTCGACGCGGTGAAGACGCAACGACTCGAAGGCGTACTGCAAGATAGTGACGACCGCTTCGGGCATGAGGCCCTGGCCCGCGACCGCTTCGTCGATCCAGTAGCCGATGTAGGCCGACTGGAGGGGTCCGCGCTGAATCGAGGAGAGCGTGATCTCGCCAAGAAAACGACCATCGAGAAAGATCCCAAAGCCAAAGCCCGTGCCAATCTGGCGTTCGCGCTCGCGAAGCGCGCAGCGACTCACGAAGCTTCGGTGATCTTCGGCGAGGTGGGTCGCGTGCGCCGAGCGAGGTTCCCACTTAAGGAGCCAGTCGCGGCCGCGGGTGCGTACTTCGTACCAGGATTCGTAGTCCTGCTCGTTCATCGTGCGCAGCACTACCCGCTGCCCGTGCAGGGTCACGGGTGAGTAAATCGTGCTTCGGGTCGTTACCACGAGCGCTTTCTCACCCCTCCATGTTTGCAGGTTGGTCCTTCGAGCGCAATCAGCGGCCGAGCAGCGAATTAGCGATCCCGTCAAGGATGTCGTTTTCCGAGCTCAAGAGCACGCCTACCTTGAATCGCGCCATGACCGCGTCGAGCACGTAGAGCCCGGCTACCAACACGTCTTCTCGCCCAACGACCATGCCGGGGTGCAACAAACGCTCTTCAGGCGTCTCGTTGGCGAGCAGATCTCGCCAGTGCTGCACGACGGCACGAGAGAGTTCGCGACCATGCACAACGTCACGCTCATAGATGGTGAGACCCGCGTCAAGTTGCGCCAGCGTCGCCACCGTGCCCGCCAGTCCCACGAGTCGAACCTTGGCCACGACCTCGTCAAACGCGGACACCGCCGCAAAGGCCCGGTCGAGTTCGGCCCCAATCATCGATCTCGCGGCCGCGTCGCTCGCCGCGCTCACGATGCCTCGGCCCAGGGCACGCTCGGTAACGCGCACGCAACCTAACTGCATCGAATAACTCTCCAGCGTGCCGTCGACCTTGACCGCGAGTTCCGTTGAACCGCCCCCGACGTCGACGATCATGGTCGCCACAGCGACCTCGCCCAGCTCCATGGTCGCGCCGTCAAAGGACAACGCGGCCTCTTCGTCGCCACGAAGAATCTTCGCGTCAAAGCCGACGATGTCGCGCGCGCCACCTAAAAACACCGATTGGTTCCTCGCGTCACGCACGGCCGAGGTGGCGACCAGTAGACCTCGCGACACGCCCGCAGCGTCACACGCGTCGCGGTAGCGGCGCAAGACCGCAAAGGTTCGTTCCATCGCTTCGGGCAGTAGCGAACCGGTGGCGTCGACGCCTTGGCTGAGTCGCGTGATGTTCATCTCGCGCACTAACGTCGCGCCGGCGTTGTCAGCAATAAGTAGTCGAGTGGAGTTACTGCCGCAGTCAAGTGCGGCCACAACTTCAACCACGAACGTCCACGACCCGTAGCGCACTCACGTCGAGTTCACTCGCAACCAACTCGCCCACTGGGTCGATGGCGCCGACGAGAAAGTTGGCGAGGTGGGCGTGCAAGCACTTGACGCCCACGCGGGTCCCACCTACGCCGCCCGAGGCCGCCACCAGATCCGTGCGCACCGTCGCCGCACGACGTCGACGCGCGTAGTCGTCGTGGGTCGCTTGAAGTTGCTCAGCGTCCACGAGGTCCTCGTAACGATGCACTCCCCCGTTACTTTCGAGTCGACTGACTGCTTCGTGCAGTACCGGGTCAACGAGCCACAAGAGCGTCGGCATGGGCGTGCCGTCACGAAGATGCGGTTCGTTTTCTATGACGACGGGGCTACCGCCGAGGCGCCGAACAACCACCGCGAATCGACCGGAGGGTTCTCGGCCAAGCAGGGTTTTGACGATCGCCTGATCGTCGAGTGACGCGTCGTGAAACGTCAACGCCAGAACTCGAGGGTGCGCACGAGACGCTCAACGAAACCATTCGTCGGGTGATGCACGGTCGCTGGCGCGCCCGACGGCGGTGCCACCGATGAAGGCGAGACGAGGGGCTGGAGCCCCGGGTCGGCGGAACTCGCTGACACTCGACCGGCGGAGTTACCCGGAAGCACCTGGATGAGGCTCTGCCTCGGCGAGACCAACTGATACTGTTCGCGCGCTAGTTGCGTGGCGGCGGCTTTGGTGTCGAGAGTTTTGGACTGGGTCTTGAGCGCGAGTTCTTGACGCTGTAGGACCTGAATCTGTGCCGACGCTTGATTGAGTTGGCTCTGTTGGTGCCACAAGGCGGTGAGTGGAAACCAGCCCACCAAAATGAAAACCGCCGTCACGGCGGCGAGGGGCAACATCCAGCGGTTACCACCTCGCTCTTCGAAACTATGAGTTGCTGACACCGGCCGCCCCCGACAAAGACGATTGACCTAGAAAACGAGCTTGATCGCCAAGCTGTTCCTCAATTCTCAACAACTGATTGTACTTCGCTACTCGATCAGAACGTGCTGGCGCACCGGTTTTTATCTGACCGGCGTTCGTCGCTACCGCAAAGTCAGCAATTGTCACGTCTTCGGTCTCTCCGGAGCGGTGCGAGACCACGGCGCTGTAGCCGTTGACGTTGGCTAAACGCACGGTGTCGAGCGTTTCACTCAACGTGCCGATCTGATTGAGTTTGATGAGAATCGAGTTCGCCACACCGCGATCGATTCCTTTTTGCAAAATCGTCGTGTTGGTAACGAAAATGTCGTCGCCCACGAGTTGGACCTTGGCGCCGAGTCGCTTGGTCAAACTCGCCCAACCGTCCCAGTCCTCTTCGGCCATACCGTCTTCTAGAGAGACGATTGGGTAACGAGCACAGAGGTCGGCCCAGTAGTCAACGAGTTCGTCACTCGAAAGAACGCGGCCCTCGCCGTCTAAGTGATACGCGCCGTCGCGGTAAAACTCACTCGCGGCCGGATCCATCGCGATCGCGACGTCCACACCGGGCTGACGGCCGGTCGACTCAATGGCTTCGACGAGAATCTGCACGGCAGTTTCGTTATTGGGTAAGTCGGGCGCGAAGCCGCCTTCGTCGCCCACGGACGTGTGCAGGCCGCGCTTTTCAAAGATCCCCTTAAGGGCGTGGTACGTCTCGGTGCCCCAGCGCAGTGCTTCGCTGAACGAAGCGGCCCCGATGGGCATCACCATGAACTCCTGAAAATCGATGGTGTTCTTCGCGTGCGCGCCACCGTTCACCACGTTCATCATCGGCACGGGTAAGACGTGCGCGTTCACGCCACCGAGGTACTGATAGAGCGGCAGATCGCTCTCCATCGCGGCCGCCTTCGCGTTGGCGAGCGACACTGCGAGAATCGCGTTCGCGCCGAGACGAGCCTTGTTATCGGTGCCGTCCAGATCGATCATCGCGAAGTCAATCGCGCGCTGATCTTCGGCCTCGAAGCCCTCGAGGGCGTCGTTGATCTCCGAGTTGACGTACCCCACGGCCGTCATGACGCCCTTGCCACCCCAGGCGGACCCCCCATCGCGCAGTTCTACTGCCTCGTGCTTGCCCGTCGAGGCGCCCGAGGGAGAGACGGCGCGCCCAATGGCGCCCGACTCGAGGTGAACCTCGGCCTCGACCGTGGGATTGCCCCGCGAGTCCAGAATCTGTCGGCCCAGGACCACTTCAATCGCGCTCATTGCGTCTCCTCAGTTGGACTCAACGCTACTAGAGCTCATTTGAACTCACGCCAGATTCTCGGCCCCGCGAATCTCGTCTCGCAACGCGATGGCTCGATCACGCAGCGCCCCCTCAAGATCAACACCGGCGAACGTCGCGGCGGCCACGAGTGCACTGAGTGCGTCCCCCCACGCCGCGTCAACGTCCGAGGACGACTGCGCGTCGCGAACGGACTCGTCATTGAGCGAGATCGACGTGACAGCGTCGAGCACGCGTTGGCGAGATACTTCCCCCGTTTCAACACCCTTGTCAACGAGCACCGCCTTGCGCAGAAGCTTGGTGTACAGCGTGATTGCGGGTAGCTGCCAAGCAATGCCGTCGGTGACACTCTCACGCCCCTTCTCGGTACGCTTCAGTTCCTCCCAACGCGTAGCGACGTCGTTGGAGTCGCGTACCCGCGCGCCACCAAAGACGTGGGGGTGGCGCCCGGTGAGCTTGTCGCGAACGGCGTCGGCAATGCTGGCGAAGTTGAAGTTGCCTTCTTCGTCACCGAGTTCCGCGTGAAAGACGATTTGAAAGAGCAGGTCACCGAGCTCTTCTTCAACGTGCGCCACGGCCGCTCGGTCGTCCAAACCCTCGCCCTGCACGCGAACGAACGCCTCGAGGGCGTCAATAGTTTCGTACGCCTCTTCGAGCAAGTGGCGCGTGAGTGAGGCGTGAGTCTGCTCTTGATCCCAAGGACACTCGGCGCGCAGTCGCTTCATGAATTCAATGAGATCGCTCATGGCGTCGCCCGCGTCGCGCAGTCCCTCGACCCACAGCGACGTCAAGTGATCGGCCCCGACAAATGACGTCAGCTCGTCGAGCGAAAGTCGGACCACGACTTCGTCGTCGAGACCGACGTGATGAGCGACCGTGACGCTCGCGCCAGCGGGCAGTCGATCAGCGACGCTCGCCAGTACTTCGGGTGAGTACGTCTGGAGGACCAACAAGGGTCCCGGACCGCGGAAGTTCTCACTCGAGTTCAACGCGTCAGCAATTCGTAGTCCAACACTCATCGGGTCTAGACCCAATCTCGCGCACACCGCGTCAATCACCGAAACCGCCGGTTCGAGGACGGTCGTCACTTCATCGCACGCGAGGAGTAACTCGACGGTTCTCTCGGCCACGATCGGTGAACCGGGGACTGCGTAGACCACTTCATGGGTGGGCGACGTTCTCGCGAGAGCGATGAGGTCCTCAACGATGGCGAGGTAGAGCGATTCAAAGGAGTCGGCGCCTTCGTAGAGTTCGTCGTAACTCTCGACGTGATCGAGACCTTGGACACTGGGGTGTTGACGCGTGCGCAGTCGAACGACGGGCGACTCATTAAGTAGCGACCACGAACGCCGCGTCACGTGGTCGTCAGCACCGGGTCCGAGGCCTAGGACACGTACGACGGGCTTCACTTATAGGTGGGAGAACCCGTAGCACTGAGTTGGGTTGCTCCGGTCACGTCGTGCGCCGCGGGCTCGGTTGGCACGAAGACGCCCAGACCGGTGGACTGACTGAGGCCCCAGAGTCCAAACGCCGGATCGACGTGGACGGCCGCGTGGTAGAGAATGGTGTTCTTCAAATTGTTGGCCGAGGTGGCGTTGAGTTTCTGTAAGTCAACTAAGACCGCTGCGGCCGCAACGCTAAAAGGGGTGACCGTACGCTTGGTCCACGCAAGGTAGAGCGCCGCGGTGCCCCCGTTGTACGAGATAGAAAAGGGCCTGGTTGGAAAGGTGTCTTTGGCGAAGCCGACGACGTCGGCGCGCAGTCCGCTGTAGGAACTCGACGCGGGTGAGAAGCAGCCGTACGCGCCACCCTTGGTGGCGGATGGATCCTCGGAATAGTCCTTGGCGAGGGTCGCGACACTGGCCCCGGCGGCTTGGGCCTTGGAAAAGGCGCTGACGCCAGAGGGGGCGACCACGGCCACCGAGATACAGAGTGTGTCGTAGTCCGAGGTGTGCTGCGCGTAGAAGCTCTCCATCGAAGCCTTCGTGAGTGGAATGGCCGTCTTCACCTTCCCGACGAGATAGAGCGACGTCGCCTGCGCCTCGATCTCCGCTGTTCGCATCTCTTTCGTCATCTCCGCGAGCGCTTGAACCGACGTGCCGGGGCACGTAATCGGCTTGGCGGCGGCCGCTTGGGTCATCTCTCCCTCGAGCGATAACTTCGCGGCGGCGAGCGCTTTCGCGTTGGGCACGTACTTAAGTTTCGTCTTGACGTAGTGATCTATCGCGATACCCTCAACGCGCAAGTTCATCCACGCCGAGGCTCCCGCCACTTTCATGGAGTCACCGCCGGCCCCGCTCGCGAAGTCGCTGGGAATGAGGAGGTTGATGTAACACTCCAGCGTTTTGTTGTTGGCGATCGTCGTGAGTTCCGAGCGAAGCGTGGGGCCCGAGACGGTGCCGTGGTCCACGCTGATACCCGAGGACGAACCACTAAGTCCATAGAGTGCCGCCCCCAGGAGAGCAATAACGAACAGGGCTACCAGGCGACGCACTAGTCCATGCTACCGAATCACTCTTCGACGCTTTGCGTCGTCGCGTGCACTGCTTCCAACAACTGAAGAATCTCGCGAGGCGTGACGGCACTGGGCGAGAGTTCGACACGTAGCTCCTTCGTGGCCTCGTTATAGGCGTGCGAACCGTACACGCGGCGCAGTCGTAGCTGTTGACTGAGCGACAACGTCAACGGTCCCATCTTCAAGATCGGCTTCGATCGCACCCCTACTTTCGCGGGCATCACCACGACCGACGTCACTTCAAAACCGAGACACACCAGTCGAAGTTCGGCCAACTCCAAGAGTCCCGCGGTTGGCGCGGGCAGCGCGCCGTAGCGGTCGATCCACTCGTTCTTGAGGTCCGCGAGCTCGTCAATCGTTCCAACGCCCGCCAAGCGGCGATAGGCCTCGAGACGCGCGTCGTCAGCTTCGACGTATTCCTTGGGCAGGTGCGCCTCGCCGGGAACGTCGAGCGTAATGGGCACCACGTCGGGCACGTGAAAGCCCTTCGCGTCGGCGACCGCTTCCGCGACGAGTTGGACGTAGAGGTCGTAGCCAACGGCCGCGACGGGACCGGACTGATCGTGACCCAAGAGATTGCCCGCGCCGCGAATCTCGAGGTCGCGCATGGCAATTTTGAAACCACTGCCGAGGGCGGTGTTGTCGCCAATCGTGCGCAGCCTCTCGTAGGCGGTCTCCGAAAGCACTTGATCGGCCGGGTGAAAGAGGTAGGCGTAGGCGCGTTGACCACTTCGACCTACTCGGCCGCGCAGCTGGTGCAACTGACCGAGTCCGAGGCGTTCAGCGCGATCCACAATCAACGTGTTCACCGAGGGCAGGTCGATCCCCGACTCCACGATCGTCGTGCAGACCAAGACGTCGTAACGGCGCTGCCAAAAGTCCACCATGACGCGCTCGAGGGTGCCTTCGTCCATCTGACCGTGGGCGACGGCGATTCTCGCGTCGGGTACCAGTTGGCCGAGACGTTTCGCGGCCTGATCGATGTCCGAGACGCGATTGTGGACGAAGAAGACTTGACCCTCGCGCAAGAGCTCGCGACGAATCGCCTCGGTGACGGCCGCTTCGTTGTACTCACCGACGTGCGTGAGGATCGGGCGGCGATCAGCCGGCGGCGTCGTGATCATCGAGAGATCACGAATACCGGCGAAGGCCATCTCGAGCGTGCGCGGGATGGGTGAGGCGCTGAGGGTCATCACGTCGACACCGACGGCGCGCGTCTTGATCGCTTCTTTATGCGTCACGCCAAATCGCTGTTCTTCGTCCACGACGAGCAGTCCGAGCGCCTTGAAGTTCACGTTCTCACTGAGTAGGCGATGGGTCCCGATCACCACGTCGATGGTTCCTTCACGCAGCCCCTGCAGTGTCAATTTGGTCTCCGCCTCGTCGACGAAACGACTGAGCAGGGCCACCTTCACGGGAAAGCCGGCGAATCGCTCGCTAAACGTGGTGAAGTGCTGACTGGCGAGCAGCGTCGTGGGTACTAAGACTGCGGCCTGCTTGTTGTCCTGGACGGCCTTAAAGACCGCGCGCAGCGCCACCTCGGTCTTGCCAAAGCCCACGTCGGCACAGATGAGTCGGTCCATTGGTCGAGATGACTCCATGTCGGACTTGACGTCCACGATTGCTTGGGCCTGGTCCGAGGTGAGCGTGTAGGCGAAGAGCTCCTCCATCTCGCGCTGCCAGGCGGTGTCGGGGCTGAAGGCGTGGCCCTCGGCGACGCTGCGCAAGCGGTAGAGATCCACGAGCTCTTGGGCGACCAAGAACGCCGCCGCGCGCGCCTTCGCGCGGGTCTTTTGCCACTCCGCCCCGCCCATGCGCGACAGCGCCGGGCCGTCGCCACCGGTGTAGGGGGTGAGGGCGTCAATCTGCTCGGTGGGCCAGTAGCTGCGACCATCCTTGAACTCAAGAATTAGATAGTCACGAGTGACGCCGTTGATCGCGCGCGTGGTCGTGCCCGAGAATCTCGAGACACCGTGTTGACGGTGCACCACGTAACTGCCCACCGCAAGATCGTCAAAGAAACCGTCGACGTTGCGCGCTCTCGTGCGCGAGACGCGGCGCTGGCTGCGACGACCCGTGAGATCGCTCTCGCTCCAGACCACGACCTCGGGGTCATCGAGGGAGAAGCCCGCGGGCAGAGAACTCTCGAGCACCGTGATGCGTGCGTCAAAGACGTGCCGGGGATCGGTCGTCACCTCGAGACCTTCGCCGCGTAACTGATCGGCCATGCGCTCAATCGCGGCCGGCGTCGAGGTCAACACGACTGCCCGTCGCGCCGACGACCAGGTTCGAACGTGCGCGGCGATGCGCGCGGCGTCGCCCTGGACGACGGGTGGTGACGTGAGTTGACCCGTCGATCCAAGGGAACTGGCGCTCGTCTCGAGAGCGACGTCGACTCTTCCTTCGATGACCTCGTTGTAGGTGAGGTGCAACAGCGGTACGACGCCACTGGCCATCCACGTCGCGGCCACGACGTCGGTGAGTTCGCGCTCTTCGTCGAGCAGATCGACGAGCCGCGCTCTCACGCGATCGGGTTGCACCACCATCACGGTGGCGTTTCGGACCTCGTCGAGCAACGTTCGCGGCTCGTCCACGAAAAGTCCCATCCACCCTTCCATGCCGTCAAAGAGCTGTCCCGTGGCGAGGCGATCGAACGTCGACGTGGCCCACGCTTCACTTTTGGTCAACTCGTCGGCCCGTCGGCGCGTCAGCTCACCGGGCATCCACTCGCGCGCCGGGGCGATCACGGCCTCATCGAGGTCGTGCGTCGAGCGTTGGGTGGCGATATCAAAGACCGTCAATCGTTCGATCTCGTCGCCAAAAAAGTCCAGTCGAAGTGGCTCGTCGTTCTGAGCGGGCCAGACGTCGACGATGCCGCCACGAACCGCAATCTCCGCTCGGTGCTCTACTAAGTGTTCACGGCGATACCCCATCGCGACCAGACCTTGGACGAACTCGTCGCGGTTAATCTCGCTCCCTCGGGCGAACACGTAGGGCGCCAGAAGCGGTTCGGGCGAGAGAATCTGCGCGATCGAGCGCGCCGAGGCAACGACGACGCGCGGCGCTCGACCTTCTCGAATCTGCCAACGGAGCAGGGCCCGCATCGCCATGACCTGACTGTCGGGACTGACGCGCTCGAGGGGGTGAGTATCCCAGCCCGGCCACAGCGCGACGTCATCGTCACCAATCCACGCCGCGAGCGCGTCTCGCACGTGCTCGGCGTCGCTCGACGTCGCCGTGACGACCACGACGAAGGAACGTTCGCTGGCCAGTGCCGCAATGGCGAGGGGGGTCGCGTAACTCGAGGGAACGAACGATCCATCGGCGACCGAGGCACGAATGGCGGCCCCGACGAGTTCGAGAACTCGGCCAAGCCCTAGTGGTTCACTCACGAGCCGTTCACACGACGCTGAGCCTCTTCGAAATCGTAGTCAAGAAGCGTCTCTATCGCGTCGGCCGCGAGCGCGACGTCAACCTCGTGGGCTTCGCGTCGCTTGCCCGACGGTCGGCGCAGCACGTAGTCCGCACCCTGCTCCTTACTCGGCGGCTTGCCAATGCCCACGCGCAGACGAGCGAAGTCCTGAGTGCCGAGAAATTGGGCGATCGACCGTAGTCCGTTGTGGCCGGCGAGGCCGCCGCCGAATTTCAGCTGGAGGCGCCCCGGCTCAAGGTCGAGTTCGTCGTGCACCACGACTAGGTGCGAGAGGTCGTCGATGGACGTGCGTCGAAGCAGCGGCGCGAGCGCGGCGCCGGACTCGTTCATGAAGGTCGTTGGAACGGCGAGCGTGACGGGGCCGCGTGGCGTGTGCACCGTAACGCTCATCGCGCGTTGACGTCGTTCGAGCGAGAGTTGCGCGCCCCGACGAGTGGCGACAAGACGCAGCGCGTCGCCGCCGACGTTGTGACGCGACCCCTCGTACTCGGATCCGGGATTGGCGAGTCCGACGATGAGCAGCGTGCTCTTCGCGCCTCGACGATCGTGCTCGCGAGCGCGCCAAAGCGCCACGACGAACTACTCGGTAGGAGCGTCGGGAACGACAACCGCTTTGGCGGCGCGTCCGGCGTGCGTAGCCACGACCGATACCGTCACGTCACCCGTGGCTTCGACGCCCTCGGGCAGTACGAGGTCACCGACGCGAATGGCGGCACCGACGCTCAGACCCGAGATGTCAACTTCGATGAAGTTCGGAATACGGTCGGGACGAGCGCGAAGTTCGATGGAGAACATCTGCTGGTCGACTTCCCAGTCAGCGTGACGAACCTCGACGGCGTCGCCAATGAGGTGCAAGGGCACTTCAGCGACGACGGGTCGGTTGCGGTCGACGACTTGAAAGTCGATGTGCGCGACGGTGCCACGCACCGGGTGGCGCTGGATCTCTCGAGCCATGACGGTGTAGGAGGTGCCGTCGGCGTCGAGCGTGATCAGTGAGTTCAGCCCCTGCTCACCCGAGACCGCCGTGCGAAAGGCCTTAGCGTTGACGGCGACCGGCACGGGCGTGACGCCCTCACCGTAGATAACGCCAGGAATCGAGCCCGCGAGGCGGAGGCGTCGCGAGTTCGACGAACCGTGGGCGCGACTAGTCAACGCCTGCAAAGTGTTCTCTGACATGAGTACTCCTCTAAGAAATCTCTGGCGGCCCAGGGGGCGACGCACAGGACTACCATCCTAATCGCTTTGGGCGAGGCCGCCCAAGCCGGCGACTCCAGTCCCCCTAGGCCTCGACAACGTCCGCGTCGCGGCGAAAGACAACTGAAAGTCGGACGGCTCTTGGTACTCACGTCACGCGCTTGGCCTTGGTACAAATTCCTCGCGAACTACTCTTAGCCACGGGGCCCTTCTACGTCTCATCCTTCGAACAGTTCGCTCGCCTAGTGCCTGGTTGAAGCCGGAAGAGACAGGAGCGGGTGGTTGATGGCACGTTTCAATTCAATGTGGGCGACGCTGGCTACAAACTCCGAAAGTCGTGACCAACTGATGATGACCGTCTAGATTTCTCGTGCAACTCCTCGAACCGGCGCCCAAGACGAGAACCTCGCTGCACGTCGCGGCGATCGCGACGTACCTCGTCATTGCGCTGGTGCTGTGGGCTCACGTTTGGTTCGGGGGAAACCCGGCCCACCTCATCACGTGTAACTGCGGCGACACGACCGAACAGGTGTGGTGGTTGGAATGGTTGCCGTGGGCTCTAACTCATGGCCATAACCCTCTGTTGACGAACGCCATATGGGCGCGCCTCGGTGGAGTGAATGCTCTTTCGAACACGAGTTGGTTCGCGCCGGCCGCGGTACTTTCACCAATCACGCTCTTGTTGGGACCGGTCGCGTCCTCGAACGTCGCGAACCTCTTAGCCCCCGTCCTGTCTGGTTGGGCCGCGTTCGCACTCGCCGGAAGATTTTCACAAAGGACAACCATTCGCGTCATCGCGGGAGGGCTCTACGCGTTTTCACCTTTCGTCGTTCGCAATACCGTGCTTGGCCATATCGACCTCACGCTCACGGCGTACCTGCCGTTGGTGCTGCTCCTCGGCCTGGAACTGTTAAGTCGTGGCGCTCGACCTCGGCGCGTCGGGGTACTGCTCGGACTGCTCACGATTCTTCAGTTCTTTACCGGTCTCGAAGTGTTGGCGATCTCGGCAATCACCGGGGCTCTCTGCGCTCTCGGTGTCGTAATCACGCGACCGCGTTTGGTCATGCTTGCTCGAAGGCAACTCCTCATCGCTGCTTCCATAGGCACGACCATCGCCGGCGTCGTGCTCGCCTATCCGTTGTGGTTCTTCTTAGCCGGACCTCGCCACGTAAAAGGTCCGTTTTGGCCAATGGGGACCACCAAACCGTGGCGGATTATTGATCCCGGACACCACATCTTCACTTCCAACACCTCGTTTTCCACCGTCGGCTACCTAGGGGCGAAAGGTTCCGGCCCAGCTTTTCTCGGTTTCGGGTTGCTGCTCTTGGTCGCTCTTTCGTTTCCACTTTGGCGCAAGCGACTTTCGAGCATCATCATCGCCGGCGTTGCCGTCGCGTCGTGGTACGTCGAATTTTCTCCCGAGAATCTACGAGCGAAGCTCCCCTTCTTCTCCAGTGTGGAGACCGTCCGCTTCGCTCTCCCGGTCACCCTGTGCGTCGGCCTGCTGCTCGCCTCGTCAGTCGACGGCTGGTGGAGCGCGGTGGCGAAGTGGTGGCCGTCGACTTCCGACGTGCGGCGACGCCGTACCGGGCACGTAGTCATCGCGCTGCTGGTGGTCGCGGCGTTCGTCCCGACGATCGACACCTACTCGGTGCCCTTTCGCGTGACGGCGGCGGAGGTGCCCGCGTGGTACCGACTGAACGCGTCGCGCCTTGCGCCCGGTACCGCGGTCCTCACGCTCCCCTTCGCCTACGGCGTCAAGTCTCAACCCATGGCCTGGCAGGCCGAGAGCAACATCGACTTCAATCTCATCGGTGGTTGGGCGTTCGTGCCCGGAGCCAACGGCGTCAACGATGAGATCGTGAGCCACCTAAAGGGATCGGTCCAGGCGTTACATTCGTTAAGTCGCTGGCCCGACTGCGCCACGGTCGTTGAAGAAACGGTCATTCGCGCCGCGCTCTTGACGTGGCGTCCCGTCGTCGTCGTCGAAGTCCCGCACCTCGCCAAACCCGGCACCCGCAGAGCGATGAGCGCCGCGCTCGGTCTTACGCCGCGCCTCACCAACGGTGCCTGGGTTTGGTCGCTCTCACGTTCGACCCAACTCGGCGCACTGGTGCCCTTGACGCCGCGATCTACCTGTCGCACTTCGCAGTCGTCGAACAACTAGCCGACGCACGCTCTCTACTTAGGTCGCGCAATCTCGCGGTGATTTAGAGCAGGTTCTCGCCGCCGAAGATGTCCGACACGGACGAGTCTTCGAAGATGGCCGAAATCGCGTTAGCGATAATCGGGGCGATGGAGAGAATCTCTAACTTCTCGAAACGCTTCTCAGGTCCCAGGGGCAACGTGTCGGTCACCACGACTCGACTGACGGGCGCGTTAAAGAGTCGATCAACGGCGGGCGGCGAAAACACGGCGTGGGTCGCCATCACCCAGATGTCGTCGGCCCCGTGGGCCTTCAAGAGATCACAGGCCGCGACGATGGTCCCGGCGGTGTCGATCATGTCGTCGATCAGAACGCAGTGACGCCCCTTGACGTCACCAACGATGTGGCGCGCTTCGGCGATGTTGGCTTGGCCGGGTGGACGAGTCTTGTGCACCAGGGCCAAATCGCAACCCAAGTGTTGGGCGTAGCGCTCAGCTACCTTCACTCGACCCGCGTCCGGTGCGACGACGACCAGCGTGTGCGGATCGGCGTTGGCCTTGAGGTACGTCTCGAGGACGGGGGCGGCGACCAAGTGGTCGACCGGGATATCGAAGAAACCTTGAATCTGGCCTGAATGAAAGTCCACCGACAGCACGCGATTCGCGCCGGCCGTTTGCAACATGTCGGCGACGAGTTTGGCGGTGATCGGTTCGCGTCCGGCCGTCTTGCGGTCTTGACGCGCGTAGCCGTAGTTCGGAATGACCGCGGTAATGCTCTTCGCTGACGCGCGTTTAGCGGCATCAATCATGATCAGTTGTTCCATGAGCGAATCGTTGACCGGCGATCCGTGCGTTTGCATAATGAACACGTGCGCGCCACGAATTGATTCATCGATGCGACAGTGCAGTTCACCGTCGGCGAACTCACGAAGATTTGCTTCGGTCAGTCCCACGCCGAGCTTGTCAGCGACGTCTTCGGCCAGTGCGGGGTGGCAACGGCCCGTGACGATAACGAGTCGGCGTTTAGCGAGGGACTCCACGGCGCCAGCGTACAGGTGAACGGGGAGCCCTAGTGAGAACGGTGGGTCAGGGGCGTGACGATTTCACCCGAGGCGACCTCGGTACCGGGACTCAGCACGACGAAGGATGCCACGCGCGCGTCGGCGCCGACGCGAACGCGCGTCGCCTCCACGGTGCCCAGGTGCGCGTTCTCGCCCACCTCGACGTCACTTAACACTGCGTTGGGACCGATCTGGGCACCACGACCAATCACGCAGTGTCCCTTCAGAATCGTGCCCGGCAAAAGCGAAACTTCGGCCGCGAGTTCCACGTCGGCGTCGACGTAGGTGTCCTCGGGATTCCACATTGTCACCCCACGGGCCAGCCACTGATCGTTAATGCGCCGACGAAGGACCCTTTCGGCTCGTGAGAGTTGGAGCCGATCGTTCACGCCGACCGCTTCGCTGGGATCATCGAGCAACACCGACACGGTTTGGTGACCCATTTCGTGGAGCACCGCGACGAGATCGGTGAGGTAGTACTCGTGCTGGGCGTTCTGGCGCCCAACCTTTCGAAGAGCCGGTCCGAGCAGACTTTGCCGGACAACCATGATCGACGTGTTGACCTCGTTGAGCAGTCGCTCTTCGGCGCTAGCGTCGCGCTCTTCAACGATGCGCTCGAGCGTGCCGTCCTTCGCGTGCACGATACGTCCGTAACCCGTCGGATCGTCGAGTCGCGCGCTCAGTACCGTCAGCGCCGCGTCACTTTCGCGGTGCGTCGCCAACAGTCGGGCGACGCTCGATCGTCGAAGGAGCGGCGCGTCTCCCGGCAAAATCAACACGTCACCGTCACCGTCGCCCATCGCGTCATAAATGCTCGACAGCGCCACGCTCACCGCGTGACCGGTGCCCAACTGTTCATTCTGCTCAACGAAGCTCAACTTCGTTCCCTCTCGAGTACTTTCCCGGAGTTCCTTCTCGACCCACGTCGCGTCGTGTCCCACCACCACGACCGTCGCGCGCACGTTCTCCTGCGCGGCGGCGTCGAGCACGTAGAGCACCATCGCTCGCCCACAGAGGTGGTGGAGGGGTTTGGGTCGAGACGAGCGCATCCGCGTTCCCTCGCCCGCGGCGAGAACGACAACACAGGTAGGGCGATTCACTCCTCCATCTCTACCAGTCATCTTCTACGATGCTCTACATGGCACCCGCGCCCTACGACGAGTTCTCCCTCTTTGGTGAAAATCTCAGTGAGTGGGGTCTCGACGTGCCCATTCCCACCGTCCGACGATTCTTCGTCGCCGTGGACGGACTGCGCCAGCTGAGCGGTCTGCGCTGGGGTGAAGGTGACCCCGAACTCGTGCTCGTCCACGGTGGCGCCCAAAACGCCCACACCTTTGACACCGTCGCGCTCGCGTTGCAACGTCCACTCCTCGCCCTCGACCTACCCGGTCACGGACACTCTGACCCGTCGCCCTACCCCCCCTCGGCCGTTTCGAGCCACGCCAAAGACCTCGAGCGCGCGATCGAACAGTTGACGCCGAGGGCGCTGCCCCTCGTTGGTATGTCACTCGGCGGCATGTGTTCGATCGTGGTCGCCTCGGAGCGACCCGATCTCGTGACCTCGCTCGTGCTCGTGGACATCACGCCGGGGGTGAACGGCGACAAGGCCAAACACATCACGAACTTCGTCAACGGACCCAAGTCCTTTGACGACTTCGACGAACTCCTCGCGCGCACCATTGAACACAATCCGACGCGGTCGGTGTCGTCACTGCGTCGGGGCATCTTGCACAACGCGCTGCAGCGTCCCGACGGCACCTGGGTGTGGCGACACCAACAACACGCCGCTTCCGAGCTCGTTGCGCCCGAACCGGGCGATCTCTGGGAGCGACTCGGCGCGCTCACGATGCCGGTCGCGTTGCTGCGAGGAATGGCGGCGGGGTCGGTCGTGGACGACGCGGACGAGGCGGAACTACTTCGACGACTCCCCAATTCCACGGTCGTGCACGTCGAGAACGCCGGACACTCGATCCAGGGCGATCAGCCCCTCGAAATGGCCGCCCTGCTCGAGCGGCTGTGTTTCTGACTTTCTTGGCTGGCGGGGGAGGGCTCGAACCTCCAACCTACGGATTCAAAGTCCGTCGTTCTGCCAATTGAACTACCCGCCACTACCGGTACTGTGGCAATCTTCGAAGATTCTTAGAGAATCTCGGGGGATGCTTAATACCAGTAAGCAACAATAGAGCCTGTACCCGAACCCAATGAAAGTCGCGCCGTGACTACCGCTCCCACACCCAACTCCTACGTCGCGATCGTTGACGACGACGCGGCCATTCGTAGTTCGCTCGGACGAGCCCTGCGAATGGAGAACTACGACGTCGAACTCTTCGAAGACGGCGCGAGCGCGCTGAAGTCAATACAACTACGCGCACCCGACGCCATTGTCCTGGACCTTCAACTCCCCGACATCGACGGCCTCGAAGTCTGTCGACGCATTCGCCGTTCGGGTGACACCACGCCGATTCTGATGTTGACCGCGCGCAACGCGGTGAACGACCGGGTCGAGGGTCTCGACGTAGGCGCCGACGACTACTTGGTTAAACCCTTCGACCTCGCCGAACTACTCGCGCGCCTTCGGGCGTTACTACGTCGCCACAACGTCGGCGACGGCGACGGCTCGATTTTGCGCTTCGAAGATCTCACCCTCAATCCCCAGACGCGCGAGGTTCATCGAGGATCTCGACTCATTGAGTTGACGAAAATTGAGTTTGATCTCCTAGAGCTCTTCCTCCAACATCCCCGCCAGGTCCTCACGAGGGACCAGATCTTGGACCTCGTGTGGGGCTACAACTTTGACTCGGGCACGAACTCCCTCGCCGTCTACATTGGCTACCTTCGACGCAAGCTCGAAGAAGAGAACAGCGCGCGTCTCATTCAAACGGTGCGCGGAGTGGGCTACGCGCTTCGAGTCGCGTGACGTTTCGTTCACGCGTTATCACCGCCACGGTCGTCGCGGCCGCCATTGCGGTGGTGCTCGCCGCGGCCGCCTCGTACTTCACCACGAGATCGGCTCTGCTTAACTCCGTCGACCAGTCACTCCTGCAGGCGGCCCATCTGCACCTCACGACCGGTGACGAGAATCGCGTGACCGGCTCGTACGTGGAGTTGGTACTACCCACCGGATCGACGTCGCCCACTTCCAACGTGCCCATCGATCAAACGATCATGCAGATTGCCAAGGGCCAGAGTTCCCAGGTCATTCGTACGGTCTCCTTCGGTGGTCAAAGCTACCGAGAACTCGTCGTGCCGCTACCGAAGAACTCGGTGGTCAGTTGTTCGACGGGACCCTGCGTGGTCCCAACAACGTCAGCGGATCTCTTCATTGTCGACATCACCGGCCAGGTGAACGAACTCGATCACCTCTTGGCGAAACTCATTATCGTCGCCTCCGGCGGTCTCTTGCTGGCGTTGGGACTCGGCATCTTCTTAGCGCGCCAAGCCCTCCACCCCCTAGAAGAGGTGACGAACGAGATCGAATCGGTCGCCGAGACGAACGATCTCCAGCATCGTCTCACCGAAGGCGACGCCGATGAACTCGGACGACTTCGCCGGGTGTTCAACCGACTGCTGCGCTCGGTCGAACACTCACAGACCCTGCAGCGTCAGTTGGTCGTTGACGCCAGCCACGAACTTCGTACGCCTCTCACCTCGCTTCGCACCAACGCGCAGGTTCTCTCTCGGGCTCGCGAACTCTCGCCCGAAGAGCTTCAACAAATCACCGACGACATGGTCACCCAGGTCGACGAACTCGCCGCTCTCGTGACCGACCTCGGCGAACTCGCCAGAGGTGAACGCTCCGAGGGCGCCATCGAGGCCCTGCGACTGGATGACTGCGTCGACGAGTGCATCGAGACGGCCAGAACCTACGCGCGCATTCGCGACATCACCATCAACGTCGACGTCGAGCCCTCCAAGGTGCTCGGGCGACGCGATCGACTGATTCGCGCCATCTCGAACCTCTTGACCAACGCCGTCAAGTTCACGCCCTCGGGCGGTGAGATCATGGTGACCGCGAAAAACGGCGTCGTCACCGTGTCCGACAGCGGTCCGGGCATAGCGGAGGAAGACCGCGACTACATCTTCGATCGTTTCTGGCGTTCGCCGAGCGCCCGAGCGCTCCCCGGCTCGGGACTGGGGCTTTCGATCGTCGCTCAGGTCGTCGCCGAACTCCAGGGAACCGTGTCGGTGGATCGTGATCCCCAACTGGGTGGCGCACGGTTCACCATTTCACTCACCGAGGCGGCCGAAACCTAGGGCGAAGTCCGCACGCGGCGTTTAGGGGTCCGCTCGTTAGGCGCTGCGGGCTGTGCCAAGCCCTCAACGTCGAACGCGTCAGCGAGAAGTGGCGTCGATCAACTCGATCCGGTTACCCACCGGGTCGTCGAGATGACAGCGCGTGGTGCCCGGAATCGACTCATCGGGACGAACGACGACGCCCGCTTCGGCCAGGTTCGCTTGGAGTACGTCGTAGTTATCAATGAGCAACGCGGGATGGGCCTTTTTGGCCGGAAGGAAGTCGCTCTCGACCCCAAGGTGCAAGGTAACGCCGTCTCGTTCGTACCAACGGCCCCCGCGCGCGGCCAAGACGGGCGGCTTCTCCATCACACGAAAACCGAGCACGTTCACGTAGAACTCATCGCAGAGACTCTCGGCGCCTCGAGGTATCGCTAACTGCACGTGGTCGAGTTGCCAAGGCACGAGAAAACCTCCAAAAAGGGCCTATTTGAAAATCTAGTAGTGTTCTTCAAGCCATGGGATCACTAATTAAGAAGCGCCGCAAGCGCATGCGTAAGAAGAAGCACAAGAAGATGCTGAAGCGAACCCGCTTCCAGCGTCGCGCCGCCGGCAAATAAGCCGCTTTACGCCCCTTTTGGAGTAGTAGTGGTCTGGCGAAACTGAACGGAGCCTTCGGGACCCATCACGTCCCAGGTCGTCAGATCCCTTTCGAGGTGGCCCTCGACAAAGAGCGTCGATCCAGAGCCCGCTAAGTGCACCCGCTCGCCCAACGTGGCCCTGAGCCAGTCCATCGTCGTCGCCAGGCGTGGCTCGACGAGTCGTGCCGCCGCTTCTAAGTGATTGCGGCCCTGTGGCGTCGCGCCGCTCGAGGCGAGCTCGTCAAAGGCCCGGTAACAGTCACGAGTGTTGACGCCAAAGCCCAGTAACACCAAGGTCACGTCGCGCGCTTCAAAGTCCAGGGCTTGGACGACTTCGCCCACGCCTTCAACGAGCGCGCGTCCACCCTCTTGACAAAACGCCACGTCACCGCCGAGCGAGAGTGCGTCCATTGAGCTCACTCCCCCGGCCCAGCGAAGGATCGCCGCGGCGTCGGCGCTGCCGCCGGCGAGTCCCCCTCCCGGAGGAATGACTTTATGGAGCGTCACGCCGACTTTGCGAGCGACTAACGCCAGTGCGCGCGTCACCAAGTTGTGTTCATCGAGGGGCACGCCAGAGAACGGTCCTTCGAGGCGAAGGTAGTCGCCGCCCTCATCGATCTCGAGGCGGTCGGCGAAATCCAGCGTCGTCATCTCGGCCCGGATCTCGTGAAGTCCGTCCTCGCGCCGACCCGTGACCTCTAAGAACCAGGTCAGTTTCGCGGGCGCTCGCAGTTCGCTCATCGCGCTAGCGCTAACGCGGCGAACTCTTCGAGCGTCAACTCCTCGGGTCGACGCGTCCCGGCGACGCCCGAGCGCTCAAAGACGTCCTCGGTCGTCCACGAAGCGAGAGATCGACGCAGCATCTTGCGACGCTGGCCAAAGGCCATTCGAATGACGCTAAAGAGCTCGTCCTCACTCACCAGAGCGGGGTCCACTCTGACGCGCTCACGGCGGATAAAGGAAACCAATACCGAGTCCACGTTGGGTTTGGGCACGAAAACCGACGGTGGGACCTTGCCCACCACTTTGGCGTCGGCGAAGTACTGCACGCGAAGCGACACCGCTCCGTAGGCCTCGTCGCCGGCCTTCGCCGCCATACGTTCACCGACCTCTTTTTGCACCATGACGAGCATGCGACGAACGAGCGGCTGGCTCTCGAGCAGGTGCAACACCAGAGGGGTTGCCACGTTGTAGGGAAGATTCGCCACCACCACGGCGCTCTGGCCGCCCAGAACCGCGTCGTAGTCCGCTTCGAGTGCGTTGACGTGATGGACGCTGACGCCGAGTGGTTCCACCACCGAACGAAGGGGACCAATGAGGAACCGGTCCACCTCCAGGGCGTGGACCCTGGCCCCGGTCTCCACCAGCGCGAGGGTCAAGGATCCCAGTCCCGCACCGATCTCTAGTACCAGATCACCCTGGCCGACCTCGGCCAAGCGCGCGATTCTTCGCACGGTGTTGGGGTCGACCACGAAGTTCTGGCCGAGCGCGCGCGAAGGTTTAAGACCGTGCGTCTCTAAGAGTGCGGCGAGTTGCGTACGGGTGTGGGTCACCAAGTGACTTTGACATTAATGACGCCTTGGGCGAGTGGCGCGAGTTCGGCGAACTGTGTTTCGTTGAGATCCACCACGCGGTTGCTACCAGAGTCCTCTCGATCAGAGATGATGCACGTAATGGATTTGCCGGTGGCGAGATCGTGCACGGTAATGCGGGTGCCCTTGGGCAAGTACCACGTGGCGCAGCGTCCCGGGATGTAGCTGTACCAGGTCGCTACGCCGATCTTGTAGCCCACGCCGTTCACGACCCGGCCGACAGTCTTGGTCGGGGCTGTCTTCACTACCGCCTTCTTTACCGACTTCTGTACCGGGGCTTTCGGGCGCGTGATGGCGACGCGAATCGTGACCTCGCTGTGCCAGGCGACCCTGGTGCCCGCTCGCGGTGACTGCGCCAAGGCGAGTCTCCACTTGTTCGACGAACTCCCTGATCCGACCGTCTTAAAGTAGAGCTGGGCGCGCCGCATCGCTTGAAAGACGCGCGCCCGAGAGAGTCCAGCGACGTTGGGCATCGGTCGGGGTCCTCGCGGCGACTGCGTCGTAACGTGCAGCACGGCCTCTCCGTGCCACTTAATGACGACGCCGGGCTTGGGCGACTGTGAGAGGACGTCTACCCAGTCACTCTTCGAACTACCGGGACCCTTTGTCTCGAAGTAGAGGGCGTCGCGACGCATCACCGCGAGCACTTGGGCTCGATTGCGTCCGACGAGGTCGGGCATTCGCACCGCGGCGTGCGCGGTCGCGGCGCCGGACGAGCCGGGCGCAAGAAGCACCACGAGCGTGGCCACGAGTGCCAGAGTGGTGCGAAGTAGACGCGGGCGCCGCAGCGCCCGACGTGGTGATGTCCTCAGATATCCGTCCTCCGCCAGGACCGCGGATTAATTGGGTTAATCCCGCCCTCTAACGCTAGGAGAGCGTGGGGCGAGTAGCAACTCGCCTCACCTAAAGCCTTGTAAATACGGGATTTCTAGAGGGTTCGGGCCGGCAAATTGAAGAGGCGAGCCGAATTGGCCGCGGTGGCGGCCTTAAAGACCTCGAGGTCCTCACCTCGCAGTTGCGCGACGTACATTCCAACCACCGACACGAACGAGGGTTCGTTGGTCTGGCCGCGATAGGGTACCGGCGCCAAAAAGGGACTATCGGTTTCGACGTGGAGACGCTCAAGAGGGACCAGTCGCGTCGCCTCGCGCAGGGCCTCGGCGTTTTTAAAGGTGACAATTCCCGATACGGAGATGTCGCAGCCGGCGCTCAAGCAGTTCTCGGCGTCGCCGGGTAGGCCGGTGAAACAGTGGATCACCGTTCGAGGAGGTACGCCGTCGCTGTTGAGGATGTCGAGAAGATCGTCAAAGGCGTCGCGCGCGTGTATCACCAGAGCCAGGTCCAACTCGTGGGCCAAGCCGATTTGGACCGAAAAGGCCTGGCGTTGTTGGGTTCTGGTGGAATGCTCGTAGAAGTAGTCGAGGCCGCACTCGCCGATCGCGACGAGTTTGGGGTGACCCGCACGCGCCAATGCGGCGACGGGTTCGATGTCTTCTTTCGCGTCGTGGGGATGGAGACCGACCGTCGCGTAGATCTCGACGGGACCACCCGTGCTGGTGATTCCGAGGGCTTCGGCCGAACTCGTTGCGTCGGTACCGACTACCACGACGCGCTCAACGCCAGCTTCAAAAGCGCGGGTCAACGTTGCGTGGAGATCACCGTCGTTCGAACCATCGGACGTTTCGAGAAAGTGATCTTGGAGATGACAGTGCGCGTCGGTCCAACCGCTCATTCGTCGCTCTTGATGCGCGGGAAGAGTGGCTCACCTCTTTCGACCTTCGAGCCGGCGCGGTACTGACCCCACGCCGAGCTCAGAGAGTAGGGCGGGGTCGCGGGCGATCCGCTCAGACCGATACGGCGCCATATTTCCTCGGCCACGTAAGGCATTGCTGGAGAAATCAGGATCGCGACGAGGCGGATTGCTTCGAGCGCGTCGCCCATGACGCCCTCGACCTCGGACCCGGGTTCCATCTTCCACGGTGCGTGAAGTTCGAGGTAGGCGTTCGTCGCGCCAATGAGCTCCCACGTTGCTTCGAGCGCTCGCTGGGGCGCGAAGCGCTCCCAAGCGTCGGCCGCATTTTCGACGGCGGCCATGGCGCTCAGTCGAAGTTCCGAGTCGCTTTGTGGCGCGGGACCGACGCCCGCGCACTTTGAGCCAACGACCGCACTGACGCGCGCGACGAGGTTGCCCAGAGCGTTCGCGAGGTCGGTGTTGTAGCGAGCGGTGACGCCCTCGTGTGAGAACTCACCGTCGTTACCGAGCGCAGTCTCACGGAGCAAGTAGTAGCGCAGCGGATCGACGCCGAACTCTTTGGTGAGGCCAATGGGCTCGATGTCGCTGAGGCGAACGGCCCCTTCGGCGGCCATTGTCTTACCGAGCTTCTCTCCACCAACCAAGAGCCAGCCGTTGACGTGGACGTGGTGCACGGGCTCGAGACCGGCCGCCATGCACATCGCCGGCCACCAGACGCAGTGAAAACGAAGGATCTCCTTGCCGATCAGGTGATTCGAATACGGCCACCAGGTCGCGACCTCGTCGTCGTCTTGGCCATAGCCAAGGGCCGTGAGGTAGTTAATAAGGGCGTCGTACCAGACGTAAAAGACGTGTTTCTCGTCCCAGGGGACGGGCACACCCCACGTGATGGACGTGCGCGTGATGGATATGTCACGCAGCCCGCCCTTAATAAAACCGAGGGCCTCGTTGCTCTTGGTCTCGGGCGTGACGAAGCCGGGGTTCGCGTCGTAGTGCTCGAGGAGACGATCTTCGAAGGCGCTCAGTCGAAAGAACCAGTTCTCTTCTTCCAACTCGGTCAGCTCGCTGTGGTGAACGGGACATCTACCGTCGTCGCTCGCCTCGAGGGTGTAGTAGTCCTCGCAACTCACGCAGTACAAGCCGCTGTAGACGTCTTTATAGATGTAGCCGTTCTCGTAGATGATCGAGAGGAACTTCTGCACGGTTTCGTAGTGGCGTGGTTCGGTGGTGCGAATGAAGTCGTCGTTACTGATGTTGAGTACGGCCCAAGCCTCTCGAAAGCGCTCGGACACCTGATCGGTCCACGCTTGGGGCGAGGAACCGTTCTTCGCCGCGGCGTCGGCCATCTTTTGACCGTGTTCGTCGGTGCCGGTGAGAAATTTGACGTCGTCACCGCAGAGGCGGTGCCACCTGGCGAGCGCGTCGGCGTTCACCGTGGTGTACGCCGAGCCCACGTGCGGCGCGTCGTTCGCGTAGTAAATGGGGGTGGTGATGTAGAAGCGGCCCATGGATAGAGGTTAGTGAACTAGCGGGGCTCGCCTCTTCGTACGTCGAGCGCTCGTTGGTACACGTCGCGTCGCGGAACTTCTAAGACGTCGGCGACGAAGTCAACAGCGTCGCGCGTCGTCGCGCCCGAAGCGAACCGTTCACTCAACGCTGCGAGAATGACGTCGTCGTCAATGACGGGAGTGAACGTCACGCCCTCGAGCACGACAACGATCTCACCGAGTACCTCGCGCGCGGCGATGACCTCAGCCACCTCCTGGAGCGAGCCGCGAAGTACCTCTTCGTGGAGTTTGGTCATCTCTCGAGCCACGGCGACCCTGCGCTGGGGCCAGAGAAGTGCCACTTCAGCGAGGACCGCCTTAATTCGCTGGGGTGACTCGTAGAAGACAATGGTGCGCTCTTCGCGCCCCCACTGTTGATAGATCATCGAGCGTTCGCGCGACTTTCGAGGCAGAAACCCCTCCATCACGAAACGCTCGGTCGGTAGGGCGCTGATGGTAAGGGCGGCGATGACCGCGCAGGGACCGGGCGCGGTCGTGACCGTAAGTCCGGCTTTGGCCACGGCCGCCACCACGCGACTACCGGGATCGGAGATGCCGGGTGTTCCGGCGTCACTGATGAGGACTACGAGTTCACCCGATCGCACGCGCTCGACAATCTGCGCGCACTGGGCCGCCTCGTTGTGCTCGTGCAGCGACTGGAGCCGTCCACCCGTTGGAATATCGTGCGCGCTAAAAAGTACTCGCGAGTGACGCGTGTCTTCGCAGTAGATGACGTTCGCCGTACGAAAGAGTTCGAGTGCCCGTCTCGAGAGGTCGCCCAGATTGCCCAAAGGCGTCGCGACGAGCACTAACTGACCGAGGACTTCTGTCTCATCCACGTTGATTTCCTCGTTTGGCTCGCCCCGTGCTCCACCCACTAACATTGTTACCTATGTCAAAGCGGACCGTGAAGCGCAAACTACGCGCAAAGAAGAAGGCGAACCACGGCAAGAGGCCGAACTGCGGTCGCGGCTAAGTCCGTTAACCCAGTTTCCCGTTCCACGCACAGCCCCGTTCTTTCAACAAAGCGGCCAGTGGCGTCGGACGATCGCTGATCAGCCCGTCAACACCGAGGTCCAGTAAACGGGCCATCTCCTCAGGATCATTGACCGTCCAGACGTGCACCGCCATGTCGGCTTCGTGGGCCGATTCGATGAAGGGCGCCGTCACGACCTCGATGTCGCCGTAGGTCGCCGGAAGCTGAAAGGCGCTCGCGTTCGGCACGAGGGGACTGCCTTCTACTAAGGAGAAGTAAAAGGTCGCGCTCTCCTTCGTCGCCGCGGAGGTGGCGACCTCGGGAGCAAAGGATCGAAATCGCTGGATGGCCTCGTCGTGGAACGACGCCACCATCACCGAACTGTTTCGTTCGAGTCGGCGCAGTTCACTCGCGAGCAACTCCTCGTAGCCCTCGACCTCGGGACCGGTGCGTTTGATATCGAGGTTCAACAACACCCCGGGAAACGCCTCGGACACTTCTTCCAGTGTTGCCACGCCGTAACGCTGATCGGCGGGAGCTCGGCCGCGCCACAGATACTCACTCGCGTCGTGGCCGGGACTCACGACGTCGCCCTCGATCCACCAGAAGGCGTTGTCCATTTCACGCAGCTCGGCGAGCGTGAGGCTGGCGATCTCGCCGTGATGGTTCGTCGTGCGGTCCACCGTCTCGTCGTGACAGACAACGACGTGGCGATCCTTCGTTGCGTGGACGTCAAGTTCGATGGCGCTCGCGCCGACCTCCAGCGCGTGCGCAATGGCCACGAGCGTTGACGAGGGCCCTTCGAAAGAACCGCCCTGGTGCGCGAAGGCAATGACCCTGCGCTCAGTCCATTCGCTCACTTGGCGGGCAGACCGTGGGGGTAGAGCTTAAGGCGCATCCGGTACTCAAGGTAGAACGCCAGGCCCGGTACGAAGCCCGCGAAGAGCATCATGGCGAGATAGAGAACGTTGAGTCGGAACTTCATGACGAGATTGAAACTCATGATCATGTAGATCGGATAGAGCACCACGCCGTGACCGATGCCGACGGTGTCGACGAACCAGGACATCTGCTTCCACGCCGCGAGGTCCACCGTGTGTAACAAGAGTGTTGCGAAAAGTATGAGCAACGTGGTGCCAGTTACAAAAGACATCAGACGGTAACGGCGAAACGTGCCGTCCATCAGTGTCCCCAGAGTCGCTTCTTCGGTAAGTGCGAGAGCTTGGCTAAGTGGTCGTTGTACGCCGCGAGCGTGGGATCTTCTTCTTCGGAGACAATGCGCGCCGCGAGGGCCTGAGCGCGCATGTTGTCTTCGTACTCGTTGCGCTCTTTTTCTTGTTCTGGAGTGACCTTCTCAAGATTTAGCATCGCGTACCAACCAAGCAACCCAGCGACCCCGAAGCAGGGCCACTCAAAGGAGTACAGGTAGCTCAGCGAATTGCCCTCGAGCGCGCGACCAACTTGCCAGTACGACGCCGACGCGCACAGCGCGATCCAAAGGATGAGCGCGAAGTGCAAGCCAATGGCACGACGCGAGAAATACTTGGAGAGCACTCGTTCATCTTACCGGCGCGATGACGCGTCGAAAGAGGCGCCGTAAGATACGGGTGTGCCCGCGATGTCGATTCAGCCGTTTTCTTGGCATCATCTCAACCAGTGGCACCTGGGGGTGCTGGCGCTCCTCCTACTCTTTGGCGCGAGCTACCTCTACGCCCGTGGCGTGATGCGCGTGCCGACCTGGCCGCGCGTTCGCTCGGTAAGTTTCGCTGCTGGAATCATTGTGACGTTTCTCGCGACGCAGTCGATCATCGGCGTCTACGACATGGTGTACTTCAGCGATCACATGATTCAGCACCTCTTGTTAATCATGGTGGCCGCTCCCCTCTTTGCCCTCAGCGCGCCACTCGACCTCGCCTACGACGCGGGTCACGCGACACTTCGCCGCTGGCTCGATAGCAAGTTCATGGCGCGTCTCACCCATCCGCTCAGCGCCTTCATTATCTACTTCCTCTTCATTCCGATCACCCACCTCACGGGACTTTTCAACCTGATGATGCAGCAAGAGTGGTTCCACCACCTCGAACAGATCGGCTTTCTCGTGGTGGGGTACCTCTTCTTTCGCGCGGCCTTTGGCCTCGAGCGCGGCGTCAAACTGCACCCCGGTCTGCGCCTCGTCTTCGTAATGGCCGCGGTACCCGTCGATACCTTCACCGGACTCGTACTTTCCATGTCCTCAACCATTCCCTATAACAACTACCTCGCCATGTCACCGGTGGGATCGACGAGGGCGTCGGTGCTGTTGAACCTGCACCTCGGCGGCGGCTACATGTGGATCGGCGGCGACGCGTTGATGTTGCTCGCCTGCATTCCAATTTCCATCATGTGGGTTAAGTGGGAGACAGTCCGCACGAAAGAACTCGACGCCATCCTCGACGCCCAAGGCATTTAGTCCCTAGAGCAGTCCCGCTTCAATCCCGAGTTCTTCAAGATCGTTCTCGGGACGAGCGCCGAAGTGCGTAATGATCTCGCCCGCGCATAGTGAGCCGAGTTCTGCCGCCTCGACGGGATCGGCACCGAGGGCCAGTCCATAGAGAAAACCCGAGGCGAACATGTCACCGGCACCGTTTTGATCAACCACGCGTTCGACCTCGACGGCGGGCACACTCACCACGCCCGACACCGTCGCGACGTCCGCGCCCTTAGGCCCTCGCGTCACCACGGCTAGTACGCCGATCTCCTCGAGCGCGGCGAAGGCGTCTTCTAGGTGCTCAAACTGAAAGAGCGAAAGGATCTCCGACTCATTCGCCAAGAGCACGTCCACGTCCGTGGTGACGAGATCGAGAAAATCGCGGCGATGGCGATCCACGCAGAACATGTCCGAGAGTGAGAGTGCCACCATCGAGTCGTGTTCGTGCGCAAAGTTGACCACTTTACGGATGGATTCTTTCGCCGGCGGCAGGTCAAAAAGGTAACCCTCGACGTAGGTAATCTCCGAACGCGCGATGAGATCTTCCTTGATGTCACTCACGTTCAACTTGTTCGACGCACCCAGGTAGGTCGCCATCGTGCGCTGCGCGTCACTTGTAATGAACACGTGACAGCGCCCCGTCGCACCTTCACCAGGTTTCGCGACCGCGAGGTCGAGCTCGACCCCCATGGCGCGAAGATCGTGACGAAAACGTTCACCAAATTCGTCGTCGGCAACTTTCCCGATGTAGCCACACGTCCCACCGAGCGCGGCGACGCCCGCAATGGAGTTCGCTACCGAGCCGCCCGACATCTGCATTGTCGGACCCATGGCGTTGAAGAAAGTGTCGAGTTGGTCCTCTTCAATGAGTGACATGGCCGCCTTGATGAGACCCAGATCGCGATAAACCTCACTCTCGTCTTGGGTGATGATGTCGAGCATCGCGTTGCCAATACCCGTCACGGCGAGTCGATTTGGACCGGGCTTCATACGCAACGAAACGGGCGTAGGGGGAGAAGTCACTTAGCGAGCGTAGAAGATAACGGCCTAAGGTATCCACTTATGAGTTCTTCTTCTAACCCCTATCGCATTGCCCGAACCGTCGTCCCGTCGGCCTACCGCGTCTTTCTCACGCCCGACCTCGAGGCCTCCACGTTCGCGGGTCGCGTCGAAATCGACGTGGACATCACCGAGATAGTGAGCGAGCTCACCCTTCACGCCGCTGAACTCGAACTCGGCGCTGCCACCATCAGCGCCGACGGAACGAGCTACCGCTCACAAGAACACCGCCTCGATAGTGACTACGAAACGGCGACCTTCGTCTTCGAGCGCGACCTGCCCGTGGGTCCAGCCGTGGTCGAGATTGCCTTTGACGGCATCTTGAACGACCAGCTCCGCGGCTTCTACCGTTCGACCTTCACTGACCTCAACGGCGTCACGCACACGATCGCGACCACGCAGTTCGAGAACACCGACGCCCGTCGCGCCTTTCCCTGCTGGGACGAGCCGGCCTACAAGGCGACGTACCAGATCAACCTCACGATCCCGAGTGACCTCGTGGCCTATTCGAACTCGCCCGTCGCCACCGACACCGACCTTGGTAACGGGCAGCGCACCGTCAGTTACCTCCCCACGATGAAGATGTCGACGTACCTCGTCGCCTTCATCATTGGACCGTTCGAAGAGACGAAGAGCGTCGACGTCAACGGCGTGCCGCTACGCGTGGTGTACCCGATCGGCAAGGGTCACTTGGCCGACTTCGCCCTTGAATCGGGCGCTTTCGCGTTGAACTTCTTCGCGAAGTACTTCAATATCCCCTATCCCGGCGACAAGCTCGACATGATCGCCATTCCCGACTTCGCCGCGGGCGCGATGGAGAATCTCGGTTGCATTACGTACCGTGAGAACGCACTGCTCATCGACCAGTCCCAGGCCTCGCTCGCCGAGATAGAGCGCATCGCCGAAGTCGTGGCTCACGAGATAGCGCACATGTGGTTCGGCGACCTGGTCACCATGGAGTGGTGGGAAGGAATCTGGCTCAACGAAGCCTTCGCCACGTTCATGCAGATTCTCTGCACGAACGCCTTTCGCCCCCAGTGGAAGATGTGGGTCAGCTTTGGCGTGGATCGTGACGCCGCGCTCCAAGTCGACGGCCTGCACTCGACGAGGCCCATTGAGTACGAAGTCTTCTCACCCGCCGACACGCGGGGCATGTTCGACATTCTCACCTACGAAAAGGGCGGTTCGGTCCTTCGCATGCTCGAACAGTACCTCGGTGAGGACACGTTCCGCGATGGCATTCGTCACTACTTGACCAAGCACAGTTACGCCAACACCCACACGACCGATCTATGGGACGCGCTCGAAGAGATCTCCAAACAGCCCGTACGCGACGTGATGAACACCTGGATTCTCCAGGGCGGTCACCCCCTCGTGACGCTCACCAACGGCCAACTTTCTCAACAACCCTTCGCCTACGGTACGTCGAGTGGCGCGAGCGCGATCGGCTCGTCTTGGATGGTGCCAGTCCTCACTCGTTCACTCAGCGGCGGCGCCACTAGTCGTCACCTCTTAGTCGACCAACCCCTTAGCGTCACCGACGCGCCACCGGTCGTGTTGAACGCGGGCGGCTCGGGCGTGTTCCGCTCGCGTTACGGCGCGGCCGAGTTGGCCGCCCTCGTTGATCACATCGGAGAACTCGAGGAGTTAGAGCGCGCGACGCTCGTCTTTGACAGTTGGTCCTCGCTCTTCGCTGGTCAGATCGTCTGGAAGGACTTCCTCGCCATCGCCCAAGGTCTCGGCGATCAAGACGAGCCCACGCCGTGGAGTTCGGTCGCCGGCGCACTCGACTACGTGGACCGCGCCCTCGAAGCGTCCCAGCGTGAAGGCTTCGTCGAGAGCGTGCGCGCGCTCTTTACGCCCCACTTTGAACGCCTGGGTTGGGAGGCCAAGGATGGCGAGAGCGATCTCACGCCCCAGTTACGCGGCATCGTGCTCGGCGCTTTGGGCACGATCGGAGGCGACGAGGCCATTCGCGCGGAGTCGGTACGGCGATTTGAGGCCAACGACCTCGACGGCGACCTCGCGAGGTCAATCCTGCGCATCGTCGCGCAGTTGAACCGACCCGGCGACTACGAGATCTTCCTAGAGCGCTACCGTAACGCCCCCACGCCCCAAGACGCCCAGCGCTACCAGTGGTGGGGACTGGGCGAGTTCGGCGAAGAGCGCGTGGCCCTCGACGCCGCGGAGAAGTGCTTCAGTGAGTTCCGCAATCAAGACGGAGCCATCGTGCTGGGCCTCTTGTCACGCAACGCCAAGACCGGTCCCGCGGTGTGGAAGTACATCACGAGTCGTTGGGACGAGGCCATGAAGAAGTTCCCCGAGAACACGCACTCTCGTCTCACCCTCGGCGTCCCGACCTACATCACCGACGAAGCGTTCGCTGACGAGGTGGAGAAGTTCCACCTCGAGCACTCGCTGAAGGGTGAACAGCGCACCGTGATTCAGGCGATTGAGCGGATGCGTGTAGGACTGGCCTTCACGGCCGCGCTGCGCCAACAGTTCTAGGCACCGTCCATGAGCGTGGGCGCGTTCCTCGGCATCTTTGCCCTGATGTTCCTGATCGAGTTGCCCGACAAGACCATGATCGCGATGATCGTCATGAGCACCCGAGCGCGTCCCTCGTCGATCGTCACGGGCGCGTCGATCGGTTTCGTCGTCCAGATGGGCGTTGCGGTGCTGGCGGGTGGACTCTTAACGCTGCTCCCCTCGCACCTAAAGGACGTCGTCGTCGCGCTGCTCTTCCTCGGCGGCGCGGGCTTCCTGCTCCTCTCGCGTGAAGAGACGGCCGAGGAGAAGGGCGAACACGACGCTCAGAGTGAGCAGACTTCGACTCGACTAAAGGAGATGGCAACCGCCTTTAGCGTCATCTTCATCTCTGAGTTCGGCGACTTCTCGCAGATTCAAGCGGCGAACTTCACCGTGAAGACCCACCAGCCTCTCGAGGTCTTCCTCGCGGCCTCACTGGCGCTCATCTCGGTCTCGTTTCTTGGCGCGTACGGCGGTCAGTTCCTTCAACGCGTCGTGCCCATCAAATGGATTCGACGCGGGGCCGCGCTCGTCTTTGGCGTGCTCGGTATCTACACGCTGGTTCGCCTGTGACGACGGCTCGCCGCGACCGTCTCTTGGACCTCGCACGAAGCGCCAAGGGATTCATGCCGCCCAACGAAGGCCTCGCGCTCTATGAGTACGCGCTCGCCTACGGCACCGGAGAGCCCGAAGGAACGTGGCTCGAAGTCGGCGCGTGGTGTGGCAAGTCCGCGCTCTACCTCGGGGCGGCGGCCGAGGCGACGAGCAGCGTGCTCTACTCGCTCGACCACCATCACGGCAGCGAAGAGAACCAGGAAGGTTGGGAACACTTCGATCCCGCCCTCGTCGACCCCCTCGACGGGCGGCTCAACACGCTCCCGTCCTGGCAGCGCAGCATCGCCGAGGCCGAACTTGAACGCACGGTCGTAGGACTCGTTGGTCACTCCCTCGTCGTCGCCAAACACTTCGCCCAGCCACTGCACCTGCTCTTCATTGACGGCGGTCACGGCCACGACGTCGCGTGGGCCGACTACTTGGTGTGGTCGCCCAAAGTCGCGCCCGAGGGACTGTTAATGATCCACGACGTCTTTCCCGACCCCGCCGACGGTGGTCGACCGCCCTACGAGATCTACCTCGCTGCTCTCGAGAGTGGCCAGTTCAGCGAGCGCGCGAGCGAAGGCTCGCTTCGCGTACTTTCGCGTTCGTCCTAGCCCTGGAGTGGACAGCCCGGCTCGGCGAGGTCGAGCGACAGAGCGAGTTCGTCGTGGCGAAAGAGTCCGGACGCCTTAGACGAAGAGCTCAACGCGTCGGCCGCCAAGACGATTGCCGCGGCGGTATAGGACGAAGACTCTTGGTCGGGAAACGTCACCCCATCGGGGTAGGCAATACCCGTCCAGTACGCGCCGTTCTCGCGTCGGTGCAGTCTGGTGCAACTAAAGAGATCGAGGGCCTGGCTCGTGAGACCGAGCGCGTCGAGGGCCAACACGCACTCGGCGGTCTCGGCGGCCGTGACCCAGTCGTTCGTTGACACACAACGCACGCCCAGTCCCTCCATCACGTGACGCTCCCAGCCGTCGGCGAGGCGCTTCTCACCAGCCACGCCGCGCGTCGCACCCGAGAAGATCGGGTAGTACCAGTCCATGGCGAACTCGTTCTTCGGCGCGAAGGCGCCGGGGTGGTGCGCCACGGCGTGGCCGAGTCGCCCGGCGGCGAGTTCCCACTCGGGCTTGGCGATATCGAGTCGCTCAGCGAGCGCGACGCCACAGCGCAGTGAGTGAAAGATCGACGACGATCCCGTCAAGAGCGCGTAGGACTCGGGTCGGCCCTGGGCGTCGAGCGACCAGCGAATCGTGCCGTCGATGAGTTGCCAGCGCAGCACGAACTCCAGTGCCCGCTCCACCGTGGGCCACAGCTCCACCACAAAATCAACGTCGTCGGTGGCGAGGAGGTAGTGGTAGAGACCGGCCGCGACGTAGGCACAGACGTTGGTGTCGAGTCGCGTGTCACGCGCGCGGTTCCCCACGTAGTAGTTGAACCAGCTGCCGTCGCCGAGTTGGGTCGCTTCTAACCAGCGGTACGCCGCACGCGCGTGGCTCTCGTAGCCACTGACCGTGAGGGCCATGGCGACTTCGACGTGGTTCCAAGGATCACAGTGACCGCCAACGAACCAGGGAATCTGTCCACTCGCCACTTGCAGCGAAGCGAGGTAGTCGGCCGTTAGGGCCAACTCTTCGCTCGTCACGACGCCGGGTACACCACCCAAAGAGCTCAGCGTCGAACTCATTGGGGCTTTTCTAAATAGACAATGATCGACTTGCCCATTAAGGGCGAGAGCACGCTCTCGGCGTAGCGCGTGACGGCGGGTTTTTTCATGATGTCCCACACGAGCAACCGGTGGTAGGCCTTGACGAGTCGATGCTCGTCATTAGTGGTGCCGACGAAACACTTCAGCCACCAGTACGGCGAGTGAAGGCCGTGGGCGTAGTGATGACCCTTGACGACCATGCCCGTTGAGCGCAGTCGCTCCTCTAAGACCGATCGTCGATAGATACGGATATGCCCCCCGGGCACGTTGTGGTACTCATCGGAGAGCGCCCAGTTCACGAGCTCGGGTCCAAAGCGCGGCACCGTGATGGCCATCGCGCCGCCTGGTCGAAGGACCCGCGCCAACTCACTCATCGCGGCGACGTCGTCGGGGATGTGTTCGAGCACCTCCGAACAGACCACCACGTCAAAGGTCGCGGTAGGGAACGGGAGGTGCAGCGCGTCGCCCTGGACGACGTTGGCGTGAAGGGATCCCTCCGCTAACTCGCCGGCCTCCACCATCGCGGCAAAGGTGGCGGCCACGCCTTCGACCTCGTCGCGCCCCGCGTCCAGGGCCACGACGCTCGCGCCGCGCCGCGCCGCCTCAAAGGCGTGGCGACCGAAGCCACAGCCCAGATCGAGCACCTTGTCACCGGCCTTTAGACCCGTTCGTTCGTACTTAGCGGTCAGCATCAGTCAAAGTTCACCGAGTCGGGCAAAGGCGTTCCGCTGAGAATCGCGTCGTAACAGGCGGCCGTCCCCCTCGCCGTCACTTCCCAGGTGAATCGCTCCATCACCCGACGACGGCCGTTCGCGCCGAGTCGCGCGCGCAGTTGCGCGTCGTCGAGGAGTTGGCGAATCGCGCCGACCAGCGCGTCGGGATCGTTGGGCTCAACTAACAGCCCCGTCTCACCGCTCACGCCGACTACTTCGGGCAAGGCGCCACCGGTCGTGGCGACGACCGGCACCCCACAGCTCATCGCCTCGATGGCGGGGAGTGAAAATCCTTCATACAAGCTGGGCACGATGGCGATTTCGGCTTCGCCGTAGAGTCGGGCGAGCTCCTCGTCGCTCACGCCCGAGATTGTGGTGACGATGTCGTTCAGTCCCAAGCGGTCCATGGCGGAGGCGACGCGGCCCTTGGCCTTCGGCTGACCAATCACCACGAGGTCGATCTCGCGCTCGGCTCTCAGTTTCGCGATCGCTTCGAGGAGAGGAACGAGTCCCTTCATGGGCACGTCACTACTCGAGGTGACCATCAAGCGGCCCTTCTTTTTGACGACGTCGTCGTAGGGCCTAAAGACCTGGTGATCGACGCCTACCGGCACCACGGTCAGACGCTCCAGAGCAACTTTCATTTGAGCGTTGATGTCGATCTTGGAGTTGTGCGACACCGTTAAGACCGCGGGCAGTTGCTTCACGACACGAACCTGCATGCGTAAAAAGCCGAACCAGCGACGGGTCGTGAACCTCTTCCACGGGGTTTCGGCGTGGTCGAGAGCGATCGAGCGGTCAACGGTGATGGGGTGGTGCAACGTCTCGAGCAGGGGCCAGCCTTGGCGGTGCAGTTGCAAGATACCCGTGCCCAGGCACTGGTTGTCGTGGATGATGTCGAAGTCGCTGTGGCGATGCTCGAGGAGCTTGGCGACACGCATCGAGTACGCGAGCGGCTCGCCAAAGCCGGCGCTCAGCATGACGGCGAACTCGGCGACGTCGGCGAGCGAGGTGAACTCCGAGCGCGCCGGAATGCGAAAAGGGTCCGGGTCGCGGTAGAGATCGAGACCCCGAACGGGCGTAAAACCCACGCCCTCGTCGAGCTCGGGCCAGGGGGGCCCAGAGAAGACTTCGACACTGTGACCAAGGACGACCAGTTCTCGCGTCAGGTGACGGGTGTAGACGCCCTGGCCGCCACAGCGGGGATTACCCCGGTAGATCAAAAAGGCCACGCGATGCCCGCCGGGTTGCGCGGGGCGGGCGGGAACGCGGTGGGGCAAAGTGATGGTGCGACTAAGTGCCCACGAAGCCTTCATTTCGGCGATGGTTTGGCGGAGGGGGCGAGACACGGGCAACTTTCTTCGTTCGAGCGGTCTACTATTCTCCCCTAATTCCCACGAGGGCACAAATGGCCCCAAAGTGGCGTAAGTCAAGTGGCTACGCTTTCAGCATGGATTTGACCTATCCCCCAGAAGCAGAGACTTTTCGCGCGGAGATTCGTGCCTGGCTCGAAGAGAACCTACCCCCGGGCTGGTTCGACAAGGGCTTTTCGATGACCAGCGAAGAGCGAGCGACCTTCAACGAGACCTGGACGGGAAAACTCTTCGCCGGTGGATGGATCTGCGCGGGTTGGCCCGTCGAGTACGGCGGCAAGGGTCTGACATTGATGGACCAGGTTGTCTTGAACGAAGAGTTCGCCAAAGCCGGCGCGCCGATGCGCGCCGACTTCTTCGGCGACACGTTGGTCGGCCCCACGATTCTTCAGTGGGGCACCGATGAACAAAAGAAGGAGTTCATCCCGGGCATCTTGGATGGATCGATCAGTTGGTGTCAGGGATTCTCCGAGCCCAACTCGGGTTCGGACTTAGCGAGTTTGAAGACCTCGGCGGTGCTCGACGGCGACGAGTGGGTTATCAACGGCCAAAAGGTGTGGACGACCCAAGCCCAGCACGCCGACTACGTCTTTCTCCTTACGCGCACCGACCCCAACGCACCCCAGCACGCCGGCATCAGCTACCTCTTAGTGCCCATGCACCAAGACGGCGTGGACGTTCGCCCGATCACCCAAGTCGACGGGTCGGCCGAGTTCAACGAAGTCTTCTTCGACAACGCGCGCTGTCCTAAGGGCAACGTGATCGGTGGCGTGAACAACGGCTGGAAAGTCGCGATGACCACCCTGGGCTTCGAGCGTGGCTCGTCCTCGACGACGGGCTATCGCCGGTTCTTAAAGGAGTGGGATCAAATCGTCAAGGACGCGACGCGCGTGAAGAAGAATGACGACGCCCTCGTACGCGACGCCCTAGTAAAGGCTTGGTCCAAGGTCAAGATTATGGAGATCAACGGCTACCGCACTCTGACTGACGCGCTCAACAACACCCATAACGCGGCGTTACTGGGCGCGTGCAACAAGATGTTCTGGTCCGAGGCGCATCGTTCGTCCATGGAGCTCGCGCTGGACATCATTGGCATGGAGGCGCAGATCCTCACCGGTAAGGGACCGATCGCCGGACCGTCGGGTAACTTTCGACGGGGTCGCGCGGACTACCCCGTCTCAGAGATGCAGGCGGGCTTCTTCTTCTCGAGGTCGGAAACTATCTGGGGTGGCACGGCCGAAATTCAGCGCAACATCATTGGCGAGCGCGCGTTGGGCTTACCGAAAGAGCCCAAGGCGCAAAAGGTCTAGGCCGTCTGGAGTACTCGTAGGTTACGTTCACTCTGACGCTGTCGAAGTAGCAGTCCGAGCCCGGTAAGGAGTGCGAACGCCGCACCCATGAAGATGCCGATGCGGGGATTCGACCACGACACGACGAGACCCACGAGTGGCGCACCAATGGGCGTCGTGCCCAAAAAAGCGATGCTGTAGAGACTCATGACGCGACCTCGCATCATCTGACTCGAGTTCAACTGCAGCAACGAGTTCGCCGTCGCGATTAAGCCAATAGAAAAAGCGCCGACAGGAATCATCGCGATCTCGGCCCACGTCACGGTCGGGGCGAAGGCGACCAAGGCCATGAAGAAACCGAAGCCCAGCATGATGAGCGAGAGCATCTTGGGCGTAGGCCGCGAACGACGAGCGACAATGAGACCGCCGATCACCGCGCCGAAACCCATCGCGCCCATCAAGATGCCGTAGTGAGCGGCGGAGTGTTCGTGAAAAGTTACGCGCGCGAGGAGCGGCAACGACACGGTGAAGTTGTACGCGAAGAGACCGACCACCGCGACGGCGATGATGACGTTACTTAGCAGTGGATTCTCGAAGGCGTACTTGAGACCGAGGCGCATCTGTCTCTTCTCGCGTTTGACCGTCTGCATTGGCAGGAACTCCGAGCTTTGCATCATCACCAGTGCGATCAGTACCGCGAGAAAGGAGCCGGCGTTGACGAAGAAACAAGCCGCCGTGCCCACGAGCGCAATGAAACCGGCCGCGATCCCGGGTCCGATTAGACGGCCCGAGTTCATCAACACCGAGTTCAAACTCACGGCGTTGGCGAGAAGATCGCGTCCCACCATCTCTTGGACGAAGGCCTGTCGCGCAGGCACGTCAAAGAGATTGACTATCCCCAAGCCAAAGGCGATGACGTAGACCTCGTCCACGTGCACGTGGTGGGTACTGGCCAAGAAGCCTAGGGTGAGCGCCAAGATACCGGCCGAGGACTGGGTGAAGTAGAGAATGTGGCGCTTCTCGTGGCGATCGGCCACGAGACCGCCGTAGGTACCCACGAGCAAGATGGGTACGAACTGGAGCGCCACCGCAATCCCTAGGTCCACCGACGATCCAGTGATCTGCAGGACCAACCAGCCTTGGGCCACGGACTGCATCCACGTTCCCGATACCGAAATCAACTGGCCAATGAAGTAGAGACGAAAGTTTCGAACCTTCAGAGCGGCGAAAGTGCGCGACGGATTGCGATGGAACAGACTCACTCGTCCTCCAACAAGATTTCGAGGAATGACGCTAACTCGGCCGCCCGTTGCTGATCGCTCAAAGACAGAGCGTTGAGCTTTCGCTCGAGGAACTCCGTCTTACGTTGGCGGATGACGTTGAGCTCCTTGCGACCGTGCGCGGTGAGTTGGACGCGCGTGCAGCGACGATCAAGCGGATCGGCGGCGGTACTTATGAGTCCGGCCAGCTCCATGTCTTTGACGAGACGCGTCACCGAGGGTGGTTGAATCTGTTCGGCGAGGGCGAGGTCGCCTAACGAAGGGTTCTTGAGCTTGTCTACTGACGCCAACATCGAAACTTGCGCTGGTGTGACGCTGCTCAAGGCGCTGTAACGGAGCTTCCGGTTCATCCGCGTGATGGCTCGGCGCAAAAGGGCCGCGGTCTCGTTCGTCGTATTCATTAGTTCACCTAACTAAATAATACTCGAGTTCTCGGCGTCCGTGACCGTGCCGTGACGATTTTCGAACGCGAAAGCGACCAAGTCCACACCCCCGAACTCGGGTGCAGCGTGCCGCTCACTCACGGCACCCCTACTAGTTAGCTGGGCGTTTGATAGGTCACCGTAAACGCCGCCGACGCGCCAGATCCAGTGAAGGGACCCGGAAGGGCGGCTACCGTTCCGTCGGCCGCAATTAGCCCCGATACTTCACGAGTCCGCGTGAACAACTGACCACAATGCACGAAAGTGCCCTCCGCACAAGGGAAACTGGAGTTATCACGACAACAGTCACCAAGAACGAAGGGCACCTCTCAGATGCAGAATACTTCAACGA
>DATLSR010000059.1:0-4716 GCA_035533995.1 Acidimicrobiales bacterium | reverse complement strand
TATATAGGTAACTACGCAAGCACAAGATGTAGTAGGCAGCACTCTCCCGCGCTGACCAGCTCTTCTACGTAAAAGTCCAGGTCGTGGGCGAAGCCCGGGACCACAACATGCGGTAGTTGCGTAGTTACCTATATAGCCCTTGTAATTATTTTCGTGCGCCACTTTCCATTTCTAAGAGGCAGAAAATACTTTCATGCGCTCGACGAGGGGGTTTGGAACTTCAAATCTCGAGACGCGCGACAGAATTCCTCTTCAAAAAATACCAAGTCTGACTTGACAGTACTGTCCGAGGTGACTACATTGTAAGCGGTTACAAACCTGTAAGCGGTTACATTTCAGTTTTGTAGGGACGATGTAGGGGGGCTGGTGGTCGATTCACCACCGACGATTTACGACGTAGCGGCGAAGGCCGGCGTGTCGACCGCGACGGTCAGTCGCGCTCTTAACTCTCTCTCTTCAGTGCGCCCCTCCACGGCCGCGAAGGTCATGGCCGCGATGGAGGAACTCGAGTTCGTACCCAACGTCGTCGCGCGCGGACTCTCTAGTGGCAAGCACTGGATATTGGGCCTCGTCTTCATGCGCGCCGAAGTCGACGGCAGCCTATTGGGCGTGGAAGAGGCGAGCCTCCTCTACACCGATATCGTCATTCGAGGTGCGGAGTCGCGCGCCGCGGAACACGGCTACTCACTTCTTCTTAGTAGCGCGGACGAGTCGCATCCATCGGGCATGACCTCGCTGCTGAGCTTGACCGGCACGGTCGACGGTCTCATTCTCCTGGACCGCGTCCTGAAAGAGGATGACGTTGCCTATCTCTCTCGTCGAATTCCCGTCGTTTTGCTCGCCGGCAAGGGCGACTCACCCTCAGCGGTGACCGTACGTGTCGATAACGAGCAGGCGATGCGCAGTCTCGCCGAACACCTCGTCAACGTCCACAACATTAAAAACGTCGGTTTCGTGGCTGGCGCGAACGAGAGTCCCGACAGCGTCGCGCGAGCAAACGCGTTTCGAGAAGCGATCACTGAACTCGGCGGCACGCTCCATGAGGTCAATTTACTCGAGTCAGACTGGACCTCTGCGGGTGGCGAAGTCGCGATGCAACAGCGACTCACCCTTGACGCGCCACTGCCCGAAGCGTTCGTCTGCGCCAACGACCAGACCGCAGTGGGAGTGATCTACGCACTCATTGCGGGTGGACTCAAAGTTCCTGACGACATCGTCGTCACGGGATTCGACGACATTACGTTGACTCGTTATTTCAATCCATCACTCACCACTATTCGTCAGTCCGGCAGCATTCTCGGCGAAGTAGCCGTCGACGCGCTCGTCACAATGCTCGATGACACCAAGGACGTCAAGAGAACGATCACTTTGCCGACCGAACTCGTAGTGCGAGGGAGTTGCGGCTGCGTTGAGGAAGCGGAGTCTCGTCCACCCCTCGCGGTAATCACCAAAATACGAAGCGACGTGGGCTGACCGTGCGGATTATCCTTCGACGTCTTGGGCTCTACGCGTTGACGGCGTGGGTCGCCGTCACGGTGACTTTCATTCTGCCGAGGCTCATGCCGGGCAATCCTATTCAAACCCTGATAGGCAAGTTGACCGGCAACGTGACAGCCGGAGAGATTCGCGCGATTCGTCTCTCCTTTGGCCTTAATTTTCACCAAGGCATTCTCGGCCAGTACTTCACGTATCTCAACCAACTCATTCATGGTCACTTCGGCGTCTCAATCACGCTCGGCGCACCGGTCAGTTCAGTGTTGCGAGAAACCGTACCTTGGACAATCGGTCTCATTGGCCTTTCGACCATCATCAGTTTCTGTGTCGGAACTTTCGCGGGTGCCGTCCTCGGCTGGACGAGAGGTTCGCGTTTTGACTCACTTATTCCTACCGCGACCTTCTTTCAAGCGATCCCCTACTTCTTCCTGGCCACCATCATGCTCCTCTTTTTTGGCCTCAATTTGCACTGGTTTCCCGTCCTCGGTGCCTACAGCCAGAACGTCACGCCGGGTTGGGACTGGGGGTACATCTCCAACGTCATTCGTTACGGTGAACTGCCGCTGATTTCGATTGTCTTAAGTTCTATTGCGGGCTGGATGCTCGGTATGCGCAACATGATGATCACGATGATTGGTGAGGACTTCGTGCTCATGGCCGTCGCCAAGGGGCTCCCCCGTCGCAAAGTCATCATGCACGCCGCTCGAAACGCGGTGCTGCCGAGCATCGCGAACCTCTCGTTGGCCATTGGCCTCGTCGTTTCGGGCGCACTGCTCGTCGAGCTCGTCTTTAACTATCCCGGTGTCGGCGACTTGCTCCTCCAGGCCGTTTTCAATGAGGACTATCCACTGATTCAAGGCATCTTCTTGGTCATCACGTTCACGGTGCTCGCCGCTAACTTGATCGCCGACGTTGTCTACTTAGCGCTTGATCCTCGAACGAGAACCGAGGCCGCGGTATGAAGAGTCTGCGCCTGCCGAAGTCACCCAAGGTTCTCCTCGGGCTCGGCATTCTTTGTTTCTTCATCATCATGACCGTCATTGGTCCGTGGCTCGCGCCCTATGACCCGAGCTCGACGCAGTTCGCGCCACTCCTGACGCCCTCCGCGCACCACTGGTTTGGTACTACGAGTCTTGGTCAGGACATTTTTTCACAACTACTGGTGGGCGCACGCGCCACCATGGTCGTGGCGCTGCTGGCGGGAATAGTAGCGACGATGCTCTCAATGACTATTGGCGTCGCCGCGGGGTATCTCGGTGGCGCGGCCGATGACGGCCTCACGTTGCTCTCGAACGTTTTTCTGGCCATTCCAGGACTACCGTTACTCATCGTAATCGACAGTTACCTTCCGGTAAACAGCCGTTCGAACACATTGGTCATCGGACTCATTATCAGTCTCACCGGTTGGGCCTGGGGAGCGCGCGTGCTCCGCGCCCAGACGATGTCACTGCGTAATCGCGACTTCGTCGAGGCCGCGCGCATCATCGGTGAGAAGCGTCGACGCATCATGTTCAGCGAGATCGCGCCCAATCTCTTGCCGGTGCTCGCGTCGTCGTTACTCTTTACGGTGCTCTACTCCATTGGCGCTTACGTGACGCTCGCCTACATCGGTCTCACCAGCACGTCGACCTGGAACTGGGGCACGATGCTCTATTGGGCCCAGGCCAACAACGCGCCGCTCTCCAATGAGTGGTACTGGTTCGTTCCACCAGGTATCTGCATCGCCCTGGTGGGTACCGGTCTCGCGCTCGTGAACTTTGGCATCGATGAGTTCATTAACCCACGACTTCGCGCGGCTGGTCTCACTTCGCGCCAACGTCGTGAGTTGGGCCTCCCGCGTCGGGCACGCCTCGGACTAACGCCGGTACTTCGTCCAACCCCGAGAAAGCCCGTAGTCCCGGCGCGCGCCACCTTGGTGACCGAATGAGCACGGACCCTCTCGACGTGGACGACGTCATCGTGAAGCCCACGCTCGCGCCGCTGGGTGCCCACAGCGAATTCGTCCTCGAGATAAGAAATTTCAGCGTCGACTACGGCGTGGGCGACAACATGGTTCGCGCCGTGAACGACGTGTCGTTGAACCTACGACGTTCGAAGGTTCTTGGCATCGCGGGCGAAAGCGGCTCGGGCAAGTCCACCTTGGTTTACGCAATGACGCGTCTGCTACGCGCTCCGGGCGTAATTAGCGGTGGCGACGTGATCTTGAACATTACCAACGAGAGTGACGAAAATCTCGAAGGGACGATCGACCTCGTCTTGGCCAGTGAGAAGGAACTACGCAAGATTCGTTGGTCACACGTGTCAATCGTCCTACAGAGCGCTCTCAGCGCTTTAAACCCAGTGCTTCGCATCGGCAAAGAGTTCGACGAAGTTCTCAAGACCCATCGAAAAAAGATGAACAAAGTTGAACGCCACGATCGCGCCGTGGAACTTCTAAAAATGGTGGGGCTCAACGAAGACCGACTGGAGCGCTACCCCCACGAACTCTCTGGTGGCCAACGCCAGCGCATCATGATCGCCATAGCCCTCGCGTTAGATCCAGAACTCGTCATCATGGACGAGCCCACGACTGCTCTCGACGTTGTAACCCAACGCGAGATCATCAACGAACTCAATGTGTTACGTTCACGTTTTGGCTTCGCGATGATCTTCATCACCCACGACCTTTCTCTTCTCGTCGAGCTCGCTGACGAAATTGTCGTGATGTACGCAGGCGAGATCGTCGAGCGCGCAGGAGCGGATGAACTCTACGGATCACCGCGCCACCCCTACACGTTGGGTCTCCTTAACTCCTTTCCCCCACTCCATGGCGCACGACACGAGTTGGCCGGCATTCCCGGCTCGCCCCCCGATCTTGCCGCCCTACCCACGGGATGTAACTTCTCGCCGCGCTGTCCCTTCGTCATGGATCGTTGCCGCTCACAGGCGCCGCCGCTAACGCTTCTCGGTGGCTCAGATCGCGCCGTGGCCTGCTGGTTACACGCCAGCGACTCGCCCACACCGGTACCCGTCGAGCTCGCTCGATGCCTCACTACCTCCACAACGGCCGTTACGTCGCTGAAGGACCGCTCGTGAGCGACGTCCTAAAGACCTTTCGGTAATACACTAATAGTCGTGCTAGACATGGGAAACTGTTCCCATGACACCTTCCACTCGATCCAAGGCAGTTTCGAAGTCGGCGACCGCGGGTCGCCGCGTGCGTCCTCGTCGTGACTTTGAGGC
>DATLSR010000058.1:0-9759 GCA_035533995.1 Acidimicrobiales bacterium | reverse complement strand
CCTCTTTTAATCCCAAGGTGCCGGGATCGAGACCCGGGCGGCCCACCCGTTAAAATTACTGATCACGCGATGTTTCTGTCGATGCTTTGTTCGTCGCAAAAGCGCAAACTAGCCTCAAGAAGCGAGGCCTTCCCTGATTATGACGCTTATTTGGAGACTGAAAAGCGTACCGCGAAAATCAGATACGTGCGCTCGACGTCGCCCGTAACGTCGAAAGGCAATGTCACAGCCCCGGGAATTCGTCTTCGAGGGAGCGGAGCACGTGTGCACCTCCGGCCGTCTCGAGCTCAACGACCGAGTAGTGGCCGCTCGCCACGCCGATTGACACGGCGCCCGACGCGTTGGTCGCCTTCATGTCGTGGGGGGTGTCGCCCACAACGTAGACCTGGGACGGGACCAACTGGTCGTGCAGCCGGGTGGCCTTTTCGATTGCGAGCCCGGTGAGTTCGGTGCGGTCTGGTGAGTCCGAGCCGTAGGCGCCGAAGACGAAGAACCGGTTCAGGTTGGCGGGGACGAGTTTGGTGCGCGCCGCGCCTTCCATGGCACCGGAGACAAGCCCGAGAATGACGCCGGCTTCTCTCAGTCGGCGCAGGATCCTCTCCGATCCTGGGAGCACACGGTAGCCCTCAGAAACGCCGATGTCCTCGGCCAGGTGCAAGAGGTACTGGGCGTAGAGTCTGTTGAGTTCGTCGTCGCTCGGGTCACGACCAAGTACAGCGTTGAAGGTAGCGCGGGCCACCTGCGGGTCGGTCTCACCCGCTGAGCTGTGCTCGCCGATATCGGCGGGGATGCCGTAGAGCGCGTCGAACGCGGCCTTCCAGCTGCGCGCCCCCGACCCACCGGTGTGGACGAGCGTTTCGTCGACGTCGAACAGTACGACGACCGGCTTGGTCGTCTCCGTCGGCTTCATGGTCGTCGTGGCCTTCGTCGTTGGGGGCATCTCAGGGCCTCTTCTCGTCGTGGCCACCAAATCCTTTGCGCATAGCGGACAAGATCTTGTCCGCGAAATCGTCAAGCCCGCGAGAAGCAAATCGCGAGTACAGCGCGGTGGTGAGTACCGGAACGGGTACGCCTTCGTCGATCGCCGCGATCGACGTCCAGCGTCCTTCACCGGAGTCCGAGACGCGCCCGGCGTACTCCGCGAGGTCCGGCGAGTCGAAGAGGGCGGTCGCGGTCAGATCCAAGAGCCAGGACTCGATCACACTGCCACGACGCCACACTTCGGCTACCGCCGTCGCGTCAATGTCGAATTGGTAGAACTCGGGCTGCTCCATTGGTGCGGTCTCCGCGTCCGCGTCGTCATGGCGCCGACCGGCGTTGGCGTTGTGCAGGACGTTGAGCCCTTCGGCAAAGGCCGCCATCATCCCGTACTCGATGCCATTGTGGACCATCTTCACAAAGTGTCCTGCGCCGTTGGGGCCGCAGTGCAAGTAACCGTGCTCCTCCGTTGAGGCCTTGCCGGCGCGTCCCGGCGTCCGGGGCGCGGAGTCCATACCGGGCGCAATGCTCAAGAAGATCGGCTCGAGGTGTTTTACCACCTCGGTCTCGCCACCGATCATGAGACAGTAACCCCGGTCGATTCCCCACACACCGCCGCTGGTCCCGCAGTCAATGAGATGAATGCCTTGGCCAAAAAGCGTCGCGGCGCGAGTCATATCGTCTCGGTAGTAGGAGTTCCCGCCGTCGATGATCACGTCACCTCGCTCCAGGTGGCTCGCCAGATCGTCGATGGTCTTGGCGGTGATGTCGCCCGAGGGCACCATGACCCAGACTGCTCGGGGCGGGGTGAGTTGCTCAACGAGTTCGGACAGCGAACTCGCTCCGGTCGCGCCTTCTTTCGCGAGTTCCTTGACGGGCCCGGCGTTGACGTCGAAGACCACGCACGTATGGCCGTCGCGCATAAGTCGGCGACTGATATTCGCCCCCATTCGCCCGAGTCCCACGACACCCAGTTGCATTGGCTTCTTTGTGGTCACAATCTCCCTCTCCTTTGAACGTGCGTTGCGAGTCTCGTCATGAATGGTCGGGTTTCGAATCGGGAAGCCACGGCAACTGCCACGGAATGTGACCTCGCAGAAGGTCGTCGGCACTCTCGGGCCCCCACGAACCCCGGGCGTACGGCACGACGTCGGGCGGTTGTTCGATCAGCGGCTGGAGGACCCGCCACGTCTCTTCGATCACGTCCTCTCGAGTGAAGAGCGACTGGTGGCCCGCGATGGCGTCGTGAAAGAGGCGTTCGTAGGCCCCGGGTGGCGTGCCTAGCTCGGCGGTGAAGGGTAGATCCATGTGCACGTTCCTCGACGCCCTCCCGTCGGGACCCTTCGACAACAGAGTCAGTCGCACGCCCGGATCGGGCCCGACACGGATGATCAACTGATTCGGATTCGTGTGTTGGGGAGCGTCCAGAAAGGCGAGTCGAGGTGGTCGCTTGAAGATCACCCTCACTTCCGTGGCTTCCTCGGCCAACTCCTTGCCAGCCCGGATGAAGAACGGCACGCCGGCCCATCGCCAGCTCTCTATGGCGAGACGTAACGCCACGTAGGTCTCCGTCGTCGATCCTTTCTTGACGCCCGGGACGTCCAGATATCCGTCGTACTGACCTCGCACGCAGGTAGTCGGGTCGACGTCCGACATCGCTCGGAACACCTCGACCTTCTTGTCCCACAAGGCCGCGTGTCCGGCCGCGACCGGCGCCTCCATGGCGATCGACGCCACGACCTGAAGGAGGTGGTTCTGGACCACGTCGCGCAGCGCCCCGACGGGATCGTAAAACGCGCCGCGATCTTGCACGCCGAAGTTCTCGGCCAGGGTGACGTACACGCCGGCCACGTGATCTCGATTCCACACCGGCTCGAAGAGCGTATTGGCAAAACGCAGGTAGGAGATGTCCGTCACGGGCTGCTTGCCCAAGAAGTGATCGACGCGGAGAATTTGATCTTCGTCGAGCACTTCGTGGAGTTCATCGTTTAGTGCGCGCGCCGACGCGAAATCGTGACCGAAGGGCTTCTCGATCATCACCCGGGAACCTCGAACGAGGTCCGCCTCGCCGAGCATCGCAACGACCGGCGCAAAGAGTCCCGGTGGTATCTCCAAGTAGTACAGCGGGCGTGAAATCTTCTTCAGCTCCATGGCGAGCGCCTCGTACGTTGCGCGATGATTGAAGTCACCCTGTACGTACCTGAACCGTTGTGCGAGTCGGTCAAATACCTCACTCTTCACCACCTCGCCACTGGACTCCAGCGCCTCGAGCACTGAAGAACGCAGGTGACCGAGAGACCAGTCGTCGACGGCTACGCCAACGATCGGACCGTCCAGTTCGCCGGCCAACTCCAGTTGGTACAGCGCTTGAAACGTCATCTTCTTAGCAAGATCCCCCGTAATACCGAAGATGACAACGGCGTCGGCGACGTTCGACGAACTGTCGCTCACGTCAGCGATTTCCGATGTTGCGCCGGTAACTAGCTCGGCGAGACTCGTCACGACCACGTCGGCTCCGTGGTCGCGAAGCTCGTCCGCGTAGTCGTGTGCACCGGGCGCGTCGTGATGGTCGACACCGACGACTAAGCCAAAGTGTCCCGCTCGTCCCGCTTCAACGCCGGCGAGGGCGTCCTCGAGGACCACGGCGCTCTTCGCCTCGACGCCTAGTACCTTCGCACCTTGAAGATAACTGTCGGGCGCGGGCTTCCCCTTCAGATCGAGGTCCTTGACAACGTGCCCGTCGACGATGGCGTCAAAGAGGTCGATGATGCCCGCCGCCTCAAGCGCCGTCTTGGTGTTTTCGCTGGCCGAGACGACGGCCACCTTGGCTCCGTTGTGGCGAAGCTCCTTCACGAGCGCCACCGCGCCGTCAAAGACTTTCACTCCATCCTTTTTCAGCGCCTTCAGAAAGAGTTCATTCTTACTCTTACCCACCCCCTTGACGGTACGCGCGTCCGGTGGATCGTCGTCGACGCCCTCGGGCAATGTGATACTTCGCGCGGCGAGAAACTTACGCACCCCGTCGTCGCGGGGCTCGCCGTCGACGTACTTCTCGTAGTCATCTTCTGCGTCGAACGGCGCGTACGTCTTTCCTGTGTGGGTTGACTCCTTCGTCAAAAACTCGTCGAACGCCTGCTTCCACGCCGCCGCGTGCACGGACGCGGTGTTCGTAAGTACGCCGTCCATGTCGAACAGCCACGCGTCGTAGGCAGCGAGGTCGACGTGCTCGACCTGATCATCCTTCTTTGGTGCACTCATGATGCCTCCTGTTGCTCGTGAGAACTGTTAGCGAGGCGATTCCGTGGGGTTCGTCCGAATGGTTGGCTGGGCTCCGGGACTAGCGATTGCCGCCCGGCGTCGTTCATTGTTTCAAAAAGAGTCGGATGGCTCGTCGATACGGTCATCGCCCTATCAAAGTGAAAGAGCTCCAGATCGCCACCGCGCTTCAAGACGTAACTCGCCGTCGATGGCGTCACCTCGACGCGTAGACGTCGGCCGCGAAACTCCAGGTTGAAGGCCAGCCGAGTGATCCCCTCGGGGAGATGGGGAGCGAACGTCAACGTGTCGTTCCCTTCGCGCATCCCACCGAATCCGGCCACCAGCGCAATCCACGTTCCCGCCAGCGACGCCACGTGAAGACCATCGCGGGTGTCGTGTTCGAGATTCTCCAAGTCCATCAGGGCGGCTTCGCCGAGGTAGTCGTACGCCAACGCCACGTAGCCCACTTCGGCCGCGACGACTGCTTGGCAGCACGCCGAGAGTGAAGAGTCGCGCACGGTGAGCTTTTCGTAGTACTCGAAGTTTCTTCTCTTCTGCTCGAGCGTGAACGCGTCGCCGCGCAAGTACATGGCGAGCACCAGATCCGCCTGCTTGACGACCTGCTTGCGGTAGAGGTCAAAGTACGGAAAATGCAAGAAGAGCGGGTACTGCTCTTTCGACGTGGCCGCGAAGTCCCACACCTGGTGATCAGTAAAACGCTCGGACTGCGAATGAACACCAAGGTCCGGGTCGAAGGGAATCACCATCGCGTCGGCGGCACGGCGCCAGTCGCCGATCTCCGCCTCATCGATCCCGAGCGCGCGTGACGCGTCGCGGTAACGCTCTGCCGCGTCGGAGGCGGCTCGAAGATTCCTCTGCGCCATGAGATTGGTGTAGATGTTGTTGTCGCCGATCGCGCTGTACTCATCGGGACCCGTCACGCCGTCGACACGGAATCCTCCGTCGCGATCAAAGTGCCCAAGCGAGTACCACAGTCTCGCCGTTTCACTTAAGAGCTCCAGACCAACGCCTCGCTCAAACTCTTCGTCGGCGCCCGCGTGGACGTAGCGAACGACCGCGTCGGCGACGTCGGCGTTGACGTGAAACGCCGCCGTTCCCGCTGGCCAGTACGCCGAGCACGCTTCACCCGTGATCGTGCGCCAGGGGAACATCGCACCCTTGAAACCGAGCTGCGTCGCTCGCTCCTTCGCCAGTGCGAGCGTGTCGAAGCGCCACGCCAACGCGTGCGCGACGGCTTCGGGCATGGTGTACGTGAGTACCGATAACACGAACGTCTCACTATCCCAGAACGCGTGTCCGTCGTACCCGGTACCGGTAAGCCCCTTGCCGGGAATCGCCCGACGTTCACCGCGGGCTCCCGACTGCAGCACGTGAAAGAGCGAGAAGCGTGCGGCCTGCTGGATCTCGTCGTCGCCGTCAATTTCGACGTCCGCCCGATCCCAAAAATCTCCTAGGAACTCGCGCTGCTGCTCCAGTAGTCCTTCCCATCCGGTGTTCGAAGCGACCACGAGGGCGGCGTCAACTTGATCGCGCAGCGCCTTCTTCGATCGCACGGCCGACCATCCGTACGTGACGTACTTGACGATCGTCAGACGCTCTCCCGGTTCGAGCGTGACCGCGATGGTCACGCGACCGAGATCCTCGACGCACTCGACGACAACTTCCGTTGGGCGTGGGCCCTTCACCACGTGGTCCATCGCGGCCGCCACGGTGAGCTCACTACGTTTCGTGCGGTGAACCAGTTCGCAGCGAGTTCCCACATTGGCGTGGTCTACCGCTTGCCACGGATTCTCCAGCACCGCAGAAGTTCGCGGATCACCGCTCGGGGGTGGCGGCGGTTCGTTTGTGACCAACTCGGACTGGACCACCAGACGCACCTCGTGGTCGACGGCTTCGACCTCGTAACGGATCGCCGCCACGGAACGCTGAACCAGTGAAACCAGTCGCGTGGACGTTACCCGCACTCTTCGACCAGACGGCGACGACCATTCGGCTCGACGCCGAAGTACCCCGGCGCGAAAATCCAGGACGCGTTCGTGGCTATGTAACTTACCGTAACGAACGTCGAACGGCTCGTCGTCGACCAACAGTCGAATCAACTTTCCATCGGTGACGTTGATCATGACCTGGTCGCGTTCGGGGTAACCGTAACCGGCTTCGGCGTAGGGCAGTGGTCGAAGTTCGTGCACGCCGTTCAGATAACATCCCGAAAGACCATAGGGGTCACCTTCATCGAGGTTGCCCCGCCAGCCAATGTGTCCATTGGACAACGCGAACAGTGACTCGGTCTGAGCCAATATGTGGAGGTCCAATTCGGTTTCATGCAGACACCACGGTTCGACGCTAAAGGCAGGATGTTGAATCATGGGAGATCTCGTCCACAGGAAACTCTGTGTAGCGAGTGCAGAGTCATGTCCCATTTGGTGTCGTCAGAGATCGTCCGAATTACCGTCACGCGTTCATCGCTCATTGTGTTGCGTCACAATGCGGGACCTCGACTACCGTCGGATGAAGGATGCAACTTCGCCAACTCGAATGGATTATTAGACGCAGACGATGGCTGAGTGCCGACCCAAGATGCGATCGCTCGAGACAGACCGGAAGCCGGAACAAGGAGCGAGGAGCGAGGACCAAGTCGAGGTGAATTGCACACGGTTTCATTGGTCGTTGTTGGCAACATCGGACTCCTTCGATGTCGCGGCGTCATTGGATGTCGGGGCGAGCAAGATCACCCGATCGCCCAGCCCCAGTTCGATATCGCCACGGGGAGAAACGATCTCGCTCCCTTCCGTGACGGCGACCACCAGACATCCCGGTGGCCATGGGACCTCGCCGACCGAGCGGCCCAACTGGGGAGATTCGGGTCCAATGGCGATCTCGATCACGTCGTAGCCGTCCAACGGACTCGGAGGTTCGTGGATGTGCGACGCGGGTTCGCCGGCGGCGAAGTCCGACGCCAGTGCGCCCTCCTCAGCTTCACGCGTCGAAGCGCTGAGGCTCTGCGCAATGGCGCGAATGACGTCGCGGCGGGTCATCCAGCCCGTGAGATGGCGACGGTCGGGCGAAAGGACCGGCAGACCCACGAGACCGTACAGTTCGAGTTGGCGAAGTGCTTGCTCCAAGGTCTCGTCGGACATGAGGGTCTGCGGTCGACGGGTGATGGTGACCGGACCCACCAGAGCTTCCCACTGCGCCTGGTCCGTCACGTCGGATGGTGTCGGCGCTTGCGCGTACTGCAGCAGCTCGGCGTGCACGTCGCGAGGGAGCGGTTGCATGACGTCGGCGACGGTGAGCGCTTGGAGCACGCCCGTGGTCTTGGGCCGTTCGATGTCGATACCACGGCGCAGCAACTTCGTCGTGTAGATGCTGCCGTAGGAGAACCTCTTCGATACGGCGGCGGCGATCCCGGCGGCCAGCATGACGGGAAGCATCAGGGTGAAGTTGCCGGTCATCTCCACCACGCTGCCGATCGCCGTGAGCGGAGACTGGGCGGCGCCGGCGAAAACCCCGCCCATGGCGACCACGGCGTAGATGGCCGGCGGTCCGGCGACCGATCCGAACAAGTGGTGAACGGTCACACCGTAGGCCATACCCCCTGCCGCCCCGATGAATAGCGACGGCGCGAACACCCCTCCCGAGCCGCCGATAGAGAGGGTGAGGCTGGACGCTACGACCTTGCCCACCATGAGAATGACGATCAACCACAGGACGTCGTGACCGGCGATGATCTTGTCCATCACCGGATAGCCCACGCCGTACATCTGGGGCAGGGCGAGCAGGAGCACACCGAGGGCCACGCCGCCGACCGCCGGGCGGGCCCACTCCGGGCGGCCCTTCCAGATCCTGTCGGCAACATCCTCGAAGCCATACAAAAAGCTCTTGAACCCGACGCCGACAAGTCCGGCGAGGAGTCCGAGCACGCCGATCAGCAGGTACGCCGGGTCGTGGACGATCGAGAGATCGTGCGGAAGATGCGAGAAGAAGGGCGCCGAGCCGAAGAAGGCGCGGCTGACGAGGTCGGCGCTGACGGCGGAGAGAATAGTGGCGAAGAGGGCGTCGAGCGAGAGTTCTCGCAGAACGATCTCGAACGCGAACAAGACGCCCGTGAGCGGCGCGTTGAAGGTGGCGGCGATCCCTCCGGCCGCTCCGCAGGCCACGATGATGCGCAGCCGGGACTCGGACATCTTGACGAGTTGACCCAGCGACGAGGCAAAAGCGGCACCGATTTGGACGATGGGACCCTCGCGACCCACCGAACCACCGGCACCGATGCAGATCGCCGAGGCCAGCGCCTTCACGACACTTACCTGGGGACGGATTCGTCCACCGTTGTCAGCAACGGCCAGCATCACCTCGGGCACGCCGTGGCCGCGCGCCTCGCGAGCGAAGCGCTGAATCAGCGGTCCGTAGAGAAGGCCGCCGACGACCGGTATCAGAAGAAAGAAACCGACGCCCAGCCAAGGCAGATGCAGGCTGGCGACCCGACCCTGTTGGCCGAACTGCTCACGCCCGGTGGCCAACCACGTAAACGCAAATATCAGCCACCGGAACGCGACGGCCCCGAAACCCGCTCCCACGCCAACAACCAGGGCCATCACCACCAGCCCGAGTCGTGAACCCCGCAGCCACGTCGATACGACCCCGAGCGCCGAGAATCTCATCGTTCGATTGGGCCACAGGAGCCGCGAAGAAGACGTGTTCACAACTCCCAACTACGTTGCCAGCCGTCCTCGGGGATCTCTCCGGCGGCGGCGCCAAAGGCGTCGAAGGCCCGCACCAGCGCCTCGTGCTCGCCCGGATCCACCGATTTGAGGATGCGTCCGATCTCGCGGCGCCGCTGATCGGTGACTCGGTCGACCAGGCGCCGGCCCGAGGCGCTCAAGTCCAACAGCACCGTGCGTCGATCGACGACGTCGCGCCGGCGAGTGATGAGGCGCTTGCGCACGAGACGATCACACATGCGCGTGGCGGTCGACGGGTCAACGCCGAGGGCCAGGGCCAGATCGGCGGGTCGCTGCGGACCTCGCGACCCGAGGACCACCAGGGCCCGGTACTGCGCAAGTGAGACCTCCGACTCGTGCTCAGCCAGGGACCGCGCGGCCACGGCCACGAGGACCCGACTGGCGGTGAGGACGGCGTCGGCCAGTTGTTCGGAGGGTACTTTCGATCGTTCCCGGGGTCGAATAGCAGGAGTCATGCACTCATTGTAGCAGTACACACAATGCTCCTTGACAATTGATACCGGAACCTCACGTAATCAGCCGGGTCCTCAGTAACGCGGGAGCGAACTATTCGAGTGATTGCTACTCTTAGTCGCCGCTAGATGTCTTTCTGATAGCGCCCATTGGGGCCCAACGAATGGCTAAAACACTGTGTTCGAAGCCACCAAGTTTCGCGCAAGCCGGCGCGAGTTCGTTCCACAAAGAGTCCACATCAGGACTCGACCAGAAACGCCAACCCGTCGAGAGTGACCCCCACGTCATCGGGAATCTCTATTTCGAG
>DATLSR010000057.1:0-12589 GCA_035533995.1 Acidimicrobiales bacterium | reverse complement strand
CCACTGTTCGTTTTGTCGAGGAACCGCGCGTCTCTATTCGGCGGCGCGTTACGCCAAGGACGTGGCTCGTGCCCGGTACCCGGCATGACCACGAATACGCCCAAAGTGCCGACCGAACCGACTCCACGCCGCGTCAGAAGGTGAGAAGAAATCTACGAATTCATAGACTTCTGAATTGTGGTGACGATGCGTTCGACAGAAGGAATCGCCAAATCTTCGAGAGCGTCCGCGGCGGGCAATGGAATGTGCGGGGTCGTGATGCGCACGATCGGCCCGTCCAGGTCGTAAAAGATCTCATCGGCGACGATCGAAGCGAGCTCGGCGCCCCACCCGCAGAGTCGCGGATTCTCTTCCACGGTGAAAAGTCGTCCGGTTGCCGACACCTCACGTAACAACGTCACCGTGTCAAGGGGCACAAGGGAGCGAACATCGATGACCGTGCAGTCGATGCCGTCAGTGAAGAGTTCCTCGGCGGCTTCGAGGGCCCGAGGAACCATGGCGCCCAACGCCACCACCGTGGCGCTCGAGCCTTGACGCAGTACCTTCGCTGAACCCAGCGTGTCGACGATCTCCCCGTCGGGCACGTCCATCTTCGACGCGTAGAGCGACTTCGCCTCGAGGAAGATCACGGGATCGGGGTCGCGCACGGCGGCCGCCATAAGACCGATGACGTCGCGCGCGTTGGACGGAACGACGACCTTGAGTCCCGGGATCATCATCGCCCAGTTCTCGACACTCTGGGAGTGCTGGGCACCAAAGCGAAGGCCGCCGCCATTGCCCGAGCGAATCACGAGGGGAAACGACATCTGACCGTTCGTCATGTAGCGACTCTTTGCGATCTCGTTGGCGATGATGTCCCAACAGACCCCGAAGAAGTCCGAGAACATGATCTCGGCGATAGGACGAAGACCCGTCATGGCCGCACCCATGGCCGCGCCCAATATGGCCTGCTCACTAATGGGAGTGTCGCGCACGCGCGAACCACCAAACTCCTCGAGTAGCCCGACGGTGCCCTTAAAGACGCCCCCGGCGGCGGCGACGTCCTCGCCTAAGAGAACGACCGATTCGTCGCGACGCATCTCTTGAGCGATGCCGCGCGCTATTGCTTCACGAAACGTCAGTTGCGCCATGTCGCACCTCCGTCAGCCCATACGTCCTTTAACAACAGATCCTCACCGGGCACGCCGCCCAACTTCGCCTCCTCGGTCGCCACGTCGACTTCGGCGTCGACGTCCGTTTCGATGGAGCGCAGCTCGTCTTCACTCACGCCCGCTTCGAGCAGACGCGTACGGTAACGAGGAATCGGGTCTTTGGCGAGCCACTCGGCCAACTCTTCGTCGGGACGGTACTTACCGGGGTCGGCGCGCGAGTGCCCACCGTGACGGTAGGTCTTCGCCTCGATCATGCTCGGACCGTCCCCCGCTCGGGCGCGCTTGATCGCCGCGGCGGTGACTTCATAGACCTCGTCGGCGTCGTTGCCGTCGATGATGATGCTCGCCAAACCGTACGCCGAGGCCCGGTCGGCCGCGGGATTGGCGACGGCCGTCACCTCTGAGGTTCGGGTGTACTCCATCCATAGGTTGTTTTCGCAAAAAAAGATGACCGGTAGCTTCCACACGGCCGCAAAGTTGAGGGCCTCGTGGAACGCGCCGATGTTGGTGGAGCCATCACCGAAAAAGGCAACGGCGACTTGGTCGGTGCCGCGATACTGGGCGCTCCACGCCGCCCCACAGGCGATCGGTAAGTGCGCGCCAATAATCGCGTAGGAACCCATCACGCCGTGCTCGACGCTGGTCAAGTGCATCGAACCGCCCTTGCCAGCCATGAGGCCGTTCGTGCGGCCCATCAGTTCGGCGAACACCGGCGTCATCGGTACGCCCCGGGCGAGCGTGTGCGCGTGGCCGCGGTACGTCGCGAAAGTCCAGTCGGTGGGACGCATCGCGGCCGCGACGCCGGTCGCGATGGCTTCTTGACCGATGGAAAGGTGACTCGTACCCTTGACGTAGTTCTCTAAAAATAGGTCGTAGGCGCGTGTTTCAAACTGACGCAGCGCGAACTGGCTGCGGTACATCTCAAGGCGAAAGTCGACATCGTTTTCCGTCGGCGCTACCTTCGTGCTGGTCATTTGTCTCTCCTAGTACTTGTTCGCGACCATGAGTTCTTGCGCGGGAAAGTGCGTAAGAATCGCTGGACCATTTTCGGTTACGACAACTTCCTCTTCAATTCGCGCCGCCGACACCCCGTCCGAGCCCGGACAGTAGGTCTCCAACGCAAAGACCATGCCCGCTTGGAGCTCAATGGGGTCACGCACGCTGTTGAGTCGGCTGATCACCGGCCGCTCGTGAAGACCCAGGCCGAGACCGTGACCGAACTGCAGACCAAAGGCCGCCATCTCGTTGGCGAAACCGAACTCCGTCGCCGCCGGCCAGGCCAGGGCGATCTCGTTGGTACCCACGCCAGGTCGCACGAGGTCGATCGCGGTGTCCATCCACGCGCGGGCCTTGGCGTAGGCGTCACGCTGCGGAGCGGTAGAACTGCCCACCGACAGGGTGCGGTAGTAACAGGTCCGGTAGCCGTTAAAGGAGTGAATGATGTCGAAGAACGCCTGCTCACCGGGGCGAATTATGCGGTCGGTGAAGTTGTGAGGGTGCGGGTTACAGCGCTCGCCCGAGACCGCGTTGATGGCCTCGACTTGCTCAGATCCCATTTCGTAGAGGCGCTTGTTCGCCAGCGCCACGATCTCGTTCTCTCGTACGCCAGGTTTCAGGGCCTCGAAGATGTCATGGTAGACCCCGTCGACCATGGCCGCCGCCTGGGAGAGCAGCATCAACTCGTCTTGGTTCTTGATCTGGCGAGCATCGAGCATCAGTTGTTGCGCGTCGCGAATCTCAACGCCGGCCCTTTGAATTTCGAAGAGGAAGGGCAGTTCGACAATATCAATTCCAATGGGCTGATCAAAGACGTTTAGATCCTTCAAGAGTCCGACGATCTCCTTCACGGCCGATTCGAAGAGCCCGGCTTGGGGCGCGATGGCGCCACGAAGTCCGAGCATGCCGGCACGACAGTTCTCGGGTTCGAGCCAAGGGGCGAAGAGTTGGTGGTGACGCGCCGCTGATCCGAAGTCCCAGATGATGGGTTCGCCACCGCGAGTGAGTAGGCAGTATCGAGACATCTTGTCCCCGAGCGCGCCGCCCACCCACGTCTGTGAGACGTAGCGAATGTTGTAGAAGTCGAACAGGAGGATCGCGCCGAGATCGCTCGCCTCAAGCGCCTCACGGGCCCGAGCGAGACGGTAGCGGCGCAATCGATCGAAGTCGACGCGGGTCTCGAAGTCAACCCCGTTGTGTCCGGGGGTGTTGACGATCGGTCCGAATCCCTCGCTCACTTCGTCGCCCTCAGTCCATCGTCGATGATGACGTTCTCGGACTCCATCACCAAACCGGCGCTGCGGGCCTGTTCGAGCAGCAACACCGCGAAGTCATCGTCCCCGTAGCCGGCACCGATAGCGCCGAGGACGAGTTGGGTGCACAGTGCCGAGACCGGCATGGGCACGTTCATCGCCTTGGCCTCGGCCATGCCCAGGTCGAAGTCTTTTCGAAGTAGCACCGGCGTGAAGGTTGGCGTGAAGTCGAGATTGACGAAGGCCGGGGTCTTATATCGAGAGAACGTCGAACCCATGACGGAGTTGTTGAGAAACTCGAGGAGCGCGCTTCGCGCAATGCCTCCGCGCTCGGCCAATACCGTCACCTCGGCCATCGCTTGGGTCACGATACCCAAGAGCATGTTGTGACAGATCTTGACCAGTCGAGCGACCTCATCATCGCCGACGTACGTGACGCCGTGGCCGAGTTCACTCAAATAGGGCTGGACCGTCTCGAAGGCGTGGCGCGTACCTGACACCGCGAGCGTGAGCTTTCCCGAGGCGACGACCTTCGGGTTGCCACTCACGGGCGCGGCGAGGAACTCGACGTTCTTTTCCGCGAGCGCTTTTCGTACCAGAGCCGACGTCGCCGACGACACGGTGGAACAGTCCACCACGACCTTGGGCGCCGCAACGTCGCTCGAGAGTATGCCGTTCGGACCAGTGGTCACAGCGAGTAGCTCCGTATCCGCCGACACCATGATGAAGATGACGTCGCACCCGGCGACGTCTCGCGGCGTGTCGACCACCTTCGCGCCCAGTTCACCGAGCACTTCAGCTTTCGCGCGAGTGCGGTTGGTGACGGTGACGTCGTAGTCCGCCACGACCAAGCGCGTGGCCATCGCGGTGCCCATTCGACCGCAACCAATCCAGCCGATGCTGGCCTTGTCGTCACTCATGTCACCACCTTCCTAACGTTCGTTCGACTAACGCGATGTTTGCGTTGACGACTCTTCGATGCTGCCACCCAGATAGAGCGCGCCGATCTCTGGGTTGTTCAACACGTCGGTGCCTGAGCCAGAAAGTCGAACGAGACCGTTTTCCAACACCACCGCGAAATGGCTCATTCGAAGCGCCTGACGGGCGTTCTGCTCTACGAGCAACACCGTTCGTCCGAGACTATTCATCATCTTAATGGTGTCGAATACCAAGCGCAGGGTCTTCGGATCGAGTCCCATCGACGGTTCGTCGAGCACGACGAGTTCGGGCTCTAGCATCAAGCCGCGCGCAAACTCCACGAGACGCTGTTGACCGCCCGAGAGACTTCCGGCTTTGTCCTTGGCCCGCTCGGCCACGATGGGGAATATCTCGCACACCTTTTTTAAACGCTCGGCGATGAGCTTTCGATCCTTGATGAGGAACGCACCGAGTTCCACGTTCTGTTCCACGGTCATTTCGCGAAAGAGACTGTGATTCTGTGGCACTTGGACGATGCCCAGTTTGAGAATCTCCCTCGGTGTCAAGCCCACGAGCGGAGTCCCCTTGAACCAAATCCCACCCAGTCGGGGACGCACGAGGCCGCTAACGACCTTGAGCAAGGTTGACTTACCCGATCCATTCGGTCCCACAATGCACGTCACGCCACCTTGGGGAACGTCGAAGTCGACGCCCCGAATTACGTCGCCCCCACCGTACCCGGCGACGACCCCTTCAAAGCGCACGAAGGCCGTCGACTCAGCCATGGCCAACCACTTGATTCGATTCGTCGTCACTGCCGCCCAGATACGCGTCCAAGACCTGGGGGCTGCTGCGCACCTCGGCGGGCGTGCCCGTCACCAGATCACAACCTTGGTACATCACCGTGACCTTGTCACAGATCTTCATGACGAATTCCATATTGTGTTCAACAATGAGGAACGTCTTGCCACCTTTATTTAGGGCAAGAATCTTTTCGCTGATCTCATTGATCAATGTCAGATTGACACCACCCGCTGGCTCATCGAGCAAGATGACGTCGGGATCGGCGACCAACACGTAAGCCAACTCCAGCAGCTTTCGCTGACCGAAGGAGAGCGATCCCGCTTGCAGTGACGCGAGACGGGCAAGTCCAACGAAATCAAGCCACTCCATCGCAGCGTCCAGTTCGGAACGTGACGACTTCGAGCGTGTGAGTCCGCGCAGCCAACTCTCGTCGCGCTGCGTGGCGACCAGCATGTTCTCGATGACGCTGATCCGCGAGAAGATGCGCGTGAGTTGAAACGTGCGACCCACGCCTAGGGCGAAGATCTTGTTGGGCGGGGCGTTGGTCACGTCGTTGCCGTCAAAGAGGATCGTGCCGTGATCGGGCCTCACGTAACCGGTCATGACGTTGAACAAGGTGGTCTTGCCCGATCCATTGGGACCGATGAGACCCGTGATGCTCCCTTTGTCAACGGTGAGTGAACAGCTCTTCAATGCCTGGACGCCACCGAAAGCACGCGACACGTCCTGCGCCTCGAGAAGTTTGACCATCAGTGGCCAACGCCCATGGCGGCCACAGCGTCCGGAGTTAGCGGGGTCTCACGTCTCCGGTTTCGCTGAGCCCACAGTTGCGACACACGAACGACGATGCCCTGGGGCATGAAGAGAATGACGAGCAAGAACAAGACGCCAAAGAGAATCAAGTACAAGGAGCCGTTCGTGAACGTGAGCGTCAAGTACTGCTGGGACGATTCGAGAATGAGACCTCCGAGCAGGGGACCCAGGAGCGTACCGAATCCACCGAAGAAAGCCATCAGCGCGACCGTGATGTCGAACGTCGGATCAAAGACGAACTGGGGATAGATCTGACCAATGAACATGGCGTAGAGCGCCCCGGCCATGCCAATAGTGAAGGCCGACATCGTGAAACCAGTGAGTTTGACAGCGGTCACTCTGACTCCGAGGCCCAGCGCGCGGTCCTCGTCGTCGCGGATCGCGAGCAACTGGAGTCCGAAACGTGATCGTCGTACTCCCGCGGAGAGCAAGGTCGCGAAAATGACCAAGCCGAGCGCGACGTAGTAGAAGGGCAGGTTGTAGTAGTTGAAGAGCCAAGGAATTAGCGGCAGCGAGATGCCCGCCGCACCGCCGGTGAACGAGAAGTTGATTGCCAGGAGTTGAAAGACGAAGAAGAGGGCAATCGTGATAACGACGAAAGTGTGACGGCGTACACGAAGTGCTACAGCGCCAACCGGGATCGCCACCACCATCGCGACGAGTCCGGCGAGTGGTACGAGCCAGAACTGGGCTTCACCTCCAGCCATGTGCGCGTGGGTCGACACCAAGGCCATGGTGTACGCCCCACATCCGTAAAAGATGGCCGAACCGAGCGACACGTAGCCGGAGTAGCCAGAAAACATGTTCCACGACGTGGTACACGCCATGAACAGCAACGTGAAGACCGCGATTGTCGTGAACGTCGGATTCGTTACAATCAGCGGGAATATTGCGAAGACTACGAGGGCGAGTGTCCACAAAGAGGGCTTCAATTTTGACATCAAGCGACTCTCGTGGACTGCTTCCCGAAGAGTCCTTGGGGCCGCAACGACAACACGATGACGAGGACGAAGAAAAAGGTCGGCGTTGACCAAATCGGCGACCACACGACCGCGATGACGTCACCCAAGGTCACCATGAATATGGCGGCCAGCAGCGCTCCACCAAGACTGCCCATCCCACCCAAGACGATGATCGTCAAGAGTCGAGAGATCAAGTCGTAGCTGGTACTGGCGTTGAAAGCATTCGTCGCGCCGTACACCATGCCGCCCGCGGCGGTGACGGCGACGCCGAGTCCAAAACAGATAGTCGACACGCGCTTGACGTTGATGCCAATCAACGCCGCGGCCGTTTGGTCTGCCATGGACGCTCGGATACTCGCGCCGAAACGGGTCCGGTACAGCATGAAGTAGAGAGCACCCAAGAGCGCGACCGCCAAAAAGAAGCCGAACATATAGATATAGGGAATCCAGAGTCCAAAGATTCGAAACGATCGATCCACGTACCAAGCGCCTAATTGAACGATATTGATGGAGTAAATCATGTTGAGCCCTCCTTCAATGATGAGGGCTACGGCGTAGGTGACCAGAATGGACATTGACGTCCGTTCGGGCTCCTTCAGCCTGGCCATGAACAGGCGCTCCACCACGATCCCCACCAGAAAGAGCGTGGGGATCGTGATGACCAAGCCTGCGAAGAGGTCAATGCCGAAGTGCACCGACAACGTGTAACTCAGGTAGGCGCCCAAAATCACCAAGATTCCCTGAGCGATGTTGATAATGTTCATCACTCCAAAAATGAGCGTTAACCCCGTCGCCATGAGGGCGTAGAGCGAACCTGTCAGCACACCATCAAGTAAGGCGTGGATGAGCGCCGAACTGTTCAAGGGTTAACTCCCCCAGACCGGCTTCGGAAAGAGTACCGGCTTAGAGCCCTTGTCCTTGACCGGGTTCACTTGCACAAAGTGCTTGCCCTGCCACTGGAACGTAAAGCCCGTCGAGCTATTGTTCTCGCCGAGTGCGTTGAACTTTACCGGTCCTTGCACGGTGCTCAACCCCGTCGCTGAGTGGAGGTATCTGATGATCTTGGCGTTATCAAAGCCCTTGGTCGCGATGACCGCTTCAGCGGCTACTTGACCAACGGAGTAGGCCTCCGCCACGTCAGCGCTGATCGTTGACGCCGAGCCGCCGAACTTCTTGACGTACGCCGCGACCATGGCCGCACTGCCGGGCGTGGTCGCCGAGCCGTACCACGCGTTGGGCACCATCATGCCGTCCGCGTTCTTCAACCCCACCACACTGGTGAACGCCGAACCCTGGTCCGGACCGCCAGTAGCGATGAAGACCTTCGGGCTGTAGTGCGCCTGTTCGAACGCCTGCATGAAGGCGGACACCGTGGGCACGTCGACCGAACCAAGTATCACGATTTGAGCCTTGGCGGCGGCTACCGCGTCGGCGATCGGGGTGTAGTCGGTGGTCTCGGCGGGAAAGACCGAGTAGTACGAGGTCTTCACGCCCGCGGCCGAAATGATCTTCTTCGCGACCGGGATCTGTGGCTCCGTAAAGGCGTCATTCGTCGTCACGTACGCGGCCGTCGTGGGACGCTTGCTCGCTGGCAGCGACGCTATCCACTGGGCGAATGGCACAAGGGCGTCCTTGACGGGCATTGACACGTCGAAGAGATTGTGCAACCCGGCCTGGAAGACCGACGGTGCTCCACCGGCGCCCTCGATCATCGCGTAACCGTAACGGCCCACGGCCTTGCCAGCGGGCAGGCTCAGCAGCGACGAGAACGGCCCGAAGGTCAAGTTGACGTGATTCAGTGAGATCAAACTCTGGTAGTTCGTTATGGCCTGTGGGACAGTCGAAGCGTCGTTCTTGATGTTGAGGTTCACATGGTGCCCCAACAATCCACCGTGTGCATTGACCGAGGCGGCCCAGAGCTCATAGCCCTGCTTAAAGGCATTGCCGTCGGCCGAGAAGTCGCCCGATAGCGACAGTGAGATGCCAATCGTTACCGGAGCACCCTTAGCTATCCCCCCATTCGACGACGCCCCACCCGACGTGGTCATCATTGTTAATGACGCCAGCGCGACCGAAGTCACACCGAGCGTGCGTAAAAATGTTCCTTTTCTTTTCATATTTGCCCCCTGCGTTATAGAACCCTGCGTTCGCCCAACCACGTAACCCAAGATTCGACCACTCGGTGAGTGATAGGGCTACCCTAATGACGTGGGGGGAACCCGTCAATTGCAAGGCGGTGAAAAGAATTCATGCGTCCCTCACTGTTCAGCGCACCGATTCGTCCATTACCATCAACATCGGTTCGTGGACGAGAGCGGGGACCATGGTTGACGTTCTCCTTCAAACGGCGGTGGCCAACTGGGAACCGCGCTTTTGCTCAAATGGCGTGGACGCGAGCGACTATTCACGCATCACGAAGGACCTTGAACGGTGGGATGACTGGTGCGCGGCGTGGTGCAAGGGTGCCGAAGTGCACCTCGAACTCGCCAAAGCCGCACTGGCCAAAGGGAATTTGCGCACCGCCGGTGAGTTCTACGCTCGCGCCGCCACGTACTTTCACTTCGGCAAGTTCCTCTTCGTCCACGACCTCGACCAGGCTAAGGCGGCACACGCTCGAGCGGTGGACGCGCTCAACAAGGCAACACCTCTCTTCGTTCCTCCCGCTCGTAGAGAGGAGATCGCCTTCGAGGGGTCGACGTTAGTCGCTCTCTTTCGAGTGCCTGACACCAACGGGCCCCACCCCACCGTCATCTTGATTCCCGGTCTCGATTCGACGAAAGAAGAGTTCCGCGAGGTCGAGCGCGCGTTTCTCGATCGCGGCATGGCGACGTTCGCCCTCGACGGTCCGGGTCAAGGTGAAGCCGAATGGACCCTCGCCATTCGACCCGAATGGGACCAGGTGGGTGAGGCAGTTTTCAACCACTTGCGGGTCATGGCCGACGTGGATAGTTCGCGTCTGGGCGTCTGGGGCGTCAGCCTCGGGGGCTTTTATGCTGCGCGCATGGCGAGTTCCGATCTCCCGATCAAGGGAACGATCTCGCTTGCCGGACCCTACAATCTAGGAGCGGCGTGGAAAAACCTCAATCCCTTAACCCGCCACGCCTTCCAAGTGCGCTCCTTTTGCTCAACGCCCGAAGAGGCTGAACAGCGTGCGGGGGACATGACGCTCGAGGGCCACGCCAAGAAGATCACCACGCCGATGCTCGTCATCATGGGAAAACGCGATCGCCTCTTCCCGTGGCAAGACAGTGAGCGCCTGGCGAGCGAAGTGCGAGGCGAGAGCGAGCTACTACTGCTCGAGGAAGGCAACCACGGATGTGCCAACGTCATCTGCCGTCATCGACCCCAGAGCGCGGACTGGATGGCCGAGCGCCTTCAGGTCTCGAGCGTCGCAGCGCCAACACCACGACCTCAAGAAATGTGACGAGTCGTGGCTAGGGTCACCATGCCCCAACTCGGCGAGACCGTGGCCGACGGCACCGTCACGAAGTGGTTCAAGCAAGTGGGCGACGCCGTCACTCGCGGAGAGGTACTTTTCGAAGTGTCCACCGACAAAGTGGACACCGAAATCCCATCACCGGCCGATGGCGTTCTCACGAGAATCCTCGTCGCCGAGGGTGAGACGGTGGACGTAGGAACGTTGCTCGCGGTCATTGGCGATGACGACCTTCCAGAACTATCGAAGAGTGGCACCACGAGCACCGCGGCGTCGACGTCGCAACCTCTCGTTCAGACGCCGGCGAGGGTGTCAAGTGAGTCCACAGACCACGTGTCACCAGTCGTACGACGACTTCTCGCCGAGCACCACCTCGACGCCAGCGACGTTCCCGGTTCGGGCCCCCAGGGCCGCGTCACCCGTGACGACGTTCTGGCTTTTGTCGAGAGCAACGTTGCGGCGCCTACGGGGGCTTCGGGGGGCGCCCTTTCGCCAGTCGTACGACGCCTACTTCGTGATCGCGACATCGACGCGTCGACGATACGTGGCAGCGGCCCCGAAGGACGCATATTACGCCGAGACGTCGAAGCGCTCATAGACCAAGACGGTCGCCAAACGATCAGCCCGAGTGACGAGGTCATACCTTTCACCAAGCTTCGCCGACTCACCGCCGACCACATGACGCGTTCGAAGGCGACCTCGGCTCACACCTTGATGGTCAAAGAGGTGGATTACGAACACGTCGACGTGCTGCGTCGTGCTCAGGGCGGCGCGTTCAAAGAACAAGAAGGGTTCAGTCTCACGTACTTGCCTTTCAACGCCCTCGCCGCCCTTACGGCGTTACGCGACTTTCCACATCTCAACGCCTCGGTCGGCAACAACGAATTGATCGTGCACCACGATCTCAATCTCGGCATCGCCGTTGACCTCGATGGAAGCGGACTTGTCGTACCGGTACTGCAACGGGCCGACAACTATGGCCTGCGCTCCATTGCCCGCAAGATTCGCGAGCTCGCCGCCGGTGCTCGCACCAAGAAGCTCACCCTCGACGACTTTGCGAACGGCACGTTTACGATCACCAACCCGGGACCCTTTGGCACGTTGATGACCGGCGCGATCATCAATCAACCCCAAGTGGCGATCCTCGCCACCGACGGCGTCGCGCGAAAGCCGGTCGTCGTGACGAAGAGTTCTGGCGAGGAATCCATCGCCATTCACTCCGTTGGCAACCTCGCGTTGACCTTTGACCACCGCGTCATCGACGGAGCGTACGCCGCTCGATTCCTGGCCCGGCTGGCTGAGATCCTGCAGACTCGCGATTGGGCCAGCGAACTGTAATCATCGACCAACACCGCGGTGAAGCAATCACGTAGCAGTGGCGAGACCAGCGACATGCTCTGCGTTTTCAACAGGTAAAAGTACTTCCGGATTGATTCTTTACGCTCGCCTTTTCGCTGTGCCATCATGTCGCGATGCGCGGAAATCATCTAAACGTTGGCACGTTCACGCCGTCACTCTTGATCGACCTCGCTCGATCCTCTGGCGAGTTTCGCCGCGCGGGACTGGACGTCCACGAGTCGTTGGTCCCGTCCTCACCCGCCCAATTCACCTCTTTAGACGCCGGTGAGTTTGACGTAGTGTTCACGAGCCCCGACAACGTCCTTGCCTACCACTTCTTGTCGGCGAATCCGCTACAGCGCCGTATCCCCCTGCAGATCATCTGTGGGATCGACCGCGGACTCGGTCTGTCACTCTGCACGACCGCGACAATCACTGACGCCGAGGATCTCCGCGGAGAGGTCTTGGGTGTCGACGTTCCCCAATCGGGGTTCGCGTTCGTGGCGTACGCCCTTCTCGATCGGTCCGGTCTTCGTCCTGGTGACTACACCATCGAGGCGCTGGGCTCGACACCTCGGCGAACAGAGGCTCTCATCGCGGGTAGGTGCGCGGCCACTATCTTGAACGCAGGGAACGAACTGCGGGCCGTGGGTGCAGGGTGTTCCATCCTCAGTCCAGTTACGGACCTCGGTCCCTACTTCGGAACGGTAGTAGCGACCAGGGCGGGTGACGAGGCTTCCCTGAAGGAAGCGAATCTTCGGTTTGCCGACGCGTTGCTAGAAACGACACGCGAGATCGTCGCCGGTGACAGAGAGGCCGACGTCATTGAAGCGGCCGTGCGACTGCTTAGTCTCACCGAGCACGAGGCCCAGGACCACTACGAATGCCTACGCAATCCAACGACCGGCCTCGTCGAGA
>DATLSR010000056.1:0-19326 GCA_035533995.1 Acidimicrobiales bacterium | reverse complement strand
TCCGTAATCACTAACTGAATCTGACCACGAGATCTGCTTTAGTAGTTCACCTACGACGAACGTCTCCATCAAATGACCGAACTGGGTTAACGCTGAGGGTTGCAGTGCGGCAAGTTTCGTCGGCGTTAAGCGAAGGAGACGGGCTGCAATTGCGGTATCGAGGAAGTGTACTTTCGGAGCGGACCCCGCACGAGCGCGTACGGTCGTTCCCCAAGCTGGCAACCGCTCAATCAAGAAGACCGCTTCTAACAATCTCGTGTAATTCTCTCCCGTTCTGGCTTCAAGGCCAACCGAAGAGGACGCCGCGGCAATGTTGAGAATTTGACCTGTTTGACTTGCTAGTCGTTCCAGTAGTCGTGGCATCAACGTTCGCTGTCTGATTTTTGCCAATTCGCGCAGGTCTCGGTCCAGGGTTTGGGTTACGTAATCATCAATCCACCGAGCACGATCTTGCTCACGTCGTTGCAGGACCATTGGCAGTCCGCCAGTCGTAACGCGATTGATGTAGTCAACACGTCCCAGTGTCGATCGTCGTAACGTTACGACGCTGGCCGGATCCACCATTACTGCTTCCACAAAGTTTTCGCGAACACCAGCAATCTCGCCCTGCGAAAATGGGCGTACCGTCACGAGGTGTAGTCGGCCCGTCAATGCTTGCGCCGCTTCGGGAAGAGCGCCGTACCTCGTCGATCCGGTAAGGAGAAATCGGCCAGGTCGTTGCAATTTATTGAGCTCCGCTTTAATCGCGTCGAGAATGATGGGGACGTGTTGATATTCGTCAATGCAGACGGGTGCGGGTCCACCAACAAACAAGCTCGGATCCCGTTGCGCTTCTTCGCGCATGACCATGTCGTCAAGGTCCAGGACTTCCACGCCAGCGTCCGACGCAATAGTCCGTAAAAGAGTCGATTTTCCAACCGAACGGGGTCCTTGAAGTCCGATAACGACTTCTACGTCCAAAAGCCTTTGGACTACTTCAAGCAGGCGACGTTGGACGACGTTCTGAAGTAGTTCCATCGAGTGATCATATCATTTATTTCGTAAAACGAGGTACTTATCATTCGTCATCCGAGCATCTTAAGATTCGCACATCGAGCCGACCATGCGGCTCGTTTGAGAGAAGTCGTAGTGCCCGTGGAGTGTCCGTAGTGATTTCATCCAACTTTAGAACACGGAAATATTCATTTTATCAGGTCTTTTGGAATTACGGTTCTGGCAAAGCATCCGCTTCCCAAGCTGAAAACGCGAGTTCGATTCTCGTCGCCCGCTCCAGGCTTGATTGTCACGCGACGACCGACCATGTCTTTGCCGAGATTGCTGCATCGCCAATGTTCGCCAGCATTTGCTCCCGTTGCCACGTCTCGCTGTCAGAACTCTGTCTTAATCATGATCTTGGCAGCAAACCACGCCCCGTGATTGAACGTCACTCGTCCAAACATTCAGAGAGGAATGGTGGCCAGGACCCGGTTCGGTGGCCCACGTCTATCAAGGCGTGTCGAAAATTTCGTGCGTACCGACACGACGCCAAATGACGTGCGACTCACCTGGCACGGTTGAGTCGCCGTACTCGAAGGTTGCGCGCCCGTCATCAGCCCAGGTCATTTCGAATATTCCCGATGCACCCCTAATACCCTTGACGCGAAGACCCTTGCGAAAGCCACGTTGGCGTTGCAGGTCCTCTACGAACTGAGCAACGGCCAACAGGAAGAGCGCTTGCTGCCCTTGGGTTAGACCATCGAAGTCTCTACCGAAACGAGCCAGCCATGCGTACGTTGGCAATGCTTTCTACGACTTCTTCCGCTGACGCGTCGGCTTTGACCGCTGGCGGAGCGAACCAAGCAACTCTTCGCCGGAAGCGAACGTACTGACCCTCTCGGCGGCATGATCGACGTCGGCATCACGCTCGCCAGCCTGCCAATCTGTCGTCCAGAACCACGTCTGTGTAGCATCGATTAGTTTCTGTGGTCGCAGGAGGATACCTTCAGTCGTAATCTCGGCGTCCAAGAGATCCCCCTCCTCCAGGTGCGCTGCCCGGCGTACATCGTCAGGAAGTGTGATTTGGCCCTTGGCTCGAACAGTGGTTCTCGACATGATCTAAATCATATCATTGGAGAGTAAGAATTTCCGATTTACGTACTTATGAACCACTCCAAAAACCAGCCCGTCCAAGTCGTCGACCGATGCCGGGATCAGGATGAAGCCTTGGCTACCCAACAGTGATTGCTCGCCCTGAAGGCACTTCGTTCGGCTCATCTTCAAAGCACCCAACCAGCGCCACGGTTCCTGGTGATCAGATATGACGATCAGACAGCTCCGGCTATCGCGAGCAACTGGCAGTCAAGCGCGTGTGGACGTCGCTCAAGTCGAGCCCGAAGCAACGGCACAGCCTCCTCGGCCCTCCCGGCAGCGACAAGCGCGCGAAGGAGGGTGTCTTCGACAACCTCTCGCTGGGCTTCGCTCCCGCCCAGCCGCGGTAAATCGACTAACAGCGGTTGGATGGAAGCAACAGCATCGTTAGTTCTCCCTTCGACCATGGCAAGCAAACCTCGAGCGATCGGGGCGATCAGATCCGCGAACGCTGGCCTCGAATCCGCTTCCAATCGCTCCGCAACTGAGACCAACGCGTCCCCATCGCCCGCGGCCGCCAGCGCAAGGCAGGCGTTGAACACCGCGAAGGCGGTCGGCATGGACTCGAGCACGGGGGCGGGGGCCGCAGCCGCGGCCGCGCCGGTCTCGTGCACCTCGACACTCGCGAGCCGACATCGCCACAGGAGACTTCCGGCATCGATCACCGCTGCTGGTCCGATCTGGTCATCAAAACGTGCGAGGGCGGCCTCAATATCCCCGAGCGCCAAGGCGTGCAGCGCGTTGTGCCATGGGAAGTGGGTCCTGTAGAAGAGAAAATCGCGATCGCGACTCCACTCGTCAAGCCACGCAATTCCTGCTTCATGCTCACCTGTCTCGTAGTTGACGTGAGTGATGACGTGCGCCGAGGGGGCACACTCCGGCTGTTCGGCAAGAACACGATTGGCGAGCGCTCGAGCTTCGTCGTATCGCCGCTGCTCTTCGCGGACCATGGCCAGCATCGAGTCGTATCTCCAGTCCCCGCTCAAGCGATGCGCGTCGGACTCAACGAGCGCCATTCCCCTTTCGCGATTTCCCGGTACGCCGCTCACGACGAGGGAAGAGAACCGAAAATAGGCGCCGAAAAGATCGTCGGGAAAGGCTCTCGAGTGTTCGTAAAACCGATCGACAGATTTGTGCGGACCTTGGGTGATGAAGACCTCTAGAGCACACGCGAGCGATTCATCCCCTGGGTCGCAAGGTAGTTTTCTCGCTGTCGCGAGCTCAGTCAGTGGGTCAAGTGCGAGGCCAAACACGCGAGCGGCTGCGGCACGCAGGATGTGAATCCGTGCGGAGGGAGACTCAGAAAGCGCTCGTTCAGATAGTTCAGGGAAATCACCCTCGTACCGAAAGAAGGCGTCTTCCACGTCCCTGGTATCCATCGTGTCCGGCCTCCGAAGAATCGAACTCGTTCGCAATCCTCAATCTATCCCGAACGGGTCAGAACGAGAGGAGCTAGTGGTTCGCATTCCAAACGGACCGGTCGTGGCTGAAAAAGACGCGACGCGGCTCAAGATCGAAGAGCCGCGCCGCCGACGCCAGGTAACCGGCGGGGTCTGACGGCGAGTCGCCTTCGAGCACCGCACCACTCATTCGAATGTGCTCGTACTCCAACTTGGAGTAGATCGCTTGGCCGGCAAGTACGACGGTCCCCTCTGTTGTGTCGATGACCAGTGATTGGTGCCCAGGGCTATGACCTGGCGTCGACAGTACGCGGACGCCGCTCGCTACCTGGGTGTCGCCTTCGACGACGGCGTAGTCAGCACCTTCGAAGTCGACCCATTCTGGAACCGTGTAGTTGGGTCGTCGGGCGGCTTCGTATTCGGAGGCCTGAACGTAGATTGGCACGCCCGGGAACCGCGTGTTGTTGCCGCAGTGGTCGAAATGGAGATGAGAGTTGACGACGAGTCGAACGTCGTCGACGCGATGGCCGTACGCTTGCAGCGCTGCCTCGATGGGGCGGTGAACAACCTGGTAGTAACTATCGAGGCGCTCGTTGCCGCGACCAATCCCCGTCTCGTACAGGAGAAGTCCAGTTTCGTGACGAAGCGCGAACGCGAAGACTTCGCCCGTCTGTCCCCTCAGCGGGTGCGTGACTGGAAACGTGACGTCCGCGAGATGAAGCGCGATCACGTCCGCGAGGGAGAGTTGCGACATCTTTCGAAGCGTACGATAGGTGACGCGACCAGAGGGCTGAACCCTCATCGGGGATGACTCACCCGTTAAAGCCCGAGGAAAACTCCCTCGCCTCATGCCAGGTCGGAACCGCAGGGGATGGAACCGATAGCTCGAACCACCCATCGGGCACTCTTGACGTCGGCCCTTAGAAACCAGAGCTCGAAGAGTCAAATGTTCGTCAACGAGTACGTACGCGACAAAGTAGTCACTCGATCCAGAATCGATTCACCATACTTCCGTCCATCGAAAGAGCCACCGAGTCAAAGACTCCGCCACATCGCTGGATCACCGTGGCCGAACCTTCGTTGTCCACGACGCACGTGACAAGAACGCGTTGAATGCCCGCGCGGTGCGCAATGTCCAAGCTCTGGATGAGAATCTGCGTGGCGTAACCCTTTCGCCGTTCACTCGGAACAACGCCGTAGCCAATGTGTCCGCCCTCGTGTGCAAGAAGCGCATCCAGTTCATAACGAATTGAGGTGCGACCAACAATCTTCGCGCCAACGTCCGCGACGAGGAATGTGGACGGTACCCACTGCCCGGTCTGCCCATATTGATAAGAGTCCAGTCGATTCAGGTACTCCGGCCACGCCTCGTTCTCCCGGAGACCCGTCGCAAAAGTGAAACCTTCATTGAGCATCTTTCGATGCGCACTCATGACGTCCGCTTCATCGTCAAAGGTGGGCGGGCGAAGGCGCAACGTGTTCACAAAACAATCCTAAGTAACCTCAGCCAACGGTGATTATCGCTCACGATGAGGTGGGCGCTGCCATATCCTGACGTTTCAAGCATCGAACGACGTCGAAATGACGACAGAGTGGTTGACATGAGAAAGACACCGAGATCGCTGCCTGGTGCCGTAAGTTTGAGGGAGGCTGAGCGTCTCGTTCATCGGAGATAATGAATGGCGATCCACCCTAAGCGCAAGGCGCGTTCGCGCAGAGAGGGCCCGGAACCCGCGCTCGCGTCCACGCACCGATCAGAGTTCGATCTCACCCCCGAGTACGAAGGACCAATCTGGCGCCAGTACCTAAGGGCCATGGGGCCGGGGCTGGTGACTGGCGCGTCCGACGACGACCCCTCAGGAATCGCCACGTACTCCCAAGCCGGCGCAAAGTTTGGTCTGGCCTTCGTCTGGACCGCCCTACTGACCTTTCCACTTATGGCGGCGGTCCAGGAGATCTGCGATCGAACGGCCCTGGCGACGGGCACCGGTCTGGGCGAATTGGCCGTGCAGCGTTTCCACCGGACCGGTCGAGCGGTCCTTGGCGTACTCCTCATCGTGCTCATCGTCGCGAACGCGCTCAACATCGCCGCGGACTTAGTCGCCATTGGCGCGGGCATGAACCTTCTCAACGCCGGTCCCACCTGGCTGTGGGCGCTCTTGGCGGGCGCGATCATTACCGTGCTGTTGGTCATTGGATCGTTTGCTCGCATCGCACTCGTGTTCAAAGTGCTGTGCGCGCCGCTCTTGGCGTACATCGTGGTCGCGATCCTCGTGACCCATCAGTGGGGTCAGGTTCTCACGCACACCCTCGTTCCTCATCTTCAATTCAACAAGACGTACCTCGCGCTGCTGGTCGCGGTGCTGGGCACGACAATCTCTCCGTATCTCTTCTTCTGGCAAAGTGCCCACCGCATTGAAGAGATGCGCGACGCACCAGAAGGCGGTGCCATGCCACTACCCCTCAAACGTCTGGGGCGTCGCCGGGCTGGGCGCAAAGAGCGCATGAGTCGCCTCGACGTGTTTACCGGCATGGCCTTCTCCAATATCGTCATGTTCGCCATCATCGTGGCCACCGCCCAGACCCTCCATGCCCACCACGTCACGAACATTCAAAGCGCCGCCCAGGCCGCCAAAGCACTTCGTCCCTTCGCCGGACGCTTTGCGAGCGCGATCTTTGCTTTTGGATTTATTGGGAGCGGGCTGTTGGCGATCCCCGTGCTCGCGGCCTCAGGATCGGTCGGCCTGGCGGGACTACTCGGTAAGGAATGGGGCTTTAGTCGTTCCATCCGCCAAGCGCCGGTTTTCTATGGCCTTCTCGCCCTGGGAACAGTTGGCGGCACGGCGTTCAGTCTCTTGCACGTGAATCCCATCAAACTGCTCGTCTTGGTAGCCGTGATCAATGGTGTGGCGGCTGCACCGTTCCTCTTTGTGGTGATGCGGGTGTCGAGCAGCCAGCACCTCATGGGCAGATCGGTGAACGGCCCTACCGCCAACATTCTGGGTTGGCTGACTGCCGTGATAATGGCCGCTGCGGCGATCGCGTTTTTCGCCACGGGGGGACTATGAATCGAAGCGGGGTAGTTGAGCGGATGGCCCTGTCAGAGGACTGTTCAACGTCACCGACTTCCAAATGCTCATCCGAACTACACCATCGGAGAGGTTCGCCGAGCTTATTGCGCTGAAGGGATGCATTCGCCTTACACGAACGCGATGACGTGCCGATCTAATCACCCGTCGGAATTCGGAACTTCTGTTCAGGGTCGATCACCGCGACGACCCTCACCGGACTCCCGTCAGCCTCGTGGAGCCGAGTCGGAAAGACCATGAAGGTACAACGCTTACCGGTTACCGCGTCCAGATCGCCACCCACGTTTTCGACCCCGGGAATGCCGGCGAGCAGCATGGTCTTATGCGCTGGCTCCCAGTCAGGAAAGTCATCGTGAGGGTCGCGTCCCATCGCCTCTCGATACTCGTCGATAAGGTGCGGGAGGATCGGACCGGGGCCGTGCGTGATCATGCGTGTTCCCAGTGGATGATCCAGCGCCTGCACGTCGACTCCCACCAACTTCACCTTCCTCGCCACCAACCAATCGGCGGCTTCTTGGTAGAGACCTGGCGAGTAGTGGTAGTACATGTCATTGTCACCGAAATAGTGGTGGTATCCGGTGTTGATCATCACGATGTCACCTGGCTCGATTCTTGGCGTGGCCTTCTCCAAGTCTTCCGCCGTAATGACCCCCCACTTCTCCTTGGGAATCGAGACGGCGACACCCGTGCCAAAGAACTTCCAGAGTTGAAAGCCGTCCATATAGGGCTGATCGGCCGTCACGTGCATCGGCGTGTCCATGTGCGTGCCGCGGTGCATGATGCCGTCGTACTCAACGGCGTAGAAGTCGTGCATTGCGTGGTAGTAGAGCTTGTGCACGACGAGCGGCGGCGCCATCGGCGACGGCCACTGGGGCATGTTGTGATCCAACTCGTGGCTCAAGTTGTAGAACTTCAAACCATTGGACAGTGCGGAGGACGTCATTACTTCCCACTCTCTATGCGGTAGGTGCCCGAAGTATCGAGGATGGCGACGAGACGCACGAGGCAGGCGTCGGCCTTGGCCCAGTTCCAAGGGATTGCGTGGAACGCGCACCGCTTACCCGTCACGGCGTCGACGTCAGCACCGACGTTCTCGATCGTGGGGACGCCGGCCTTGGCGAGCAGGCGGTGCGCCGGCTGCCAGTCGGGATAGTCCTCGACGACCTCGCGACCAGTTCGCTGCTTGTAGCGACGCGGGAGTTCGACGATGAGCGGACCGATGAGACGGTGCGACTGAGCGAGCGTCGTGGCGAGCGCGTGGTCGATGTTGGGCGTGTCAATGCCAACGAAACGCGCGTCACGCTCGACGAGCCACGCGGCGGCGGCCTCGGAGAGCCCCGGCGCGTGACCGAAGTACTCCATGTTGTCCGTGTAGTTGCGGTGCCAGCCCGTGTTGATGATCACGACGTCACCCCGCTCGATCTTTGGGGTGGTCGCCTCAAGATCTTCCACCTCGACGTACTCCCACTCGCCCTTGGGGATCGAGACGACGACGCCATTGCCGAAGAGACGCTCGAGGGGGATCTCGCCGATACCCAACCCACCCTGGGCGAGGTGCAGCGGAGCATTCACGTGCGTGCCATTGTGACCTACCGTTACGACGTGCTGGGTCAGCACCCCGTGCATGGCGTGCGTCGCGACTCGATGGACGCGTATGTCCTTGTAGCCCGGATACGTCGGCGTGTAGTGGCCCCAGACGTGGCTCAACTCGACGAACGCCAGGCCCGTCGACTCCTCCACCACCGCCTTTGACACCAAGGCCTCGTTGTTCACTGCTGACATCGCAACCCCCCTTCACTCGCACCATCCGTATAGTGGGCACTATAAATCGCATTATGAAACAAAAACCACTCCTTCTCAGGACGGGCAGCGCCGCGCCACGCGTTCGACGCGCTTAGGACGGCGTCCGCAAATTGACGACGGCACGACCAGGAACAACGCGATTACGCAACTCACCGAGACGTTCCACGGTCGCTACAACTTCATCGCCGGCGACCAGCCAGGGGTACTGCTCGGACGAGTGGGTCTGACCCAGTTCGAGTATGCAGCCGGTGCCGCAGGTGCCTGAACCCAGGACGTCCCCGGGACGTACCTCCGTACCGCGCGCGGCGTACGAGACCATCTCGCCGAAAGACCAATAGACGTCTGACCACCGGGCCCGCGAGTAGGGCTGGCCATTCACGCGAGCGGACATCTCCAGGTGGAATCCGTTACCCTCTCGCACGTCGTCGAGTTCGTCCTTCGTCACGAGCCAGGGCCCCAGGCCGGTCGCGGTGTCCTTGCCCTTCACCGGGCCCATGGAAAGTTTCATCTCGCGTTGCTGAACGTCACGGGCGCTCCAGTCGTTCATGACGCAGTACGCGATGACCAACTCCTCGCCCTCGCGGGGCGAAACGTTGGCTCCGCCAACCCCGACGATCGCCGCTACCTCGAGTTCGAAATCGAACTGCGAACAGCCGGGGGGCAGCGGCACGTCCCCCTCGCCCATCGCCGCGTAGGGGTTGGAGAAGTAGAAGGCCGGTTGTTCGTACCACAGCGGATCCATTTCGAGACCGCGCCACGTTCGTCCGGCCCTCACGTGGGCTTCGAAGGCGTAGAAGTCACGGACCGTTCGCGGCTCCAAGGGTGCGAGGTACTCGAGTCCTTCGAGCGGCGTTACTCCCGTGGCGCGCTTGAGCGCTGCGGCGCCGACCTGGCGCAGCGTGTCGGCGTTCGCGTCAAAGAGCACCACGATGTCACTCACGCCGTCGATGGCGTGCACGACGTCCTCGCCCACGACGCCCACTCGTACGGTGGCGCTCTCGTCGAGGTAACGAGCGAAGCGCATCGCTAGCGCGCCACAGCGTTGCTGGCGCCGACGATGACGAACGCGGCGATGGCTGGTTCACTGGTGTGATTGCGCCACGCGTGACGTGCACCGCACTGGACCACCACGTCACCGGCCGCGAGCGACACGATCTCGCCGTCGCCGAGGTCGAGATCCAACACTCCCTTGATGACGATGACGTAATCAATGGTCGGCATCGCGTGCATGCCGCTCCCGTCGGGTTCGAAGCGCTCGGCGATTCCCGGGCTGGCCGCGAAGTTCTCTGCGACGATATCCCGGGGATCGGTCGAAGGGTCGATCGTGCCCTCGGGTGGAACCTGCAGCACGATAAAACGAGTAGCCCCGAGTCCGGGCACGAAGTTGGCGACGGCGCCCGTCGGGTCGTCGCTCGAGAGCGCCGAACCGGGCTCGGTCGCCCAGACGAGGGTCTGACTCATCTCGGGAATCGTCGTGAAGTCGTGGGTACGCGGCGCTGGTGCGTCGGTGACGATAACGCCCTTCGCGTCAGGGCCGTTCTCGGTTACCACCCGTCGTACGTACATGGTCGCCCCTATCGCGCTCTCAGCTGTGCCACGTCGGCGAAAGCGCGCAGCTCGCGCGCGATGTCGTGGCCCTGGGGACCATAGAGCAGCCCCGCGACGCCCGACGCACGCAGCTCCTCGAGACGCGCCCGCATCTGCGGGGCCTCGCGTGTCTCGGTGGTCTTCAAGATCAGCGGCCCGTTGATGAGCGGCCGCTCCATCGGCAGTACCTCGATCAGGTGGCCCCGATGCGTCTCCAGGTGACGGCGACGTTCGTCAATTGCGTGAATCTGGCGTTCGTACTCGCGCCACTCGGGAGTGGCCACGGCCACGCCATCACCACCAATGTGCAGTTGGAAGGCCGCCGTGGCACCCGCGGCGTCGATGACCCGGTCCGAACCTGGATCCTCACCTGGCTCGAGCACGGTGCCATTGAACTGGACGAATAATCGAGCGGCGCCCGCACCAATGCTGTTCTGGCTGCCGTGCGAGACATTAGTGAGAATGCCGTCGGCGACGCGCTCGCCAACGGCGTAGCCCTTCGGTCCGTGAGCGGCCACCCAGATCGGCACCGGACCCAATGCGTCCAAGCCGGTCAATGCCCCGTACTTCAAACCAATGACCGATCCGTCCCATTCGATCTCCTCGCCACTCAACAGACCCCGCAACGCGGTGACGTAACTCTCAACTTCCCTCCACGTTGCGGGCGACTTGCCGATCATCAACTGTGACGTGAAGCCGGTCCCCACCACGATGACGACGCGACCGGGCGCGAGCGCTTCCAGGGTGGCGGCGGCGCCGGCGGTCGCCACCACGTGGCGCAGCCGCGGGGTCAGCACCGAGACACCCAGGATGATCTTCGAGGTGCGCTGCGCGGCGAGGGCGAGCACCATCCACGGATCCGCGAGGAAGGATGGCGAGTCGAAGACGAAAGCGTGTGAATAGCCCAGGTGCTCGGCGAGCTCGACGTGCTCTGGCGTCGTCGCGGTCGCGGGAAAGATGACACCAATTTCCATGACTCGTTCCTCCGTCTCTCTGCCTTCGAGTTTCTCTACTACCGCGTCTCGGCGAAGTCGCGTACGGCCTCGGCGATACTCATGAAGGGGTTCACGCGAGGGTCGATACTTCCTTGCACTTCGTCGGGTTGCATCCAGTTGTGGCAGATCGAGACCGCGAGACGTGCGTCGGGGTCGGCCCAACTGATGGACCCCCCGATACCGGGGTGGGCCAGCACGTGGGGGTTAGGTCCAAGGATCGGGTACGCCGGCGGACACTCCCCCCCTAACCAATAACCGCCCACGCCAACCCAGGCGACCCAACCCATCACCCTGTCGACCTCACCGGCGTCGGGACGCGGTTGGGCGAAACTGCGGACTCTCGCTTCGGACAGGAGACGCACGCCACCGAGCTGACCGCCGCCCGCGAGTAACGCGAAGTAGCGACTACCCGAACTGGCGTTCATGATCACACCGGCGCCGGGTAGGACACCGCTGCGCACGGCGTCCAGATTGTGCACGGCGGGACCGGGAAAGACACTCATCGGCATTGCATCATTGAAGTAGGGATTGTTGCTGGGCACGGGCGGGCCCGACGAGAGGACCGGTACGACTCGGGCGAGTTTGTCGGTCGTTACGCCGAGGTAGAGGTCCTCGACCCCCAGCGGCCCGCAGATCTCCTCCGCGATGAACGTGTCGACTGGGCGATGGACGCGGTCCGTGCGTCGGATCAACTCGCCCACCAGCCACCCCCACACGAGTTCGTGGTAGGCGTTCGTCGTGCCCGGCATGAAAACGGGTTCGAACTCTTCGATCCGAGCGATCATCCAGTCCCAGTCGAGCATTCGCTCGGGCGTGACGTCGCGCGGCATCTGAGGAATACCGGCACGGTGCGCGAGCACGTCAGCCACGGTCGTCGACTCCTTGCCGTGCTGAGCGAACTCCGGCCAGTACTGCGCCACCTTCGCGGAGTACTCAATGAGACCCCTCTCGGCCTGCACGTGCAGCGCCGTGGCGACGATTGCCTTGGTGACGGAGAACACCGCGAAGAGCGAGTTTCGATCGACCGGTGCGCCACCTAGAGTCTGGGTCCCCACCGACTCGTCGAGAATCTGCTCACCGTTCAGATAGGCGGCGACCTGAATGCCCACTTCGCCCATTCCAAGGGCGCGCTCCATCGCGCTTCGTACGTCGTTGGCACTCATTATCCGAAGCGTCCTGGACTTTCGGTCTCCTCTTCGAGACGACGTTGCTTGGCCGCGCTCACCAAGTACTCGTTGACCCTCTTTTGCAACGCGTCGGCCTCTTCGGGCGTCCACCTACGAAAACCCTCGCCCTTCTTCGCGCCGGTCTTGCCCTCGGCGACCAACTGCACGAGAAGCGGGTGCGCCACCGGCGTCACGTCGAGCGCGGGCATCAAAGTCTCGTGAATCGCCAGCGTCAGTTCGAGTCCGACGAGGTCAGACTGCTCGAGCGGACCGAGTACCGGCAGGCGAAGGCCAAAGCCGTACTTCACAACCGTGTCGACCGTCTCGGCGTCACAGACGCCCGAAGCGACGATGGCAATCGCCTCACGCTTTAGGGCGTGCTGCATGCGGTTACCAATGAAGCCGGGGATATCGGCTCGAAGATGCACGGGCCGTAGACCAACGCTGCGCAACAAGTCAATGGTCCGCGACACGAGTTCGGGGGACGTCGCTTCGGCCTCGACGACTTCAACGAGTGGCACCAGATACGGCGGATTCCAGAAGTGGGTCCCGAGCACGCGGAACTTCTGACTAAGCGGCGCGGCGATCTCGCGAATCGGGATGCCGGAGGTGTTGGTGGCGAGCACGACCGACGCGTCGGTCAAGCGTTCGAGTTCGAGAAAGATCTCTCGCTTCACGCTAAGACGCTCGGGACCGGCCTCGATCACGAGACCAGCGCCAGCGACGGCCTTTGCGAGGTCACCTTCGAGCTTCAGGTGCGCGAGTCCCGCGTCCTTGTCCTGCTCTAGTAGGTCGAAGATCGTGCCCGCGCGCTCGAGCGCGCTGTCTCGCACCTCGTTGCTGAGGTCGTAGAGCGTGACGTCGTGGCCGCGCGCGGCGAAGACTTGACCGATCGCCAAGCCCATTAATCCCGCCCCAACGATCGCCACCGGGGTGTCGCGTGAGAGGGTCATCCCGCGGTATACCCCCCGTCGACGTAGAGAACCTGACCGGTGCAGAAGTCCGAGGCCGGTGAGAGGAGATAGAGCGACACGCCGACCAGGTCCTCGGGTTCACCGAGTCGCCCGAGGGGAATGCGCGACAAGTTCCTGGCGCGAGCGGCCTGGCCCCGTTCATCGTCGGCGAAGATCCAACTCGTCAGGCTTGAACGAAAGACCGTGGGGGCGATGGCGTTCACCGAGATGCCCCGCGACCCCCACTCGATGGCCAGTGCTCGGGTCAAGGCGTCGACGCCGCCCTTGGAGGAGCAGTACGCCGTGTAGCCCACCGCGTTGCCCAGTCGACCGCGAACCGACGACACGAACAGGACCTTCTTGCCACGACCCTGGTCACCGGCGGCGGCGCCGAAGGCCTTGGCCATCAGCCACGGGCCTCGGACGTTGGCGTCCATGACCGCCTCCCAGTTTTCCACCACCATGTCGTCGATCATGGCCGGCAGATTGAGCCCCGAGGCCACGATGAGCATGTCGGGTGTCCCAAACGATGCCACGGCCGCGCCGATGATGGCCGAGGCGTCGTCGACGGTGTCGGGACGGGCCTGAAAGACCGCCACGTTCCCCCCAGCCTCCGTAGCCTCCTTGGCGACGCTGGCCAACTCGTCGGACGAGCCGGAGGCGAGCAACAGGTTGCAGCCGAGTGAAGCCAGCGCGATGGCCATGGTTCGACCGTACGCACCCGAGGCACCCGTGATGACGGCCGTCTTTCCCACGACGCGAAACAACGCCAGCGGGTCGTAGAGCGCGTCGTGGCGCAGTTCATCAGTTTCTTCAATCGTCATGCTCGGTGACCTTCCATTCCCTCGTCGCGTCGTAGAGAGTTGCGCGTCTCGGATCGGGCGACGCGTCCGTCACGATCGCGGAGTCGGCGCCTTAGGAACAGCACGCCGACGTGCTCGTCCCTAGCGATGCGACGAATCCACTCGATGAACTGCGCTGCGTCCTGCTCACCGCGTGCCGCCGTGGGCGTTCGTCGCCCGAGGGGCCATCAAGAAGCCAGCCTCTTAGCCAAACCGAGCAACTCAGAAACTCGCTCGCCCTTGATCTGTTCAACATCTTTCTCGCTGAACCCCGCCTCATCGAGGTAGGTCAAGCGTCGTTCGTACTCGCTCACGCTCTCGTAGGGAAAGTCGGTGCCGTAGAGCAGTCGGCTCACGCCCCAGAATTCGGCCGCGCACTTGAGCGCATCGACCGAGCCATTAACCGTGTCGTAGTACATCTTGCGCAGGCCCTCCTCGCCACGTCCGCCGGTCATTCGAAGGATGCGCGCGAGAAGAAACGGTAGGGCCCCGCCCAAATGAGGAACGATGAAGCGGATGTTCGGGAAGCGTTCGGTAGTGCCCGACAACGCCAAGCGCAGGGCGGCGATCGTGTCCTCGAAGGGCGCCCCAACCAACCACTTGAAGTTGTAGTCGTCTCCGTCGACGACACAGTCAGCACCAGTGGGGTGTAACAGAACGACGGCGTTGCGGCGATTCAGCTCGTCGTAGACGGGTGCGAACTCCGGGTCGTCAAGGTGACGCCCAGCGATGCTGCATCCAATCGTTGCCCCCACGTTGTACTTGTCGTCCCACACTCGCTCGATTTCGAGGACTGCCTCGTTCACGTGGGGCAGGGGCATCTGGGCGAGAGAGAAGAACCGGCTGCGGTGCTCGCGGCACAGCTCGAGGTAGAGGTCATTGCCGACCTTGGACGCGTGAGCGGCATCCGACGCCTTCTCGAGGTACGGCTGGGCCTGCGAGACCGAGAGAACTTGGATCTCGACGCCCTGACGGTCCATCATCTCAAGACGCCCCGCGATCGTCGTGTCCTTTAGAGGTGCGGACTCCTTCGGCGGCAACTCGGGGCGACCGATGAGTCGCAGATACTCCTCTGGGTAGTAATGGGCGTGCGCGTCAACAATCATTTCGCCTGGACCTCGCGCGCTGTGTTGAGCAGCGAAAAGCCAGCATGCATCACCTTCACCATCTCAGCCCCCTCGTGATGTAGTGGCGAGCCTCCGCTCGCACATCAGGAACGTACCATAACCCTAATGGTGGATACCAATATCCCATATTGTGGGACATCTCTCTTAACGGTACTAATTGTCTCGTCTCTTGTCAGCCAACGTCGCGCCCGCTTTGCCCTTGACGTGAAGTCGCCATCCTCAGAACGGCGTTTCCGAAGGACCCGTGTGTCGTAGCGACCAATGAGTTGCGCCGCGCTGGACAGCGCCAATCGAGTGACGACGACGGTGAACGGCCCAACTCGTCCTCGAAGAAGTCAAACACTCCCCTAGGAACGACTCAACTCTTCTTCTATCTGACGCTTCCCGTCGAGGAGCATCATCGCCAGGAACTTCTCTCGCTCGTAGAAGCGCTGCGCCGGCGCAGCGATCGTCAAGGCCGCGACACCCCCGTCACGCATATCGTGAACGACGAGTCCCACCGCGCAGATCATCTCAGTGTGCTCCTCGCGATCGAAGGCGACGCCCGTCTCGCGGATCTCATTCAACTCTTTGACCAGTTTGGCGCGCGACACCGTCGTGTTGGGTGTGAGCTTGACCAGTTTGTGATTCGCGAAGTACGTTGCCAGCGCGCTCGGGTGGAGCTCGGCGAGAAAGGCCTTGCCATTGGCCGTGCAGTACGCGGGAAACGTCATACCAACGATCACCTCGGCACGCAGACGTTGCTCCCCGATGACTTGATCGACGAAGCGAATCGAATCGCCCTGCCAAATCGCGAGGTCGACCGTCTCGTTTGCCGCGCGCGACATCTCCTGCATCTGAGCGTGGGCAATGTTGAAGAGACTCCGTCGCGCGGTCGCGCCGAGTTGGGCGAGCTCGGGTCCGAGTCGCACACCATTCTGATTGGGACCCACCGTCAAGAACCCGTCTTCGGCGAGAGTCTTGACGATGCGATACACGGTCGAGCGCGGCAGGCCAACTACCCGACCGAGTTCGGCGAGACTCAGCCCTGACGGAGCGTCCTTCACCGCTCGAAGTATCGTGGCGACGCGCCTGATGACTTGGACGCCCGTCGAGGACGTCGACACACCTTCGGTGCGCTCAGCCACGGGCCACCCACGTCATTTCGTCCTGGGTCGTTACGCTCGCGGTCGTCTCATACATCGCGTACGCCATCAAGTGAGAGCAAGTTCATCGCGTTTTCTCGTCCGATCTTCGTCCGGTCGCGCGAAGCGATCGGGACGCCGTCGAACCACTGCGCCGCCTCGGCCATCTCTTCGAAGGGGTAATCGACGGCGAACATCACGCGATCGGCGCCGATCTCCATCAGCGCTCCGAGCAAGGTGGGGGTGTGGAAGTTACCGCTGGTTGCGATATAGAAGTTCTCGTGCAGGTACTCGGTCACCGGCCTCTTCAAATCTGAGCCCCGTAACGCCTTCATACGACCTTGCATTCGATAGAGCGTAAAGGGAAGGGTTTCACCCAGATGACCGAGAATCACCTGGGCCCCGGGCACTCGGTCGAAGAGTCCGCTCGTGATGAGCCGTAGCGCGTGCGTCGCGGTCTCGACACCAAATCCCCACGTCGAACCGAGCAACTCCGGACGACCGTCGTAGATCGCGCGTTGGGAGGGGAGCGGATAGCGCGGGTGCAGATAGAGCGGTACGTCGAGCTCCTCTAGGCACTGCCAGAAAGGGAGGAACTTCTCGTGGTCGTAGTAGTCACCGCCTTCGCCCGAGGTCGTGAAACCGTTCACGCACACACCACTGAGTCCGAGCTCTCGTACTGAACGCTGCAGTTCCTTGATTGCCTCGTCGGGATCTTGCAGCGCCACCGTCGCCAATCCCGCGAAACGACCCGGATGCTGCTCGATGACTTCGGCCAACATATCGTTGGCCCTCGACGCCTGGAGGACCGCTCGAGCGGTCTCGGGTTCCGCCTGGACCCCTTCGGTCACGAGAGAGAGCACCGCCAATTCGATGCCGCTCGCCTCCATCTGTTCGAGTCGAACTCCCCCAATATCAGAGAGACGACTGATCATCCTTTGGTGCGTCTCGGGACTCATCCACGCCTTGGAGACATACTCCTCGTATTCGGGGAAGACAAAATGCTCCTCAACCGCAATCTTGTCCTTCATTCTTCCTCCAGTTTTGAACTTCGACCACTCGGGACGCAACGAGGTGAACCGTCACTCACTTCTCGCCAAAGTGGTGCTGCAGCGCCACGAGGGCACCCGTGTAGACCTCAGTCAAGGGACCCACCATTTCGTCGGGTCTCACCTCAAAGTCCCAGGTCACCTTGCTTCCCGTCGCCGTCGGTAGCACGTTGATCTCGGCGCGGTGCCCGTCGATAGGAAGCCCGGCGATCACCGAATAGACGAGACGGCGGTGCACGTCGTCGCGCTCGAGCAGCCTCTCTCGAAGTTGCACCCCCGGCAACGTGAGCACCCGGACATCGCCCTGCATCTCGATTGCCTGTAAGTCAGTGATGAACGTCCCCGGATGCGCAAAATCACCGACAACCGCCCAGACGCTGTCAGCATCTGACAGAAACTCATTCGTAACCGATGCTGACCCCACGACCCCTCCGAACCACCAACGCGCCGTCTCGGCGACGCCACGTACCTTATGACATTATGAATCGCGCCGGGAAAGTTAGAGAGTGAGTCATCATTGAGCCGCGCTGCCCGACGAGTCACCACGCCCGGCCCCAGTGACTGCTCCAAATCAGACGGGTCTCAATCGGGCCTCGTAGATCTACAGCACCGCGAAACCAGACCGACGAGCGGCAACGCCGGTGTAACCTCGCTGGCGGCCAGACGACGGGCGTCGGGTCGCTGCACCTAGACGGCCGATGTTGGTGGTCGTGAAATTTCTATGACAAGGTTGGCGTGACGTTGTGAAGTAGCGGTACTGATTGCGAGGGGTGTTCATCACCGAAGTACGGTGATTTTCTTCGAATCGATGTAGGTGAAGACACCAGCTCGGTGGCCTTAAAAAGATAAAGGGAGTCAATAATGAATGGCAAAATTGCGCTAGAAGAACACTTCGCTATCCCGCTTTACAACATGCGGCCACACTTTTTGAACCTGGAAGTTTGGCAGAACGTGGAGCGCCGGCTCGCGGACTTCAGAGAACTACGTCTCGAGCGAATGGACGCAACCGGTATTGGACGAGCCATCATCTCGCTCACGAGTCCCGGTGTTCAGGGTCAGCGTGACGTAAAGGAAGCGGTCAACGGCGCGCGCACCGCGAACGACGTCCTCGCCCAGGAAATTGCCGAGAACCCCGATCGCTTCGCCGGTTTTGCCGCCGTGCCGCTCCAAGACGTTGACCAAGCGGTCGGCGAACTCCACCGAGCCGTCACCGAGTTGGGTTTCAAAGGTGTACTGATCAATAGTTACACCGCAATGCCCGACGGGAACTCCGCGCACCTCGACGAGGAGCGCTTCGACCCATTTTGGAGCGCGCTCGAAGAGCTGAACGTGCCGCTCTACCTCCACCCCCAGATCTTGCCCGCTGATCAGCGTGGGGCTATTGCCAAGTGGCCCGAGATGGCGGGACCGGTATGGGAGTTCGCCACCGAAACCTCAGTGGCGGCACTACGGCTCATTACGAGTGGTCTCTTCGATCGTCACCCCAAGGCCCAAGTGCTACTCGGTCACCTTGGTGAGTCACTGCCCTTCAACATATGGCGCACCGAGAATCGAATGCGCAAGGCGTTTGATCGCGTCGAACTGAATCGTTCACTCACGTCATATCTGACCGACAATTTTTACATCACCACCGCTGGTCACTTCTACACGCCGAGTTTCCTCGCGACGGTAGCGGTAATGGGCAGCGACCGGGTGCTGTACTCGGTGGACTACCCCTTCGAAGAGATGGAGCAGGGCTCGGAGTGGTTTGACAACGCAGACATTGACGAGAGTTTGCGCCAGAAAGTCGGTCGCGACAACGCGGTTCGCCTTTTCTCGCTGTAACTCCAACAAGGTGGTCGCTCATCCATCTAGTGTAGTGTCTCGCAATTAGATGGTGATTATGGTATCATGGGGTATGCGCCCCGCGACGCCGCCGATGGAGATGGATGAAGGTCAGCGAGAGATCCTGGAGAAGCTCGCTCGCTCGCACACCGCCGCGCACCGAGAGGTCACGCACGCGAAGGCGTTGCTGCTGGCGGCACAAGGTGTGGCGAACACCGCGATCGCCGCGCAGCTGTCGGT
>DATLSR010000055.1:0-24834 GCA_035533995.1 Acidimicrobiales bacterium | reverse complement strand
TTCCATGGTAAGGAAGGGGTCGTCGGTTCAATCCCGACAGAGGGCTCGCCAGGCGGCGTAGCTCAGGTGGTCAGAGCACACGGCTCATAATCGTGTTGTCGCGGGTTCGAGTCCCGCCGCCGCTACCAGGCACAACGCAGGGCCCATGTAGTACGAAGAGGAGAAAAGAATGGCTAAGAACGAAAAGCGCATCCAGGTGACCTTGGCCTGCGAGGACTGCAAACGGCGTAACTACATCACGACCAAGAACAAGATCAACGACCGTGAGCGCATTGAGATGAAGAAGTTCTGCCAGTGGGAACGTAAGCACACCGTGCATAAAGAGACCCGCTAAAGATTCGAATTCCAACGTCTCCATCGGGTGTTGAGAGATGTACAACCTTGTCGTCCGCGACCGAACTGGTTCGATGAAGGATTGGTTGTCAAACGTATCGAGCGATTCCTAGTGGTTGTTAATTCAGTACTGAATATCGAGGGCGTAGCGCAGCGCGCGGTCTACCTGAGCGCGTTTTGCAAAGCCGAGTTGGCCGACCGGGCCGCTCGCGAGAATGTACTTCGGCAAGGTCACGATGTTGTCGAACGTGATCACACTTGCTTCGAGAAGACCTTCCTCGAGGTCAACTTCGACCTCCGAGCGAGTCCCGCGAACAGTTCGCGTGATCGGAGCGCAGGTCACGTCGGCAACGCCGTTGTCGATCGATGTGCGCTGTTGCTTAAGACTAACGGCGTGATTCGGGGCTGTCCTGATCAATCGGTCGCGGCGTTGGTCAACCGGTCGAGCCGATCAATCATTGTCGTCGCCCCTATTTGTACGAAGATGTCGCGCGCCTCTTTGGCGACCGTGGCGTCGACGTGATCGGCACCGAGCACCAGTACGAGGTCGAGTTCACAGAGCGCGAGATCTAACACGCTGTCGACGATTCGCCACTGTTCGATCGCGTCGCGATAGATCTCTGCGGAATCACCCGGGCGACCCTCCAGCGCAGCAAGACCAGCCTCGGTGGTGCGACGTTGCGCCGATAAATATCGCCCGCGCAGTCGCTGCATGGCGCCAAGCAGGTCGCGAACCTCGTCAATCTCTCCCAGCCATAAAGCGGCCCGCGAGGCCATGCTGAGGGCCACGGGAGTGTTAATACCCATGGGATCGAGTTCTATGGCGCGACTCGCGTGGCCAAGCGCGCCGGTTAGATCGTCCGAGGCGAGCGCCGTGAAGGCCAACGTGGTCAACCGTGTCGTCTCCGAGGCCAGTTGGGCGCCCGCTTCTCCACCCTGCACGACGATTTCCTGGAGGGCTTGCGCGAGGAGATTTTGCGAGAGTTCGGCGTCGCCACTCATCGCCGCCAGTACGGACTCGAGCCCCTTGAGCCACTTGGAGTGCCACTCCACGAGTTCTCGCTGAAGGAGCTCCGCAATGGCGATACGTGTTTCGGCCCAGAGACCGAGGTAGAGCGAGGTCTCGGCGATGTTCAGGAGGTTCGTGATCTCGATGCCGCGGGTTCCGGCGCGACGCGCGAGTTCAACCGCCTCGTTTGCCGTTACGACCATGGCCCGCGGATCGTCGGGCAGCATGAAGAGACTCAGTCCCGTGCGCGCGCGAGCTTGTTCATTCAGGGCACCGGCTTCGTCGGCAATGGCGGCCATACCTCGGGCCAAAATCACTGCCTCGCGGTGTCGTCCCATGGTGAACAGCGCTAAGGACTTCGAGCCGAGTGCGTTTGCCAAAAGTGCGCTGTCGTCGAGCTCTTCGGCGAGACTGAGCGCCACCTCGCTCCACTCGAGGGCACGCCTGACCTCACTGGTATGAGAGAGCACATTCGCTACTGCGTTGGCGAGTGCACAGCGCACTCGTGACTCCGCACCGTCGACCAGTGCGAAGGCCTGTTCGCAGCGCTCCACCGCTTCGACCGCGCGTTTTATTGAGGAAAGCGGCAGGGCTAGTTTGGCAATTGCGAGACCGGTGGCGTTGACGTCTTCGAGAGATTCGTATATCGCGATGGCCCGCTCGAGGTACGTGGCGCACTGCTCTGACTGCTGGAGGCGGCTCGCCGACTCAGCCGCGAGTTCGAAGAGTCTGGCCCGAAGTCGATCGTCACTCGCTAGTTCAATGGCTTGGTTGAAGAACACGGCAGCCTGTTCTGGTGAACCGAGCGAGAGCGCTCGCTGGCCGGCACGCTCGGTCCATTCAAGCGCTCGGGGTATGACTTGATCACTGTCTGGTTCCTCGGGCGTCGCCCGGTAGGCCTCGAGGTAGTGGGCCGCGACGACGCCAGCGAGTTCTTCGTCCTCCAGCGATTCGGCGTAGCGCGCGATAGCGAGATGTTTCGCTCGACGGTCTCGACGCGCGAGTGTGCCCACCGCGACTTCACGAATGACGCCTTGGACGAAGCCGTACTGACCTCGCTCGGGGGAACGAGGATCGTTGTCGGCGAAGAGGAACTCCTTTCGCACGAGGTCGCGAAGTTCGCTCTCAATTTCTTCGGCCATCGCGCCGTTGACGACTCGGAGACTTTCGACGGAAAACGTCGAGCCCACGACGCCGGCGTCTTGCAGCAGGACTCGTTGACGAGGCGGCAGGGAGTCCAACCTTGAGGCAATGAGTGCGTGAAGCGTTTCAGGAATTTCCAAAGTGCTGATATCGCCTTCGACGTGATAGCCGTCAACCGACTGCACCAGCGCTCCCCGGTCGACCAACATCCGAATCGTCTCGACGGCGTAGAGCGGCACACCTTCTGCGCGGGCCAGCACCTGGTCAGAGACGTCGCGAGGGAGTCCGTGGACGAAGCCGTCAAGCAACTCACGCATAGCGATGGACGACAGGGGCTCTAAGTGAAGTGACGTGAAGTTACGAAGTCCCGCGCCCCAGGACGCGCGCCGTTCCATCAACTCCGGACGCGAAAGGGTGACGATAAGCAGTGGGAAGTTCTTCGACCATTCGAGAATTGATTCGACAAAGTCGATGAGTCCGGCGTCGGCCCACTGGAGGTCTTCGAAGACGAGCACCGTGAGTCCCACTGAGGCAATGCGTTCAAAGAACCTTCGCCACGCCGAGAACAGCTCTTCGCGGTCGCTCGACATCGACTCGCTAAGTCCGAGCAAGTGAGCGAGACGAGGCTCGATCCATCGTCGCTCTTCGACGTCAGGGACGAAGCGGGTCAGGCACGTGTGCAACTTCTCGAGAGCGGTCGCCGCCTCTTCGGCGTCGAGAATTCCTGCGCGCATGCGCACCATCTCACCGAGTGCACCGAAGGTCACTCCTTCGCCGTAGGCGCGAGAGCGACCTTGGTGCCAGTAGACGTCGTCGGCGAGTCCGTCGACGTACTTCAGAAACTCCCACGAGAGGCGACTCTTCCCGATCCCGGGAATTCCCGTCACCGAGACCAAACGTGCCCGCTGCTCACGCGCGGTGGCGTGCAGGAGATCCTTGATGAGTCGAATCTCTTCCTCTCGTCCAACGAAGGGGGGTTCGAGCCGTTCGCTGCGCCCGAGCCCCTTACGCTGCGCGACGACTCGAAGCGCTCGCCACGCCTTAATCGTGAGCGACTTGCCCTTGAGTTCGAGCGCGCCCACTTCATCGAAGGCAATCGCGCCCGACGCCGCACGCCACGTGGATTCGTCCACGAGCACCGTTCCGGGCTCGGCCACGCTCTGTACCCGCGACGCCGAGTTCACGGTGTCGCCGAGCACCATGCCTTCGGCAACTCTGCCTATCGTGATGGCTACTTCACCAGTCACGACGCCCCCACGGGCTCGAAGGCCGCCCAGACCGGCGTCACTGTCGAGTTCGGCGACCGAGGCCACGAGGTCGAGCGCGGCGCGAACTGCTCGCTCCGCGTCGTCTTCGTTGGCAATTGGTGCGCCCCACACCGCCATGACGGCGTCGCCAATGAACTTCTCGACGGTTCCGCCGTAGTTATCGATGATTCGTTGGGCTCGATCGAAGTACTGCGAAAGGAGCTCTCGAACGGACTCTGGGTCGCGAGATTCGGCCAGTGGCGTGAAACCCACGAGGTCGACGAACAAGACCGAGCACAGTCGCCTTTCCGCCACCGGCTCGTCGAACGTCTCTGGCGACGACGCAGCTCCCAGATTCGCGAAGCTCGGGGTTGAGGGCTCGGTGGCGGCCGCCACCGATGAGCCGCAGTTTGCACAAAAGGGCTTTCCCTCGAGGACCTCCGCGCCACAGGACGGGCACTGCGCCGCGACTCGGGCGCCGCAGTTCGCGCAGAACGGCTTGTCGCTCGGAGTATCCCCTTGGCACGCCCGACATTGCATAGTGCCTCCTTGGCTCGGCATTCTACGACGCCAAGCAGTTCGTGTGTCCATTCGCTCTTAAAGGCCGCCGATCCAGAACGCGTCTTCGTGCGCCGACTCAGACGTGGGATGAGGTGATGTTGGTAGAGCAACGAGGTCTCGCTCGATGCGGGTCCCGAGCCGAGGGCCACTGGTGTCCAGTTATGCTTGCGACGCGGCGGTTTTCAAACGACGCCGCGCCTGGTAGACGAGTGCCCTCGCGAGGATGGTAAGATTGACGTCCCTAGGGACGCGTTCAATTTCTTGGCGTGACCGCATAGGGCAGTGGCTCAATTGGTAGAGCACCGGTCTCCAAAACCGGTGGTTGGGGGTTCGAGTCCCTCCTGCCCTGCTCGAAGTTGTTATCCAGATTGCCGTAACGAAGTTTGAACGAGAGACGTGAGATGAACCGCGAACAAAAGCGCCAGATGCAACGACAGGGACAGGTGGGTGCCGACGGCGCCGCCGCTCCCCGGCGCACGCCGCAAGACGTGCCACGTCGTCGCAGCGACCGCGCCACCCCCGCGGAGTTCTTTCGCCAAATTCGTGAAGAGATGCGCCAAGTCTCCTGGCCCACGCGACCCGAGGTCATCAACTACTCGACCATCGTGCTCTTCGTGCTGATCTTTATGACCTCGTTAATTTTCGGACTCGGCTTTGGTTTCTCCAAGTTCGTTTCGTTCCTCTTTACCAAGTAGGCAAGCATGAGTGATCTAGAAACCCCCCTCGACGACGTGATTGAAGACGTGGTGCTCGACGAAGAGATTCTCGACGTCACGATCCTCGACGACGAGGACGACGAGCCCATTGTCGAGAGCGCCTTCGACCGTCCCGGTCGCTGGTACATCGTGCACACCTTCGCCGGTCACGAGCAGAAAGTCATCGGTGCGCTGAACAACATCATCAAGAGTCGCGAGCTGAGCGAGTCGATCTACGAGATCTACCTGCCCGAAGAGGACGTGACCGAGTTCAAGTCCGGCAAGAAGGTCACCGTCTCGAAGCGCATGTTCCCGAGCTACCTCTTGATTCGTTGCGAACCAGATCCCGAGATCTTCTACGTCATTGGCTCGACGCCGGGCGTGACGGGCTTCGTCGGTGCGGAGAAGACCAAGCCGACGGCGCTCACCAAGCGCGAAGTCGACAACATCATTCGCCCCCACGTCGAAGGCGTCGAGGTGCCCACCACGAAGCGTCGCATGCCGACCCACGAGTTCGAAGTCAACGACACGGTTCAAATCAAGACCGGACCGTTCGCTACCTTCTCCGGTCACGTGGCCGAGATCAACGAAGACCAACTCAAGGTCAAGGTGTTGGTGGACATCTTTGGACGTGAGACCCCCGTGGAGCTGGACTTCACGCAGGTCACGAAGCTGTAGAGAACTGTAAGGAGAACGGCCATGGCCAAAAATATTGTCGCAGTAGTCAAAATTCAACTCGAAGCGGGTGGTGCCACGCCCGCACCGCCGGTTGGTACGGCGCTTGGACCACACGGGGTGCAGACCATGGAGTTCTGCAAGCAGTACAACGCCGCGACCGAGTCGATGAAGGGGACCGTTATCCCCGTTGAGATCTCGATCTACGAGGACCGCACGTTCACGTTCATATTGAAGACGCCCCCCACGCCGGTCCTTCTTCGCCAAGCGGCCGGCGTCGCCAAGGGCGCCAAGCTCGCGGGCCGAGAAGTCGTCGCCACGGTCACCATGGACCAGGTCGAAGAGATTGCCAAAACCAAACTGAAAGACCTCAACACCGACGACGTCGAGATGGCCAAGCTCCAAGTGGCCGGTACGGCGCGCTCGATGGGCATCACGGTCGCGGGCTAGGAGAAGAGTAATGAAGCACGGTAAGAACTACAAGAACGCCCTCGCTCAAGTCGATCGCGAAGAGCTCTTGACGGTGGTCGAGGCCATCGACAAGGTGAAGCACGTCTCGACGGCCAAGTTTGACGAGACCGTCGAGCTGGCGATTCGCCTCGGCGTCGACCCGCGCAAGGCCGAGCAGATTGTGCGCGGCACCATCTCGCTGCCCGCGGGCACCGGTAAGACGAACCGCGTCGCGGTTTTTGCCTCTGGTGAAGCGGCCCAGGCCGCTCGTGACGCTGGAGCGGACGAAGTCGGCGCCGAAGACCTCGTCGCCAAGGTGGCGGGTGGATTTCTCGACTTCGACGTCGCGATCGCGACGCCGGACCTCATGGGTCAAGTCGGTGGTCTCGGTCGAGTACTGGGGCCACGTGGTCTGATGCCTAACCCCAAGACCGGCACCGTCACGACCGACGTCGCCAAGGCCGTCACCGAGTTCAAGGGGGGACGCGTTGAGTACCGCACTGACAAGATCGGCAACGTGCAGCTACGCGTTGGCAAAGTGAGCTTCTCGCGCGACGACCTGGTTCGTAACGTGCAGGCGGTCATCGACGAAGTCCTCCGGGTCAAGCCCGCGAGTGCCAAGGGTCGCTACGTCATGAGCATTACGGTCTCCTCAACGATGGGACCTGGCGTTAAGATCGACCCGGCGCGCACCCGCGACCAGGACGAGGTTTTGGCCCCGGCCTAGTGGTTCTATTGACGCCGCAGCCCTTTCGTTAGTACGCTGGACAACCTTGCACGAAGTCGGTGCGACAGATTTATAAAGAACGCCGAAGACATCCGGTGCACGCGAGTGCGTAAAGGACGAAAGTTCGCCTGACGAGGAGTTCGAGTTTCCTTGGGGAACTCGTTCGCTTGGATGTTCGAGGCCCGTTACCGGCCCCATCCGGTGAAGGAGTCACTATGAACAAGGTTCGCACCGCCAAGGTCGCTACCGTCGACGAACTGAAGGCCAAGGTCGAGGGCACCTCAACGGCGGTCGTCACCGAGTACCGCGGCATGACCGTCGCGGAGATTTCGACGCTTCGCCGTCAGCTTCGTACGCTCGACGCCGACTACAAGGTCTTTAAGAACACGCTCGTTCGTCGCGCCATCGAGGGGACGTCCGTGGCGTCGCTCGACGAGTTCCTCGTTGGTCCAACGGCCATTGCCTTCGTGAACGGTGACGTCTCGGCCGTGGCGAAGGCGTTGCGTGATTTCGCCCGGGCCACGCCCACGTTGATCGTCAAGGGTGGCGTCCTCGACGGCAAGCCTCTATCGCTCCAGGACCTCAGCGCACTGGCCGACCTGCCCTCGCGCGACGTTCTGCTCGCGCGCTTCGCTGGTCTGCTCGCTTCACCACTCGCGACCATGGCCGGCCTCTTAAGGGCCCTCCCGCAAAACTTCGCCTACGGCCTCTCGGCCTTGATCGACGCCAAGGGTGGCGCAGTTGTCGCCCCGGTCGTCGAACAAGTCGAAGAGACCGCCGAGACTCCGGCCGGGGTCGAGGAAGCTGCTCCGGCAGCGAGCGACGACGACGCGACTCTGGTCGCCGACGTCGCGGACGAGACCCCCGAGGCCCCTGTGGCCACGGAGGCCCCTTCCGACCCCGAGACCTCCGAGGCGTCAGAAGACGTCGCGAGCGAACCGGCCGAATAACCAACAACGAAATAAGAAGAGAAAGGAATCACCATGGCTGCAACCCTTACCAAGGAACAGATTCTCGACGGCATCGCGGAGCTTTCTGTCATCGAACTGAGCGAACTCTTGAAGGAGTTCGAGGAGAAGTTCGGTGTGACGGCGGCGGCTCCCGCGGCTGCTGCCGCGGCGCCGGTCGCGGCCGGTGGCGGCGACGCCGACGCCGGGGCCGATGAGAAGAGTGACTTCGACGTCATTTTGATCAGCGGTGGCGACAAGAAGATCCAGGTCATCAAGGAAGTACGTTCCTTGACCAGCCTCGGACTAAAAGAAGCCAAGGACCTCGTGGACGGCGCCCCCAAGCCCGTGCTCGAAAAGGTCTCCAAGGCCGACGCCGAAAAGGCCAAGGCCGCCCTCGAGGCCGCCGGCGCGACAGTAGAAGTGAAGTAATTATCGTTGTTTGAACGGCTCCGGCCGGGCTCTGCCCGGCCGGAGCTTTTTCTAGCTCAGGCATACTTGACCTGGGCGGTGAACCTGCCTAGGGTAAGCGCAACCGTTGTGCACGGGCGCGTATCTCCTTTGGGGAGCGCCAGTTGCGCATTCTCTGACAGAACCACTAGAGTTGTAAGACCGTGTTCCTGCCCCCAACTTCGTCATCCCTTGACGCCGTTTTGTGCTTCTACCCGGCGCGTACCACCCACCCACTCACACGGAGGATGACCGTTGACGTCTCGGTCCACTAGCCCGGAGCGCTTTAACTTCTCGGCATTGGGTGAAGCACACCCCCTGCCTAACCTTCTCGAAATTCAGCGCGACAGCTTCGACTTATTCATGAAGCAGGGTCTGCGCGAGGCTTTCGAGGCAATCTCGCCGATCACCGACTTCACGGGCCGACTTTCGCTCGAACTCGAGTTCGACCCTGATGACGCCGACTTAAAGAGTCCGCCCAAGTTCACCGTGGAAGAGTGCCGTCAGCGCGCCACCACGTACTCCCAACCCATCTTCGTGCGCGCGCGCTTCTTGAACTCCGAGACCGGTGAGATCAAAGAGCAGACCGTCTTCATGGGTGACTTCCCGATCATGACCGAGCAGGGAACGTTCATCATCAACGGCACCGAGCGCGTGGTTGTGTCACAACTCGTTCGTTCACCCGGCGTACTCTTTCAGCCCGGTAAGGACGAGAAGGTGGCCTTCGAAGGAACGATTCACCCCAGTCGTGGTGAGTGGCTCCAGGTTGACTTAGAAGAGAAGAAGAACAAGTCCGCGAACGCTGGTGCGCGCATTGCTCGTAAGCGTCGCATCTCGATCTTCACGTTGCTGCGCGCGCTCGACACCGCAATGGACGAGAAGTTCTTTGAAAAGTTCATTGCGCACTTTGACTTCCTCGAGGACCAGTTCCACGTTGACTGGAAGAAGGCCCACCTCGAAATCTCCAAGCACATGGAGAAGTACAACATCGACGACACGCCCGAGAATTTTCTACGCGCGAGTCAAGAGACCGCGTGGCTCGAGATCTACCGTCGCGCGCGTCCCGGTGAAGTCCAGACCGTCGAAGCCGCTCGTCAGTACTTTGAGGGCGCCTTCTTCTCCGAGAAGCGCTACGACCTCAGTCGCGTTGGTCGCTACAAGCTCGATCGCAAGCTCGGCAGCGAAGTCGCGAAGAACGTCGAACTCTTCGGCGACGTGCTCGAACGGCCCAACACCGCCCTGCACGTTCTCTCGAAGGCCGAAGTACTGGCCACGGCGACGTACCTGTTGAACTTGGCGCGCGACCGCACCGCCAAGGAGACCACGTACCACATCGACGACCAGGACCACTTCGCTAATCGCCGCATCCGCAGCGTGGGCGAGTTGATTCAAAACGCCCTTCGTACGGGTCTTTCACGTATGGAGCGCGTGGTACGTGAGCGCATGAATACCCAAGACGTCGAGGCCATCGCGCCCCAGACCTTGATCAACATTCGTCCCGTGATGTCGGCGATCAAAGAGTTCTTCGCCACCTCACAGCTCAGTCAGTTCATGGACCAGAACAACCCGCTGTCGGGTCTCACCCACAAGCGTCGACTCTCGGCGCTGGGACCAGGTGGACTTTCTCGCGAGCGCGCCGGTCTAGAAGTTCGAGACGTCCACTCCTCGCACTACGGGCGGATGTGTCCGATCGAAACCCCCGAAGGCCCCAACGTCGGTCTTATTGGCTACCTCGCGACCTACGCGCGCATCAACGAGTACGGCTTCATTGAAACGCCGTACCGAGTGGTCGCGGCGGGCAAAGTTACCGGTGAGATCAAGTACTTCACGGCCGATGAAGAAGAGCGTTACGTCATCGCCCAGGCGAACACCGAAGTCGACGACCACGGCACCATCAAGGCCGACCGCGTCCTCGTCCGTCGTGGCCCGGTTGGTACGGGACTGCGCGTTGGTTCGTCGAACAAGTCCTCCTCCACCACGTCCGAGATTGACTTCGTCAAGCCCGACGAAGTCGAGTTGATGGACGTCTCCACCAAGCAGATCATTTCGGTCGCGACCTCGCTGATCCCCTTCGTCGAGCACGACGACGCCCAGCGCGCACTGATGGGCGCGAACATGCAAAAGCAGGCGGTGCCGCTCATCATGCCCGAGGCGCCGTTCGTGGGAACCGGCATGGAAGCGCGGGCCGCACTCGACTCGGGTGACGTGCTGATCGCCGAGGGCAACGGTGTCGTCAAATCCGTTTCGGGCGACCGCATTGTCGTTGAGTACGAGAAGGACGTAACCGATCGTTACGGCAAGGCCTTTGGCCGCAAGCAGTACAACCTCAACAAGTTCCGTCGTTCTAACCAGGACACCTCGATCAACCAGAAGCCCCTCGTCTTTGGTGGCGAGAGCGTGAAGGCCGGTGACCTCTTGGCCGACGGCACGAGCACGTCGAACGGTGAGTTGGCGTTGGGTAAGAACCTGCTCGTGGCGTACATGCCGTGGGAGGGCTACAACTACGAGGACGCCATCATCTTGAGTGAGCGCCTCGTGCGTGACGACGTCTTGACCTCGGTGCACGTAAAGGAGTACGAGATCGACGCTCGCGACACCAAACTCGGTGCCGAAGAGATCACTCGCGACATCCCGAACCTGCCCGACGACATCCTGGCCGACCTCGACGATTTGGGCATCGTGCGCATCGGTGCCGAAGTTCAGCCCGGCGACATCCTCGTCGGTAAGGTCACCCCCAAGGGTGAGACCGAGCAGTCCCCCGAAGAGCGTCTGCTCCGCGCTATCTTTGGCGAGAAGGCTCGCGAAGTGCGCGACACCTCCTTGAAGGTGCCCCACGGTGAGTCCGGCAAGGTCATCGACGTCAAGGTCTACAGCCGTGACGAAGACCACGAGATGCAGCCCGGCGTCAATCAGCTGGTCAAGGTCTACGTCGCGCAGAAGCGCAAGATCTCCGAAGGCGACAAGCTGGCCGGACGTCACGGCAACAAGGGCGTTATCTCGAAGATCCTGCCCGAAGAGGACATGCCGTTCCTCTCTGACGGAACGCCGATTGACATCATCTTGAGTCCCCTTGGTGTGCCGAGTCGAATGAACGTCGGCCAGGTGCTCGAAAGTCACTTGGGCTACGCCGCTCGTCACGGCTGGGCGGGCCTCGAAGTCAACCCCGCCGTTGGTACGTCGGGTCACGACGACCAGAAGGATCCCGCGAACCGTCCGTACCGCAAGACCCGTCCTCGTACCGAGCCCGCGGTCTACGTCGCCACGCCCTCGTTCGACGGTGCGCACTGGGACGAGACCGAGCGCGCGAAGGACAAGCCCACGATTCAACAGACCTTCGAGACACTGAACATCGACGGTCAAGACGGCAAGCGCCTGTTGGCGGGCGACAACGACGGAAAAGTCACGCTCTACAACGGTCGAACCGGCGAGGCCTACGACAGTCCGATCTCGGTGGGCTACGCCTACATCTTGAAGCTCGCTCACATGGTGGACGACAAGATTCACGCGCGCGCCACCGGTCCGTACTCGATGATCACCGCCCAGCCACTCGGTGGTAAGGCGCAGTTCGGCGGTCAGCGATTTGGTGAGATGGAAGTGTGGGCCCTCGAGGCCTACGGTGCCGCGTACGCGCTCCAAGAACTCTTGACCGTCAAGTCCGACGACATGAAGGGTCGCGAGCGCGCCTACGAAGCCATCGTCAAGGGTCAGAACCTCCCCGAGCCGGGAATCCCCGAGTCGTTCAAGGTGCTCATCAAAGAAATGCAGTCACTCTGTTTGAACGTGGAGGTGCGCGACAAGGTCGGTGCCCACGTTGATCTAGCCGACACCGAAGAGGACTTCTTCTCCGTCACGCGCGAACTGGGCATCGACATCAGTCGACCCGAGCGCGGCAGTGATGAAGAGGACGCCCGCCGTGCCGCCGAAAGGAAGTTGTCATGAGTCCACTCGACGTAAACCAGTTCGACGAGATCAGTATTGGTCTCGCTACTGCACAGAACATTCGTAGTTGGTCCTCGGGTGAAGTGAAGAAGCCCGAGACCATTAACTACCGCACCCTGCGTCCCGAGAAGGACGGCCTGTTCTGCGAGAAGATCTTCGGACCGCAGAAGGCCTGGGAGTGCGCCTGTGGCAAGTACAAGCGCGTCCGTTTTAAGGGCATTGTCTGTGAGCGTTGTGGGGTTGAGGTAACGAGTGACAAGGTGCGCCGCGAGCGCATGGGTCACATCGCCCTGTCGGCACCGGTAGTGCACATCTGGTACCTGCGCGGTACTCGATCGTGGCTCGCGTACCTCTTGATGGGTACCGCGCCGAAGGAAGAGTTAAAGGCCAAGCAGTTAGAGAAGGTCATCTACTTCGCCGCCCACATGGTCACCTACGTTGACGTTGATCGCCGTCACGCCGAGCTCGCCGAGCTGCGCGTGGGCCTCAACGAAGAGATTCTCGAAATCGCCGAACGTGAAGTCAAGGCGCTCGACAACAAGTTGAAGGAAATTGAAGCCCGCGCCGTCAAGCTCGAAGCCGAAGGCGCCAAGGAGTCCGAGCTTCGGGCCCTCCAGCGCGGCACCGAGAAGGAGCTCGACGGTGTTCGCTCACGTTTCGCCGAAGAGCGCGAACTGGCCAAGCAGGCCTTCGACACGTTCGAAGGACTTCACTCACGCCAGATCATCGAAGACGAAGTGCTGTACCGCGAGATGGACTTTCGCTACGGCGAGTACTTCGAAGGCGGCATGGGTGCCGACGCGATTCTTCAACTGATTGACCGTATGAACCTCGACGACGAGGAGAAGGTCATGCGCGAGATGATCGACGCGAAGGACGGCCGCAAGCCGCTCAGCGCGCAGCGTCACGCGAAGTTTTTGAAGCGCCTCGCCATCGTGCAGTCTTTCAACCGTCGTGACGACCACGGTCACCGTTTGAACGACCCGCGCGCCATGATCCTCGAAGCCGTGCCGGTCATTCCTCCGGACCTTCGTCCGATGGTGCAGCTCGACGGTGGACGTTTCGCGACGTCGGACCTCAACGACCTGTACCGCCGCGTCATCAACCGCAATAACCGCTTGAAGCGTTTGCTCGACCTTGGCGCGCCGGACATCATTGTCAACAACGAAAAGCGCATGCTCCAAGAGGCCGTCGACGCACTCTTCGATAACGGACGTCGTGGACGTCCGGTGGCCGGACAGAGTGGCCGACCGCTGAAGAGTCTTTCGGACATGTTGAAGGGTAAGCAGGGACGTTTCCGTCAGAACCTGCTCGGTAAGCGCGTGGACTACTCGGGTCGCTCGGTGATTGTGGTCGGACCGACGCTCAAGCTCCACCAGTGTGGTCTCCCCAAGATGATGGCCCTCGAGCTCTTTAAGCCCTTCATCATGAAGCGTCTCATCGAGACCCAGATGGCGCAGAACATCAAGAGCGCGAAGCGTATGGTCGAACGCCGTAAGGCCGTGGTCTGGGACGTGCTCGAAGAGGTCATTCGCGAGCACCCGGTGTTGTTGAACCGTGCGCCGACGTTGCACCGTCTCGGTATCCAGGCCTTCGAGCCGATCCTCGTTGACGGCAAGGCGATCCAGATCCACCCCCTCGTCTGCAAGGCCTTCAACGCGGACTTCGACGGTGACCAGATGGCCGTGCACGTGCCGCTCTCGGCTGAGTCCCAGGCCGAAGCACGCATCTTGATGCTCTCGACGAACAACATCTTCACGCCCGCCACCGGTCGACCAATTACTGAGCCCGCTCAGGACATGGTCTTTGGTGCGTACTACTTGACGTTGCCCTGTGACGAAGTGGTCGAGCACCCGAAGAACTATCGCCACGTCTACTCAATCGAAAACGCCGTCTCGGACAAGCTCATTGGTCTGCGCAGTGCGATCGAGATCCGACCCCTCGAGGGCTCGTCACTCGACGCGCGCTTAGAAGCGGCCGGCATTGAGGTCTCGGGCGCGGGACGTTCGCTCGTGACGACGCCCGGTCGAGTTCTGTTCAACGAAGCGCTGCCCTTTGGCTTTCGCTACGTGAACGAGGTCATTGGCAAGAACGCGGTACCGATTGGCACGATCGTCGAAGAGATCTCGGCGAGCTACTCGCGCCAAGAAGTTGCTGAGTCACTCGACGCCATCAAGTCACTGGGCTTTCGTTTCGCGACGCGCTCGGGTCTGACGATTTCGATTGACGACATCGTCACCACGCCTGAAAAGGCCGCGATTCTCAACAAGTACGAGGAGCAGGCCGCCAAGGTCGAGACCAACTACCGGCGCGGCGTCATCGTCGACGACGAACGCCGCCAGCAAGAGATTGAGATCTGGACGAACGCCAACAAGGAGGTCGGTGACGCCACCGACCGCGCGATGAACGCGATCTCGGACAACCCGATCCGCATGATGGTGGACTCGGGGGCTCGAGGTAACTCCCAGCAGATCCGCCAAATTGCCGCCATGAAGGGCCTCGTGTCCAACCCGCGCGGTGAGATGATCCCTCGCCCGATCAAGTCTTCGTTCCGCGAAGGCCTTTCGGTCCTGGAGTACTTCATCTCCACCCACGGCACCCGTAAGGGTCTTGGTGACACGGCGCTGCGAACCGCTGACTCTGGGTACTTGACCCGTCGACTCGTTGACGTCGCTCAAGAGCTCATCGTCAAGGAGTTCGACTGCAACACGAGTCGAGGGATGTGGATCGAGCACGTCGCCCCCGACACGCGCGCGGTGCGTTCTCACTTAGAGACCAAGCTCTGGGGCCGCGTATCGGCCGAAGACGTGACGCTCGCGGATGGTTCGCTCATCCCGCGCGGCACCATGTTGTTGATGGACGACGTCGAGCGACTGCGCGACGACGCCTCCGTTGAGCGGGTTCGAGTTCGTACGACCTTGACCTGTGACGCTATCCAAGGAGTGTGCGCCGCGTGTTACGGACTCTCACTCGCCACTCACCAACTCGTGGAGCTCGGTGAAGCGGTCGGGGTCATTGCCGCACAGTCCATTGGTGAGCCGGGAACTCAGCTCACGATGCGTACGTTCCACTCCGGTGGTGTGTCCGAGAGCGACATCACGCACGGTCTACCGCGCGTGGTCGAGCTCTTCGAAGCGCGTACCCCTAAGGGTGCTGCGGCCGTGGCCGAGTTCTCGGGCGTGGTGCGCGTGGAGCTCGTGGGTCGAGAACGCAAGGTCACCATGGTGGGCGACGAAGGCCAACTCCAAGAAGAGTCGATCTCCATTGCTCGACACCTCTTGATCGAAGACGGCCAAGAGGTCGAAGTCGGTACGCCGCTACACGACGGACCGCTCGACCCCAAGCTCATGATGAAGTTCCGGGGAACGCGCGAGACTCAGCAGTACCTCACCGAAGAGGTGCAGAACGTCTACCGCGACCAGGGTGTGTCGATTCACGACAAGCACATCGAACTCATCGTGCGCCAGATGACGCGTCGCGTGCAGATCGTTGACGCTGGTCAGTCCACGTGGTTGCCCGGAGCGTTGATTGACGTGAAGCTCTTCAACGACACGAACGACGAACTCGAAGCCAGTGGCTCTGAGGCCGCCGACGGTCGGGCCCAGTTGATGGGTATTACCAAGGCTTCGCTCGCCACCGACTCGTGGCTCTCGGCCGCGTCGTTCCAAGAGACGACGCGCGTCCTTACCGAGGCCGCCATCGAAGGCAAGCGTGACTACCTCGTGGGTCTGAAGGAGAACATCATCATCGGTAAGTTGATCCCGGCCGGTTCGGGTCTGGAGTACTACAACAAGCGCGAACTGCGTCTCGACATGCCCGACGCCGAACTGCTGCCCGCCTGGGCTCAAGTCAGCGACGACGACCTCGACCTGGCCAGTCTTTTGGGCGAGTTGAGCAGTGACGACTCCTTTAGCGCGGACTTGAGCGCCTTCCAGAACATCGGCACGGCCACCTACGACGAGTCAGCACTACCTGAGAACGACGCCGATAACCCCGAAGATCAACTCGGGGGACAGGCGCTCTAAGGCGTAGGCCCGTCGCCGCTCTCGCCGAGCGGCGACGGGCTTGCCGTACGACGTCACTTTGTCGTAGGATTGACAGTCCGCGCTCCGGCTTCGCCGGGGCGCCCAGAGATGTACCAACAAGAGAGGTTCCGCGTGCCCACAATCGCACAGTTGGTCCGAAAGGGCCGACAGGACAAGGTTTCAAAGACGAAGACGCCGGCCCTAAAGGGGGCCCCGCAACGCCGTGGCGTCTGCACCCGCGTGCACACCGTCACGCCGAAGAAGCCCAACTCGGCTCTGCGTAAGGTCGCTCGTGTTCGCCTCACCTCGGGCGTCGAAGTTACGGCCTACATTCCCGGCGTCGGCCACAACCTCCAAGAGCACTCCATCGTGCTGGTGCGTGGCGGGCGTGTGAAGGACCTTCCCGGTGTTCGCTACAAGATCATCCGCGGCGCGCTCGACACCTCGGGTGTTCGTGACCGTAAGCAGGCCCGTAGTCGTTACGGCGCCAAGAGGGAGAAATAATGCCTCGTAAAGGCCCCGCGGTACGCCGCGAAATTCCCCTCGACCCGATCTACAAGTCGGTCCTCGTCACCCAAGTCACCAACAAGATCCTCGAGCGTGGCAAGCGCACCATCGCTGAACGCATTGTCTACGGCGCCCTGGAGCAGGTCGAGCAAAAGACCGGTACCGACCCCATCGCCACCTTGAAGCGCGCGCTGGAGAACGTACGGCCCGAGCTCGAAGTGCGCAGCCGTCGCGTTGGTGGCACCACCTACCAAGTGCCCGTTGAGGTTCGCCCGCGTCGTTCGACCACGCTCGCCATAAGATGGTTAACCGACTTCGCGAAGAAGCGTCGCGAGAAGACCATGGCCGACCGTTTGGCTGGCGAAATCATCGACGCCAGCAACGGCGTGGGGGCGGCCGTTAAGCGCCGCGAGGACATGGCCAAGATGGCCGAGTCCAACAAAGCTTTTGCCCACTATCGCTGGTAAGTAAAGAGAGTTTGTAAGGAAATGACCGCACGCGAATACCCCCTGGACAAAGTTCGCAACATTGGCATCATGGCCCACATCGACGCGGGTAAGACCACGACGACGGAGCGCATCTTGTTCTACACGGGCGAAAACTACAAAATCGGTGAGGTGCACGATGGCGCCGCCACCATGGACTGGATGGTCCAAGAGCAAGAGCGGGGCATCACGATCACCTCGGCCGCGACCACCTGTTACTGGAACGGTCACCGCATCAACATCATCGACACCCCGGGCCACGTCGACTTCACCGTCGAGGTCGAGCGCTCTTTGCGCGTGCTCGACGGCGCCGTCGCGGTCTTTGACGCGGTGGCGGGCGTCGAACCCCAGACCGAGACGGTCTGGCGCCAAGCCAATAAGTACAACGTGCCGCGCATCTGCTTCGTGAACAAGATGGACCGCGTCGGCGCGGACTTCTTTCGCTGCGTGGACATGATCGAGGACCGACTCGACTGCGTGCCGGCCGTGACCCAGCTGCCCGTGGGCGCCGAGTCGAACTACCAAGGCCTCGTCGACCTGACCTCGATGAAGGCGATCCTCTACCACGACGACAAGGGCGAAGAGTTCGACACCGTGGAGATTCCCGAGGACATGAAAGAGTTGGCCACGATCTGGCGCACGAAGTTGCTCGACGTGTTGACGACCTTTGACGACCACTTGCTCGAGAAGGTCCTCGGCGACGAGGTCGTCACGACCGAAGACGTACGCCACGCTCTTCGCCGCGGAACCTTAGAGGGGCACTGCGTGCCGATTCTCAACGGCTCGGCCTTTAAGAACAAGGGCGTCCAGCCCATGCTCGACGCGGTGGTGGACTTCCTGCCCTCGCCCGTGGACCTGCCGCCGACCCAGGGGACCAAGCCGGGTAAGGAAGAGGTCCTCGAGCGCAAGCCCAGTGACGCCGAGCCCTTCTCCGCGCTGGCCTTCAAGATCATGACCGACCCCTACGTGGGTAAGTTGACGTACCTGCGCGTCTACTCGGGCACCCTCGAAAAGGGCGACACCGTGATCAACACAACCAAGGGCATGAAGCGTGAGCGACTCGGTCGTTTGTTGTTGATGCACGCGAACAACCGCGAAGATTTAGACACCATCCGCACCGGCGACATCGTCGCGGCCGTTGGTCTAAAGCAGGTCACGACCGGTGACACGCTTTCCGACCCCGATCAGCCCATTCAGCTCGAGACCCTGACGTTCCCCGAGCCCGTTATTCACGTGGCCGTCGAACCAAAGACCAAGGTCGACCAGGAGAAGCTCGGCAAGGCGCTCTACGCACTTTCCGAAGAGGACCCGACGTTTCGCGTGCGCACGGACCAAGAGACCGGCCAGACCGTTATCTCGGGGATGGGCGAGTTGCACCTCGAGGTGCTCGTCGACCGGATGCTTCGTGAGTTCTCCGTCGACGCCAACGTCGGTAAGCCCCAGGTGGCGTATCGCGAAACGATTCGCAAGAAGGTCGAAAAGGTCGAAGAGAAGTACGTGCGCCAGACCGGTGGTAAGGGTCAGTACGGCCACGTGGTCTTGACCGTCGAGCCCACCGGGCCCGGCGGAGGCTACGAGTTCTTGGACGAGACCAGTGGCGGCGTTATTCCTAAGGAGTACATCGGGCCGGTCAACCAGGGCATCGTCGAGGCGTTGACCTCGGGCGTGCTCGCGGGCTACCCCATGGTGGACCTACGCGTGCGACTGACCTTTGGTAGCTACCACGACGTCGACTCCTCCGAAATGGCCTTCAAAATCGCCGGTTCGATCTGCGTGAAAAAGGCGACCCGTCTGGCCAGTCCGGTGCTCTTAGAGCCCGTGATGGCCGTAGAAGTAGTGACCCCCGAGGACTACATGGGCGACGTCATTGGCGACTTGTCGTCACGACGCGGCCGGGTCGAGGGCATGGAGCAAGTTGGCAATAACCAAGTAATTAGAGCCCTTGTGCCACTAGCCGACATGTTCGGCTACGCTACTGACCTGCGTTCTCGCACTCAAGGGCGAGCGACGTACAGTATGGAGTTCAAGTCCTACGCAGAGGTTCCTGAGGCGATCGCGAAAGAGATCGTCGCCAAGGCCACCGGCGCGTAGAGCTGGAAACCCAGTAGCAACCAGGTCCAAACCGTAGTCGGGGAGGGCCGAAAACACAGACCGATTCATCGTGAAACGGTCACGAGAGAGAAAGTTAGTCCCCGACAATGGCAAAGCAGAAGTTCGAGCGCACTAAGCCGCACGTCAACATTGGAACCATGGGTCACATCGACCACGGTAAGACCACTCTTACCGCGGCGATCACCAAGGTTCTCTCCGAGCGCATCCCTGGATCCGCTTTTACGCCCTTCGACCAGATCGACAAGGCCCCTGAAGAGCGCCAGCGCGGCATCACTATTTCTATTGCTCACGTGGAGTACGAGACGGCTAATCGTCACTACGCCCACGTCGACATGCCCGGTCACGCCGACTACGTCAAGAACATGATCACGGGCGCCGCCCAGGTCGACGGCGCGATTCTCGTCGTCTCGGCGACCGACGGACCCATGCCCCAGACCCGTGAGCACGTGTTGCTCGCTCGCCAGGTGGGTGTTCCCTACATCGTGGTGGCGCTGAACAAGGCCGACATGGTCGAGGACGAAGAGCTCCTCGAGCTCGTCGAGATGGAAGTTCGCGAGCTCCTTACGAGCTACGACTTTCCTGGTGACGACACGCCCATTGTTCGCGTCTCCGCTCTGAAGGCGCTCGAAGGCGACAAGGAGTGGGGCGACAAGATCATGGAGCTCATGGACGCGGTGGACAGCTTCATCCCCGAACCCGTGCGCATTCTGGACAAGCCCTTCCTCATGTCGATCGAAGACGTCATGTCCATCACTGGTCGTGGCACGGTCGTCACCGGCAAGGTCGAGCAGGGTGTCGTCAAGGTCGGCGACGAAGTGGAGATCGTTGGTCTGCGCGACACGCAAAAGACCGTCGTGACCGGTATCGAGATGTTCCGCAAGCTCCTCGACGAGGGTCGCGCGGGCGACAACCTCGGTGCGTTGCTGCGTGGTACGAAGAAGGAAGACGTCGAGCGCGGCCAAGTCCTTTGCAAGCCTGGCACCATCACCCCGCACGCCAACTTTGAGGCGGCGGTCTACGTGTTGACCAAGGAAGAGGGCGGCCGTCACAAGCCGTTCTTCGCCAACTACCGTCCGCAGTTCTACTTCCGCACCACCGACGTCACCGGTACCATCGAGCTGCCCTCGGGCACCGAGATGGTTATGCCAGGTGACAACACCGACATGACCGTCACTCTCGGTAAGCCCATCGCGATGGAAGAGGGCTTGACCTTCTCGATTCGTGAGGGTGGGCGCACCGTGGGTTCTGGCCGCGTCACGAAGATCCTGAAGTAGGACTGGTCATGGCCGACAACCGACAAATGATTCGTATCCGATTGAAGGCCTTTGATCACGGCGTGCTGGACCAGTCCACCGCGAAGATCGTCCAAACGGTTGAGCGCACGAACGCTCGGGTCCAGGGCCCCGTGCCCCTCCCGACGGAAAAGCACCGTTACACGGTGGTTCGTGGGCCCCACAAGCACAAAGACAGTCGCGAACACTTCGAAATGCGTATCCACAAGCGTCTTTTGGACATTGTGGACCACACGGCCAAAACGGTCGATTCGCTCCAGCGTCTCGACCTGCCGGCCGGTGTGGACATCGAGATCAAGATTCGCCAGAACTAGCCACTGGCCCCCGCGCGCCTTTGCGTTTGCGGGGCCCGTGGGTGTAGAGTTAATAGCCCCGTTCTTTACGAATGGGGCAACAACAGAGGTGTTCAGTTGCCATTTTTGGAACGCTGAACCAACAAGTCGAGCGCTCCGTTCGGGTTTATTGGCCCGGCGGAGCGTCTGTATGTCGGCCCAGTCCGACGTGTGGATAAGAAGAGGAAGAGGAACAACGTGGCGGCCAAAGCGATCGTCGGCGAGAAGGTGGGCATGACCCAGGTCTGGGACGACCAAAACCGGGCAATTCCGGTCACGGTCGTTCGAGTCAGCCCAGCTCGCGTCGTCCAAGTAAAGACTCCTGAGAAGGAGGGCTACTCCGCGGTCCAGGTGACCTGGGGTACGCGGCGACTCTCCACCCTCACCAAGCCCGAACTCGGCCACTTCGAAAAGGCCGGCGTCGCCCCGGGCAAGAAGCTCGTCGAGCTTCGCCTCGACGACGTCACGGGCTACAGCGTGGGCCAAGAGATTCTCGTCGACTCCTTCGAAAAGGGCGAGATGATTGACGCCACGGCCGTATCGAAGGGCAAGGGCTTTGCCGGTGGCATGAAGCGCCACAACTTCAAAGGTCAAGGCGCCGCGCACGGTAACCACAAGCACCACCGCGCGCCGGGTTCCATCGGCGCCTGCGCGACCCCCGGTCGGGTCTTTAAGGGCACGAAGATGGCCGGTCGCATGGGTGGACAGCAAGTCACCACGACCAACCTCGAAGTGATCTCCGTTGACGTTGATCGTCAACTCGTCCTCGTCAAGGGTGCCGTTCCCGGTCCTCGTGGCGGCGTCGTGGTACTGCGTACGTCGGTGAAGAACCCAATGAAGGCCGGAGGTCAGCGATGAGTGACGTCTTCACCCTTCGAGGTCCCGTCAAGAAGGACCGCCCCGCGTTGGTCAAGCACTCCATCACGCGCCACTCGCTCTTGGGCGTTTCGCTGGGTCGTGTCAACCTCGACCCCACGTTCTTTGGCGTCACGCCGAACATGGCCGTGATGCACCAAGTCGTTAAGGCCCAACTCGCCGCGAAGCGTTCGGGTACCCAGTCCACCAAGACCCGTAAAGAAGTTCGCGGTGGTGGGCGCAAGCCATTCAACCAAAAGGGCACCGGTGGCGCTCGTCAGGGCACCATCCGCGCGCCGCACTACCCCGGTGGTGGTATTGCCCTTGGACCCAAGCCTCGTAGTTACGAGCAGAAGACCCCGAAGAAGATGATTCGCTTGGCGCTCTACTCGGCCCTCAGTGACCGCGCGATGATGAAGCGCGTTGCTCTCATCGACAGCTTCGACGCCTGGAGTGAGCCCAAGACCAAGGACGCCATTACCGCGCTCAATGTGCTCGGCCTCGAGGGCAAGATCCTCGTGGTGCTCTCTCGCGACGACGAGACGGCCGTTCGTTCCTTCCGCAACCTCATGAACGTCAAGACCATTGACGCCGGCGAGCTCAACGCCTACGACGTGCTCGACTGTGACTGGTTGCTCTTTACCGACGCCACGTTGCCATCGGCTAAGGAGACCCACTAATGCGCGACGCCATGAGCATTCTGATTCGCCCGGTCGTTTCGGAGAAGACCTACAAGTTGATGGACGCCGGCACCTACGTGTTCGTCGTTGATCCTCGGGCCACCAAGATCGACGTGCGTAACGCCGTCGAGCAAGCCTTCAACGTCAAGGTCACCAACGTCAACACCCTTAACCGCAAGGGCAAGAACACGCGTAATCGTCGCACCGGTGTCACGGGCTCTAAGCCCGGGACCAAGCGAGCCATCGTCACCTTGCGTCAAGGCGACACGATCAACCTCTTCGAGAACTAAGGACTGCTATGGCACTACGTCACCGCAAACCAACCAGCCCCGGTCGCCGCTTTCAGACCGTCTCGGACTTCGCCGAACTCACGACGACGACGCCGGAGAAGTCGTTGCTCGCCGCCAAGCCCAAAACGGGTGGGCGCAACAACTACGGCCGCAAGACCTCGCGTCACCGCGGTGGTGGTCACAAGCAGCAGTACCGCATCGTGGACTTCAAGCGCAACAAGGATCACATCCCCGCCAAAGTCGCCACCATTGAGTACGACCCGAATCGCACCTGTCGCATTGCGTTGCTGCACTACGCCGACGGCGAGAAGCGCTACATCTTGGCGCCGAACGGTCTCAACGTCGGTGACTACGTCGAGTCCGGCCCCAAGGCCGACATCCGCTTGGGCAACACCCTGCCGATGCGCTTCATTCCTACTGGTTCGACCGTGCACAACGTCGAGCTTCGCCCCGGTGGTGGCGGCAAGATGGCCCGCAGCGCCGGCATGAGCGTGCAGCTCGTCGCCAAGGACGGTGGCTTCGCCACGCTTCGCCTGCCCTCAACCGAGATGCGTCGCGTGCCCATTGACTGTCGCGCGACGCTCGGCATCGTTGGTAACTCCGAGCACGAACTCATCAAGATCGGCAAGGCCGGCCGCAACCGCTGGAAGGGCATCCGCCCCCAGACGCGCGGTGTGGCCATGAACCCTGTCGACCACCCACTCGGTGGTGGCGAAGGCAAGACCTCGGGTGGACGCCACCCGGTGTCGCCGTGGGGTCAGCCCGAAGGTCGTACGCGTCTGCCAAAGACATCAGACGCGCTCATTATTCGACGTCGCCGTGGACGCGGCGCGCGGAGGTAGGTAGACAATGTCACGTAGCTTAAAAAAGGGTCCCTTCATCGACACCCACCTCTTGAAGAAGGTGGACGCGATGAACGCGGCCAACGAGAAGAAGGTCATCAAGACCTGGAGCCGTCGCTCGACGGTCATCCCCGACATGGTCGGTCACACCTTCGCCGTGCACGACGGTCGCCGTCACGTCCCGGTGTTCGTGAACGAGTCCATGGTGGGCCACAAGCTCGGCGAGTTCGCGCCGACGCGCACCTTTAAGTTTCACGCGGGCCAGGAAAAGACGGGTCGTCGCTAATGACCGGTCCCAAGACCAACGAACGCCCGGGTACCCGCGCCACGCTGCGGGGTTTTCCCATGTCGGCCAGCAAGGCCCGCGTAGTACTGAACATCGTGCGCGGTGAAGACGTGACGACGGCCGCCGAGATTTTGGCGGGCACGAGTCGCGAAGCCGCCGACGTCATCGCCAAAGTACTCGCCTCGGCCGTCGCCAACGCCGTGAACAACGACGCCATGAACGCCGAAGAGCTCTACATCTCAGCGGCCTTCGCCGACGAGGGCATCACCATGAAGCGTTTCTCACCTCGCGCGCGCGGACGTGCCGGGAAGATCTTTAAGCGCTCGACGCACATCACCGTGATCGTCTCGCGCATGGATGAAGAGCGTCTCGAACTCATGCGCAACGCCCGTAGTGCCCAGGCGGTGGCGAGTCGTTCACGACGCGTGCAGTCCTCGCGTCGTCGCGCCGACCAGCAGGCCAGTTTCAATAAGCGCGAAGCCGCCCACGAGGCTCAGGCCGAGCTCGACGCCGCAGCCGAGGCCGAGGCCGAGGCCAATCTCGAGGCCAGTGAGAACGAACAGATCGAGAGTGACGCCAGCGACGACGTCGAGCTCGAGGACGTCGGTACCACGCCCATCAGCGACTACGACGACGAAACGCCCGCGCCCGAAGTGGTCGCGGCCGAAGAAGAGAACGAAGCAGAGAACGACCAGACGGTGTCAGACGACACCACGGAGGAGACCAACTAATGGGTCAGAAGGTAAATCCCTACGGTTTCCGTCTCGGTATCACGACGGACTGGAAGTCGCGCTGGTTCAAAGAGCGCGGCTACAAGGACCTCGTCATCGAGGACTGGAAGATTCGCGACTACCTCACCAAGCAGCTCGAGAGCGCCGCGGTGAGTCGCATTGAGATCGAGCGCAACTCGGACCGCATCCGCGTCGACATCCACACCGCCCGTCCGGGCATC
>DATLSR010000054.1:0-41470 GCA_035533995.1 Acidimicrobiales bacterium | reverse complement strand
TGCCTTGCACGTCACCATCTTGGTCACGCGAAACCGCCTGGGCGGCGTTGGTTGTAGTCATTGGTCTTTGGTGTCACTTGTCTCGCCCTTATGAAATGAAATTTGTCAGCGGGTGTCTCACGCGGGCCTGACGGTTAGGGCCCAGTGGATTGCGGATCAGTACACAGTGACGTTCGCTCCTCTCGGAGGAGTTCCGGCTCCTAGTATTGATACCTACGTTGTCGGCGACGCCGCGCTCACTCTTCCTCTACCAACTCTCGTCAATAACGATTTTAACGGCTGGTACACGGCGCTCTCGGGAGGAACGCTCGTTGGCCTTGCGGGTTCACCGTACGTGCCAGCAGCTTCAATCACGCTCTACGCCGACTGGTCCGCGAAACCGCTCATTGCCGTGGGCTTTGACTCCAACGGCGCCAGCGGTTCGCTGGCTCTCCTAAGTGGAATCTCAGGCGCGTCGCTGACTTTGCCCGGTTCGTCGAGTTTAGAGAGGTCCGGATTCTCTTTAACGGCCTGGAATACCGCCGCCAACGGATCGGGTACTCCGTACGCTCTGGGTCAAGTCGTGACGTTGTCGAACGCGTTGACTCTCTTCGCGCAGTGGACGCCTTTGGCGTCGATAAGTATCGACTTCAAATCCGAGGGCGGTAGTGGTTCGATTTCGACGCTCGCCGGATTCTCCGGATCGTTCGTCACCTTGCCCGGCGTGTCGGACCTTGTGAAGTCTGGCTACACCCTGACGTCGTGGAATACTGCCGTCGATGGAAAGGGCAAGTCCTACGCACTGAGCGCGAGCGTCACGCTCTCAACGTCGTTGACGCTCTTCGCGCAGTGGCGGCATTCTCGCTCACCGGTGCTCTATGGCGCGGTTAGTCAATTTGCGAAGGACTCGTCGGCGCTCTCTAAAACGATGAAGAACCAGGTTCATCGTTTGGCGGTGGCCATCAAGGACAAGAAGTTCAAGTGGATCACGTTGTACGGTTATACCGCGGCGACGGGCCTCGCGTCACTGGACAGGTCGTTGAGCAATCGACGTGCCGCGGTCGTGGCTGACTATCTTCAGACCCAGCTCAGAGAACTCAAAGTCAAAGGAGTGCGTGTTTCGGCCGCCGGCGAAGGATCTATAGAGGGAAACACCTCGCCGGACTACTCCCGTGTTGAGGTATTCGTTCTCTAGAGGTCTCTCGCACGTCGATTTTCGAGAAATTGATAGTGGGGCTAGTGGGGCCGGCGGAGCCGGTGGAGGGATTCGAACCCACGACCTGACGATTACAAATCGCCTGCGCTACCAGACTGCGCCACACCGGCTTGGAACTACTCAGGTTAGTGAATTGCGCTCCATCGCTCTAGAGTTAGTGAAATGAGCGACCCCGTACATTCCTCGCGCGACCCGCACGCGTCGGGGTCGCACTTTCAACCCTCGTTGAGCGTCGTCTTGATCATCGTCGTGCTTTTCGTTGGCGCGACGTTTCTGATGGTGCGAGCGACGTCGCCTTCGACGGGTGCCACGACAACCAACTCGACGTTGGCATCGGGTTCGACCACGACGACGTCGCCTCACGCGCCCCTTGCGAAGTCGAAAGTTCGCGTGCAAGTAGCCAACAGCACGCTGACGGCGGGACTCGCCGCGCACTACACGCAGATTCTCACGACCCAAGATTGGGACGTGTTGCCCGCGGGCAACGCCACTGCGATACCCGCAACCATCGTGTACTTCAACCCAGGCTTTAGGAATGACGCTCTCGAGATTGCCTCGACGATCAAAGTTTCCGCGTCGTCGGTCAAGCCGCTGAACGGCGCCGTTCCTATTGCGGGTTCACCGACTGACGACGTGATTGTGGTGCTTGGTCCGAACTCGGCGATCGGTTAGTCCGAGCTCTGACTCGGTAGGTCAACTTTGTAGCGCTCGAGCGCGGCACGAAGTACGTCGACGGCCATCGGTCGAAGTTCTTCAAGTGGACGATTGCGGTGGCGACGAATGCCGAGGTCGACTTGTGCCAGCGCGTGAACGCCAAAGAGTTGCGTGATGTCAATAAGTAGGGCAATCTCCACGCTGTAGCCCGGCTCGAGAGAGATCGCCTCGAGTGCGTCGCGCCGAGCGGCCGTTTCGCCGGCCAGGGGCTGTCGAATCTCCCCGAGTCCCGGGTAGAGCAAGGAAAGGATCGGCCGGGCCGCGAGTTCGTTCACTCGTCCGCCACCGGTGGGCATGTCATGCAGCGGCCGTTCGTAGAAGCCTTTGACGAGTTGGACGGCCGGTCGTTCGAGGAGTGGCTGGAGTAGGCGAGCCACGAAGTCCGCGGTCGTGTTCAAGACGTCGGCGTCGAGAAAGACCACGAGCGACGAGTTACTGGCGTCAAGTCCCGCGCGCATCGCGGCCCCCTTTCCGCCCGGTCCCACGAGGTTCAGAACGCGCGCGCCGTGGTGATTGGCGACGGTTGCGGTGTCGTCGCTCGAGTGATCGTTGACAACCACGAGCTCGTCCACGAGGCAGTCGTGGATCTGTACGGCGTCGAGTACGGCGCCGATGGTGGCTGCTTCGTTCTTCGCCGGAATGACGACCACGACCGACTCGTCGCCTTTCGCCGCGCACACGCCTTCGAGCGTGAAGGATTCGCGCGCGAGGGTCCAGGGCACTTCCACGCTGATCATGACGTCGAGGTTAGGTTCTCTTCTCCCGGTCTTGACAAACGGTCCTCAGTTTGAAAGAATTGAGCCCACATCAAGAGCGACTGAGGGACGGCCCCTTTGACGTCGCGACAACCAGCGTGAGTCCCGGGATAGTCCCTTCACACCAGGTGCCAAAGGCCGAACGATGAAAAGGGAGTTATGAGTTTCGCTACTGGTCTTCAATGTCGAGAGTGTGGTACCGCCTACCCAGGCGAGGCCCGCTACGTCTGTGACAACTGCTTTGGTCCACTCGAGGTCAAGTACGACCTCGATGCCGCCAAGCGAACGCTCACGCGTTCGTCCATCCAAGACGGACCCCCGTCTATTTGGCGCTACAGCGCACTACTGCCTGATCCGGGCGAGTCGCCCGTGGACTTGGGGGCGGGGTGGACGCCACTACGTCGCTCGACTCGCCTCGCTGAAGTCCTCGGCGTACGGGAACTTTGGCTCAAGGACGACACTCGTAACCCCACGGGATCATTTAAGGACCGCGTCGTCTCCGTCGCGCTCTCGAGTGCGCGGCGACTCGGTTTTACGACCGCGGCCTGTGCCTCGACGGGCAATCTCGCCACGTCGGTGGCGGCGCACGCGGCCTTCATCGGTTGGCCGAGCGTCACCATCATTCCGGCCGATCTCGAGAAGTCCAAGATCGCCATGACCGCGATCTTTGGTGGCACGGTGCTTGGTGTCGAAGGTAGTTACGACGACGTGAATCGCCTCTGCGTGGAACTCGTGGCCGAACACCCCGACTGGGCGTTCGCCAACATCAACCTTCGCCCCTACTACGCCGAGGGTTCTAAGACCCTCGCCTTTGAGATAGCGGAGCAACTGGGTTGGCGCACGCCGGACCAGGTCGTCGTGCCGTTGGCCTCGGGTAGTCAGTTCACTAAAGTCGCCAAGGGCTTTAAGGAGTTCATTGATCTCGGCCTCGTAGAGGGCGCGGCGCCAGTATTGTTCGGCGCCCAAGCCAAAGGTTGCTCACCCATTGCCACGGCCTTTACGAAGGACGCCGACTTCATCACTCCGCAGCGTCCAAATACCATCGCGCGCTCACTCGCCATTGGTAATCCCGCCGATGGTCCCTACGTGCTCGACGAACTACGCGCGAAGGGCGGGGACTGTGGATCGGTACCCGATGAGGAGATCCTCGAGTGCATCGAACTCCTTGCCAGAACCGAAGGCGTCTTCGCCGAAACCGCCGGCGGCGTGACGATTGCTTCGCTTCGTCAGATGATCGCCCGGGGCACCATTGACCGCGATAAGTCCATAGTCGCGATTATCTCGGGACATGGTCTAAAGACGCTCGACGCCATTGTCGAGACCGCGACGGTCAGCTCGACGATCACGCCGTCGCTGGAGGCCGCTGAAGAGGCATTGCGTTTTCACCATTTGGTGGCGGCCTCATGAGTGTCACGGTGCGTCTGCCCAGTCAACTTCGCGCCCTCGTGGGAGGGGTGGGCGAAGTGCCCGTTGAAGCCGGGACGGTTCGAGAGGCCATCGTCGCCCTCGACGTTGCCTACCCGGGCCTCGCGGGGCGAGTGTTGGACGAGCAGGGGGCGCTGCGCCGCTTCGTGAACGTCTTCGTGGCTGATGAGGACGTTCGTTTCCTCGATGGTCTCGACACCGTGCTCGAAGCCGGTCAGATCGTTTCCCTGGTCCCGGCGGTTGCCGGGGGCTGAAATCCCCGTTAGCACTCTCTGTCAGAGACTGCTAATATTGCTTTGCACCAAAAAGGTGTCACGCACTAGGAGGAACCACCGTGGCGAAATTGATCGCTTTCGACGAAGAGGCGCGTCGCGCCCTTGAGCGCGGCATGAACAAGTTGGCCGACGCCGTTCGCGTCACCCTTGGACCCAAGGGCCGCAACGTCGTGCTGGACAAGAAGTGGGGCGCTCCCACCATCACCAACGACGGCGTCTCCATCGCCAAAGACATCGACCTCGAAGACCCCTTTGAGAAGATCGGTGCCGAACTCGTCAAAGAGGTAGCGAAGAAGACCGACGACGTCGCCGGTGACGGTACGACGACCGCGACCGTGCTCGCCTGGGCCATGGTGCGCGAGGGTCTAAAGAACGTCGCCGCTGGCGCGAATCCGATGTCACTGAAGAAGGGCATCGAAGCGGCCGTCGAAGCGGCCGTGGCGTCGTTGCACGACCTCTCGATTCCCGCCGACACGAAAGAGCAGATTGCTCAGGTCGCTTCGATCTCGGCCGCGGACGACGAGATCGGTCAGATGATCGCTGACGCGATTGACAAAGTCGGCAAGGACGGCGTCATCACCGTGGAAGAGAGTCAGTCCTTTGGTATGGACATGGACCTCGTCGAAGGTATGCGCTTTGACAAGGGCTACATCGCGCCGTACTTCGCTACCGACGTGGAGCGTCAAGAGGCCGTCTTGGAGAACGCGTACGTTCTGCTGGTCGCTGGCAAGATCTCCTCGGTGCGTGACGTACTGCCCGTGCTCGAAAAGGTCATGCAGTCGGGTCGACCACTGCTGATCATCGCCGAAGACGTCGAGGGCGAAGCGCTCGCGACGTTGGTGGTGAACAAGATTCGCGGCACCTTTAAGTCCGTTGCCGTCAAGGCGCCCGGCTTTGGCGAACGTCGCAAGGCCATGTTGCAAGACATTGCGATTTTGACTGGCGCGACCGTTATCTCTGAAGAGATTGGTCTCAAGCTCGACACCGCGACCCTCGAACTCCTCGGCACGGCCCGCAAGGTCGTTGTCACGAAGGACGAGACGACGATTGTGGAAGGTGCGGGGTCCGAAGAGGACATCAAAGCGCGCATCAGCCAGATCAAGGCCGAAATCGAAAACACCGACTCGGACTACGACTCCGAAAAGCTTCAGGAGCGTCTCGCGAAGCTCTCGGGTGGCGTGGCCGTCATCAAAGTGGGCGCCGCGACCGAAGTAGAGCTCAAGGAGAAGAAGCACCGCATCGAAGACGCGGTCTCGACCACGAAGGCCGCCATCGAAGAGGGCGTCGTGCCCGGCGGTGGTGTGGCCCTGCTGCGCAGTCAATCACGCATCCTCGAAGCGGCCGAGAAGTTGAGCGGCGACGAGCAGACGGGCGCGCGAATGGTCGCCAAGGCCGTCGAAGCACCGCTCAATCAGATTGCCGTGAACGCCGGTCTCGAAGGTGGCGTGATCGTGGACAAGGTTCGCAACCTGGCCAAGCCCACCGAGGGACTGAACGCCGCGACGGGTGAGTACGAGGACTTGATCAAGGCTGGCGTCATTGACGCCGCCAAAGTCACGCGCTCGGCCCTACAGAACGCGGCTTCCATCGCGGCGCTGTTCTTGACGACCGAATGCGTCATTGTCGACAAGCCCGAAGAGAAGTCGGGCGCCCCGATGGGCGGCGGGATGGACGACTACTAAGCGAGTCCCAACTACGTAACGATCGAACCGCGGGGCCTACGCCCCGCGGTTCGATCTTTTCATCGACTTTTCGCGAATTAGCCATTCCTCCTAACATGGGAACATGACGACTCCTTCCCCGGTTGGCCCCTCGCGCGGACTCAACGTGCTGCACCTCTTCTGTCACCTCAAGGGCAAGGTCGACGCCCGTTCACTTCGTAAAGCCATCGACGAGGCGTGGACGAACGGAATCCAGGTCGTGACGGCGGCGATTCTGGGAGCGAAGGCTGACGTCTGTTTCATGGTGCTGGGTGAGAATCTCTGGGACCTACGAAAGTTTCAGTCCGAGGTCCAGGCCGCGGGCTTCAAAGTCGCCGAGAGTTACGTGTCGTTGACCGAAGTGAGCGAGTACGCCGCGGGCATGCCCGAGAAGATGCTCAACGATCGACTCTTCCCGACGCTCCCGCCCGGGGACATGAAGGCCTTCTGCTTCTATCCCATGTCCAAGCGTCGCGGCGACGTGAGTAACTGGTACACGCTCAGCTACGAAGATCGAGAGAACCTGATGCGCCAGCACGGCGCGATCGGGCGCACTTTCAAGGGTCGCGTCTTGCAGGTCATCTCGGGCTCGACGGGCCTGGATGACTGGGAGTGGGGCGTGACGCTCTTTGGCGTGCACGTGGACGATCTCAAAGAGTGCGTCTACGAAATGCGTTTCGACGAAGCCTCCGCCCTTTACGCCGACTTCGGTGTGTTCTACACGGGTCTGGTGGGCACGCTCGAAGAGGTGCTCGACGCCACGTTGGCCTAAGCGTCGTTGGTAGCGTCGAGGCGTGAGTAACTCCGTTCCCGAGAAGACGTTGCGGCGTTGGGCCGAGTCGCTCGCCGGCGTCGCGAAAACTGGACTTGGTTTCACGCAAAGTCAGTACGAACGCGAGCGTTTCGAAGAGGTCTTAAAGATCGCTGGCGACATGAAGGAAGCGGCTGACGAGGGCCTCGAGGGCGTGGTCGACGCCGACGGCTACGTGACCCAGTGGATGCAAGAGGTCGGGCGAGGCGTGCCGGGCTATCAGACGCCAAAGGTGGCCGTGGGCGCGGCAGTGACGAACGACGTGGGCGAGTTACTACTCATTCGACGAGCCGACTCCGGAATCTGGCTCTATCCCACGGGTTGGTGCGACGTCGGTTACTCCGCTCCTGAAGTCGTCGTGAAAGAAGTTCTCGAAGAGACGGGCATCGAGGTGGAGCCCATTCGACTCATAGGCGTGCTGGACGGCATGCGCCTCGGTGAGTCGCGCATCCCTCTTTACTCGCTACTCTTTTTTTGTCGCGCAGTCGGCGGAGAACTGAAGTTGCACCCTCTCGAAGTCACCGACGCCGGATGGTTCGCGCGCAATCAACTGCCCACGCCCAGCATCGGCACCGATCGATGGGCCGGTCCAATCTTCGCGGCGATAGACGGCGAACACCGCGACGTCTTCTACGACGATCTTCGCCGTCCGGTCTGGCGGGGTGACGAGTGAGCATCTCAGTTACCAAAGCTCTGGTCGCGACGCCGGAACTGCTCGAGGGACTCAACGGTCTTCTTCCCCAACTCTCCTCGAGCGCGCCAGTGCTCACGATGAGTGAGGTCGAGGCCATGGTCGATTCGGACTCGGCGACGCTCTTCGTGGCGTGCGACAACGACGTCATAGTCGGCACTCTGACGTTGGTGATCTTCTCGATCCCGACCGGACTTCGCGGGTGGATCGAAGACGTGGTGGTCGATGAAGACGCCAGGGGCCTCGGTATCGGTGAGGCATTGACGATGGCCGCGGTCGGCGAAGCGCGAACGCGCGGGGTACGTTCACTCGATCTCACCAGTCGATCCTCGCGAGAAGCGGCGAACGCGTTGTACCAGAAACTGGGTTTTGAACGTCGTGATACCAGCGTCTATCGCTTCTCACTGGATATCTAAGTCTTGACGACAAGGACACCCGGGTCCGTGGCGTGAGGCGACAACACTGAGACGGCTCGTCTTGAGTTCGCTGGCGGCTGTCAGCGCGGTCCTCCTGATCGGCGAGATCGCTCCTTCACCCGCGGGCGCGAGTACCAATAGTGCGTTTGGCCTTCGTACCCTTCAGAGTGAAGCAACCGCGGTGAAGGCGGTCAAATGGACGTCGAACGTCACTGACTCACTCGGCAACGGATCGTGGACCTTTAGGTCCGATGGACTGCCCGCGACCAACCTTGTGGCGACGAACTACGCAGTTCCGTCCAATCCCCTCAACGTCAGTGCCGCTGGGGCGCACGTGGTCGCCGCGAAGTCCGTACTGAAAGAACAAAACTACGTCTACACACTTCCCCTGACGCCGGTCTATACGAAGACGGTCACGGCGACCAATCAAGGTCCGATTGGGTTCCTTCTCGACGGCGCCGCTCTCTACAATCCCTACGAGGCCAATCATTCAACCGTCGCCACGAGCGACAACTTTGTAACGACCGTCAACGGCGTATCGGCATCATTCCTCGACTCGTGTGACGGGCATCCCGGCCCTGGTGGTCAGTACCACTATCACGGACTCCCCGCGTGCTTAGTTTCGTACGCGACCGGCGCCCCTTGGAGGGTCAGGTCGGTGGCGTCGACGAAGGGCACTTCGACGAGTGCCGTGCGCGAGACGAACGCTGCGTCAAAGAAGCCAGTGATTCTTGGATTCGCCTTCGACGGTTATGGAATCTACGACAACGTCGCGATGAATGGATCGACTATTGCGGTCTCGTCACTCGATGCCTGCAACGGGATCTTTTCACCCGTGCCGGGCTATCCCCACGGTATCTACCACTACGTTCTCGAGAACGTCAGGGGCGCCCGGTCTTCGATTGGTTGCTATCACGGTGTGGTGTCTTCGGCCTACACTCGGGCCCTTCAGGGAGTACTCAACGGTGGCGACGCACCACCACTTCTTAGTACTACGTCGAGTACGAGGGTTCGCGCGACCGCCTTCTCCCTCTCGGCCAACAAGAGCGAGGATACATGGCTCCGTGAGATGCTGGCGTTGAGTGACGTGATGCACTACTGCTAGCGGTCGTTCGTTCTTTAGACGTGAGACCAATGGTTCTGGGGGTTCAAACCAATCGAAATCTTCGGATGCACTGTAGATTGACGGGATGATTCTTCTTAAACCAAAGTCTGACGCAGATCTCAAAACGTGGGTTACGACGATGCGGGCGGACTACCGCGAGGCGCTCCTTAGTGCTGGTTTTACGTCCGAAGAGGCGACGTTGAATATCGAGCGAAACGAAAAGACCCTCTTCGTCGACGGCGTGCCCAATGCTGAGCAACACTTCTTTGACGTCGTCGACGATGAGACGACCGTGGGTACCATTTGGCTCGGCGAGCCCCGTGAGGGCAGTCCCGGCGAATGGTTCGTGTACGACATCGTGATCGCCGAGGAGTTTCGGGGAAAAGGCCTCGGACGATACACGATGTTGGCCGCAGAAGACTACGTAAAGAGTCAAGGTGGGACGAAGCTGGCACTGAACGTCTTCGGTTACAACGTGGTCGCGAGAGGTTTGTATGAATCGATGGGTTATAAGGCCCTGGCTATTGGCATGAGAAAGGACCTCTCCTGATGTACCGGGCTGCTCGATGTCGACGGCTTAACACGTGTCGATTTCACCGAGATCTGATTCCTTGTTGAGTAGAGGAATGATTCGCCGATGAGTTCCCTGGTTCGACGCGCGACCGTAACGGACATCGCGGAGCTCTTGCGCCTGCGAGGAGTCATGTTCAACGACATGTCCGCTGACTCAGAGAACGAAAGTTGGACCCACTCCTCGAGGTCGCTCCTGGAGCGGAACTTACCAACCGAAGCAATTATTGGCGCGGTTATTGATCGAACAATGGAGCCCGGTCTCTGTGGCGCCGGTCTGTTACAGATTGAAGAGAGTCTCGGTTCGCCCCGCTTCCCGCGAGGGGTGAAAGGCCATATCAGTTCAGTCGCGGTTGACGTGTCGTGGCGACGACGGGGACTAGGCGAGCGAATTGTCCACTTTCTCGTTGATGAAGCTCGATCGTTGGGCTTGGAACGAGTCGAACTTCACGCGACGGACGACGGCGAGAGGATCTATCGTAATCTCGGTTTTCGCGATCGATCCGGCGGCGTCGAATTGCGTCTGGAGCTCTAGCGAATCAGTACCGTCGGGGTCTTTAGTTTTCTGATTTTTACCCAGCCATGGGATGTCGTGATGGTGGGAGACTTTACGGATGAGTGAAAACCTTTGGTCCAATGTCGATGAGTACCTCGTCTCGCTGCTTCTGCCCTCTGACGGTGCGTTGGAGGAGACCCTTGCGCAAAGTGCGGCTGCGGGACTCCCGCCGATAAGCGTTGCGCCAAATCAGGGCAAGATGCTGGAACTCCTCGCGAGGATTCAAAAATCACGGCGGATTTTGGAGATTGGGACCCTTGGCGGGTACAGCACAATCTGGTTGGCCCGTGCACTGCCGAGTGACGGGAGCCTGGTGACAATTGAACTCGAGCCCGTGCACGCCGAGGTAGCGAGAGAGAATATCGAGCGAGCGGGACTGGGACATTTGGTTGACGTTCGAGTCGGCCCGGCGACAGATTCGTTACGGGACCTAATCGATGAAGAAGTTCCACCATTTGATTTCATCTTTATCGACGCGGACAAGGAGGGCTATCCGCGCTACTTAGAACTCTCTCTGCGTCTGTCTCGGATCGGCACGGTCATTGTTGCCGACAATGTCGTGCGCGACGGAGATATCGTGAATTCGAAGAGTTCGGATGAACGAGTCGTGGGCGTGCGTAGGTTTTTAGAGCTTGCGGGTGAAGATGATCGGATCGAGGGTACCGCTCTTCAAACTGTCGGGAGCAAAGGTTACGACGGTTTTGCTCTCCTCGTCGTAACTCAATAGGACGCCGACATGAGAATTCGTCGGGCAGCGCCAAAAGACGTTGAAACCATGCTGCAACTCATTAAGGATCTCGCGCTCTACGAGAGATCGGTCGAGTTGGCGAAAGCTACGAGCGAGCAGCTCCTCGAGAATTTTTTCTGTGATGCCCCCAGTGTCTTTTGCGACTTAGTGGAGACTGACGAAGGCGACGTCGCCGGCTTCGCGGTGTGGTTCCTCAACTACTCAACGTGGACCGGCACGCACGGGATCTTTCTGGAAGACCTCTTCATCAAACCAGAGTTTCGAGGCCGCGGATACGGCACGGCACTCTTAGTCCACCTGGCACAAGAGTGCGAGGTGAAGGGTTATAAACGTCTCAAGTGGTCGGTACTTGACTGGAACCAGCCTTCCATCGACTTCTATCGCTCACTCGGTGCTGAGGCATTGGACGAGTGGACGGAGTACCGCCTCTATGGAGAAGCACTCTCTAGCCTCGCCAGTTCCGGGAATTCGAATGAGTCCTAACCGCGGGCGAACGGCGTTTCGTTGCGATGAAGTCGAAAACTCTTTGACCTTAGAGTGAGTTCTGTGACGAGTCGCAGTCCAGGTGAGGGCAGATACGCCAAGGTGGAGCGTGAGCAGCGATGGCTTCTCAATGCCGTACCTCTCGACGCGAACGACGCACGAGAAATAACGGATTACTACGTAACGGGCACGAGCCTCCGATTGAGAAAGATTGCGAGTGAGGGTGAAGTCATTTACAAGCTCGCGCAAAAGATTCGTCCAGACGTCGAGAATCCAGCACTTCTCAAAATCACCAATATCTATCTTTCTTCTGACGACTACGACCGATTACTCGTTCTTGAAGGATCGACCATCTCAAAGAGACGACACCGTCTCGTGCACGAGGGGAGTGCCTACGCCATTGATGAATTCAAAGGCCGCCACACTGGCTTGCTATTGGCCGAAGTTGAGATTGGCGAAGCGGACCCTCGTTTGCCGACTCCATCGTTTGCGGCGACTGATGTGACCAGCGACAATCGGTACTCGGGAGGATGGTTGGCTGGAGCCACCGATGGACAACTCCGCGACCTCATCGCGTTATCTCAGATCACTCCTGATTGACGCTCGCCTTCCTTCGACACCACTAAGAAAGGCAGTAGACAAGGGTGTGGCGATTTGGCGCTCGAAAGTGGATACATCATCGTGGACAATGCTCGAAAGAATGATCTAGGTCGTAGAGGGTTCGCTAACGGGCCCCTTTATAACGCGGCGCGCCCGAGTTATCCGTCGGCGGCCATCGACTACTTCGTCTCGACGTTGCACATTGAACGCAGTATGCACGTTCTCGACCTCGGGGCCGGAACCGGCATTTTCAGTCGTCAAATGTTGCCCTTCGTCGCCCGACTAACGGCGGTCGATCCGTCGGCGTCGATGCGTGAAGCGTTGGCGTCGTCGTCGCCCGAAATCGAGGTTCTCGACGGCAGTGACGTGGCCATTCCACTCGAGGACGACAGCGTCGAGGCGGTGTTCGTTGCCCAGGCCTTCCATTGGTTTGACCCGCCCCGAGCGCTGAGCGAGATTCACCGTGTACTCACTTGCGGCGGCGGGCTCGGATTAATTTGGAATGAACGAGACGAGTCCGTTGAGTGGGTCGCTGCGTTGAGCCACGCCATGCAGTGGGACGTGAAACAGCCCTACAAGGTTGGTACCGACTTCAGCGACGTCATTGCCTCAGGACCTTTCATCAACGTAGAGCGGATCAAGTTCGACAACCCTCAGACAATCTCGCACGACGGGCTCTTTCAACGTGTACTGAGCTCGAGTTACATTTCGGTCATGGAGGATCGTCTTCGCGACGACTTGATGAAAGACGTGGCGAAAGTAGTGGAGAAGTTGCCAGAGCCGGTGGTGCTGCCTCAAGTCACCGACGTCTACACCGCGACGGCGCAGTAGATCGCAACTTATTCCCTGACCCACTACGTTCCTTCACCCGCCCTAGAAAGTGAAGATGAGCGGCGACAACTCGCCTCAGAGTTCGGCGGCCTGATTGTGGTGGGTGATGACCTCAAGGGTCTCGATCTCGACGCAATGAGTGCGGCGGCTCCGACACAGGGCCCTTGGACACGACGTTGACGCCACTGCGCACAGGCCGGGGACTCTCTTCGAGCACGCGTTGCGGTTGCGCCGAAGAGAGGCCGGACAGCGACGTAGTCGACCTCGCGACGCCGGAGCGAGAACCTTTTAGTTCGGGGCCCGGCTCTATCATGACCAGATGATCGAAGTGCTCGTCGAGGACGATGCAGTCGCGGCCGCGGCGTTGTGGGAGTCGGTCGGACTGACGCGTCCCTGGAACGACCCACTCACGGACTTTGCGCGCGCACTTCGAGGAGCAACATCAACCGTGTTGGGACGTCGACACGACGGAGAACTCGTGGGTACGGTGATGGTCGGAGATGACGGCCACCGCGGATGGGTTTACTACCTCGCCGTTAGTCCAGCCCATCAAGGGCGAGGACTCGGCGCCCGTCTCATGACGTCCGCTGAAGAATGGCTCAACAAACAGGGCGTTGTGAAAATTCAATTAATGGTTCGTGAGACGAATCAAGAGGTCATGGCGTTTTACGATCACCTCGGATACGAAGTCAGTGAAGTCAGCGTTCTGGCGAAGTGGCTCTCACCCCGGGCCTGAGGCTTTCTCCGTTCGAGTTCGTCGCGCGTCTCGGTACTCTTTAGACGTGACACCGGACCGCTACTCGCACGGCCATCACGAGTCGGTGTTGCGGAGCCATCGCTGGAGAACCGCGGATAATTCCGCTGCCTTTCTACTGGCGCACCTGAGCGATGGTCTCTCGATTCTGGACGTGGGCTGTGGACCTGGGAACATCACCGCCGAACTGGCCAGTCGCGTTGGAAGCGCCAAGGTGATTGGCATCGATCTCTCGAAGGAGGTCATCGCCCGAGCAAAGAGCGAGTTCGAATCGCTTGACAGAGAGAATCTCTCCTTCGACGTTGGCGACGTATATGGACTCGACTTTTCCGATGGATGTTTCGACGTCGTCTACGCCCATCAAGTTCTTCAACATCTCAGCGATCCTGTTGCGGCGTTGGGTGAAATGCGAAGAGTCCTCAAGCCCGGCGGTCTCTTAGCAGTACGTGACGCTGACTACTCCGCCTTCGTCTGGTTGCCCGGTGACCCCGTCCTCACGCACTGGCTAGAGGTCTACCAACAGATCACCGCGAAGAACCACGCGAACGCCGACGCGGGTCGGCACCTGGCAACCTGGGTTCGAGCGGCGGGATTTGACGAGCTAGAAGCGTCGTCGTCGAACTGGACTTTTCAGACTCCAGAGGAGCGAGCCTGGTGGGGCGGACTTTGGGCTGATCGCGTTCGTCTGAGTGACTTTGCGCAACAGGCCATTGAGTACGGCGTCGCGACGGACGACGAACTCGAGTTGATGGCGCAAGCCTTTCAACGATGGGCGAACGATCCTAAGGGTGTCTTTGTCGTGGTCCACGGCGAGATTCTCGCGCGCCGATGAAAATCGTTCTCAATCGACGAGAATCTCCCACACGATGAGTTCTCCGTCGTCCACGTCGCGTCGGCGCCCAACCTCGTTGAAGTGAAGTCGACGCAGAACCGCCTGGCTCGGTCCGTTCCACACGTACGTTTCGGCGCGCACCTTGATGCCACGATGCTTGACTTGATCAAGGAGTTGCGACAGGGCCTTGGTCGCGACTCCGCGACCGCGTACCGAGGGCACGATGCCGTAGCCGACTTCAAGCAGGTCGACAACGGGTTCGCCTTTGAAACCGAGCATGCCGACCACGAGGTCACTCTCGATGACGAGCCAGGGCGACATCCACGGTTCTGGCGTAGAAGCGGGCATGTATCGGGCGAACGTGGCGACGCGCACATCTTCTTTAGTGGGAAAGTCCGGGGCCCATCCAACGGCGGGTCGCCGAGCATCGCGTATGAGCAGCGCATCTTCGAGCGATAACTCGCGAATCGACACGTTCGCGCCAGCACTCTCGTCCACTCTCACAGTATGACGCGCCAAGCATCGACGGCGATATTGCCAGTGCTCGTACGGTAGCGTCGACGGTGTTGTGATCTCGCTCGCGAACGTTATCTTGCTCCTCGGTGCTGGATTGGTCGCCGGTGTGCTCGGCTCGGCCGGCGGGATCACGTCGCTGATCTCGTACCCCGCGCTGCTCGTCATCGGCATCCCTCCATTACCAGCCAACGTCACTAACGCCGTAGCCTTAATGGCGTCACTTCCTGGTTCCGCGTTGGGTTCGAGGCCTGAACTAAAGGGTCAGGGTCCATGGCTTCGGCGCTGGGCGCTCGTCGCGGTTCTCGGCGCTGCCGCGGGCGTGGCTCTGCTACTACTGACACCTGATCGTGTCTTCAACCATCTGGTGCCGTTTCTTCTGGTACTGGCGTCAGTGGTTCTGCTCATCCAGCCAAAGATTTCACGGTGGCATGAACGTCGTGACGAACGAATGCATCGCCTCTTACTCCCGTCAGGCCTCTTTGTGATGGCGCTCTACGGCGGTTACTTTGGCGCTGGATCGGGCATCATGATGCTCGCGTTGTTGCTCTTGACGGTGGATCAAGAGTTTCCTCGTGCGAACGCGCTCAAGAACGTCTTCCTCGGCGTCGGGGACGTGGTTGCCGCCGTGGGATTCTTGATCTTTGGACCCGTCCACGTCGAGGCCGCGCTGTTTTTGGGTTGTGGCCTGCTCGTTGGCAGTTTTCTCGGCCCATCGGTGACCAGAAGGGTGCCGGGTCGTGCGCTTCGCTACTTCGCGGCACTGCTGGGGTTCACACTTGCCATTGGACTTTGGGTCTCTTCGAGTTAGCGAGATTTGTGGCCTGGGCAGTCTTACAACACTGAGTGAACGTCGCGAACGACGTAGCTGAAGTTCGAACCGTCGCGGAGAAAGCGTCGAACGGTCCGTTCGTGGAGTTGAACGAACTCAATTAAAGGGCCACGTTGACGTGGGTCTCGATCGTAGAAGCGAATGGGGAGTCGTGGTCCCGTGCCCTTAGAGTGAAGGCGTGATGTTGTAGGTCTCGCCGGACGTTTGAGTCGCCCTAGTAGAAACGAAGAGTCATGCGTTACGCCGATATGGACGTGGCCGAGAGCCCCTTAGAACTCATTGGTCATACGCCAATGGTGCGATTGGCCAACATCGGACGCGATCTTCAATGTGATTTCATTGCCAAATTAGAGACCACGAATCCCGGTGGTAGTTCGAAAGACCGACCGGCGCTCACCATGGTTCTCGCCGCGGAACGTGACGGTTTGCTCGGTCCCGACTCGACGATTATTGAACCCACGAGCGGCAACACTGGCGTCGGTCTCGCCATTGTTGCGGCGCAACGCGGCTACAAGTGCATCTTTGTCATGAGCGACAAGATGGCGCCAGAAAAGATCGACGTCCTTCGCGCCTACGGGGCGCAGGTCGTCGTCTGTCCCACGGCCGTCGCGCCCGAACACCCCGATTCGTACTACTCAACGGCGGAGCGACTCACCCGCGAGACGCCGAACTCCTTTCGCCCCGATCAGTACTCCAATCCCAATAATCCCCTCGCACACTATGAGACCACGGGCCCGGAGATCTGGGAACAGACCAGGGGCCGAGTGACGCACTTCGTGGCTGGCGCCGGCACCGGGGGAACAGTCTCGGGCGTCGGTAAGTACCTCAAAGAGATGAACCCCGCCGTTCGCATCATCGCCGCGGACCCCGAGGGTTCGGTCTTCTCCGGTGGCGCGGGGCGGCCCTATCTCACCGAAGGCGTCGGCGAAGACTTCTGGCCGAAGAACTACGACCCCACGCTCGTTGACGACGTCATCGCCGTCAGCGACGCCGACGCGTTCTCCATGGCCCGCGAAGTCACCCAACGTGAAGGAATCTTGATCGGTGGATCGGGCGGCACGGCCGTGGCCGCGGCGCTGCGCGCCGCGCGCTCACTGCCCGAGGACGCCGTTGTTGTCGTGCTCATTCCTGACTCGGGTCGAGGGTACCTCTCAAAGATCTTTAACGATACGTGGATGACGGACTTTGGATTCCTTCGACCCCACCACGAGATGGACGCCGGCGATGTACTGGAGGCGAAAATAGAGCGCCAAGCGAGTACGTTGGCCGACTTGGTCCTCGTCACTGAGGACGTTCTCGTTCGCGACGCCATCTCACTGATGCGCGAGAAAGACGTCTCGCAGCTTTTAGTGACCGTCACTGCTGAGTTGCCCCTCGCGGCCAAGGAAGTGTCGGGATCGCTCAGCGAGCTCGGACTACTTGAAGCGACGACGCGCGACCCCTCGGTGCTGGACCTTCGCGTCAAAGACGTAGCCGATCCCTCGATTCCGATGGTGGGCGTAGGTATGAGTGTCACCGAACTGACGAGGCGACTGAGTAGTTCAGCGGGCGTGCTGATCCTCGACGGGGGACACCCGGTGGGCGTGCTCACGAGAAGTGACCTGCTGGGCTTTCTAGAACAGAGGAGCGAAAAGTGAGTGGCTTCAATACCCGATCTATCCACGTCGGCTCCGAGCCTGATCCGGTGACGGGTGCGGTGAACCCTCCGGTCTACCTGACGTCGACGTACGCCCAAGACGGCGTGGGCGTGCCACGGTTCTCTGACTATTCGCGCGTCGACAACCCCACCAGGGCCGCCCTCGAAACGTGCTTGGCCAACCTTGAAGAGGCCCGTTTCGGCGTGGCCTTCGCCTCGGGTCTCGCTGGAGAAGACGCGCTGCTGCGCACGCTCGCTCCGGGCGATCACGTGATGCTCGGCAACGACGCCTACGGCGGCACCTACCGGCTGCTCACGCGAATCTTTGGCGAATGGGGCGTCAAGGTATCGTGCGTCGATTTGAGTGACCCGGCCGCGGTGGAGGCGGGCTTTAACGAGACGACGAGAATGCTCTGGGTTGAGACGCCGAGTAATCCGCTCTTGAACGTGGTCTCGATCACCGATCTCGCGGTCGCCGCGCACGCGCACGACGCCCTTCTCGTGGTGGACAACACGTTCGCCACGCCCTACCTACAACGCCCGCTTACCTTGGGCGCGGACGTGGTGGTGCACTCCACGACCAAGTACGTAGGTGGTCACTCCGACGTCATTGGTGGCTTCGTCGCCACGAACAACGACGAACTCGCTACGAAACTCAAGTTTCACCAGTACGCCATAGGCGCGGTGCCGGGTCCCTTGGACTGTTACCTCTTGATTCGCGGACTTAAAACGCTCGGTGTTCGAATGGAGCGCCACTGCTCGAACGCGCGCGCCGTCGCGGCCTTCCTGCTCGATCATCACGCGGTGGACAAGGTGTACTACCCGGGCTTGGCGCACCACCCCGGACACGACGTCGCGACGACGCAGATGAGTGACTTTGGTGGCATGGTGAGTTTCACGCTCAAGAGTGGCGTCGACGTGGCGCGAAAAGTCTGTGAGTCGACGTCGGTCTTTACACTCGCCGAATCATTGGGCGGGGTCGAGAGTTTGATTGAGTTGCCGTCGTTGATGACCCACGCCTCAACGGTTGGCTCGTCGCTCGAACCGCCGGCCAGTCTCGTTCGTCTGAGCGTGGGCATCGAAGACATCGACGATCTGATTGACGACCTCGCCCAGGCCCTCGCGCCCTAGAACCGAACGCTCGACCATCGCCGATATATTTTTACGGTGAACGACGCACCATTCTTGATTCTCACTGGTCCGCCGGGTTCGGGAAAGACAACGGTGGGCCGTCTCGTCGCCGCGGCGTACGACCCGTCGGTCGCGATTATGTCCGACTTCTTTTGGGCCACCGTCGTACGTGGCGCGATTCCTCCCTGGATTCCCGGGTCCGCTGAACAGAATCGAGCGATGATTTCCGCCTCGATGGCCTCGGCGACTCGACTCTTCAGAGCGGGCTACGCAACGGTGCTGGAGGGCATCATCGGACCGTGGTTCTTTGATCTGGTGCGTGAAGAACTCAAGAGTATGGACGCGACCATCTCCTACGTGGTTCTTCGGCCAACGATCGAGGACTGCCTCTTTCGCTCAACTGATCGACTGAGAGATCCTCAACACGCCGGTGCCTTGAGCGATGAGGGGCCGATTCGTCACCTCTACGCTCAGTTTGAGAATCTCGGCGAGTTCGAGAGGAACGTGATTGACACCTCGTCGTTGAGCGGTGAAGCGACCGCACGATTGATCACCGACGATCTGAACGGCGCGAGAAACTACGTCATCACGCTCTGACGATCACTACGCCAACGACGCGAGGGTCGCGGCGAGAACGTCCGCCCACGGCGTCGGTTCGAGCCCGAGCTTCAGTCTCGTCGCGCCGTCGTCAATGACGAAGGGCGCGGTGAACTGATACATCGTCGTGGGCAGTTCTCGAACCATCGGACTGAAGAGTCCGATGGCACGAAGAACGGTTGAGGGAATCGACGAGACTTTGACGTGCGCGACACCGGCCACGTCGGCGAGGTCGTCGATGACGTTACGCTGCGTACGAGCGCGGTTGGTGGGTGCGTGCCACGCCTGGCCCCACGCTTCGGGCGTCTGAGCACACGTAACGAGCGTGCGAGCGACGTCTTCGGTGTAGCTCCAGCTGTGTGGTTGATCAGTCGCGCCCAGCACCCAACAACGCTTGCCGGCGAGCACGCGCTTGATGACTGGAGCGCCCATCGCACTTTGGGCGTTCGGTCCAATGAAGTCCGATGCTCGAACCTCGGTGGCGCGCACGTCGCCGCGGTCGTTGGCGGCGAGCGCGTTGCGCCACATGGTGGCACGCACCTGCGCCTTTTCGTAGTCGGCGAGCAGTGGCGCGTCACTCGAGAGTGGACCAGTGGGTCGTCCGTACGCGTAGAGGTTGCTCAAGGTCACCAGCACCGCCGAAGAGCGTTCGGCCGCGCCGAGTAGCGCGTTGGCGATAGGCGGCCAGTCGGTGGGCCAGCGGTGGTACTGGGGATTGGCACAGTTGAAGATCGCGGCGCTGCTCGAAGCGAGTTCGCTCAAGGCGTCGACGTTGGAGGCGTCGACGCTGATTCGCTCAATGGAGGGATGATCTGGTCCAGAGCCGCTTCGGGTAACGAGGCGGACGCGGTGATGTTGAGTGACCAGCTGTTGGGCGACCGCGGCGCCGATGGGGCCCGCGCCGACGATTAGGTACTCGGACACGACGTCTCCTTTAATTTGGGAGAGCAGTGCTCTCCCAAGAGTATGGCACGGGTTGGCGACAATTGCAAGAGCGTTGCTCTCTAAGTGAGATAGTGGTCAGATGAGTCCAACGAAGACCCCCCGCGCCGTGCAGCGCGTCGCCCAGATCGAGGCAATTAAGGGTGTGGCTCGACGCTTGATCGCCGAGAAGAGCGTGTCGGGTCTTTCCCTAAGAGAAGTAGCGCGCGAGATGGGGCTCGTCTCTTCGGCGCTCTATCGGTACTTCGCTACCCGCGAGGACCTCCTGACGGCCCTCATTCTCGACGCCTACAACGACCTTGGCGCGAGCGTCGAAGGTGCCGACGCCGCGTTCGCTCGCACTGAGGTGTACGCGCGCTGGTGCGCGGCCACAACAGCCGTGCGACGTTGGGCGAAAATGAACCCTCACGAGTACGCCCTCATCTACGGTACGCCCACCCCGGGTTACCAAGCGCCACCCGAGACCATCGAAGCCGCCGCCAGAGTCGCGCGGGTCTTGGGCGATATTCTCAACGAAGGTCGGGTGATTGGCGACGGACCGCGATCTTCGACAGATGCGTCACACAAAGTCAGTACGTACCTTGAAGTGGGTGCACTCGCCGAGGTCATGCCGGACGTGGCGCCAGGGGACTACGTCAAGGCGCTCATGGCTTGGACCCAGATCTTCGGGTTTCTCACCTTCGAGCTCTTCGGTCACTACGTGGGCACGGTGAAGAACGCCAACAGGATGTTCGACCAAGTCGTTGATGAACTCGCACGCTCGCTCGACATCTTGACTTCCTAGGTCACTTGAGACATGCTCGCGGGACCACCGAACGATTCAGTTGTGATTCCGGAAGCGCTCGCACGACTCATTGACGGTCGACCCTACGAGGCGGTGTGGCTCAACGGGATCGGTGGATGGACGGTTCGTGTCGAGGAAGTTGCATCGAGCGTGTTCGTGAAATGGGCACCGCGTTCGTTCGGTGATGATCTAGCGAACGAAATTGAGCGACTGAGGTGGGCGTCGACGCGCCTTCGAGTGCCGATAGTTCTCGACTCGGGTTCGAACGACGACGGGTCGTGGTTTTTCTCGCGTGACCTCCACGGCGAGAGTGCGGTCTCGGCCAAGTGGCAACTCGATCCCGTAACGGCATCGACGGCGATTGGCCGTGGGCTGAGGGCTCTTCACGACACCCTTGACGTTGATTCGTGTCCCTTCGAATGGTCGCTCCCTGGTCGTCGTCGAGGCGTAGAACAGAGGTTTCACGAGGGACTACTTCGCGACCACGTCTTTGGATGGGAGTTAGAGGGCCTAAGGATTGGCGACGCGATGGACGAACTTCGAGAAACGCCGGATGACGATCTCGTGGTCTGTCACGGCGACGCGTGTGCGCCCAACACACTGCTCGACGACACCGGAGCGTGGACGGCCCACACTGACCTAGGGCGTCTTGGCGTGGGCGATCGGTGGGCCGATCTCGCGGTCGCGTCGTGGAGCACGGTCTGGAACTACGGACCCGGTTGGGAAGCGACCGTCTACGACGCCTACGAAATCGAACCAAACGTACCAAAGATTCGTTACTACCGGCTGCTGTGGGATCTCGAGTGATGGATGCCGCGTTTTGCTTTGTAGGCTGACGCGGTGTCGTACGGCGGGGAATCTCAGATGAGTCGACCACGTCGAATCGTTGTCCAGGGTCCCTCAGGAAGTGGCAAGACAACCTTGGCCAAATCGCTCGCGACGTCGTTGGGCTACCCGTACCTAGAACTCGACTCGGTCTTTCATCAAGAGAGCTGGACGCCTCTCGACGTTGACGAGTTTCGCTCGGTGGTTTTGACTTTTGCGGGGCAGAGCGAATGGGTAACTGACGGAAACTACCGAGCGGTGCGCGACCTCTTGTGGCCGCGTTCCGACCTCATCGTGTTTATCGATCTTCCCAAGCGCCAAGTGATGACGCGTATCGTTCGACGAACCATTCGTCGAGCGATGCGACACGAAGAACTCTGGAACGGAAATCGAGAGTCACTGCGCAACCTGTTTTCACGCGACCCCGAACGCAACATCGTGCTCTGGTCGTGGAACACGCACGCTCTCTATCGCGAGTCGGTGCCCAACGAGGCGCGCGATGGAGCCCCGCACGCGGAGGTGACGGTCCTTCGAGGATCCACGGCAGTGAGGGACTTCGCTCTCAGTCATCAAACGTACGCGCGAGATATCGTGGACTTGGATCGTCTGGACACTAAGGACGACGACGACGTTGAAAGGCGGATCGAGTGACAGGTCGAATCGCCGCGTCACCGTCGATTTCCATTGACGGGTACATGGCCGGACCCGACCAGGACGAAGCCAATCCCCTCGGCGTGGGCGCTCGCCAACTTCACGAGTGGATTTTCGCTACGACATCGGGCCGAGAGATGATTGGCGAGAACGGTGGCAGCGACGGCGTCGACGACGAGGTCTTCAAGGTGAGTCGCGAGGACGCTGGCGCGACCATCATGGGTCGCAACATGTTCGGTCCGGTCCGCGGTCCCTGGAGCGAGAGTGCCTGGCGCGGCTGGTGGGGCGACGATCCACCCTTCCATCACCCCGTTTTTGTGCTTACGCACTACGAACGTTCTGATCTCGTGCTGGGCGACACGACGTTTCACTTTGTCACCGACGCGATCGAGTCGGTCGTGTCGAAGGCGCGAGAGGTCGCCCAGGACCGCAAAGTACAGGTGGGAGGCGGTGTGGCGACGCTGCGGGCTTTCCTCGATGCCCAGCTGATTGACGAGCTTCGCGTCTCCGTGGTGCCCATCTATCTCGGTTCGGGCGAACGACTCTTTGAGGTGGTGGGCGAGTGGCCGGAGGGGTACGAAGTTCGAGACGTCGTCGCCGGCGAGGGCGCCACCCACTACACGCTCGGGCGAACCTCGCCGACGTCGATCTAGTACGACCGAGATCAGTCACGTGTCCGGCAACGTAAAGGTTTTTCGAGCCGACCAATCGCGACTGTCTGACCTAGCGGAGCTTCGGTATCGGTGGCGAAGCGAAGAAGGTGGCGAGGAAGGTGGCGGGATCGAGGACTTTGCGGCGAGATTTCGTTCTTGGTACGCAGACCACACGACGTCGCATCTGGGGTATTTGCTCACGGTCGACGACGTGCCCGTAGGTTGCGCGTGGCTTGTCGTCATCGACCGTATTCCAGGTCCGGAGATCTTTGAACGTCGCGCGGGAATGGTGCAGAGCGTCTTCCTTCTGCCCAAGTATCGCAGTCAGGGACTCGGAGTTTCTCTGATGCGCCAGCTTATTGAAGACGCGCGTTCGATGGGTTTGAGTTATCTCTTGATGCATCCGTCGAAAGAGTCGTTCTCCTTCTACCAGAGACTTGGTTTTGAGAACGCGCAACGGGCGCTGGAACTTAGATTCGACCTTACGAAGTAGCGACGTTTCGTCGGGCTTCCTACGCGCCGGGTTCGCTCTTGTCCTCAATCTCCCAGGCGTGATCAACGACGTGCCACGCACATCGGCGAATCGCGTAGGCGGGGGGCCACGCAGCGTTGACGCTCTTGGATCGAAGCGTGGCGATCACGACGTCGCGCTGTTCGTCCCAGGGCGTCCGAGGAGCCACGCGAGCGCCAACCCGTGAGCAGTACGCGCGCTCGGCTTCGCAAACGTGATTGACAATCGCGTCACGGTCACGCCCTCCGCCTCTTGGACCTCGTCGCATCGCTTGGGGTGCTGCGTCCACCACCGCGTCGAAGAAGTCCCAACAGTCCCTTAGTACGGCGATTTGGCGATTCAACTCACGGGCTGTCGGGGGGACCAGGTCCCACGGCCCCCTCGCGTCGGGCGCGCCATAGTCCGTAGTTCCGTTGCCTTTGGCAGTGCCCACGATCTCAAAGGCGCCGGGACGAAACGGGGCGGCCACGATCTTCGCGTAACGCTCCCGGTACTCATCGAGAGCTTCGATCGCGAGGTCGGGGCTTTTCGCGCGGCGACACCAACCCGGCCAGTCCAGAGAAACGGCAAAGACCGAAGTCGTGCCTTGTTCGATGTACACGCGCGCCGCCGCCACTTCATCCTCCTTGGCTAAAAGGTAGTCCACGGCGCTGACACGCTCGTATCGAACATCGCCTCACCCTGGTCGAGAAGTTAGTACGCGCGAAAGAATCGAGTATCGAGTTCGAATGTTCGTAGAAGAGCTTCGCCCGACGTTGAATTCATCGCAACTGTCGAACGCCGGCGCCAACGTTATGGTGGTCACGTGACCATTTCAGTTTCGACCTATACCAACACCATCAAAGAGCACAGTGAAGCTCTCGCGGCCATCGCGGCCATCGCGGGCGACGCGCTCGACCTTCCCGTCGAACACTGCCCGGGATGGACGGTGGAGGACGTGGTGCGACACCTCATCGGGGTGCATTGGTTTTGGGCCACGATCGTGGAAGAGCGTCGCGACACGCCAATCGAAGAGGACGGCCCGAAAGATGTGGAGAAGTCCGAGCTGGTCGAGCGCTTCTTAGCGGGTGCTGAGCATCTCGTCGAGGTGCTTCGCAGCGCGAATCAGAGTGACCACGTCTGGACGTGGTCCCCAGCGCAAAGCGACGTGGCTTTCGTCACTCGTCATCAGGTTCAAGAGATCGTGGTGCACCACTTTGACGTCGCCCACGCGGCTGGCGCACCGTTCTCGATCGCGACTGACGTGGCGACTGACTCGATACATGAGTTCCTCTCGCTCTCGGTTTCGAGCGAGCAAGACCCAGCGGATCCACCACGCAATCCCTTGGCGGGCAGATTGGGTCTTTGGAGCACTGACGCCAACGATGGCTGGACCATTCGTGACGCGGCTACACCGGGCACGGTTGGTTTCTCCGGCGGCGTCGACCCCGGCACTCCCACATTGTCGGCGAAGAGCGACGAACTCTTGCTATGGCTCTACTCTCGCGTCGAAGTTGGCGGTGACGCCGAGGCGCAAGAGTTGGGTCGCCACCTCCACGTGCTGAGCTTTACTGACTAATGTCGGCGTCGTTGTTTCATGGAGCTAGAGAGTCGTAGCCAACGCCTTCGCGTTCGCCAAGGCCAACTGCCCGATGCTCAGATAGCTTGTACGGGTCCGACCTAATGACAGGAACATGACGCCAAAGAGGACGGCCCAGCCAATGGTGCGTCGCAACATTGCCTCGTCGCATCCTTCGTACGCGTCGAAGAACTCTTGAAGTGACTCGTAGGGCAGCGAAAGAAGTCCGCCGGCGAGGTCGACCGCCGGATCGCCCGCGCACACGTCGCCAAAGTCGACCACGCCAACGAGTGCGCCGTTGCGGTAGAGGGTGTTGCCCGGATGAAAGTCACCGTGGAGCCAATGGCCCGGATCGTCCCAGCGTGGAGTGTCGCGAACACGTTTCCAAAGGGCCTCCACGAACTCGAAGTCCACGTCGTCTCCTAGGTCATAGAGGCGCGAATACAGCGATGTCTCGCGATCGACGAGTGAGACGCTGCGAAAGGGGTTGAACGGAGCGTCAGTCGGCGCTTCACTGTGGAGTTCGCGAAGGAAGATGGCCATCTCCTTGGCCGAACGCCCCCGCACTTTCGGGTCAATCTCGTCACCAGCTTCTCCGTTGTGCCACGACGCGATCAGCCAAGGCCAGGGGAAATCGTCGGTCGCCACGCCCGCTCGTAGGGGAAGTGGCGTCGCGAGTGACACGTGGCGAGCTATCTCGGGCAACCATCGCAGCTCGTTCTCGATGAGGGCCGCAGCAATCTCACGCCGGGGGATTCGGACAACGAGTTCCTCGCCGAGTCGCCACAAGGAATTGTCAAAGCCCTCATCGACTTTGTAGCAGTTAAGGTTCGCGAGGTCGGGGAACTGCGCGTGCAGCAGCGAAGAGACTAGGGCCGCGTCGATACGAACTTCTGCCGGCGGCCAACCCATACCACGAGACTACAAAGTCGACGAGCCATCTTCGACGCGTTTCGCGCCACCCAAGTTTCGGCAAAAATGCTTGGTAATTCAATAAGTGTCCGTTCGACCACGGCGACGATTACGGTAAGTAGTCGTGTCCGATAGTCCCGCGGCGGTGCCGCTCAGCGAATCGACGGGCCGCCTAGAAAACGTGGATGCGATGCGTCCCTTCTCTCAGGCTGCGGTCATCGCGACGCACGCGCTCATCTTCTTCGCCCCACTCGGCGTCAGCATGACGGTGAACTCTGCCCTGCTCTTAACGAGGTTCTCGCGCGAATCCTTCTTCTTCATTTCAGCCCTGGTACTGACCTACACCTACCTTGAAGCAAGGCCCTTCAACCTTGGTCACTTTTGGAAACGCCGGCTTATCTTGACGGGACTGCCGTACTTGGCGTGGACGATCATCTACTACGTTTTCATCTCGGCCAAGCCCGTGAGCAACTTTCCTTTTTACCAGCCGCCGTTTCACTACCTCATAAGTCCAAGTGGTCTACACGAATTCTTGACGCTGCTCGTTACGGGCTACTACCAGCTCTACTTCATCGTGGTGCTGTTTGAGTTCTACGTGATCTTCCCTCTGCTCTTGGCGTGGTTGCGCCGCGCTCGTCGCTGGCACGTGCACATCATGGTCGGCGCCATGCTCTGGCAGATCTTCTACGACGAGTCGATTCGCCATCATTTTTTCCCCGTCGCGATCGGTGGCAAACTCGAGACGCGATTGATTCTGTCGTACCCGATCTATCTACTCGGCGGCATGATCGTGGCGCTCAACTATCGCGCTTTTCATCGTTGGATGTTGCGAAACGCGAAGGTTGTCCTGGGACTGACCGTCGTCGCCGCGGCGCTCGCCGTGGGTCTTAACTACGTGACGGGATCTTCCTTTCTGACAACGAATCTCGCGCCGAACTCTGACGTACTCGCACCACTGGCGATCCTCTACAACGCGGGAGCGGTGCTCTGTCTCTATCTGCTCGGCGTCTACCTCGTCGATCGTCATTCCAGTGCGAGAACGCGTTCGTTGGTGGCGTCGACGTCGAAGGCCTCCTACGGTATCTACCTCTCACAGATGATTTGGATACCCATGTTGCTACGGGTGTCGCACAGGGCTAACCTTCGCGCGCACGTTGCGTGGCCCTTCGTCGTAGTGGCGGTGGTCGTTGTGGTCTTCATGTTGGGTTACGTGTTCAGCGAGATTGTCATGCGCACGCCACTCGGGCCATTCGTTGTCGGACGGCGCGCTTACTGGAGCGCGTCGCACGGGGACGTCCACTCTCGAGGTTTGGGTTGAGGTCGGTCGCTATCGCGCCGTAAGTGGTTGAATCGTCCACAGGCTGCAGTTACCCACCCGGTCCCAGATCAGTCCGTCGAGCGGCGCTCTCGATGCCGCGGCTCGCAACGCGCGAATCGTTCCGCCGTGGGTGACAACGAGCAGCCGTCTGGTCGTCCACTCAGTGGCGACCCGGTCGAGGAAGAACACGGAGCGATCAACCATGTCTCGAAAAGACTCGCCCTCAAGGGGCCGCGCGTCGGGATCGACGAGCACGTGATCCGAAATGCCCGTGTGGGTCGATAGCAACGCTGAGGCGGGCCCCTTTTCGAGCACGCCGAAGGAGCGTTCTCGAAGGAGGGGATCAATCACGGTGTCGAGCGAAAGAAGCGAGCTAATGATTGAGGCCGTCTCTTGGGCGCGAGCGAGGTCACTGGAGACAATGAGTTCAAAGCCCATGTCCCCTAATGATTCTCCGGCGATTCGCGCTTGTTCTCGCCCCTTGTCATTAAGGCGGGCCGTGTTGTCCTGGCCCTGGATGATGTGCAGCGCGTTCCACTCGGTCTCGCCGTGACGTAGCAGCGTGATCGGGAGCGCACTCTCGGGGGCGGAGGTCACGCAGACCAGGCTACTAATGTCGTGAAACCGCAAATGGAAGCGACGTCGACCATCGTGGAAGGTTGATTCTCAGTAATTTCCAAGAATGAGTCGTGACAACGTCGCACCAATGCAGGTAATTCCGGGTCGGAACATAGGAAAGGTCCTGACCCCCTCAAGTAGCGAGTTCGTCCCCAGTAACATTGAGGAATGCCATTACAACTTCCACCGAGAGCCACCAAGCCGCGATCGGTAGGTGTGACGATGGTTATTGACAACGGCGTGCCGCTGGGCCACTTCGCCGACCTGGTCGAGAGTCACGGCGATCACGTCGACTTTGTGAAGTTTGGCTGGGGCACGTCCGTCGTGACCAAGAACTTCAAAGTCAAGGTCGACATCGTCAACGACGCCAATATTGACTTCTACCTTGGGGGCACCCTCTTCGAAAAGTACGTCGTGCAGGAGCGTTTCGATGAGTTTCGCGCGCTCGCACACAGCTACGGGGCAAAGTTCGTCGAAGTTTCCAACGGCACGATTGACATGACGAACGACGACAAGGCCGACTACGTAAAACGGCTTTCGGACGACTTCTCCGTCATCTCCGAGGTCGGATCGAAGGATCAAGCCACGTCCGACACCATGGCGCCCAATAAGTGGATTCAGTACATTCAGGCCGATATTGACGCCGGAGCCCATCTCGTAACGCTCGAAACACGAGAGGGCGGCAAGGGCGGCATCTGTCGATCGAACGGCGAACTGCGCTACGGCCTTATCGAAGAGATCCTCTCGGCGAAGATCGATCACGCGAAGTTACTCTTCGAAGCCCCCTCGACAGAGCTCCAGACTTATTTCGTCAAGCGCGTGGGTTCTGACGCGAACTTGGGCAACATCGCGGTCACCGACATCATCCCTCTGGAGACGATTCGAATGGGACTGCGCAGTGAAACATTGCTCGATTTCGAGCCTGGCCATTACGACGAAGACTAAGAGGGCGTATGAGAGAGAGCCGCGACGTCTTCCACCTCGCCATTCCTGCGTACGATCTCGATGAGACGGTGGACTTTTACGTAACGAAGCTCGGCGGCAAGTTGGCTCGGCGTTACGACGACCGCGTCACGATCGACTTCTTTGGTGACCAGCTCGTCTGTCACTTGAGCGAGGCGCCGGCTGAAGTGACGCCCATGAAGGATCTGGCGATGTACCCGCGTCACTTCGGAGTGACGTTTCGTGAGAAAGAGGATTTTGACGCTCTCTATCAACTGTGCAAACAGCGCGACGTTCCCCTCTTCAGTGACGTGAAGTTACGTTTCGAAGGCAAGGTTGAAGTGCACCAGACGTTCGTTGCCTGTGATCCTTCGTCGAATCTCATCGAGTTCAAGCACTACGTTGATCATCGAATGATGTATTAACTGGTCCATTAATGGAGCCATCACCACTTCGCCCCCACGTTCGCCCCCTCGAAGCTCTGATTTCCAATCAAGCGGCTTCGCGTGGGTCGGCGCCGTATCTCTTTGGCGCGCGTAGTTCTCGGACACTTTCTTTTAGCGAACTCTGCGACGACGTGGCGCAGCGCCAGAGCCTCTTGCGTCAGTTTGGTCTCAACGCTGGTGCCCGGATAGGTCTCTTGCTTGGTGACCCGCTCACGTTTTCAACGTGGTTCTTGGCCGGACTGTCGGCTGGCGTATGGGTGGCACCGCTCGATCCGACGGTGACCCAACAGAACTTGCGCCACGTCGATAAGCGAGCGAAGGCTCTGGGCTTGAGCGCAGTCCTTAGTGATCGCAGCGCGCCAGAGCCGGCCTCGGTGATCTGGGCCAACGTCACTAACGGCCGCTGGATTGGAACCGAGGAGATCCTCAATTCCGTGGATGAGACCGATGAAGGTGGCGTGCTGCTCTCTTCGTCGGGTACGACCGGCGCGCCGAAGGTCATGGCACTGCCCGCGCAACAACTGCTCGACACCGCGACGCTCATCGCTCGTCACAACAGACTCGCGGGCGACGATCGTGGATTCAACCCATTGCCGCTCTGGCACGTGAACGCCGAAGTCGTTGGTCTGCTGGCAACCCTCGTGGCCGGCGCGTCTCTCGTTCTCGACGATCGATTTCACCGCACCGGCTTTTGGAAGATCGTCGACGACTTTGAGGTCACGTGGATAAACGCCGTACCCGCGATTATTTCTCGACTCGCGATCCTGCAAGGCGACGAGTCACCCCCGAGCAGAGTGCGCTTCGTTCGATCGGCCTCGGCGCCACTGTCCCCGATGCTCTTTGACGAGTTCGAGGCCGCCACCGGTATCCCGATCATTCAGTCCTACGGCATGACTGAGGCGGCGAGTCAGATCTGTGCGAATCCACTGGACGGCGTGCGAAAGTCAGGATCCGTGGGCGTGCCCGTTGGCGTGGAGGTACGAATTGTGCCCCTCGAGGGCGACGCTCTCACCACCGGGGCCGAAGTGGGCCACATTGAGATCAAGGGTGCGACGGTCATCAAGGCTTACGAGAGCGCCGCCTACGACGATCGCTTTGACGTTGAGGGATGGCTTCGAACCGGCGACCTTGGCTACTTCGACGACGACCACTATCTGTTCATCGTCGGACGCACCGACGACGTCATCAACCGTGGCGGAGAGAAGATATACCCCCTCGAGATTGAGAACATGCTCGCCACCGTCGAGGGCGTGGCCATCGTCGCGGTAATTGGCGAATCCCACGAAGTTTTTGGTCAAGTTCCCGTGGCCTACGTGCAACCACGTGACGCTGAAACCCTAGTCTCACCAGGAGCGTTAGTCGACCTCGTCCAGCGCATTCGCGTCAGCGCGCTCGAGGCTTTCTCGAAGGCGTATCGTCCCGCGGCGGTGAAGGTTGTCGGTGAGTTCCCCTCGCACGCCACCGGAAAGATTCGCAAGGGCTCTCTTCGAGCGGGCGACGTAACCGTTATCTACGAAGAGCGCCTGTAGTTCTTCTTCCCCATAGTTCGACGCAACCAGTAGATCAAGGACAGCAATGAGTTCAACCACCGAGGCGCCCTCGAGCGGGACGCGACAACGCCTTGATCACGTGGACGCGATGCGTCCGATCAAGCAGACGGCGGTCATATCGACGCACGCGCTCATCTACTTCTCGCCTCTCTCGACGAGTCTTTTAGCGGCCGGCCTCTTGACATTGACGCACTTCTCGCGCGACGCGTTTCTCTTCGTGTCGGCGTGCATGTTGGCCTACAGCTACCGCGACAGTGCGAGCGTGAAGTTGGGCCACTACTGGAAGCGTCGTTTCATGGCGGTTGGTCTCGTGTACTTGGTGTGGTCGGTGATCTACTTCCCAATCGCGTCGATGCAGACGTCTACGACGTTTCCCTACTACCGACTGCCGATGTCGGCAATCTTTAGTCACACGGGCTTACACAACTTCCTCTTTGCCCTCACGACGGGCTACTACCACTTGTACTTCTTGATCGTGCTCTTAGAGTTCTACGTCGTCTTTCCGTACATCTTCAAGCTCATCCGTCACCATCCCAAGTCGCATCTCTACATCGTCGTCGGGTCGGTGGTCTGGCAGTTGGTCTATCCCATGGCCGTCGGCCGCGGCTGGCTCGGCTTTTCTATCTCGTCCAAACTCGAAACGCGTCTGGTATTTTCCTACCCGCTCTATCTGCTCGGTGGCGTGGTCGCCGCGTTCTACCTCGAAGGCTTTCACGACTTCGTCGTTCGCCACAAACGCGCGCTGCTCAGCTGGACCGTGGTTTTTGGCGCCGTGCCCATCGTGATGGACTATCTCTATCGCCACCACGACGGTATGCCAAAGTCCCTCGCGCCGGGGGCGGACCCCTTCGCCTTTTCGGTTGTTCCCTACGACGTGGGGGCCATTATTGCGGTCTACCTGCTCGGCGTCTATCTCGTCAGCCCCAAGCGCAGCGCGCGTACGCGCGCCATCACGAAGTCCGGATCCGAGGCCGCGTACGGCATCTATCTCTCCCAGATGATTTGGATCATCTTTCTCCACCGTTGGATGTTCCAGTGGGGAGTTCTGCGACACGTGCCGTGGCTCATCATGATGCTCTTCGCGGTGATCTTTGCCTACATGGTGGGCTGGCTCTTCAGCGCAATCTTTGCTCGCACGCCGCTCGCTCGTGGGCTAGTGGGTCGTGGTCAGGTGCCTTGGAATACCTTCTTCCCGCAAAGGGGACAGTTCGCCAAAACCGCGCACGACGACTTTGGCGAAGGTCCTTTGAACCTCACGGACGAGTAGCTCTTCGAGGCGACTCTCACGAACAACATCTAGTGAAGATGTTGTAATTGTGAAGACCCCTAACGTCGAGGTACCCACGACTACCATGGGGCTCCGTCAACTGAGGTGTCAGCGTGCCTAAGTCAAAAGGCGAGAGTGAACGTCAGCGCGTTCCTCAACCCCTCATAAAACGTCGGATCGCCTCGGGCCGGGGCGCGATGGAACAGCCCAACGTCACGCACGACGGCGAAGCGGCGCTGACGCCCGCGTTCTGGGTCGCGGTAGTGATCACCGGTGTCGCGACGGGGCTCTTTGGCGACTTGTTGATGTGGATTTTGAAAACCGCCGAGCACGGCGCCTTCAGCTATCACTCGGGCAGCTTCCAAGACGCCGTGGCGGCGGTGGGGGGACTACGACGAATCGGTTCGCTGTTGGTGGCTGGCGTCATTGGAGCGCTGTCGTGGTACTTGATTCGTCGCTATCTAAAGAATGAAAAGTCCGAGATCGACGAAGCAGTGTGGAATGGCGACGGTGACTTATCACTGCGCCGTAGCCTTCTCACCTCCGTCGTCTCTGAAGTGGTGATTGGGCTGGGTGCGTCGATCGGCCGTGAGGCCGCACCGAAACTGATGGGGGGCGCGTCGGGCAGTGTCGTCTCTGGTTGGTTGCATCTGACACCGGCCCAGAAACGACTTCTGGTGGCCTGTGGTGGTGGTGCGGGTCTCGCCGCGGTCTACAACGTTCCCTTGGGAGGTGCGATTTTCACCGCCGAAGTGCTGTACGGCAGTTTTGCGTTGCCGGTGGTCTTCCCGGCCCTCGCGACGTCACTCATTGCGACGGTGGTGGCGTGGATCTACCTACCCACTGGCGCGACGTACGTTGACATTCCGAACTATCGCTTCAGCACGTCGTTAATGGTTTGGTCTCTCTTGGCCGGCGTCGTCATTGGCCTGCTCGCCGTCTTTTACGTCCGTCTCATTGCTTGGGTGTCGTTTCATCGCGCCAAGGGCGCGCAGATTCTTTGGGTCATGCCACTGGCTTTCTTGGTCGTGGGCGTGCTCGGACTGTGGTACCCCCAGCTCTTTGGCAACGGCAAGGACATGGCCCACGAAGCCTTCCTCGGGGTCGGCAGCATCGGACTTTTGTTCGCGCTCTTTGCTCTAAAACCCCTCGTTACGGCGCTGACGTTGGGCGCTAGCGCGGCGGGCGGCGTCTTTACGCCCTTTCTCAGCACGGGAGCCGTGTTGGGGGGATTCCTCGGCGCGGCGTGGATTCACCTCTGGCCAGGAACGCCGGTGGGGGCCTTCGCACTGATCGGCGCGGCCGCGATGGTTGGCGCGACCATGCAAGCCCCCCTGGTCGGTCTGGTACTGGTCTTCGAGCTCACGCACGGCGGATTTTCGATCATGATACCCATGATGGCCGCGACCGTCATCGCCACGTTGCTGGTGCGTCAGATTGACGGCTACTCCATCTACACGGCTCGACTGCCCAATCGAGTCGCGCAACCTCCTTCGCACGATGAACTCGAATAGTGGCGTTGGCCTCTTTGGCTGCTAGTGAAATAATGGAGAAGTGATAACTGTTTGGCACTCGCGAAGGAGCGATCGATGAGTGAGTCGACACTCGTGGTGCGACGAACGCTCAGCGACGACTGGTCCGAGCTTCGTGACATACGACTGGAAGCCCTGCGTGACACGCCCGACGCCTTTGGCTCGACGTACGAAGAGGCGCTGGCGTTCTCCGACGACGAGTGGCGCACCTTCGCGCAGAAGCGCTGCTTCTATCTCGCCGAACGCGACGCAAGAGTTGTGGGAATGATCTCCGGCGGTCTCAACGACGCACACCCCGGCACCCACTGGATGTACGGGATGTTCGTCACGCCTTTGGAACGCGGCACGGGCACCGCGCAGCGTTTGGTCAGCGAAGTCGATGACTGGGCTCGCGGTGAGGGTGCGAGTGAGCTCTTCTTGCACGTGGGTTCAACGGTGGCCCGTGCCCGAGCGTTCTATCTGAAGCTCGGCTTCGAGCCAACGGGTGAGACCTTCGTGATGCACCGAAACGCCGCGATTACTCTCATAACGATGAAGAGATCACTTGTCGAATCCTGAGTTCACGGTTTCGAGCGTTCCGGCGGTGCGACTCTACGAGCTGCGTCGACGAGTCCTTCGTGGCGACGATCCCAACAAGTCGGTCGTCGATCCCCGCGACGAGGACGAGGCGTCGCTGCACGTGGCTGGCTTCCTCGACGAGCGCCTCTGCGTGAGCGCGTCGTTCTTCCCCTCGACGCCGCCGATTCGTCAAGACCTCGTAACGTACCAGTTGCGCTACATGGCGACGGACTTTGACCTGCAGGGAAAGGGGTACGGCGCGGTGGTTTTAGAGGCGGCGAGCGAGATGCTCCGCGCCCGCGGGGCGCAGCAACTCTGGGCCAACGCCCGCGACACGGCCCTGGGTTTCTATCTGGCGACTGGCTGGAGCGTTATTGAGGGATCCGAGCACCTCAGTCCCGAGACGCAGTTGCCGCATAAGGTAATCGTAAAACTTCTCCGCGACGAAACGTAGAAGACCCAAATCCGGACGCCCCATTACTAAGTTTGGTGCATGCGTAAGTTCCTCTACCTCTTGGTCGCGCTCGTCGTCGTCGGCGTGGGTATTGGCGTGTATTCGAAGCTCCACACCACCACTCCGGCGACCACGGCGACCACGACGACCACTACCAAACCCGCCCCGGTCTATCCCACGGCTCCCCTGACTGGCCTGCCCGACCCGGGTGGTGCTGCGTTAAGGCGACCAGCGCTGACGGTCAAGATCGAAAACACGCCCCAAGCGCTGCCTCAGTGGGGTATCGATCAGGCCGACGTGGTCTACGAAGAGATCGTCAACGGCGGCATCACTCGACTGGCCGCCGTCTTTAACTCCCAGGCACCCGCCAAGGTCGGACCGGTGCGCTCCGTGCGCCCGACTGATACCCAAGTGGTGTACCCACTTGGCGGCATCTTCGCCTTTTCGGGAGGTGCGCCCTACGCCATAGCGAGCATTTCAACGGCCCCCGTGAAGTTGATCGACGAAAACGCTGCCGGCACGGCGATGTTTCGCGACAACGCGCTTTATGCCCCCCACAACCTTTTTGCCGTCGCCTCAGCGCTCTTCGCCTTTAAGGGCACGCCCACGCCACCACCGGCACTCTTTAGCTACCGCGCGGCGACGACCAAGCCCGTCGGGCCGGCGGTGGCGAGCTTTGTCGTGCCGTTCCCGAGTATCTATCCCGTTACGTGGACCTGGAACACCACGACCCAGTCGTGGGATCGCACCCTCTTTGGCCTGGCCGACATCACGGGCACCGGCGTGCGCGAGTCGCCCAAGAACGTGGTCGTCATGTACGTGAACTACGTCAACGGCATCGGCACCGAGAGCTCGTACGCCAACCTCCAGGGCTCGGGTCCGGTGACGATCTTTACGGCCGGGCGAAAGGTCGTAGGAACGTGGTCGAGGGGACCGTCGATGTCGGACGTTATTCAATACAAGAGCCTCACGGGCAAGACGCTCGTGCTCACGCCCGGCCAGACCTGGGTAGAACTCTTGGACACGGGCACGGTAGTGCGCGTTACGAAGTAACGGCCTGCTCGAGACACAACAAGGTCACCTGCATCGCTTCTTGGTTCTTCTTTGGAACGCCGAGCATCGAGATGATCACGCCGAGCGGGTTGTCGTAGATGAACGACTCGGTGACCTTCGTGGCGCCTTCAACCTCGTCAAGCTCGTAGCGCCAGATGAACCCGGCTCTGTGGTGCCACGCGATTGATTTATTTTCAACAAACTCACTCACGACGTTGCGCGTGGTGTAGTTCGCTTTCATTTTCATGCGCATGGTGAAGACCGCGCCAAGTGAGAGACGCTCGGGGGCCTCCTTGACGTTCACCACCTCACCCGAGCCATCGAGGCGAGCGTGCTCGCGCGGATCGGCGAGGAGGTTGAAGATGGCTGACGCGGGTGCGTTAATGGTGCGCGAGACGCTGACTGAGCGACGTGGAGTCATTGGCGAAGCATAGGGTAAGGATGGTTTGAGAGCGGAGAGGCGTGGAGATGAACGAACAGATCATTGACCTGGTCGATGGACGCAAACTCGAGGTAGCGACAATGGGCGATCCCTCGGGTCACACGGTGCTCTTTCATCACGGCACGCCCGGTTCGTACAAAACCTTTCGGTTCTTCGAGCCTCTGCTCGATCGAGGGAACTACTTTCTCGTTACCACGTCGCGCGCCGGTTACGGCGCGTCGACGCGCCTCGAAGGCCGCACTATTGCCTCGGTCGTTGACGACGCGCGCGCCACGTTACGTCACTTTCGACGCGACGCCTACGCCGTGGTGGGCTGGTCGGGCGGAGGTCCGCACGCGCTCGCCTGTGCCGCACTGGACGCTTCGCGGTGTCGACGCGCCGTCACGCTCGCGAGCGTCGCCCCCCAGGTCGCGGACTTCGACTGGACCGAGGGAATGGGGCCAGAGAACCTCGAGGAGTTCGCCCTCGCCACCAAGGGTGGAGCGGAGTACGAGGAGTACATGGCCGTCGCCGGCGCCTTCATCGCCGACATGACCAAGGACAACGCGATTGAACTCATGGGCGGGCTCTTACCCGAGGCTGACAAAGAGGTCCTCGCCGACGACAGAGTCCGTGAGCTCTTCGCCGACGCGATGAGCTACGGCTTCGCGAAAGGCTGGCGCGGTTACTACGACGACAATCGTGCATTCTTCTTGCCGTGGGGGTTTGACGTCACGGCCATCGAGATTCCCGTGGCGCTTTTCTACGGCGACGCGGACCTCATGGTGCCACCGGCGCACGGCGCGTGGCTCTCGGGCCACGTACGCCGGGCGAGCACGCACCACATCGCGGCAGAAGGTCACCTTTCGATCTACGCGCGGCACTTCGACGAGATCGCGACCGAGCTCGCCGCGGCCTTCACCTAGGCGGCGAGATCATTTCTAGAATCGAGGATTATGACGCGAGTAGGTAATCTCTACGGCCCCGACTACACCTTCCTCGGTGTTCCCGCGGCCGACCCCGATGACCCAGCGACCTGGTCATCGGCCAAGGCCGCCATCGTGGGCGCGCCCTTTGACGGGGGCACGTCGCACCGTTCGGGTTGTCGCTTCGGGCCACAGGCCATGCGTGCGGCCGACTACCTCCCGAGCGACGGCAAGCGGCCGAGCCTGGCCCTGGGTGTCGACGCTCTGGTGGACCTCGGCGTCGTTGACCTCGGCGACGCCGTGATGCCGCCCGGTGACGTCGAACTCTCACTACGGCGTCTCGAAGACCGCGTGACGAGCGTCGCGAGGGCCGGCGTAATCCCCATTGTTCTTGGCGGTGATCACACGATTGCGTTACCCGACGTGACGGGGGTGGCGCGTCACGTCGGCTGGGGTCGCGTGTCGGTGATCCACTTTGACGCCCACGCCGACACGGGCGACAGTCAGATGGGTTCGCTCTACGGTCACGGCACGCCCATGCGTCGACTGATCGAATCAGGGGCCTGTCGCGGTGATCGATTCCTCCAGATTGGACTTCGTGGCTACTGGCCCGAGCCCGCGACGTTGGACTGGATGGCCGAGCAGGGCATGCGGTCGTTCGAAATGAGCGAGATCGTGCGACGCGGACTCGATGAAGTACTCGACGAGGCGTTGGAGTTGGCGATGGTGGACTGTGACGCGGTGTTCCTGTCGGTGGACGTCGACGTCGTGGACCCGGGCTCGGCCCCCGGCACGGGAACGCCCGAGCCCGGAGGACTCACGAGTCGTCAACTGCTCGACGCGGTGCGAAGAATAGCGATGAGCGTGCCCGTGGGTGGCGTCGACGTCGTGGAGGTCTCACCGCCCTACGACCACGCCGAGATCACGGCCTACCTCGGCAACCGCGTGGTACTCGAAGCACTCGGTGGTACCGCGTGGCGACAAAAGAGCGAGCGCGGCGACGCGCTACGTAACCCCAGCGATCCGTTGTTGGAGAACCGCTAGTCGCGCATCGAGGCCAGAATGGCGCGCACGGTCTCTTCAGTCGTGTTGGGGTGCAAGAACGCGAGGCGACCGACGGTCTCACCCTCCCATTTGGTGGGCGTGACGAAGGCTACCTGAGTGCGCAGTAGATCATGGCTCCACTCGCTGTAGCGTTCGGCGCTCCAGCCCTTGCGTCGAAAAAGGACGATCGAGAGACTCGAGGGCCGCACCATCTCGAGGTAGTCGCTTTCGTTGATGAGTTCTTGGGTGCGCTGGGCGAGATCGATGGCGTGCTGGACCGCGGACCGATAGGCCGCGACGCCGTTGGTGACCAGCGAGAACCAAAACGGAAGTCCCCGAGCGCGTCGTGAGAGGTGAATGCCAAAGTCCGACGGGTTCCACTCGTAGTGCTCGTCGTTGCCTTCGTGCAGCACGTCGAGGTAGCTCGCCTGTTGCGCGAGGACTTTACGCGCGACGGTCGGATTGCGGTAGATCAAGGCGCAGCAGTCCAGCGGCGCAAAGAGCCACTTGTGGGGGTCGACGATGAAACTGTCGGCGTGGCGTAGACCTTCGAAGAGATGACGATGGGTCGAGGAAAAGATCGCCGCGCCACCGTAGGCGCCGTCGACGTGAAACCAGAGGTCGTGTTCGCGCGCGTAACTACCGAGGCCTTCGAGGTCGTCGACGATGCCGGCGTTCGTCGTGCCGCCGGTGGCGACGACGCCAATCACGTTCTCGGGATGGGGGTCGGCCGACATGGCCGCTTCGAGCGCGACGCGCGTGAAGCGGTGGTCGTCGGTTTTGACGATGAGCGAGTCGACGTCGAGGACGTGCAGCGCTTTGCCGATGCTCGAGTGGGCGTCTTCGGAGATTGCGAAACGCACGTCACGGGGATTGATCTCGGGGCGTTTGGTGCGCCCGACGTCGCGGCCCACCGTGAGGCTCGAGAGGTTGCCGATCGAACCACCCGAGACGAAGGCGCCGCCCGATCCCTCGGGCAGTCCCGCGGCGTCGGCGACGAACCCCAACGCCTGGTTCTCCGCGACGACCACGCCACTGGATTCGAGCCAACTCGTGCCGTTGAGACCCGAGCAGGCCACCACCATGTCAAAGAGCAGTGAGTTTTTGGTCGGGGCGTTTGGAATAAAGGCCAAGAAGCCCGGAGAGTCGATCGAGACCACCGAGGGGGCGAGCGTGTCCTTAAAGAAGTCGAGGATCTCCTGGGCACTTCGACCTTCGAGGCTAATCATCCCGTCGAGAGCGTGCTCGGGAATCGACAGCAGACTTCCGAAGTCGAGGGGAACGGGATTCATCGTGAGTCGCTCGCGGCAGTACTCAAAGACGGCGTCACCGAGTTCGGTGTCGTAGTCAAACATTTCGTGCCCCATTGCACAGCCTTTCGAATTTGGTCCCTTGCTATCGTACGCACTCAAACGACGTGGGGAAACGTGCCTTCGAATGACCATTTTGGCTGGCGAAGTAACATTCGTTCATGGAACACGGCCGCGTTGGCTACCTCGGACCAGCGGGCTCGTTCTCTCACGAAGCCGTCGCGACGCTCGAGAACGCCGAGCCGGTGGCCTTCACCACGTTCGAAGATCTCCTCGCCGCGGTAGCAAACGCGTCGATTGACCAGGGCCTCGTCGCCATCGAGAACACCCTCGAAGGGACAGTCTCGGCGACGATCGACGGGCTGGTCTTCTCCCACGACCTCATAATCCTCCAAGAGATCGTGCTGCCCATCCATATGTACCTCCTGGCTCGTCCGGGCGTCGCGCTGAGCGACGTGACGAGCGTACGAAGTTACGTGCATGCTCTGGCGCAGGTACGAGAGTTCGTGCACGCCCATCAACTCACGACGCAGCAGACCACGTCCACCTCACAGGCCGCGCGCGACGTCGCTGAGTCGAAGGAGCCCTGGGCGGCCGTGGGGTCCTCCCTCGCGGGCGAGATCTTTGGACTCGAGGTCATCGCGTCGGACATAGAAGACCACCCCGACAACGAGACGCGTTTTGTCCTCGTGGGTCGCGACTCCGTGGCGGCCCCCACGGGACACGACCGTACGACCATTGTCTGTTTCCAAGACGCCGACCGCCCCGGTTCGCTCTACGGCATTCTGGGCCGTTTCGCCGCGCGCGACATCAACCTGACCAAGCTCGAGAGCCGACCCACCAAGCGCGGACTGGGTGACTACTGCTTCGTTATCGAGTTCGAGGGCCACGTCGTCGACGACGTGGTGGCCGACTGTCTCACTGACCTACAGGCCCACCTCACGCGCGTCAAGTTCCTTGGCTCGTACCCCGTCACCGGGGACGGAGCGATTGATCGGCGTGACGAAGTCGTCGAAGCCCGACGTTCGGCCGCGAAGTGGATTGACGACATTCGCGCCCGCGTGCGCCCTTCGTAAATCTCGCCGACGCCACGTAGGCTTACCCACGCCGAGAAAAGACGCGGCGTGGCGTCTTGGGACAACGAAGGAACCATCGTGACGTACGACTTTGCGGTAGTGGGCCAGATTCCCGCGACACCCCAGGAGATCTACGAAGCCTGGCTGTCGAGCGAAGGGCACTCGGCAATGACCGGTGGCGTCGCGCACATCGATCCAGTCGTTGGAGGAGAGTTTGACGCGTGGGACGGTTACATCCACGGCAAGAACCTCGTACTCGAGCCCTTTACGCGCATCGTCCAGACGTGGCGCACGGCGAAGTTCAACCTCGAGCACGAAGACTCAGGGATTGAAGTACTCCTGGAGGCGAACAGTGAAGGCACGTTGATGACCGTTCGCCACTCGAACGTCCCCGACGACCAGCTGGGCTAGGAAAACGGGGGCTGGGAGAATAATTACGTCGTCCCGATACAACAGCACTTCGCGACGAAGTAGTTTCCACATCCACTCGTCGAGTGCTCACTCATCGAGGAGCGTCTCAACGTCCGCGTCAAGGACGAGTCGCGGTGCTTGATGGGGTTGCCAACTGATGTCACACCTCACCGCGAGACTATGAAGCAATGAATTTAGGTGAGTGGGCCAAAGTACAGGGAATACATCCCCAAACCGCCTATCGGTGGTTTCGAGAGGGAACGCTGCCGGTCTCCGCGCGAAAGATGGGTCGGCTCATCCTGGTGGGCGATCTCGAAACGCCAATCCCGAGGGCGGGTATCACCGCCGTCTACGCGCGCGTCTCATCTGGCGACCAACGAGCGGACCTCGATCGTCAGGTAGCGCGGGTGAGCATCTGGGCCACGTCGCAGGGTCATTCGATTGACCGCGTCGTAATCGAAGTCGGCTCCGGACTCAACGGTAAGCGACGAAAATTTCTCGCCCTACTTGGCGACCCATCCGTGACGACTGTGGTCGA
>DATLSR010000053.1:0-9896 GCA_035533995.1 Acidimicrobiales bacterium | reverse complement strand
TTGGGAGTACGCCATTCAAAACGACTACGTCATCGTCTCGAAGGACTCGGATTTTCGCCAGTTGGCGTTCCTTCTCGGGCCGCCACCTAAGGCCGTATGGCTCAACGTTGGAAACGTGAGTAGTACGACAATTCTTGAGATTATCCGCGATAACCAAGACACGATCACTCACTTTTCGGACAACTCGGAAGAGTCGTTCCTATTACTGTCGCGATAGTCGCGAAATCAATGTCGAGGCGGTCGCCAGACCACTCCTCAGCGACACTGCCAATTCCGAAGGTGACGATTGTGGCCCCAGCCTCAACTACGGCTGAGGTCGTTTTGCCCCACAAAATGCTCCACAAATCGCGTCGTGTGCAGTTTTCTCACGTCGTCTCGTGTTGTCATTAGTCCTGGTCAAAGTGGTCTGTCGCCGTGTCGCGTCGTCTGGTGAAAAGCGTATTAACACTTTCACACTGCTGAGTTCGTTTGCCCCGAAACACCTCGATTAACACGCCGAGTCAAAAATTAGGATTCTCCGTCGCCTCCGGAAACGGTCGTTTCGGGCTTGCCAGCGAGCAGAAACCTCTCCAGGTGGATCTTCGTCACGCGGCGACGATGCCCGATCTCTAACACTGGTACTGGAAACTCGCCGCGCCGGCATAACTCTGACGCAGTGCTCCTGTGGATCCCGAGAACGAGGGCTGCGTCCGCGAGGCTCATGGTGGCGCATGCGTCCATGTCAATTCGACTGAGATTGTCCGTAGAGATGTGCGCGTCGCTGGTCATTCGAAGCTCCTGCTAATTCACTGCTCCGCAACGGTCGCTGAGATTTCAGATTTCAACCAATGAACATCGCCAGGAGCCCAAGAAGGCACGCTGAAGTTTCGTTGGCTGTCGACGGAAAGACTTTTCATCCCTCAATCCATCCCTCACACTCGACTGACCACGCAGGCCGGAGGCGACAGTAGGCAACTAAAACTCCAGTAAATATCTACGAATTCGACGATTTGCGACCGTTGACGACACTTGCGATCCCATTTACACTCAGCAGGTCGGGGGTTCGAGTCCCTCAGCGCCCACTCCGAAGCCGAATGAGAACTCCGTGGAACGTGAAGATTCGAGTTACGGGCACGATTCGATTTTGAAATTCATGGTACGAGTAATGCGTGAGGATCATTGTGTTTGGAGATGGACCGCGAAGTCGATTCGATGGCATAAACGGTGTTTGTCGGTAGGTGACTCCGCATTCTGCGTCGGGCGCTCGAACTCAACTGTCTGTCGAGTCGTAACGGCACCCATGCTTGGACTTCTATATTTCAAAGAGTCAGAGTTCCATACCTTGGTCGCCACGATCCTTCTTACGTGAGCGTTCGAGGACTTGGCGAAGTATCGGGAGTACGGCGCGATCCTTTTCGCGGCCGGCTGCTTCTTTGGAGCGAATGACGTCGGCGAGTGCAGCAACGAAGATTGTCACGGTGTCGGTAATCTGCTCCTGCGTAGCTGATCTTCGCAGGTCGTCGAAGCCTCGTGTGCCGTCAGGAAGAAGCGCGATGTCCAGATAGCCGTGTTTGGTCACGAAAGTCCAAGTTGTCCCTTGCCCGAATGTTCGCTCGTCGAGTTGTATCGCTAATGGTTCTTCCATATCTGGAATTCGAAGCTTGGCGTCAAGTTCCCGCAACGCGGCCGCGAGCCTCGTGAAATTCTCGCGGGTCCGTGCGGGCGTGACGTCGACGTCACGGGTGACGTAGGGAGACCCGCGCAGCTCGGCGGCGAGTCCACCGATGACGACGTAAAGAACTTTGTGACGTTCAAGAACCTCAAGAATTTCGTCGGGGCGATAGGGGACCAATTCAGCCACGGTGTTTCGCCATTCTTTGTTCACGCTGTTCGTGGAACCGAACTCGGGTCATAAGATCGGCGAACCGTTCGGCAGGTGTCATTCGAAGGTGCTGCTCAATGATCGTCACATTGGAGTCATCAAATTTGGACATGAAGAACGCGAGATCAAAACCACAGGCGCGTACTACCCCTCGGAGTGTCTCAAGACTCGGTGAGACGTCGTCACGTTCCCAGCGGGCGATCACGGACTGAGCTTTGCCAAGGCGCGCACCCAAATCGGCTTGAGTCAGTCCGGCTCGCAATCGAGCCTCTTTGATTAGGTCTCCACTCACCATATGGCTAGTATAGTACAAATATGTACTATACAATCTCTGTGGACGCGCGATTGCCATTTGACGCCCAAGGTCGTCGTTCGGGCGCTATCGCACCACAAATTCTCTCCCTACTGCAAGGAAAGTTTCGTTCAGTGCGGTCGTCGAGGGCGCTCCAAAGAACGTGAATTACCGGTTCTTATTGCGTGACTCAAGGTCCACTAACCAGAGAGCCAGTAATTGTTGGGTTTTAGTCCATAGGACAACGATATGGATTCGCACTTTCCCTCAAAAGAACCCTCACGAGTGAGGTTGTTTTGAGGGATGATCTGTCTCCACGAGTGGAGTACCCCTGAAAAGTCAACGAAATGAGTGAGACCGGCCTGCTGATTCGTTGGAGCACTATTAGCTTATTGGCTTAGCGGAGACTGACATTCCCGGTAGAAGGACAGAGGGGCTCTAGATTTCAACTCCCTAGTCGAGGCACGAAAACGGGGTATTGCCGATTGGCTGGGGTGTATGTACAATGTACATACCGAGGAAAGGATGTTGCAGTGACGACGAAGGAAAAGCGACTCAATTTTCGGACGACTGAAACGGTCGAATCCAAGTTGTTTGCGGCCGCCCAAGCGTCGAACGAATCGCTCACTGACTTTGTGTTGAGTGCGGCGTCGCGACGTGCTGACGATGTCCTTGCCACTCGGACGCCAGTGCCGAGCGACTACTTTGACCATCTCCTTTCGGCCCTGGATGAGCCACCCGTAGCGATTCACTCCCTGGCGGTGGTGGCCAAGCGCGAACTTCGCTTCACTCAGCGCTAACTGGTGTTCGTTTCCGAGCCCCTCGGAGAGCATCACGTTCTCGAGCATTTTGACTCGGGTGTCGAATCACTAGACCAGTGGCTCAAACAATCTGCTCGGAACACCGACGCGAAGCGAAATAGCCGTACATACGTCTGGTGCGCGGAGGATACTGCGGTGGTTGGGTACTTCACCCTGGCGCCCCACGTCATTGGTCGCGCGGAGCTATCTGACAAGGTAGGCCGCGGTGACCTTAATGAGATTCCCGCGATCCTTCTCGCGAGACTGGCGCTTGATGCGAAGCACCAAGGGCAAGGACTCGGTACGGAACTCCTCGTCGATGCCTTGAGTCGAGCGGTTGGCGCTAGCGATCGAGTCGGCGGTAGGTATGTCGTAGTCGACGCGCTCGACGAGCGAGCTGGTTCGTTCTATGAGAAATACGGCTTTGTTCAGTGTGTTGGTGATGGCGTTCTTCGCTATACGCGAAAGGTCAGTGATATCGCGCTGAGTTTGGAGCCATGAGTCAGTTGGACCGATCCATTCTGAAAGTCGCCTCCCTCAGTGCCAACGTTTTCGGGTTCTACAAAGCGCGATTGCCGATTGGCTGCGCCGATGACTCTTGCATCGACCGGATCGCCTGTTTCGGCCTATCACCTGGTTATCACTAACGTCGGCCGTGGCCCTCAGGATGACCACGAAGGCGCCCCGGGGATGAAGCGGTCAAGGCGGCCTCGTGATGGCGGATTCGCGAGTTCGCGATAGGGATACCAGTACCCGCTTAGTCGGTAGTAGGCGACGCTGCGTAGCCATTGCTCTGCGATAGTTCGATCCAGCGCTAAACTGTGTGACTCAAGGATGCCAATTTGCTCTTCAATGTCAGCGAATGGCTTGACCGGCTGCGTCACGTCAGGGCGCCACCCTCCGAAAAGAGATCCAGCCCGCACCAGGAGACCTGGGCGGGCTGAACTATTGGAACCACTCTACCACCGCTCGCGGCTAATCGATGCGACCGCGGGCTCACTGCTGTCGACCGGTCAAACTACTCAGTCTTGCGTACGCGTCGGGGTCCTTGGCGATCTCATAGATTGCGATCTCTCTTGTCATTTCGAGCTTCCGCTGCGCGGAATCATCGGATGGAACGAATGGCGTTGCCGGCAAGATCTGTCAATGGCTGCCCGATCGCTGTCCGGAAGTTGAACCCGAGCAGTTGAAGGATTGTGACGGTCTCGACGGACGGCAGCGGTGTCATCAACCTCAACATTTTTTCGGTGTTAGCTGCTTGAGGATCATCGGCGCTCGCTCAATATCCCGATCTTCTTGGACCACGTCGCACCGTGGCTCGAGCCGCCGCCGAACGGTCAGTCCTTCAAGCCACGTTCCTCAGCTTTGGAATCGGAGTTTTTCTCGTCGTACCTTCTCTCATTTGGCTGTACGTCCTCTTTCAGCGCGGGGCGGCCGATCACCCCTCACCTGTGTCGAACGATAGGTAGTTCGATCGACAGGACATGTTCGGGGAAAAGTGATCGTGCTCTGATTGACACTTGCAGGCACCTTGGGGTGCTTGTAGTGAGAGGTAGTTCGCACACCTCTCGGTCAAGGGCGGCGCGGTCAATGGCGATTCCAACACATTGTGTTGGGAAGGATTCGAGGCTCCTACACTCAACTATCGGGCGCGATGACCGACATCTGGGTTAGATCGAACTGGTAGCCAATGCGCGCGGAGAACTCCGCCACGAGACTGAAGCGATCACCGCGAATTATTGTGTGGCGCCATTCAATTGGCTCCTCGTTCACTTTGGCTAATCGATCGACAGCAAGAGCAGCGACGCCCGAGTCAAGGTGAAGTAATGCACGATCATCACTCGAGGGCATGATGGCTCGAATCCATTCCGAACCCTTTGTCAAACGAAGACCCGTGCGACGATAGAGCTCGTCGTAGAGGGCAGTGTGGGAAAAATCGACGTCGACCAGTGTGGCGCCGAATCGTTGAGGCATCCACACGCGGTCCACGGCGAGCGGTTCACCGCCAGCAAGTCGCACCCTTTCTAAGTAAAACAATGGAGCGTGATGCTCCAATCCGAGACGGAGGGCGACGCTTTCATCAACTCGTTGATCGAGGGCACGCACCACGCTCTGCTGTTTGAGCCCAGCCGCTTCTACGGAGGCGAAGAGGCTGTACAGCGCGCCGAGCGGCTGTTCGATTTCGGCGTCCGTGGCAACTCTCGGGCGCCTGCCCCGTTCGGCGACAACCACGCCGTCTTCGCGCAGACGACGCATCGCTTCACGAATCGTGTTTCGACTAACCCCATACTCGGCAGCTAGGTCAAGTTCAGCAGGGAAATCGTCCGAAAATTCGCCCTCGTTGAGACGAAATGAGAGGTCCGCAAGAATCTGCGCCCACAAAGGAAGGGGGCTGCCACGATCTAAAACCTTGCGGATCGGAGCGTCACTCACCTAATTCCTTCCACGCCGCTCAACTGTACTCCACTTTACCTACCGATATACTATTGTACCGACATTGGTATATTCTTAATGTAACAAGTTTCGGAGGACACCATGGTTCAGGTTGAAATTGTGCGGACGCAGGAGTTAGGCGACCGTAGCTACGTTGCGCATGACGGCCAAGTAGCCATCGTCATCGATCCCCAGCGTGATGTCGAGCGAGTCGAGGACGTACTGCGGCGGCTGGAGCTCGAGTGTTCCTTTGTGGTTGAGACCCATATCCACAACGACTACGTGACCGGCGGGTACGCACTCGCTCGACGTACGGGAGCTGAGTATTTGGTTGCCGCTGTCGACGACGTGCTCTTCGAACGTCGAAGCGTGGCTGACGGTGACGAGTTCCACGCCGGATCAATGACATTGCGCGTCGTGGCAACGCCGGGACACACCGACGGACATCTCGCGTTCGTCGTCAGCGGCGACGATGACGCTCCGGTGGTTTTTAGTGGAGGATCACTTCTCTATGGCAGCGTCGGTCGCACGGATCTAGTGGACGGTGAGCGAACCGACGAACTTACAAGGGCCCAATACCGGTCCGTGCGTCGACTCGCGGGTCAACTCGAAGACCCCGTGGCGCTCTATCCGACTCACGGGTTCGGTAGCTTCTGCTCGTCGGGCACGGCCGCTGGTGGGGACGAGAGCACCATTGGAATCGAGCGCGCGCGTAACGACGCGCTGGTCACGAACGACGAAGACGATTTCGTGCAACGCTTGATGGCGGGTCTGACCGCGTATCCGAGTTACTACGCTCACATGAGGCCGCTAAACATTAGAGGGCCACACGAAGTCGAACTCGCCTCGCCCACAATTCTGAGTCCGGTCGAGTTGGCCGAGAACATCACCGCGGGAGAGTGGGTCGTCGACCTGCGTCCGCGCGCCGACTTCGCCGCGAGTCACGCGGCGGGGACGATCAACATGGAACTTGGCGACAATTTCAGTACCTATCTGGGTTGGCTTATGCCGTGGGGATCACCGCTCACGCTGATGGGCGAGTCGACTGATCAGATCGAACGCGCGCGTACACATCTAGCGCGCATAGGCGTCGACCAGAGCGTCAATGCCGTCATCGGTGCGATACGAACGTTGACCACTTCGCTGTCCATCCGTCACTATCGACGGGCCTCGTTCGCTGAACTTTCGAGAGAAGCGCCCGCGACGGTGCTCGACGTGCGACGCGACGATGAAGTCGCCAAAGGTGCGATCGTTGGTTCGACGCACATTCCCTTGCACGCTTTGGGGACTCGTCTCGGGGAGCTTTCGAACGGACCCTTGTGGGTGCACTGCGCCAGTGGCTTTCGCGCCAGCATCGCCGCCAGTTTGCTCGACCGCTCCGGACGCGACGTTGTTCTCGTAGATGACGACTTTTCCAACGCGAGAGGTCTCGTGCACCAGAGCGTGAATTAAGCCCGAACCATCGGCCCCCCCGGCCAAAGGACAGTTGAACGCACCTCAACGGTGCGTTCACGGAAGAACGGAGCAGCATGGTAAACGCGAAACAGCATCACAAGGTTGTCATCATTGGCGGAGGAGCGGCGGGCGTCGACGTTGGCGCACGCCTCGGGCGTTCGGGCGTCAGCGACGTCGCCATCATCGAACCCTCCGATACGCATTGGTATCAACCTCTCTGGACCTTGGTGGGCGGCGGGTGCGTGACGCTCGATAAGACCAGGCGCCCTCAAGCTGACATCATGCCCAAACGCGCCCACTGGATCAAGGACGCGGCCGACGCGGTGAATCCCGACGAGCAAGAAGTGTCGCTTGCGTCCGGTGGAGTAGTGGGATACGACTGGCTCGTCGTGTGTCCCGGTATTCAGTTGAATTGGGACCTCGTAGGGGGACTCACTGACGCGTTGGGTCACGACGGGGTGTCGAGTAACTATCTCTCCTCGACGGCTCCCACATCGTGGGAGTTCATTCGTTCAATGAAACGTGGCACCGCAGTCTTTACCATGCCCGCCGGACCCATCAAGTGCGCGGGCGCACCCCAAAAGATCGCCTACCTCGCGGCCGACTATTGGCGTAAGCATGGCGTACTGAAGGACATCAACGTAGTGTTAGCGCTCCCGACGCCAGCGATGTTCGGCGTACCCGAATTCAGCACGGTCCTCGTTGAGGTCGCTCGTCGTTACGGCATTGACGTCAAGCTGCAACACGAACTTTCTGACGTGGACGGCACGGCAAAAGAAGTTGTTCTGCTCGATCGTTCAGGCGGTGACGCGAAACAAGAGGTTGTGCCCTACGACTTTCTCCACGCGGTGCCACCCCAGAGCGCTCCGGACTGGCTGCGCCAAAGTCCCCTGGCCGATCAGGCGTCCCCATTCGGTTACGTCGAGGTGGACAAAAATACTCACGAGCACGTCCGCTATCCCAACGTGTTCGCTTTGGGCGACGCGGGTAGTACCCCTAACTCCAAGACCGCCGCGGCGATTCGAAAGCAAGCACCGGTCGTTGTAGCAAATTTACGCGCCGCGATGAAGTCGAAAGAACTTCCCGCTCGCTACGACGGCTACTCGTCGTGTCCCCTCACGACGTCGCGCCACCGCATGTTGCTCGCGGAGTTCGACTACACGATGAAGCCCCATCCCACGTTTCCACTCATCAACACCCAAAAAGAGCGCTACGACATGTGGCTCCTCAAGCGTTACGGCCTGTCGTTTATGTACTGGCACTTTATGACCAAGGGGCTCGTGTGAGCAACGAACGAGGCGGCGAAGGGTTGAGAGTCGACGTCGGGACCCCCGCCCGAGCGAAAACGGCCGTACGCTTTTTACAGCGTGGGAAACGGATCAGTACTGCGCGATGACGTTCGACCTCGTACTTTCCGTGATTCTTGGCGCGATGATTGGTCTCTCGCTGGGCGCTTTGGGAGGAGGAGGCTCCATCCTCACCGTGCCCGCTCTCGTGTACGCGCTCGGCGTGAGCGCCAAGCACTCAACGAGTGCGTCGCTCCTCATCGTGGGACTCAGCGCCCTGCTTGGCATGCTGGCGCACGGGCGCGCGGGGAGGGTTCGCTGGACCACCGGCATCACGGTCGGGGTGATCAGTGTGGTGGGTTCACTGGCTGGCACGGCCCTCAATCGCAAGATAAATCCTGACGTGCTTCTGTTGTTATTCGCTGTACTCATGTTCGTCGTGGCTACGGTGATGATACGTAGGGACCGTTCAGGTCATGTGCCACCGTTGCGAGCGGTGGAGGACGACGCTTATGAAAGTACCGGGGGGCCGGGGAGATTGTCTGAAGCTGGCGCGGCGCCGGGAAGTCTTACTCTCGGCCGTTCTGAGGTCGTAGTTCGTCGTACACGGCCGCTACTGGTGATTGCGGTCGGGGTGGGAGTCGGCTTTCTTACCGGGTTTCTCGGCGTGGGCGGTGGGTTTATCGTCGTTCCGAGCTTGATGTTGGCGCTCGGCTTCGAGTTGGCTGAAGCCGTCGGCACGTCATTGTTGATAATCGCTATCAGCAGCGCCTTCGCCATCGCCGAACGAGGCGGCGTGCATGGAGTGGCATTACACATTCTCGTGCCGTTTGCGGGCAGTGCAATGGCCGCGGCGTTGGTGGGAAACGAAATCGCCAGTCGGGTGTCGGTGCGCCGATTGAATCAAGGGTTCATTGGACTCGTTCTCGCCGTAGCTTGCTACGTGAGCATTCGAAGCGGGCTATCTCTTGCGTGAGCCTTCGAAGTCACAGCTCAATTGAGTGCGTTAGGGAACAATTGGACCGTGAACACCAATATCGCGAGAAAGGGAGAGTGGTAATTATGTGTAGTCAAACAAGGTGCCAGTCATGTGGGAAGGCGACCTGGAAGGGATGCGGCAATCACATCGAGAAGGCGCTCGCCGATGTCTGGGCGCTCACCTCCTCATCGAGTGCCACTGAGTACTTGACGGCAATAAGAGTCGATGGTGGCGAGTGTAGGGCGACGCATTCGATGACCAGCAACGCCCGCTGAAGCGAGTTTGCACCGCAGTGAATGGAGACTGAGGACACTTAGGGCTCCGATCGCCAGGAGTGAGGCATTCGCTTTCGAGTGCGGACCCCGAGGACGAGCCTCTGGTGAGATTGGAGATGCTGGCGCTCATCCGCAGATAACTGGCAGCTAAGTCCACTTCTGTTCCGCCAGAGCGGCACCTGTTTCACAGGAGCCAGAAAACCACGATTCATCCCTCAAAACATCCCTCACGAAGATCCGACGGTGCACGACAGAACGGACAAGGGACGACGGAGAACCCAGTAAATATCGACAAAAGCGACCATCGACGACCTATGACGACGGACCGATTCCCATTTACACTCAGCAGGTCGGGGGTTCGAGTCCCTCAGCGCCCACCTCAGCGCCCACCGGCCGGGGTGGTGCGCGAACCGCATCGCCCGCCATGGTGTCGCCAGCCAAAGGCACGCGAAAGATGGGCTGAATGACGTTACGGCTGTCCACTCGAACTTCGTGGATGAGGGCCTGCAAGAGTG
>DATLSR010000052.1:0-5123 GCA_035533995.1 Acidimicrobiales bacterium | reverse complement strand
TCGACCACAGTCGTCACGGATGGGTCGCCAAGTAGGGCGAGAAATTTTCGTCGCTTACCGTTGAGTCCGGAGCCGACTTCGATTACGACGCGGTCAATCGAATGACCCTGCGACGTGGCCCAGATGCTCACCCGCGCTACCGGATGATTGAGGTCCGCTCGTTCGTCGCCAGATGAGACGCGTGCGTAGATGACGGTAAAGCCCAGTTGCGACGGCGAAGTTTCGCGATCACTCACCAGAATCAGCCGACCAAACTGACGCGCGGGCACTGGCAACGTTCCCTCTCGACACCACCGATATGCGGTCTGGGGATGTATTCCCTGGAGGTTGGCCCACTCATTCAAGTTCACTGCTGCGTAGTCTCGCGGTGAGGTGTGACACCAGGTGGCAACTCTCCGCGGCGCGGCGTTTGCAAACCCAATCGCCATCGCGGCCCTGGGAAAGTATCTCTGGGTAGCGAACGAGGCGGGCGGTTCTCAGCGAGCGGGATCGATCGCCAAGATTGATATCGCGACGGGGGCGACGACTCAACTAACGAGTTCAATGTTCGATCACCCCGCCGCCACGACATTGGACGCCAAGGATCTCTGGGTGGCCAATCAGTCCAACGGAACAGTACTGAAAATCAACGTCACCACCGACGCAATCACGCTGATCTCGAGCAGGTTGTTAGTCGGGACTTCTTTGATGGCTTCAACGAGTTCTTACGTGTGGGTGGCAACTGGTGGCTTCGGTTCGATCGTCAAAATCGATAAGGCGGCCGACGCGGTCACCACGGTCAAGTCAAACTTTTTTAGCGACCCTTCGTCCATTACTTCTGACGCGAACGACGTGTGGGTTGGGTGCCTTGGCGGTGGGAGATTGGTCCGAGGTTCGCTCGTCAAGGTCAACATCAAGACTGGCGCCCTGCGACGAATCAACTCTCCCTACTTCGACAACCCGCTCTGGATCTCGAGTAACGGGACGGACGTCTAGGTTCCTGGTAGCACGCACTTCGTGGTCAAAGTGAATATAGCCACGGGTAAAGCGTCGAGGATCTTTGGCAAGTCTCTGTCGGATCACATGGGGATCAGTTCGAAAGGTAAGGACGTGTGGGTCGCCGATGAGGGAGGGGGACCGCGCAACGTGGGTTCGGTCTCAGAGATCGACATCGCCACTGGCAAAGTGAGCCAGATTGACTCGTTGGCCTTTGATACACCCTTCGCCCTGGCCATATTTGGCAACACCGTCTGGGTCACCAACATTGCGGGAGGTACGAACCACCGTGGATCGGTGTCGAAGATTTCTTCCTAGGAAGTTGTCGTCATTGACCAGCCGAAAGTACCTTAATTCGCCGCCAGTGAGTCCAGGATGCGAGTCACAATCTCATCGGGCGTGAGCGTCACCTCGACGCTTAGACCCCGCTCATCTTCTTCGAGGGGTTCGAGGTCCCCAAACTGTGACCCGAGGAGCGAGGGCGCCATGAAGCCGTCGTGACGGCTCTCGATCCTCGCTCGAATCGTTTTCATCGATCCTTTGAGGTACACGAAGTAGGCGAGTGGCGCATACTCGCGGACTACGTCGCGGTAGCGCCGCTTCAGCGCGGAACACGCCGTGACAGAACGTTGATAGTCGCGCTCGTAGACGCTGATTCGTTGCCCCACCGCGTCTAACCAAGGCCAACGATCGTCATCGCTCAGTGCTTGGCCGGACGCCATTTTCTCGACGTTCTCTCTCGAGTGCAACGAGTCTGCGTCGAGAAACGGACAGTGAAGTCGCTCCGACAGGGAACGACCAATCGTGCTCTTACCAGAGCCCGCGACGCCAATTACCAAGATCGATTGAATGCTCGTCGTCGAACTCATGTCTCACTCGCTCGGTTCTTTCTTCGTTGGGTAGATCGTGCGCTACGTTACGGGCACTACTGCGAGAAGACGACCGTTCGATTACCCACCAGCGCGACGCGGTCTTCGGCCACCAGTTTCACCGCTCGGGCGAGGACACTTCGTTCGATATCGCGACCGAGCGACGCTAAATCTTTGGGACTACGAGCGTGGCTCACGCGAACGACGTCCTGTTCGATGATCGGACCTTCGTCGAGGTCGGAGGTGACGAAGTGGGCCGTCGCACCGATTAGTTTGACGCCTCGTTCGTAGGCTTGACGGTAGGGGCGAGCCCCCTTGAAGCCCGGCAAGAATGAGTGGTGGATGTTGATAATGCGACCGCTGAAGTCTGCGCAAAAGGTGGGCGAGAGAATCTGCATGTAGCGCGCCAGCACCACGAAGTCGACGTTGTACGCACTGAGAAAGTTGCGAAGCGCCGCCTCCGCGGCGTCTTTGGTGTCGACCGTGACGGGAATCTCGTGAAAGGGGACGTGGTAACGCTCGGCGAGCGGTGCGCAGTCTGCGTGATTTCCTACAATCGCCACGATGTCGAGCGGCAGGTCACCCTGTTCGTGCCGATAGAGCAGTTCAGCCACGCAGTGATCGAACGTGGACACCATCACAAGAGCACGATGGTGCGCGTCGTCGCGACGAACGCCCAGGGTCGGGGAGAAGCGCTTCAAGTCGACCTCGAGTTGATTGCGAACCGCCTTTTGGTCGTTCAACGTCTCAAAGCGGGTTCGCATGCAGAACTGATTCGTGACGGGGTCGGTGAACTGATCGTTCTCCAGGATGTTGCCTTCCACGGCCACGATGGCGGCGCTGGTGGCGTGGACGATACCGGGCACGTCGTTGCACTGCAGGGTGACGACGAAGTTGTTCACGCTACTCCTCTCGCTTGAAAGCGTAGAAGGTTCGAGACCACTCGTTACTTCAGATCACCAAGGTGTACGTATTTTGCAGTTCGTCTTGGATGACGGTGGCGTCTCGCCCAGGTGGACGAGGAGGACTTTTCCCTAACGACGTCTTCGAAGATCGGAAATGAGTCGTGGCGAAAGCGACGCGACACTAGGACTTGTAGGAGAAGAAACCCTGACCGGACTTGCGACCCATGAGTCCCGCCTGAGTCATACGCGAGAGCAGCGGCGGCGGAGCGAGGTGCGACTCCTTGAACTCTTCGTAGAGCGACTCAGCTACGGCCATCGTCGTATCGAGACCGATGAGGTCAGTGAGAGCGAGTGGACCCATTGGGTGCGCGCAACCAATCACCATGCCGGTGTCGATATCTTCGGCACTCGCGAACCCCGACTCGAGCATGCGGATCGCCGAAAGTAAGTAGGGAATAAGCAGTGCGTTCACGACGAAACCGGCGCGGTCGGGTGAGGTGATGACGCGCTTGCCGAGGGAGTCGGTCGCGTACTCACGAACGCGCTGCGTCGTTTCGGGACTCGTCAACAAAGAAGAGATCAACTCGACCAGTTTCAATACGGGCACGGGATTGAAGAAGTGCATGCCGATGACTTGTTCGGGTCGCTTGGTTGCCATGGCGAGCTTGATGATGGGGATGGACGACGTGTTGGTCGCCAGAATTGCTTGCGGATCGCTCACCGCAGCGTCGATCTTTCGAAAAACGGCGAGTTTGATCTCTTCGTTTTCTGCGACCGCTTCGATGACCAGTTCTCTGTCCGCCAGGTCCGCGAAGTCGATCGAGAACGAGAGGTTACCCCGGGTGCGATTGGCTTCGTCTTCGAGCATCTTGCCTGACGAGACCGCTCGCAGAAGCGAACGTTCGACGCGTTCGAGGCCTCGACCCATGGCCTCGATGTTGTCTTCAATCACCACCACGTTCGCACCAGCACGCGCCGTTATTTCGGCAATGCCCGAACCCATGAGGCCGCAACCCACTACACCAATACGTTCCATCGAGGCCTCCTGGTTCAAAGAAGCCTTGGCTTCTCGAGAGAGAAGTCTAGGCCGACCCCTCGACGAGGTCCCGAGCGAACCTCGCCGTTGCACTCGTGCGCTTGGGAGAACGCGGGGGTCGGCCACTACCATTGTCCTAAGCCGCGTGGTGGAATCTGCGCCGGACTTTGAAGGAGCCTCTCTATGGATACGGTCAACGTCATCGTTGAGATTCCGCGTGGAAGTCAAAATAAGTATGAGTACGACCATGAGAATCACACCATCAAGTTGGACCGACACCTCATCGTCTCCATGGGATATCCCGCGGAGTACGGATTCATTCCGGACACGCTCGGCGGTGACGGCGATCCTCTTGACGCGCTGGTGCTGACCGAGTACCCCACGTTTCCCGGTTGCCTCATCGAGTCGAAGATCCTCGGCATGTGCGTCATGACCGACGAGAACGGCCGGGATGAGAAGCTCATTACGGTGCCCAACTACGACCCACTGTGGAAGGCCGCTACGGACATCGATGACGTTCCCAAGCCCATCCTTGACCGAATAAGTCACTTTTTCACTGTCTACAAGGACCTCGACGAGGGCAAGTGGATGAAGGTCGAAGGCTACGTTGGTCGCGCCGAAGCGCTGATCGAACTTGAGGCTTCACGGGCACGCTTCGTTAGTTGAAGGTGGTTGTGGAGAGTTAAATGGGCAGTATCGAAAAGACCACTACCGAACTTTCAGCGTCCAACGAACTGAAGCGGCACGCCGTACGCGTTCTCGTTACCACGCAGGCGCTCTTCTTTCTCGCGCTCACGTGGTGCGTGTACCTCCAACACGGCTTTAATGCGCGCTCGGCGGGCATCTCGTTCTTTGGCGTCAATCACCGGACCATCTTCTTCGCGATTCTTGGCTACGTCATCGCGGCCGTTGGGATGTGGCGCACTTCCAATCTCTTCAATGAAGGTGGACTCGGTCCGTACATGTCCCTTGGTTTGAAGCTCGTCGCCGTGATGTTATTGCTTCTTCTCGTCACTCCCTACACCGGGGGAACGTTCTTGAATTGGGCGCACATGAGCGTCGGCGTGCTGGGCGCGCTCGTTCAACTGTCGATCACCTACGCCGTGCTCCGTCGCACAACGTCACTCTGGGCAGTGACTGGGGCCGCTGTTCAACTCGTGGGCGGCATTCTGGGTGCGCTCTCGCTGCCGGACTGGCGTTTTCAATTTCTCTTATACGGCGAGTTGATGTTCGAGTTGGGCTTTTGCGTATGTCTCCTCCAATGGACGAAGTTTCTTGTCGAAAGGGAGGCTTTTTAGAGAAGCGGTGCACGCGAGACGGTGGTCTCGCGTGCACGTC
>DATLSR010000051.1:0-16480 GCA_035533995.1 Acidimicrobiales bacterium | reverse complement strand
CTAGATGAAGCGCTCGTCGAGCCACTCTGGGGTGAGTTCGTCGAGTGACGCCAGCACCAAGTCCGCGAGCGCGAACTGAGGGAGATGCCGATCGCCACTGGTGGGCACGGCGACGACACTCATGTTCCCCGCCTTCGCCGCTAAGACGCCAGCCGCTGAGTCCTCCACGACGAGACACGCTCGTGGCGCGACGTCGAGCGCTCGGGCGGCCGTAAGGAAGACGCCCGGGTGCGGCTTTCCGTAGGGCTCGACGTCAGCCGAGTGAATGGTCACGAACCGGTCCAAGAGCGCGAAGTGTTTCAAACAGCGAATGATGAGCGGCATCGGCGTCGAGCTAGCCAACCCCAGGGGTCCGCGCTCACCCGTGAGATCGAGCGCCCACAAGGCTCCGGGCAGTAAACGACCTTCGCTTTCGACGAGATCTCCTACGCGAGCGAGAAGTTGCTCGGCGACCTCCTCGGGCGACGGACCTGGCCAGGGGTAACGGGCGTGCCAATAGTTGACGACTTCGTTCACGAACATGCCTTTGGTGGATCGACTGGTCTCCTCGAGAGGTACGCCCAACGAACCAAAGATCTCAACTTCTGCCTTGTGCCACAAGATCTCTGAGTCGAGTAACAGACCGTCCATATCAAAGAGGGTTGCTCGCAAACTCACCTCGTAACCTTTACACACCTCGAAGTACGGTGTCTCAATGACCGTCCGATCGTCGCAACCTGGTGACGTTGCGTCAATCGTCGCGCGCGTGCAGCAACGTCTAGCTCGCGACGCGCAGGTCAATCCGCTGCTTAACCCCAGTTTTTCAGAGGACGTTTTTTCACACGCGCTCCGTCAAGTTCTCGACCAGACGTGGGTCGACGATGAAGACGGTCAGATCGTTGGCCATATCTACGGCGCGCTGTTAGAGAGTTCTGAGTACGGCAACGGTGCGTGGGTTGGACCTGACGGCGTCTCCTTCGATCGCGACGACGTGCTCTTTGCCCTCTACGGCGCGGCCGGATCGGCCTGGATCGAACTTGGCGCCCTTGAACACTACGCGTGGGTCCTCGACACGAAAGAGGACACGAAGCCTTGGTACGAATTGGGTTTCGCGCGCATGCACCTACGCGGTGTCCTCGCGCTCAATGGCCCACGCCACCACACCCTGGCGGCGGGCTACCGACTTCGCCGTGGCGGACCCCGAGACTTAGCTCTCGCAATAGAACTCGACCGAGTGCTCGACGAGGCCCAGCGTCAAGGTCCGAGTTTCTCGCTCTTCCTCGATCACGCGTCACGTCCCGAGGAACTACTCGAAACACTCGAGGACGACGAAGTTCATCACTACGTTGTTGAGTACTTGGGCCAAGGCGTCGCGCAGTGTCTGACCTTTCCTCTCGAAACTCGGCGCGGTTCGTTTGAAAAAACGCTCCACGTCAGCGCGGTCGCTGTTCGATCCGAACACGAACATCGAGGCGTCGCCACCGCCCTCATCGACCACGCCTTGAATGACGCGTTAGAGGCCGGGTTTAACTACGCGGAGACGAACTGGCGCGTGACGAATCGTCGCGCGGGAAACTTCTGGGTTCGCTACGGCTTTTCTCCGACCTACGTGCGCCTTCATCGCACGATCGGGAACGCTTAGTGCAGCGCTGACTCTATTGCGACGACCAGTGCGGGATCATCCGGCGTCACCATCGGAGCAAATCGCGTCACGCTACCGTCGCGGCCAATGAGGAACTTCTCGAAATTCCATCGAATGTCGCCGGTGTAGCCCTCGGCGTCAGCCACTTTTTCGAGCTCAGCGTAGATGGGGTTCTTGTTCTCGCCGTTCACGTCAATTTTTTCAAACATCGGGAACGTCACGCCGTACGTCGTTGAGCAGAACGTCTGAATCTCTTCGGCGCTACCGGGCTCTTGTTCGCCAAACTGGTTACAGGGAAAACCCACCACGGTGAAACCTTGAGCTGAGTATTTCTTTTGTAGCTCTTCGAGTCCCTCGTACTGTGGCGTAAGACCACATTTTGACGCGACGTTGACAATAAGGATGGCTTCGCCCTCGTAACCGGCCAGCGAGCTTTCTTCGCCCGCGAGAGTGCGTACTGGAGTGTCGTAAATAGTCATGCCCGCACCCTAACGCTGAACGAACAAAAAATGCCAGGCGTAGGCTCGACGCGTGTGGGCCTTAACTATTAGTGACAAGGAACTCGAGTTAGCCGAGCGCGACGAACCCGAGCCCGGTCCCTACGACGTCGTCGTGGCCGTGCACGCGGCGGGCATCAACGCCGCCGATCTCTTGCAACGACAAGGTTTCTACCCCGCCCCCGCCGGGTGGCCGGTGGACGTACCGGGCATGGAACTCGCCGGTGTCGTGAGCGCGGTCGGCGACCGAGTTGTCGAGCCCCTGCTTGGACGAAGGGTGTGTGCGGTCGTGGGTGGTGGCGCACAGGCCACTCACTGTGTCGTGCCGGCAGAGCACCTACTGTTCCTTCCCGATGACGTCGCGTGGGATCAAGCCGGGGGCTTTCCCGAAGCGTTTACGACGGCGTACGACGCTTTGGCAACTCAAGGAAATCTCCTCGCGGGCGAGCGCGTCTTGATCTCGGGAGCCGCGGGCGGCGTTGGTGTCGCCGGCGTGCAAATCGCTCACGCACTGGGTGCGCACGTCACCGCAGTGACGCGGACCAATGAGTTTCATGATGCGTTACGAGAACTCGGCGCCGACGACACGACCACACTCGAAGCGGTCGCCACCATCGAACCAGTGGACGTCGTACTCGAGCTCGTTGGCGCGGCGCACCTCGAAATGGCGCAGCGCGTCTTGAGCCCCTTCGCGCGAGTCGTCGTCATTGGTGTGGGCTCGGGAAGTCGCGTCGAACTCGATCTCTTGGGAATGATGAGATCGCGAACGACGTTCACTGGCTCAACATTGCGCTCTAGGTCGCGCGAAGAGAAAGCTGGCGTCGCTCGCCTCATCGGCGACGCGCTGCTACCGCGCTGGACCAGGGGGGAGCTCACGGTGCCGCTCGCGCGCGTCTTCGATCTACGCGATGGTGGCGACGCGTACGACTACTTCGCCCAACCCGGAAAGTTCGGCAAGGTCGTCTTGCGCATGAACGAGTTCGCGTCACGTTGAGCTCCACCGGCCCCATACTCCGTCCCCACCCTTCACGCTGTGACCCCGCGCGCGAGGACTACGAAGAAATTCTGATCGCCCACGAGACAGCAGTCGTCAATGGCGAAGCCACCTACAAAGATCCTTCGACGGGCCTGATGGTCTTGACGGTGGCAACGCATTTGGCGCGCGGCACGTGTTGTGGGAGTGGCTGTCGACACTGCCCCTTTCTAGAGGAGTGAGCGAAGAGACGTGTAGGCAAGATCCAACGCCTCAGCGACGGGTCCGTAGGTCACCGCTCCATTGACGACGTTGACGCCCTCGGCCAAGGCGTCGTCGGCCACCGCCGCTTCGCGCCACCCGTGACGCGCAAGCTCTAGGACGTAAGGCAGCGTAGCGTTGGAGAGCGCCTTCGTTGACGTAGCGGGAACCGCGCCGGGCATGTTCGCGACACAGTAAAAGATGGATCCGTGCACTTTGAACGTTGGGTTCGTGTGGGTCGTAGGGCGCGTTGCTTCAAAGCAGCCGCCTTGGTCGACAGAAATGTCCACCAATACTGAACCAGGGCGCATACGACTGACCAGTTCGTTGCTGACGAGTTTGGGCGCCTTCGCACCCACCACGAGTACGGCACCAATCACGATGTCGGCCTGGAGGCAGGCTTCTTCGATAGCCAACGTCGACGAAGCGATGGTCTCCACCCTTCCGTCAAAGTGGATGTCCACTTGCCGTAGTCGCTCGAGATTGCGGTCAAGAATCTTGACGTTCGCGTGCAGTCCCGCGGCCATCGTGGCGGCGGCCAGTCCCGAAACTCCCGCGCCAATGACCACCACGTTCGCTGGTGCCACGCCGGGCACGCCCGCGATAAACGTCCCGTGTCCCCCACCCGGACGCATGAGGTGGTGCGCGCCCATGAGTGGCGCCATGCGCCCGGCGACTTCACTCATTGGTGTCAGCAAAGGCAGTGAGTTGTCGCGCAGTCGGACTGTTTCGTACGCGATCGCGACATTGTGGGCCGCGATTAACGCGTCGGTGCACTCTCGCGATGCAGCGAGGTGCAGATAGGTGAAGAGAATCTGGTTATTGCGAGCACTGAGTGCTGGGTACTCCGGAGCGATTGGCTCCTTGACCTTTAGCAACAGCTCACTCTCGGCCCAGACTTCGAGCGCTTCGTCAACGATCGTGGCTCCATTCGCGACATAGTCACTGTCGGGAATAGAAGAACCGACGCCCGCGCCCTTTTCGATGAGCACACGGTGTCCCGCGACGGAGAGCTCACGTGCACTCGCCGGCGTCAACGCCACGCGGTACTCGTCGGTCTTGATCTCTTTAACTACGCCGATGATCATCGTTGATCACCCTTTCACTCGATACATCACCGCTACCACGTTAACGAGTCGCCGAGGCTAGAAACCGCGACGGCGAAGACTCTAAAAATCGAGGTTGTGCATCACGTGCTTCAGGCGCGTGTAGTCCTCAAAACCGTAGGCCGAAAGATCCTTGCCGTAGCCGGACTTCTTGAAACCACCGTGGGGCATCTCGGCGACCAGGGGAATGTGCGTGTTCACCCACACGCAGCCAAAGTCGAGGTCTCTCGCGAAGCGCATCGCGCGGCCGTGGTCTCTCGTCCACACCGACGACGCCAGCCCGTAGTCAACGCCGTTGGCCCACTCGAGCGCCTCTCGCTCGTCAGAGAACTTCTGGACGGTGATGACCGGACCAAAGATCTCGTTTTGAATCATCTCGTCGTCTTGGCGCAGACCAGCGACCACGGTGGGCGCGATGAAATAACCTTCGTCGCCGACCCGCGAGCCACCCGCTACGACCGAGGCGTGCGTAGGCGCACGACCCAAGAAACCCGTCACTCGTTGAAACTGACTGAGATTATTCACCGGGCCAAAGAGCGCGTCGTCGTTATCGGGAGTCCCAATGACGGTGTTCTTGGCCTGCTCAGCCAGCGCGTCAACGAAGTCCGCGTACACGCCCGCGCCCGCCAAGACTCGCGTCGCGGCCGTGCAGTCTTGACCCGCGTTGAAGTAACCGGCGACGGCGATGCCCTCGACCGCCGAAGCGACGTCGACGTCGTCAAAAACTATGACCGGTGCCTTGCCGCCGAGCTCGAGGTGGACGCGTTTGAGGTCTTTGGACGCGGCACTCGCCACTTCCATCCCCGCGCGAACCGATCCCGTAATGGATATCATCGCCGGGATTGGGTGTTCAACCAACGCGCGACCCGTCTCACGATCACCGCACACCACACCAAAGACACCTTCGGGCAGCACCTCGGCCATGAGTTGGGCCATGAAGAGCGACGAGGCGGGTGTTGAGTCGCCGGGCTTTAGAACCATGGTGTTGCCTGCCGCTATCGCGGGCGCCCACTTCCACACCGCCATCATCATGGGATAGTTCCACGGCGTTACCGCGCCACACACGCCCACCGGTTCACGGCGAACGTAACTAGTCATTCCTTGCATGTACTCCGCCGCGCCTCGACCCTCGAGCATGCGAGCCGCGCCGGCGAAGAAGCGAATCTGGTCGATCATTGGCGGAATCTCTTCGCTCATCGTGAGCGAGATGATCTTTCCCGTGTTCTCAGACTCCACCGCCACTAGTTCCTCGGCGTTCGCTTCGAAGAGGTCGGCAATCTTTAGTAGTGCCAATGAACGCTGTGATGGTGTCGTGCGCTTCCACGAGGCGAAGGCCTTCGCCGCTACTTGGAACGCGTGATCAACATCGGCCTCGCTCGATACGGGCATCTCGGCGAACGCTTTGCCAGTGACGGGACTGAGCAGTTCGACGTACTTACCGTTCTTCGGCGCGACGGATTCGCCCCCAATGAAGTTGGCCAAACGACGCATAGAAACTCCTGAAGTCGGGCTATTGAGTACTAGTGCCCCACGCCACTCTGCCAGAGATTGACTGGCTCTCGCAACCAGAAAGTGAGATATACGTCACTTCTTGGCCATTTGACGACTCATTCCGTCGTTCGATGCGCCTATACTGTCATTATCCGCAGTCTCGGAGCCGCAGGCGTCCGAGCGGGGAGCAACCAATGCCAGGGCCAAAACCACAACGCGAGAGTCAAACCAATGACGAGCGTTCCAACATTGAGCTCATCAACACGGCCCCGGGAGTACTTGACGCGCCGGATCGAAAGATCATCAGTCTCTTGCAACAAGACGGTCGCCGCGCGTACGGCGCCATTGCTGAAGAGGTGGGACTCTCCGAGGCGGCCGTTCGCCGCCGAGTCCAGCGACTTCGCGACTCGGGCGTCATGCAGATTGTCGCCATCACTGACCCACTACAGCTCGGTTATGGCCGCGAGGCGCTCATTGGCATCCGCGTGCACGGCGACGTGCGACTCGTGGCCGACAAGATCGCGTCCATCGATGAGGCCAACTATGTCGTTATGACCGCGGGTAGCTTCGACATCATCGCCGAAGTTATCGCCGAGGACGACAACGACTTGGTGCACCTGTTGAACGACTCGATTCGATCTATTCCGGGCGTCACCGAAGTCGAGACATTTCTGTATTTGAAGTTAGCGAAGCAAACTTACGCATGGGGGACCAAGTGACACTTCACGAAGCCATAACCGACGGCATCGTCTTTTCCGACGAGAGACACGCCAGCCACAACTACTCAGAGAGGGCCCGACGCAACCTCTGGTTACAGATGTCGCGCATGGGCTCATATGACGAACACAATGAAGTGCCCATCATGGTGCGCGGCGAAGGAACCCACGTCTTTGACGCGAACGGCACCCGCTACTTCGACGGACTGTCCGGACTCTTTACGAACTCCCTCGGACACGGTCGCACCGACATCGCGGAGGTCGCCGCGCGCCAGATCAGTGAGTTGGCCTTCTTTCCCCTGTGGACGTACGCGCATCCCAGAGCCATCGAGCTAGCGGAACGTCTCGCGAGTCTGACCCCTGGCGATCTCAATCGCGTCTTTTTCACCACCGGTGGCGGAGAGGCGGTTGAGAGTGCCTGGAAGTTAGCTCGCCAATACCACAAGATGCGCGGCGACCTGGATAGATACAAAGTCATCAGCCGCGACGTCGCCTACCACGGCACCACCCTTGGCGCGTTAACGATCACTTCGCTCGAGGCGTACCGCACGCCCTTTGAACCGCTCGTGCCTGGGGCCGTCAAGGTGCCGGCCGTGAACTTCTACCGCGCTGAGAAACTCGGCGACGACTTTGAGGCCTTTGGGCTTTGGCACGCCCGCCAGATCGAAGAAGCGATTCTTCGTGAAGGGCCCGAGACCATCGCCGCGGTGTTTCTCGAGCCCGTGCAAAACGCTGGAGGCTGCTTCGTACCACCCCAGAGCTACTGGAGGGAAGTACGTGAGATATGTGATCGCTACGGCGTGTTGCTCGTCTCGGACGAGGTGATCTGCGCCTTTGGTCGCATCGGTTCGTGGTTCGGTGGACTGAAGTACGACTACGTACCCGACATCATCACCTGTGCCAAGGGCCTCACCGCGGGGTACGCGCCGCTCGGTGCGATGATCGTCTCGGACCGTGTGGCCGAGCCCTTCCAAGACGAAGACGTCGCGTTCCTCCACGGGTTCACCTGGGCCGGCCACCCGGCGTCGTGCGCGGTGGCCCTCAAGGCCCTCGAGATCATCGAGAACGAAAAAGTCATTGAGAACGTTCAAGCGAACCAGGAGTACTTCCACCAGGGTCTCAACTCTCTGAAAGACATTCCCATCGTGGGCGACGTTCGAGGCACGGGTTACTTCTGGGGCATCGAGCTCGTGAAGGACCAAGGAACCAAAGAGACCTGGGCCGGTGACGACGCCGAACGACTCCTTCGTGGTTACGTCTCACCCGAGATGTTCCGTCGCGGACTGATCTGTCGATCGGACGACCGCGGTGACCCCGTAGTCCAATTAGCGCCACCGTTGATTTCGACACGCGACGACATTGACTTCATGGTTGGTGTGCTCCACGAAGTCTTTAGCGGAGCGTCCAAGCTCAGCATCTAGTGCAGCCTCCGCACTCACTGTGGTGGTCGACGCTCGATGAACCGGTGACGCCTCGAGCATCACTTCACCACCACCTCGACGTCGACGTCGCGATCGTGGGTGGTGGCTTCACCGGACTGTGGACCGCGCGCGAACTCAAGCGGCGCGACCCCTCACTTTCGATTGCCGTGCTCGAAAAATCGGTCTGTGGCTTTGGCGCGTCGGGTCGAAACGGTGGCTGGGCTTCGTCGTTCTACCCCTTAGGTGACGAAGCGGTTATCGCGCGTTACGGAAACGAGGCCTACTGCACGCTTCGCGACGAACTACAACGCGCCGTCACGTCACTCGGTGAGGCCGTTGCCCACGACAACATCGACGCGCACTTCGTGCACGGCGGTACGTTGACCTTTGCGCGCAGTGACCTCCAGGCGACGCGTCTTCAAGAGAGTGTGATTGTCGCCCACGAACGCGGCGCGACGTCTGAGGATCTCGCGTGGCTCAACCCCAGCGAAGCCGCTCGTCACGGAGTACTCAGCGCCTCGCGCGGCGCAGCGTTCTCACCCCACTGCGCTCGACTCCACCCCGCCCTGCTCGTGCGAGGGCTGGCGGAAGTGAACGAACGACTCGGCGTGAAGATCTTTGAGAACACCGAAGTGACCCGTCTCGTTGGCGCCAAAGGCAGTCGACTGGCAGAGGTCATTACGCCCCGGGCGAGCGTGCACGCACGATTCATCGTTCGAGCGAGCGAAGGGTTCACGTCGACCTTTGCTGGTGAACGGCGCAGCGTGGCGCCGATCTACTCCCTCATGATCGCGACCGAACCCCAAAGTCAGAAGTTTTGGGACAACGTGGGCTTCGCCCACTACGAAACTTTCGCCGACGATCGACATCTCATCATCTACGGCCAACGCACGAACGACGGCCGTATCGCCTTTGGTGGGCGCGGCGCGCCGTACCACTTCGGTTCGACGGTGGAAGAGCGCTTTGATTTCAACCCCAAAATGTTCGACCTTCTCGAATCGACGTTGCGCGAACTCTTCCCTTCGTTAGAAGGCGCGATCACCCATCGATGGGGAGGGCCCCTCGCGATGCCGCGCGACCTCTCCCCGTCAGTCCTCGTTGACTACGCCACGGGCCTCGCCAGCGCTGGTGGCTACACCGGCGACGGCGTGGTACTCAGTTACGTCGCGGCCAACGCCTTGGCCGACCTCATCAGTAGGCCCAGGGTCGAGACTCGTTACACGCGTCTTCCCTTCGTGCAAAGAACCTCGAAACGTTGGGAGGTAGAACCACTTCGCTGGCTCGGCATCAACGTTGGACTGGCCCTGGCGACCTGGGCCGATCGGGTCGAAGAGAAAAAGGGAAAGGTGAGTCGCGCGAGCCACTGGCTCGATCGACTCTTCAATCAGTTCCCGCCCTAGTGCAAAATGTTGACCGCGCGCGCGGCCACGATGGAGATCGTGATGAGCGAGATAAGTGTCTCTCCGGCGAAGAGCAGTTTCGCTTTCGCCGTTAAGGGCATCGCGTCGGCGGGCGCGAAACTCGTACCGTTGGCGAGTGACGTGTAGAGATAGTCGTAGAAGCGCGGATGCCAGTCGTCGGGGGCCAGGGTGGGGTTCTCCATCTGCGGGAACTGAATATCGGGAAGACGCAGGTCTTGCTCGCCCGCTCGAATGTGCGGGCCACCGCGGTCGAGTTCCCAGAACCACAGTCCAAAGACGATGACGTTCGTGATCCACACCGACACGGCAGAGAAAATAAGCGCTCGTCCTTGTGAGACGTGGGCGTTCAACAGATGGTCCACGAGCAAACAGACCGAAGTGAAGTTGGCCACCGTCACCAGGGCGATCAGACTCATGCAGAGGTAGCGCACCCAGGGAGAATCATCGGGGCGACGGTGACGTCTCGCCGACAGGGGAAAGAGTGGGAGCACCACCAACACGGGTAGAAGCCATCGCGGGCCCACGGCGATACGACTCGACAACAAGAGATAGAGACCAGCACAGACCAGCAGCGCCAACGAGGCCGGCCAACGAGGTTCCGGGCGAACGCTCTTGGTGGACTTCACTTAACTGATGTTCGTTTGCGCGAGCGACGTGAAGTTTCGGGGAATCAAGATCGACGTGAACTTCTCCGCGCTCAAAAGCTGCTCGAGCGCCTTGGCCGAAATCGGCGTAACGTCCTTGGCCCTGGGCGTCGCAATCTTGAGGGGTTCGTTGTACGACAGCACCGTCACGCTGAGCGTAGTGGTGGACCTCTTCGACGTCACTTTGATGGTGCTCTGGGTAACTTCACCCTGGCTACCAACGGTGATCGTCCAGTGAATCGAACCGAGAATCGAGGTTGATTTCGTCGATCCGAGCAGACTCTGTAGCGCCACGTTGTCGCGATAGAAGCTGTACGTCGTCGAGTAACCACTCTTGGTGACGCTCTTCGAAAATCCGGTGATCAGTGGGACGTCGGGTTTGGTCAGCTCCAACGCCACGCCAAAGAGGGCCGGCACCTTATAGGCAGTCGCTAGCCAGGGCCCACTCGACACGTCAGCCGAGCGGGCGTAGAGATGCTTGTTGAGCACTCGCAGTTCAATCGCCGCAGTGGAGATGACGAGGGGGAATCGTACGACGGCGTCAACTTGATTGTTGTCAAAGTTGACCGCGACGTTGGCACTAAGCCCAATCGATGCTCCCGTTGAGACGTTAACGAGCAGATTCGCCGTCTTTGGGGGGTAGCCATTGAGAACGAGCGGGTCTTTGGCCAGTGAACCCGGATTTGAGTCGGTGGCCGCGATCACGACGCCGGTAACGGTGAGTGCCAGGGCAACGACGGCCAGCACGAGGGCCTTGAGGTGCTGCTTTACCGCCATCTGTCCACCCTAGTGTTTCGGCCCTGCGCGATAATCGGCGCTACGACGAAGGTTCGTTAAGAAGTTCGACGAGTAACTCGTGCGAAATGTTTCGCCCACTCGCGATGAAACCAACGCGCGACGTAGCGTCATCGATGTAATTCGCCGCGATGGCCGCGTAGGAGGCGGCGGCCGAACCTTCCATGATGAGTCCATTGACCTCAGCGATTTCACGCACGGCGTGTCGAATTTCAACTTCAGGCACGAGTACGAGATCGATGCCACTCTTGGCGATCAGTTCGTTCGTGATGGCACCTTCGTCGCCACCGCCCGCCAGCCCGTCGGCAATCGTGTAGTGGTGCACGACTTCGCTCATTGTCGCACCTCGCAACACGTGGTACAGCGCCGCGCTCTCTTCGGGCTGCGCGCCCGTTACGCGAATCTCCGAACGACCGTGCGCGTCACGTGAGAGCAGCGTTCCTGAGACAAGACCACCGCCGCCAACGGACACGACCACGTGTTCAATCTCTGGCGCCTGAAGCAACATCTCGTCGAAGGCGGTCGATTGACCCGCGATCACGTCACTATCGTTAAAGGGCGAGACGTAACGTATGGAACGCTCCACGGCCAAGTTCATCGCAAACTCTTGGGCTTCGTCAAAGGACGTACCGTGTTGAATGAGCTCAATATCGTACGTCGCGAGCTTCTTTACTTTGGCCTCGGACGCGTTGACGGGAACAACAACCGTTGCTCGAACGCCCAATAGTGACGACGCGTGAGCGATGCCCAGACCGTGATTACCCGCCGACGAGGTGATCACTGCACCCGAGGGATCACTTCGGTGCGCGGCGTCGATCGCCGCCAGCGCGCCGCGTATTTTGAACGACCCCGTGACTTGAAGAGACTCCAGCTTCGCGTACACTCGTCGGCCACGAACCAAGAGCGAGACTGTCGGCGTGGGGACTAAATGATCCGCCACCACCGCACGAGCACGTTCTAGTTGCTCAGTCGTGGGGGGCAATACGTGACTACTCATCACGTTCAGCCTACTTCGCAAAGTTTTTGATCCTTTCGTACTCTCAAGTAAGGTCAGCGAGTGCATACGATTCTTGGCGTTGTCGTCGTCACGTCACTCGCGTTCGTGGGTACCATGCTCGACAACTACTTCGCCTTCGCGGCGCAACTCGTCGCCACCGAACGCACACGTTTTCGTCGCGTGAGTTGGGCTCAAGCAATTGGCGTCGCGACGATTGTTGTCATCGCTAGTGGCGTTGGTTCACTTCTCTCAACCATTCCCCTTCGTTGGGTAGGACTTCTTTCGATTGCGCCCTTCGCCTTTGCGGTGCACGCGTGGCGTCACCGAACCTCGCCCCGTGGACAGTTTCGACGAGGAGTCATCACCACTTTCATGATTACGTTGGCGCTGGGCGGTGACAATCTCGCGGTCTGGATTCCACTTTTCCGAGCCAACGGCTTCGTGCGCGCCTTTGTGGCCGCGGCCACGATCGCGCTGTGGGAGGTACTCTTTCTCTTTAGCGCGCAGAGACTCGCGAGTCACCCTCGCGTCGTTACGTGGGGCGCTGATCACGCCCCCTCGTTCATGCCATTTGTGTACGTGGCTCTAGGCTTCTTGATCTTGATTGAGTGCCGCACGATCTAGTTACTTCTCGCCAATCGCCAACGACGCGAACGGTAGCGTGGTGGCCATGGCACAAAGTAGTGCGCAGCAGACTTTGCGCCGTCTCACCGTTATCGTCGCGATTCAGTGGATGGGTGCGACGCTAGGCCTCCCCCTCCTTCCCCTCTTCCTCGAACACCGAGACGGCACACCCCGGATCATCGGTCTGATCATGGCGACCTTCTTCGTCGCGGGCGTGGCGACGCAGTTCGCCTTCGGTCACCTCACCGACCGCTTTGGCCGACGCCGCTTGCTCGTACTTGGTCTCGTCATCTACGGCTTGGCGAGCATGACCTATCTCCTACCCGTCTCGGCGCCATGGTTAGCACTGACGCGCGCCTTTCAGGGAGCGAGTGCCGGCGCCATCGAGGTCGCGTCCCTCTCCGCCGTGTCCTCGCTCTTTCCCGAAGCCCAACGAGGTCGCGCGGTCTCTCAGATATTTGGCGCCCAACTCTTTGGCCTCGCCGTTGGTCCCGTCGTGGGCGTCGTGGCTTCAGTGAACGACCTCGGTTGGGCCTTTTTCACTACTGGTCTCGTGAGTCTCATCGCCGCCTTCGTCGCGACGCGAACCAATCTCGGTGACGTCGCCTACGACCCCTCACCGTTACCAAAGCTGCAGTGGAGCAGTCAGCTCATTGGCGCTCTCTTCGCGGCGAGCGCGTCGGGACTCGCCGTTGGGGTCTATGAAGCCACGTGGAGTCTGTTGTTGCACGCCCATCACGCCAGCACGTTGCAGATTCGCCTGAGTTGGACGTTCTTCAGTGTGCCTTGGGTCGTGCTTTCACGCCTGGGCGGTCGTCTCGCCGACCGAGCGAATCGTCGATTCATCGCGCTCGCGGGACTCTTAAGTGGGGCGTTCTTCCTGGCGCTCTATCCCCACATTCACAACAACAACCTGATCCTCGTCCTGGGGTCCTTTGAGTCGATCGGCGCGGCTCTCTCGGTGCCCGCGGTCTCCTCATTAATGAGTCAAGGCGCGGCCAATCGGGAACTGGGACGACGCCAGGGGCTCTTCACCATGTCCAACACGGCGGCGCTCGCGTTGGCGGCGGGTACGTCGGGGTTTCTCTTCAGCATCAACTCGGCGCTGCCCTTTACCGTCATCGCCATCGTCTCCGCCTGTCTTGCGCTTTCGACGCTCTTCTGGTGGCGACACGTGACGGGAAAAATTGCTCAATGAAGAGCCCCGAGACGACAAAAGAGCGGCGCACGCGCCGCTCTTTTGTCGATTATCTCTTCGTCGAACTACGACTTCCAGATTTGGTCCCAACGTGCTGAACCCCCGTCGGGGCTGAGGCAACGAGTCGTGCCGTCGCCGGCAGTTCCCGAAACCCAGTTCTGAACGTTCTTACGAGCGGCCCAGGCCGTGACGAGCGTGTCGAGCCAGAGATACGGAATGTTGTTGGTAAAGCGAGCGTTCACGCTCGACCACGCTGCCTTTTGCGCTGCTGAATTGGGCTTCGCGGCGAGGGCGGCCAACATGTCGGCCTCGATCCTCGGGTCGGCCTGGTGAGCAAAGTTCACGGCACCAGCAATATTCCCCGAGATCGAAGGCATACCGAGACCCGCCGGGTACGACGGTGCCGCGGGCACTGAAATGAACCACACGTAGTTCAGCGACGGGTCGACGCCACCGAACTGGTTCCACGTCGCGCAGTCGTACTCGCCGTAAATCACGTTGTTAATCAAGGCGCTCTGGACGAGTTGGCGGTTCGTCACCGTAATGCCAACCTTCTTGAGCTCTGATTGGAAGAACGAAAACGCTCGCACCGCCGACGCATTACCCGACACCGAGTCGATGACGAAATTAACGGAGGACACGTTGTTGGCCGTCTTGTACTCCTCCACCAAGGCCTTGGCCTTCTTGGGGTTGTACGCCGGGTACCTGGGGTTCCTGTAGAACGGTGAGGACTTGCGGTAGATTCCGTCCGCGACCGCGCCGATGCTTCCATCAACCAACTTGAAGTAGGTGGCGCGGTTAATTGCCATAGCGCAGGCTCGTCGGATCTTTATGTTGTTGATCACTGGCTTGATCGTGGTATCCCACTTCAACGTCGAAGGGTTCACCGCGCCCAGTGTGCCGGCGTAGTCGGCGTCCTGCACCGGCACGGGTGGCACTTGACCCTTCAAGATGTAGGACAGCGCTCCCGGTACGGCGGGGGCGAACTCACCGGCCCAGCTGAAGTACTGGTTCATCGTCGCCGTGGTGTTCAAAATCAAACAGTTCACCGAGGGGTCCGTAGGATCGTGTTCGTCGGTGCGGTACGTGATGCCCGCCATCTTCTTGAGCTCCGAGATCTGCAATCCATTTTCTTGAAGCATCATGTCAATGGAACCGCCCTGGAGCGCCTGATTACGACCCGCGTCGTCCGCGATGGGTTTGAAGTTGATGCCACTCAAGTACGGCAGTTGTCGGCCGGCGGCGTCAGAGCGCCAGTAGTTCTTGTTCTTGGTGAACTGTGACTCAACGAGGAGCTGCCAACTCTTCAAGACGAACGGGCCCGTACCGATGGGGTTACCGGTGTAGGTCGGGACGAACGATGACGGGTGCGCCATGTAGCTGATCTGCTGTTCCGAGAGTTGAACCGGGAACGTCGAGAACGGAATCACCATGTTGTAGTTCACCGTGTAGGCGTCAACCTGGGTCACCGAGGCGATGATTGGTTGGATAGCGAGTCCGACCGTCGGGTCTTTCTTGGCGGCCGTGTAGTTCGCCACGCAAATCGCCGCGTTGAACGCGTCGCCGTTCGTGAAGGTGACACCTTGACGCAACTTGACCGTCCATACGGTGTAGTTATGGTTGTGACTCGCCGAAAGGGCGAGCATCGGCAACGCCGTCTTGCCGTTGAGCGACATAACGAAAAGCGGGTCATAGAGCGCATTCGCTACACAGAATCCCGAGGCGTCCAATTTGCCCTGTGATCCATTGAAAACGTGATAGTTGGGAACGTCAGAAATCGTTCCTACCGTAAGGGTGCCCCCCATGCGAGGCCTGCCCTTATTAACACCTACGGTCGCGCCCGCCACGCCGGCGAGCAAACCGTCTACGACGGAACCGGCCATTGCGACCCCACCAATGGTGGCTGCCGAGTGAGTAAGGAACGATCGACGATCGAACGTTGACGACATCTTGGTCCTGCTTTCCCCCAGAGAAGACGCCTCGTGCGGTTTCTCTACTGCGCGAAACTTAGCAAGAAGTTGCCTACTGGCCAGTACACCCGGAGAAAGTAAAAAGGGGGGAATTACTTCAGGATCCAGGCGGAGGGAGGGGCCGCCTGGATCCTGAAAAAGTGGGCAATTTAAGCGACTTTGGTGTCGTTCGGGCTTGCCGAACCCGTTAAAACCATTGGCCCGTTGGTCGTAAGCGCTGCAAAGAAGTCCGCTCGATGTTGGGACATTTGAACCAGGGAGTGATTCACGAGCTATCTCCTTATCACCTCTCACTTCGCCAATGTGACGATTTGAAGTATTACCCCTCAGTTTGTGGGGACCATTGGAGGGAGGTAAGAAGCCACTAAATCTGAGAAATGTTAACTAGTGGTCTGTCTCTGAATTAACTAAGGCCAATTTCGTTCGGCCCCGCTTGACCTTGGTAATGATCTCGTCGGCGGCCTTTTTCCAGATGAACGGTTGGGGATCTTCGTTCCAGTTCTCGGTCCAGACGCCGATCGCGTCTTTCAGTTGCGCGACCGACGAGAACGTTCCCTTCTTCAAACGACGGTTGGTGAGTTGGCTGAACCAACTCTCGACCAGGTTGAGCCACGACGAACTGGTGGGTGTGAAGTGCAGGTGCCAGCGAGCACGCTGAGGGTGCGCGAGCCAGGTCGCGATTGGTGCCGCCTTGTGCGCTGAGAGGTTGTCGAGCACGACGTGGACGTCGAGTTCCTTCGACACG
>DATLSR010000050.1:0-63424 GCA_035533995.1 Acidimicrobiales bacterium | reverse complement strand
AGATCGGTACTCCTGCGCATCCACCGAAATTCCACAAACCGGGCCCCGGGCGTCCTAAGGGCACTCAAAAACCACCGAGAACTCGTTATCCGGTGGTCAAGAAAGCCGCGTGACAGCGTGCGAAGGGTTTAATCGCAAGCTAAGAAGCGTTGGTGAACGTCACCGCTGCTGGCACGAGTGACCGACTTTTCCTTACTCATCGTGGTTGGGCCGATCCAAGGTGTGAAGATCTCACGATCGAGCCCACCGAACGAGCGAGCGGTTGCTACCGGGGCGACACGAAAGCGGCTAACTACAGTGCCGTGGGAGTCGGTCGAGTCTCCACACTTCGAACCTGGCTGTCAATGCGGAGCCTTGAAACCTCGCCGTGTCGGATCATCAACAACTTGCCCCTCGTCACGGTCCCCTCCCTCGTTGGCCAATCGCTCTGAGATGAAGCGTTATTCCCAGTGACGCTGAAGAGCTCTTTGACCGTCTGGGAGTGACCGACAAGACCAAGGCGATGATTCATGGCAATCACTACTTCACCGATACGCCGAGCGGGCGCGATGCGGTGGCGGACTTGCTGAGCGACCGGCTCAGCGAGCGCATCGGATCGTAGATAGTAGCGTAAAGTCAATGCGGTTCGTCCTCGTTCATGGAGCAATGCATGGCGCGTGGTGCTGGGAGAAGACAACGTCAGCACTTGAGGCGCTGGGTCACAGTGCTGTGGCACCTGATTTGCCCGGCCACGGCAGACGCCAAGGCGAGAGAGCGACGCTCGAGGGCTATCGCGACTGCATTGTCGACCTCTTAGAACCCGGCGACGTTTTGGTCGGACACTCAATGGGTGGCGTTGTGATAACTCTCGCCGTGGACGCCGCTTCGAAGAAAGTTCGCCACCTTATCTACTTGGCACCCACTGTGCCGAAGCCCGGTAAGGGCAACACAATCCTCGACAGCGCCCCACGATATGGAGAAAGAGGCGTCATCGGCGGACCCGTCGAAGGTGAAGCGTTCTGGTATCCGAACATCGAAACCGCTGGCGAGCGTTTCTTTCACGACTGCTCTCCAGAAGATATTGCATGGGCGACTGGCCAACTACAACCACAGCCCACTGAGCCCATCACCACCCCGATCACGTTGAATCGCTTTTGGAGTCTCGCAACGCCTCGCAGTTTGATTACCTGTCTCGTCGATAGGACGTCGGTGTTGCTCCTTGCTGAGGTCGCCGAGAAACGACTTGGACTTCGAACCTCAAACATCATGAGGTCTTCACACTCGCCCTTCATCAGTCGACCAAAGTACCTCGCGCAATTGTTCGTTGACGTCGTTGAACACCACGATGGCGCGACACCGGACTTCGACCTCATCCAAAGTTCGGTTTGAATCGGTCTGGGTTAGGGGAGCCTCTGATCTGCACTGGGTTTTGTTACCCAATTTGGTCTTGAAATCAGGCGGTCTTTTCTTCCTTAATCGACAGTTCAAACTCGACCGGTGAAACGTAGTCGAGTGACGAGTGTCGACGACGTCCCAGACCGCATCGTAGAGATCGCCGCACCGAGTGGCGCCCACGCGCGACATCGGCGCCGTCGTATCGCTTCCCGACTGAGCAGACCCAACCCTCTCCGGAATCTGGATTCAGCCCGGGCCGCAGCGCTGTAGTAGCCGGTTTCTCCCCCATCTACTAGAGCGCACCCTTCGCAGGGTCACCGAGCGGCAACGGTGTCAGGAACTCGATGTCCCAGGGTTCAGCGACGAGGTCCGCAGTCTCGGCGCGTAGTTTCAGCAGTGACGGAGCCGTACGGTGCACGTCGAGTGCGTGGTCGTCGGTCCACTTCTCAACCAATACGACTCTGTCGCCGGTCTTGTGCAGGGCGTAGAACTCACACCCGGGTTCGGCGTGGACGTCATTCGCAATGGCCGCGAAGACGTCGATGATGGCTTGCTACTGACCTTCCTTCGGCGTGACGCTAACGACAAGGATGGGCATTTCTTACCTCCACTCTTCCTGGTGGCACCGAGGTGGCCCTACCATCTCCAATCACCTTCGAGACTTCTATTGCAAGATTCCGAAAACGACAGACTGTTCGTGGTGCAACCTCGGGTTGATAATCACCGCAAAGGGTCACTTGATATTGGCCCCCGCGTCGATCGGAAGAGCGACACCGGTGACGAAACGAGCCTCTGACGAAGCGAGCCAGAGAAGTGCGTTCGAAACGTCGATCGCTTCAACCCACGGCACGGGAAGGGCATTGAGGACCAAGGAGCGCTCCGCGTAGATGCTTTCGTTGAGCTGGTCTTCAGGAAGGTCGGGCGCAAAGAGTCGATAGACCGCGTTGTTGAGGACCAGGTCAGTGTTCACCGCCGTCGGGTGAAGACTGTTGACCCTGATGTTGTCCGGAGCGAGTTCCAAAGCAAGCGTCCTCATCAGTCCCACGAGCCCGTGCTTCGCCGCGACGTAGTGTCCAATGTTCTGAGCGGCCCTCAACCCGCCACTCGAACTGGTAATAACGATCGAGCCGCCTTCACCTCCCGCACGCAAGTGTGGGATCGCTGCTTTAGCCGTGTGCCAAACTCCCGTCAGGTTCACATCGACAACATCGCGAAAGGCTTGCTCTTCCAGGATGTCTAACTTGGAAAAGCTGATTATTCCCGCATTCGCAGAGACAATATCGAGACGGCCGAGCTCCTTCACACCGGCGTCTAATGCCGTGCACAGTTGGTCGTAGTCGCGAACGTCTGCTTCGCTCGCAACGATTTGGCGCCCAAGTGCTTCGACCTGTTGCACGGTCTCGTTGAGATCCTCTTGCGTTGCCAACTGATAAGGCACTGAATCGATCTGCGCCGCGATGTCAATCGCGATGATGTCCGCGCCTTCTTGCGCCAGTCGAACGGCGTGACTGCGGCCTTGGCCCCTTGCGGCCCCAGTGATGAATGCAACCTTCCCGTCCAAGCGACCCATTGACAACCCCCGTATGGTGAATAACTCGGTTATGGCCCGAATCTCGAGTCAGATTAAGTCGACTTACAGCGTCGACATCACCTGATTGTATACATTAATAACCTATCTATCGTAAATAGCGCGGAATTCTGGCGCCAGTATCAAGAATTGAATGCAATCAGCCCAATCTGGACGAGCGAACGCCGGCATCAATGGCTCGAGGTCGACGTCGGCGTTCACCCTGAAGGAGAGAACGGGTACGTTCGAGTCGTTGACGATCGCCCACTCTTGGTCAAACGCAATCTGTAACGCCGGGCGATCAATGAGATTCGGCTCTTCGTCGTCTCCCACGAAGAGGGCCAGCATGGGCGCTCCCTCATAGTCGCCGAAGATTATCCGTAGGATTGTTCGCAACCGCGGATCTTCCGTTTCGAGTGACGTACACCGTAGCCAATCGTCAGTCTCCATCTCACCAATCACGGATTCAGAAGAACTCGACGGGCGCTCGAGTTTGGAAGAGATCCCCATCCGCACCAGCTGAGAAGCGACGCGACGATCGACTCGATCGACACCAAGTGACGCAGCGTCCTTGAAGTGAGCTTCGCTTAGCGCCTAGCCGTGCACGAACTGCGCCCCGAGCACGAAGGCACGCTCTATCTCCCAGCTAGTAATCCCGGAATACTCACTGAGATAAACCCTCGCCGCGTAAGCGGACTCCAGCTCGTCAAGGGCTACTACGTGCGTCCCTTGCACGATATGCCGACGGGTGGCGGACGGGTGAATAACTCTCCGCACGTCCCATCCTCTCATTGCTCTAGTCCGGCCTTAGCGAAATTGGCAACCCCTCGCTGGCGAGGCTGCTGGGCCCGAAGCGCTTTCCCCAAGATCACTCTCAAGCCCGCCTACGGTGTTGAGATCGCGATGCTCATTGGCTTCTCGCGAAGTTTTGGTGCGCACAGTCTGGCTCAAGTCGACCTCGGCTTACGGCGTCATCGCAATCGGCCGATCGAGGAGTTATGGCCGATGGCCGTTGACGTGTTACGAGCCGCACTGCTTCGCCACGAGGTCGATCTGCCCAGTCCAGACGTAGGCAGCGACCAGCGTCGCACGTCGACACCGTGATTACCGAGACATCTCCGGCCACCCACCAACGTCATGGGTTCGTCCACTTCGCAGGTGAGCCAAGCATCAAAACATGACGACGGGAAGACACGACCACGATTGAGGCTTCGCACCACGTCCGGCCCCGCTCATTGGATTAAAGTGCTCGGCGAAATCACTCCGCGTCGCAGCCACGATGGCTGATTGGGCAAGTGAGTCACGTATCTCCTCGTTGCCACTCCGGTTCGCCGCCACGTACAGTAAATACGTCAAGTGGGGCCAGGCGGCGCCTCGCCAATAGACGTCCGGGTCGAAGGAAGCCTCGCGTTTATCAACACCGCAGGGGCCGTAGCGCGAACGAAAGGCGACGACGTCATTGACCAGTTCGAGGCTACGCCTGACTCGGTCAACACTGGGACTCACCAGCGCGGGGAGGAGGGCGTCGAGCGTTCGAATTGAAGACGAGACCGAGCCGTCGCGTTGGGTATCGCTCCAAGTACCTAGTTCGTCGTCGAAGTGAGTGTCGAGCACTTCGGTGATGGCCAGTGCCTCGCTACGCAGCGCGTCATCATTGGTGACGGCAGCGAGTTCCAGGGCGTTGAACGCCACTAGGGCGTTGAAGGAGGCGGGCGCCACGCAGAATCCCGGATTACCAACCGCCGACCCTCGAGAGTTAACCTCCAGCGAGTTGACGAGTTTGTCCTTTAACGAAGGCCATTGGGGCGATCCAGTTCCATTCACGCACCACGGATCCCAACGGGGCGAATCGTCCATTCCCGACTCCCAAGGGTGGACGATGCCAATCAGGCCTGACTTCAGCCGGCGTTGGCGCAAAAGAAAACCGATCCCGTCTGTCGCCTTTTCAACGAGCGGCGCGACGTCGAAGCCTCGCTCGTCTAGGACGCGCAACGCGTGTCCGTACATGGGTGGCTGTGTCATCGTCGACGCTCCGTTACTGTGCCACGACGTGCGCCCGAACTCTTTATCAGCCTGGTAACCCATATGCGGCACCATGCCGTCCTCGGTTTGCCAGTAAAAGGCGGCCCTCGCTTCCAACAAGGCCCTCTCATCGCCAATGGACGCGTAGATGATCGCGTGAAAACATGAGTCCCACAGCCACATCCAGGGATAGCGAACTGGGTTGGGCTGGGTGTACTCATACGCCGGTAACCAATTACGGTTCATGACACTCAAGGTCAAATCCACGAAGTTCTCATAGGTTACGAGAGGCTCTTCAAGGTTTTCGGTGTTTCGAAACTGTTCGTCGGGTTCAGTCATTCGTCACTAAACCCTACGCGACGACCATTCGCACGAATCACTTCTAGAGAAGGCCATCCTAGAGCGTGACGCAAAGTGGGCGCTTCATCACGGACCACCGCAATACGCACGAGCGGTTGATCGAGCACAACTTGTTCACCCGCCGCCGCCAGCACTTTCGAGATCACTCCGTCGAATGGCGCCAGCAAGACGTTCATCGATCTCGTTTGCGCTGGCGAGCACGTGGAATGGTGCGCAGGACGTGGGTCTGACCATCTACCCACAACCACGCCGTGTCAACGTACGTCAACCCACCCTTCGTGAGACCATTCTCGGAGAGGTCTCACTCATTTTCCAACCTTCGATATTGCTGCCCAACTCGATAAGCGAGAGCCGCTCGTTGATCTGCAGTCACGCAATGCGGACCCATAAACGCCAACAAATTCGCAAGATTTAGAAGGAAAGCATGGTTCGCCGAGCTTTTCGCGGACACGTAATTACCTCTTCGAGATAACCGGCGTTGGCCATTGACAATTTGAGCGCCCACGTGTGGCGTTATCGACATAGAACAGTTATCACCAAGACCAAGAAATGTTCACCAGTGCGATCTGGACTAGAATATTTCAAAGGGAGTCGGGATGTAACCGGTTCTGTGCCAGTCAAGATAATCGCACTGTTGTGTGCAAAAGGGAGAAGAAATGCCACGCTTACGACAAGTTCCACGTTCAGAAACCCAAGACGAAACAATCATCGGGATGTATAACGTAATCTTCCAAGACCGCGACCCTGTCAGCGATCCAGGCACAGCCACCGGCACTCCCGGAAACTGGTGGACGGTCTTCGCTCTCGTTCCCGATATCTTTCAGCACGCAGTTCAGGGCTTCGGACTCTACGCAAGCCCGTCACGTCTTCTCGACCCACTACTTCGCGAACTCGGCCAACTTCGGGCCGGCTGGAACTGTAGAAGCCAATTCGTTTTCTCGCAACACTGCAAGGAGGCCCGCGAGCTCGGCATAAGCGAGGCGAAGATCAGTGCGATTCCAGGTTGGGGCGTTTCGGAACAGTTCTCCCCGATTGAACGAGCGGTGCTGGCCTACACTGACGCCCTGGCATTCGACCGGGGCAGGGTCGACGACGCAGTCTTTGCTGCTCTGCAAGAGCACCTGACTGACGAGCAAATTCTCGAACTGACTTACATCACGTCGCTCTACATTTTACACGCGAACATGTGCAACGCCCTCCGCTTGGAATACGACGATGTTCCCGAGCGCGTAATTGAGATTGGCGGCGGTACACTCGGCGACATCTCGTTTCACAGCTGATGACGTTTCAGTTGTGACGGCGACCACCGCTAGGTCTCGGCAACGTCCTTGTAGCGCGCCGCTTATAACACTCCCTTAACCAAACTTCCTAGTGGAAGCGGACTAAGAAAACGCACGTCCCACGACGCCGCCGTCAAGTCATCGATTAACTCCCTCAACCTTGAGAGTGAAGGCGCCGCGCGGTGCGCAACAAACGGCTGGTCGTCTATCCACTTCTCAATGAGGACTACGTTGTCGCCCGACCGGTGAAGCGCGTACAACTTATAACCCAGCCCCTCGTGCACTTGCGAGGCGATTGAAGCCAAGGCTTCGGCGACTTCCTCAGTCTTTCCCTCCCTAGGGTTAATAGTGACGACCAATATGGGCATTGAGCGAATTCCCCATTCTTTGTTCAAGTGAAGACCCCGCGCCCGCACTTATTTTTGAACTACTTAAATGGGGGTCTCCATGTCACTATCGGTAGGTGACCTGCACGACGACACTAAGGGCCAGCAAGGACTACCCCCGTTCGGAGCGCGAGTTCCGCGCGTGGTTCCCGACTGACGAGGACCGCCTCGACTACCTGGACTGACTGCGCTGGGGCGATGAGCTGACGTGTTCCCGAGAAGGCTGCGACACGAAGGTGTCCGCGCAAAAGTGACCGACCGCGTCTGGCGTTGTCCGTTCTGCACCTCGACGGGCCCTAGGCTAAATGAAACCAGAGGAGAAACTCGCCGAGGTCGTTGCGCTCAGCGGTTGAAACCGCCCCTCTATTACATGACTACACATCCGCTGCCCTGCGCGTGTGAGAGCCCAACTCACAACCCAAAGGTAACGTCACAGACAGGGCGATCAGGGGAACCTTCGCGCTAGCCGCCGGCGCTGACTCCAGGTCGGCTGTTCTCCGACGGCTTCCCGTGCTCCAGGAACAGAACTTTCTCAGCCTTGCTCGGTTCCCGCATGCGGTAGACGCGACACGCGTTCCGGAATGTCAAGCGGTCCGTGAGGTCCTCCGAAAGACCGTCGAACTGACGGCTGAGGAAGTACTGGGTATCGGGCCAGGTCGAATCGGGGTGCGGGTAGTCGACTTCGTACATGACGGCGTCCATCACGTCGTGGTCGCGCAGCTGGTTTACAGCGGACGGATCGTAGTAAGCGGTGAAGCGGAAATTGCGGAGAAGCACCTCTTGGGGCGTGAGCTTCACCCCGTCCCAGGTATCACTCATCCCACCGGGTACGTACTCGTTCTGGATGTAGTCGAGGCGGTCGAACAGCATCGGCAACCACCCGATACCCCCTTCAGAGAGGACAATCTGCAACTCCGGGTGCCGGATCGGGATCTGCGCGAACAGCCAGTCCACGGTCGCGGCCATAGAGCTGACTGGAAACAGCGAGGCGCTGACCTCCATCGGAGAGTCCAAGCTCGGTATCAATGTGTGCCCTGAGGTCCCGACATGAAGGTTAATAACGGTCCCGGTGTCCGCACAGGCTTTGAAGAACGGCTCCCAGTGGCCCGAGTACAGGCTCGGAAGCCCGAGGCTCTCGGGGTTCTCGGTGAAGTTGACGGCGCGGAACCCCCGAGCCGCGTTCGCTCGGATTTCCTCCGCTGCCGTCTCGGCGTCGAGCATCCAGGTGACCTGGGCTGGGACAAGTCGGTCCGGGTAATGAGCACACCACCCCTCGAGCACCCAGCGGTTGTAGGCACGCATGCACTCGAACGCGTAGTCCTTGTCAGCGAAACGCATGAAGCGGGATCCGGCAAAACCGAACACCGCCGACGGGAAGCAAAGCGAGCCATACACGCCCGCGCGGTCCATGTCGATGACGCGTTGGTGCACGTCGTACATCGCAGGGCGAACTTGATCGAGCCGGACGTTGCCGAGGTACCAGTCCTCGGGGGCCCAACTTTTTATGGCGTTGCCACCGCCGATGCCCACCAACTCCCCGTCGAAGGCCCAGTGGTCGGCGTCATCAGGGCCCCGTACGACCCGTGGCGTCCGGCTCGCGAACCTTGACGCCATCCGACCCTCGAACGCATCCGGTGGCTCGAGGTAGTGGTCGTCGACCGAGAACACAAGGTAGCGGCGTTCGCGGTATTCAGGGTCGGGCAAGAGCGGTAACTCGCCGCGGCTCCCCACGTAAGCCTCAAGGCGGGAGAGAAAGTCGGTCATGGCCCCTAGCGTATCCGATTGAGTTAGTCGAGCACCGAGGGATCCCTCGCCAGCTCCATTCGGCACATCGCCGGAAACAGCCCCGTAAGAGTATGCGTATCGAAGAAGCTGCCGTGGGCCTTCGCGACTTCGGCGTCCATCGGCACCCCTCCGCCCGCCGCGGCCACGTGCCACGCCTGGCGGCAGCGCCACTCGAAGGCTATCGAACGAAGGTACACCTGCTCGATGTCCCTGCCCGCGATCAACACGCCGTGATGCGCGAGCAGCGCGACATCCGCATTGCCGAGCGCTTTCACGGCTCGTCTGGCGTTTTCGACGTTTTCGACCGACCCCAGGTACTCGTCGTAGACGGCAACCTCGCCTGAGTAGAACGCCCCGCTCTGGTCGTAGATGTCGGGTACCTTGCCGATGTCGGCCCAGATCGTGCCCCAACGCGAGTGGTTGTGCAACGCGACCGTCAGGTCCGGGCGGTTCCTGTGCAACTCGACATGGAGCGTGATCGCCGGGGTTATGGTCCACTGACCCTCAAGCTCGTTGCCCTCAGCGTCCATTCTCATGATGTCACTCGCCTTGACCTCACCCCACGTCAGCCCGTAGGGGTTGACGAGGAACGTCCCGTCAGGCTGCTTGTAGGTGATGTGCCCCGCCAGGTGGTCGTCGTAGCCCTCTCGCCACAACACCCGCGCCAAGAGTGAGAGTTCCTGATGGGGGGTGAGAATCGGCAGAGGCGGGGCGATCGGCTTGATGTATATAACAATACACCACACAACGCAACTGTTCAGGTCCCGCTACTCTCGCAGTGGACCTGGAGAACCTGGTGGCTGTCGAGTAGCCGGGGGGAATCTCACCCCCCGGCTCTCACGGAACCGAACGTGAATCTCTCAACTCATTCGGCTCTTGCCGGTCGGTTGTCAGTAGTTGGGATGAGATACCAGTGGACAAAGAGACTGGGATTCTGCTGTTGAGCAGCACTGAGCCAATCCAATGCTTTCACCGGACTTCCCCGAAAACGCTTGAATTTCCGCATCGCCCATCGAAGAAGATTCTCATCGATACGCTTCACAATGAAGTACAACGCAGAGCGGTAGAACGCTCCGTAATAGTTGATCCAGCCCCGCACTTGAGCATTAATCTCCTTGGCGAGACCGACTAGGTCCATTCCACTGCGACGGATGAGGTGCCAGTCCCTAATCTTCTTGCCGACCGCCTTCTTTGCCTTGGTGCTAATGGCCGGTGAGAAACTCATAAAGTCCCCGTGCCGACTCTTAGCCCGACGAGCCCGAAAGGTGTAACCGAGGAAATCGAAACTGGTGTGTTCCGAGTCCCCTCGGCGATTCGCGTCTTTGCAGTACACGACCTTCGTCTTGTCGGGATGCAACTCAAGTCCCAAGGACCCGAGTCGTTGGCTAAGTGCAGCCCAAAGATTTCGAGCCTGTGCCTCGGTGTTGCAGTGGATAACGGCATCATCCGCATACCTCTCAAAGGGCTGTCCCGGAAACTCCCGGTCCATCCACTTATCGAACGCGTAGTGCATGAATAAGTTCGCGAGCAACGGTGAAATTGGAGAGCCCTGCTGGGTTCCTTTCTCTCTAGCCACGAGGGTTCCATCCGTCATCTGCATGGGGGCTGTAAGCCACCGTTCGATGTAGAGCAGAACCCAGCGCTCTTGGGTGTGGTGCGCTACCGCTTTTAACAACAGATCATGGGGAACGCTGTCGAAGAAGGCCCGGACGTCAAGGTCCAACACCCAGTCCTTCTCCCAACAGCGCTTGCGCGTCACGGCCACCGCATCCAGGGCACTTCGCCCCGGACGATATCCGTAACTGTCGTGGTGAAAGATTGGTTCTAACTTCTCTTCCAACACCATTGCCGCTGCCGTTTGGGCAATTCGGTCTGCCGTGTTTGGCACCCCTAATACCCGCACTGCGGTCCCATGGTCCTTCGGTATCTCCACCGCGCGCACCGGTCCAGGAAAGTAACTTCCCGAACTCATCCGGTTCCACAACTTATAGAGATTGTCAGTCTCGTCATCTGCAAACCGACTGATGCTCACGGCGTCCACGCCCGGTGCTCCGCCGTTCGCTTGGACCTTCTTCCACGCCTCGAAGACGAGACGCTTGGGAATCTCAAACGACTTCACTTTCAACTGTGGTCCATCCATCAGTTCCTTCTCCAAAGAGTTGACATCTGGGTAACCTGACCTGCCCGACCCCTTCGCTCCAGCTCCATTACAGAACCTTCGTCACTACTGCGGGTCGGTCCGCCCCTGTGCCTCGCGTCGGTACTCTTACCCGCGTGGTCTTGACCACGCGGGGTTCTCCCTCTTAACGACCAGCGGGGCAACGTCGCCTCGTGTATCTGGTCGTCGATATCGAGACGACAGGTTCTCCTGTTCCATACCAGCGCCTGTAACGAACTCACGCCACCTAAACACCGGACACCGCCGGAGCCACAAGCAGGTCGCCCCCCGGCTGAGGACATGCCACGAGTGCATGCCGTTTTCCCAGGGGATCCTTGCAACCCTGGTTTCGATGTCATCTTTGCGCCTTTCGATGCGTCAGCAGTGGTTCACACACGTTCGTCTTTTCGTTACACAACTGACCCGCTATTAGCGGGCCTTTTCCACAGTCGCTTCCCACCCCGGCTCTTAACCGACATGACACTGCGGCGCTTTGGGATCTCCGCCTGCACGGCGAACCCGGAGGGCCTTCCTCTATCACTGGTACAGCACGGTTCGTGCTGACAATTTTCTACATGGTCAACACTCCCCTTTCAGGACACACCAAGGACCGGCGCTCGCAGAAGTCGGCATCCACGCATCCCCGGTGAAGCGGCGTTCGATTGCGCCGAGCCTCGTGAATCGCAACTTCGTGGCGTCTCGACCCGACCAACTCTGGGTCGTCTCCGTGGTCTTGGTAGTCGACGTCGTCTCACGGACGCCCCATCAATTAGCGAGCAAGACAATCAATGACAGCACCGCACCTTGGCGATTCCGACAAAGTCGGGATTATCCGCTCGCTACCGACGGGGTCGACGCGTTGCGCAGTTCAGGGACTTCGACACCCGTCGGTGTTCCGTTTGCACGCGCCAGAGCCATCGTGATCATGGTGCCAGCGAGGACGACGACGCCCAACCACTGCGAGATGGTCAGTACGGAATGAAAGGCCAGATAATCCACGATCAACGCCGTCAGCGGGAACGCCAGTTCACCGATCGTCGCAGCCGAGGCTGGCGTCCCTCGAAGGCCACGGTAGTAGAAGAGGAGCGCGAAGAGACCCGGCACGAGAGCGAGGGCCACGAGCGCCGAGGAGGACTCGCCTCCGAGGTGGAAGAGGTAATGTCCGTTGCCCTCAACGATCACCACGATACTCGCCGCGATGAGTCCGAAAAACAGTCGCAACCCCGTCAACTCCGCAAAGGGCAGCTTCGCCCCAAGGCGTCGGCCTAAGACCGTCCCGGCACCCCACAGCCCTGCCGCTCCAACCGCTAGCAGCGCCGGCATCCAACCACGAAGGCTGACGTCATTCGGTTGAGGGAAGGCAAGGAGGTACGCGCCCGCGAGTCCGCCGAGAAGATACGCCCAAAATCTGCGCTGTAGTTTTTCTCTCAACATGAGACGCGCACCCACCACGGCGAAGAGCGGTTGGATCTGTTGTAATAGGACCGGCGTGGTCGGAACCCCGTACGTGAAGGCCTGAGTGAATAGCAGCGTCGCGAGCGCTGAAGCTCCGCAACCCAAGACAACGATCGACACCCAGTCGCCCGGCGAGAAGCTCTGACGCGCCTTACGAAGGCCACTCACGATGAAAGGGGCGACGAGCACAGCGGGCAGAAGTTGTTCGACCAAGACAATGACTGAGGCGGGTAGTTGCAGCGCAAGCCTTTGACGAAAGAGCGGGTCCGTGCCCCAGAGCGCCGCTCCCAACACCACCAAGGAAAAACTGCCCACACTCGTTGGTTGCCAAAGACTCGCAGAACGCTTGGTATCACCTTGTGGACTCGAGCTAAACATGCCTCCCACTCTCCTCACTCAAGCGACGACTCTCCCAATCCGTCATCACGCTCTCCCCTCACGATGCAAGGCATCAAGAATTCTTTTCGCGGCGCTGACGGGATCTTGCTTGCCCGTCTCGACGTCGCGAACGATTGCCTGTCCCTCTCTCGATAATTGATGCAACGCCACTCGACGATGTAGTTCTGCGGCGACACGCTCGGTCACCTCGTTGCGTAGGCTTCGCGCCCGCCGCACTCGTCCCTCGCCGCTCTCATCCAAGAAGTGCTGATGTTGGCTGATCGCATTCCATACTGCTTCGATGCCCTGTTCTTGGGTGGCGACGGTGGTGAGCACTGGAGTCGACCACTCCTTCGCCGATCCGAGGTGCAACATTGCCTGCAGGTCTCGAACGGTCCGGTCCGCACCGGCCAGGTCGGCCTTGTTCACAACGAAGATGTCCGCCATCTCCAACAATCCGGCTTTGTTGGCTTGGATTTCATCTCCCGAGTCGGGATTCACAACCACGACGGTCGTGTCAGCCTGCGCCGCCACCGCCAACTCCGACTGACCTACACCCACCGTTTCGACGAGTATCACCGGCCAGCCCGCGGCGTCGATCGCTCGAAGCGCTCCGGGAACGACGGCAGCCAATCCACCCAACGCACCGCGACTCGCGAACGAGCGCATGAAGACGCCGTCGTCCGACGAGTTGGCCGAGCGAAGCCTCACCCGGTCGCCCAATATGGCGCCTGCGCTCAACGGAGAAGAAGGGTCGACCGCAATCACGGCTACCCTCTCACCGCGCGCTCTCGCCGAGGCCACCAAAGCGTCGACGAGCGTTGACTTTCCAGAGCCCGGGGCGCCCGTCAGACCGAGGACATAACTGGGCTCGCTGGCGCGCCTCTTCAGTTGAGCCACGAGTTCGAGCATTTCGTCGGCTCGCTCTCCGCCCGATTCGAGCACGCTGAGCGACGAGGCCAAGGCTCGACGATCACCGTCGGCGAGACGTCGGGCAAGATTGGGCAGGTCTGGATCGAACTTAGGACTTCGAGTCGTCACGCTTGCGGCGGCGTCTCGCTGGCGCTGGCCTTAGCTTCCTCTTCAGCGTGGCGTCGAAGTTCTCGCTTAAGGATCTTGCCCTGCGTGTCCTTGGGAAGTACGTCGACGAGACGAACGCTCTTTGGAACCTTGAACCCCGCCAGTCGCTCCTTGCAATACTCGATCAACTCCCCTTCGATGACGTCCGCCCCTTCATGCACGACGACGAATGCGGTGACCCTTTGAGACCAGTACTCGTCGGCGATTCCGACCACGGCAACTTCGTGGACACCGGGGAACTGGTAGCAAACCCGCTCGACCTCCGCCGATGACACATTCATCCCGCCGGTCTTGATGACGTCCTTTTGGCGGTCGACGAAGAACAGATTCCCGTCGGCGTCCATCTTGGTCAGGTCGCCCGTGTGGAGCCAACCGTTCCTCATCACCGCGGCAGTTCGCTCAGGGTTCTTAAGGTATCCCAGCATCACTCCCGGAGAGCGGCAGATCAACTCGCCCTCGACCCCGGGTTCGACGTCGTTGTCATCCTCGTCAACGACTCGCACCTCGAGCAACGACGTTGGCTTCCCGATCCATGAGACGTCACCATTGGGAATGTCCGCGAGCGACCGGAACTTCCCGATGGTTGGAGTCTGGGTGAGTTCAGATTGCGACCAAAGCGTGATCCACAAGAGGTCCGGCGACACCTTCGCGAACGCGTCGAACATCGCTTGGGGCATGGTACCGCCGTAGGTGACACCACGACGTAGCCGTGAAAGGTCCATGGTCTCGAACAGAGGTGCCTTGATCACCTGGAGATAGAACGTCGGCGTCTGACCCACGACCGTGACCTTCTCGTTGACGATCGCTTCGAGCGCTTCGGTGGGCGTCGATTCGACGGGCAAGACAATCGTGTTCGCGAGCGACAAGAGCACGATCTGCATCCCCATGCCCGCGATCGTGTGGAAGGGCAACACGTAGTACCAAACGTCCTCTTCCACGAGGCCCATGCCGGTGATGTACGAAGGGACCATCGACAGAAGATAGTTTCGATGGGGAACCATTATCGCCTTGGGTAGCGCCTCGGTGCCGCTCGTATAGGGCAGGATTGCCAGGTCGTCTTCGCACACCACGACGGTGGGCTCGCTGTCGTCGGGGTGATCCAGCAGTGTGCTCAACTTCAGCCACGAATCGCCCGAGGAGTCGGCGTAGGTATCGTTTGCGATACGGAGGCTCAAGTTGGGAACGGGATCGCTCAAAGCGTCGATTTTGTTGACGAAGCGATCCTCCACCAGTATCGCTTTCGCGTTGGAGTGGATCAGTTGATTCAAGATCTCACCAGCGGTGAAGGTGTAGTTAACGCCCGTCACGACTGCACCAATCTTCATCGCCGCCCAAAACGTAATGATGGTCTCGGGCACGTTACGCCCCATCGTCGCAATGACGTCGCCACGTTCCACACCGAGGTCGAGCAGTGAGTGCGCCATCTTGTTCGCCATCGAGTTCAACTCGACGAAGGTCAGCGAGCGTCGCACCGGATTCGCAGCGCTCACCGGCATGACGAGTGCCTCGCGATTCGGAAAGCGACGTGCATTGCGACGAAGGTAGTCGCCGATAGTGGCCCGTCGAGCGGGGTTGCTGGGAAGTATCAAGTCCATGAGTTATTTCCTTTCGACCTCAATTGAGTGGTGTCAGACCTGGCCGGTCAACTCTCGCGCGGCGGTCACGATGTCCTCGAGTGATGATCCGGGTGGAAAGCAGCGAACGCCACGCCTCTCCAGTATTTCGGCGGCGTAGGGGGGAATCGTCCCTCCAGCGAAGACTGGGGCGGTGACCGAATGTTGCGCCAAGGTATCTAAAATTCGTTCGACCACTTCGACCCGACCACCCACGTTGAGACCTATCAGATCAACGTCTTCGTCGGCCGCCACTCGCGCGATGGTGTCCGCCGTGGCCATTCCCGCGAGAATCACTTCGAAGCCTCCTTCGCGCAGGGCTCGTGACACGACGTTCACGCCCCTCCAATGTCCGTCCAGACTCGTTTTCGCAATCAGAACACGGGCCACGACAGCACTCTTTCCCTCATCTAGAAGTTGACCGGGAATTTCCACGATCCGTACTCTTCTCTGAATACGTCACCAATCTCGCCAAGAGTGGCTTCGGCGCCAACCGCCTCGAGCACCGCCGCCATCACGTTGCCACCGCTCTGGCACGTCTCGGTGAGATCGCGCATCTTCTCAAGCGCAAGTGACGTGTCACGTTCAGCACGCAGCCTGGCGAGCCGCTCCATTCCGCGATCCCACGCGTCGACAGAGCCCCGGAAACCATCGATGTCGAAGGGATCGTGATCAGACGGACTGAAATTCACGGCGACAATGCTCCGCTCGCCGGTCTCCAACTTGTTCTCGAGTTCAATTTGGTTCTGTGAGGCCACCTGCTGAATAAACCCATTCTCTAGACACGCAATGAACCCACCACGCTTCCCGATCTCGTCGAAGAAAGTCCAAGCTCTCGTTTCGAGCTCGCTCGATAGGGCTTCCATGAAATAACTACCACCCAAGGGATCCGCTACCGAGGTCAGTCCCGTCTCGAGCTGAAGAATCTGCTGGATGCGCACAGACTGCTGGTGCGCTTGCTCTGACGGCACCGAGAGCGCCTCGTCGTAAGCCGAGATGCCCATCGACTGCACGCCACCCAAGACTGCCGCCATGCCCATGATCGTGCCACGAACAATGTTGTTAATCGGCTCTTGGTAGGTCATCGCTGAGCCGGCAGTGACGATATGGATCCGCAGTCGCAGAGCTCGTTCGTCAGTGATCCCGTAGCGCTGACGCAGCAGGTCGTACCACATCTTGCGAGCCACGCGGAGTTTCGCAATGTCCTCGAAGAAGTCCATCGCCACTCGGAAGCTGACACCACCCAATGCGTGCGCGAGCTGATTCAGATCAACCGTCCCCCGACGCTGGACCTCGTCGAGGTGCGCCACGCAGGAGGACATCAGCGTCGCCAACTCCTGGTATGCATTGAGCCCGCTGTCAGCACCGTTGTACGCCGCCATTGAAACGGGAACCCAGTTGGGAGCGTTCGCCGAGGCGAACTCAATGATGTCGCAATTGATCTTCAAGGCGGCGGCTGGTGGAATCTGTTGGAGTGGCGGGCACCCGACGTAGGTCAGGAAGAAGTCCGCTTGTCCCGTGCCGTAGAGTTGGCTCAACTGCAAACCACGGCGTTGGGCGACGGTCCAATATCCCGCCAAGCAGAAGGGCGCGTGCTGGGCAACTCCTCCACCGGCGTGGGCGAAGTACTTACTCTGATCGATGCCCGTCAGCGCGAGATCGAAATCGCGCGCCGACATTATCACGGCTCCGGAGATTCCAACGTCCTCTCGGCGCGCTACCACCTCGGGGTGGTCCACGTCGTAGAGATGATCGCCGGTCATGCGGTCGTGCTCCATGATGAAGCCGGTTGCTCCCTTGTCGAGTAGATAACGAATTCGTTCCGCCTCGTCCTCGGGGTTGCCGAAGCCTGAGAGCTGAAAAATTCTCCACGCCTTAGAGCGATACCCGAGACTGTGTCCGCCTCGCAGGAACGGCGCGGTCCCAGGAGGAGTTGTTGCGGCGACGTGCGCTTCGGGGACGTCCTCTGGGCCGTACGAGGCCTTGAGGGGGATGCCCGACACCGTCGACCAGTTCGACGTCTTGTCACTCATTCGTGCTCCTCTTTGTGCGTGCATCGAACAAACTCGCCGCGCTCTTCAGCCGACTGGATTGGGGGTGCTTCATCATCGATCTTCAAATGTTGGCGCACGCTTCTCGCGCCACGCAGTCACGGCCTCACGCATGTCGCCCGTCATCGTCGCGAGGATCTGAGTGCGATTCTCGAGATCGATCGCCGCGCGCAGGCTCGCCGTCTCGAGATTGGACCACGAAACCTCTTTCGTCATCCATACGCCAAAGGGACTATTGGCTCGTATGAGTCGGGCGCAATCGAGTGCCGCGCTCATGACATCGTCAGTCACGACCGAAACGAGACCGAAACTCAAGGCCTCGCTCGCGTTGACCGCTCGACCAGTCAACATCATCTCGTTGGCTCTGGACGAACCGATCATTCGTGGTAGTAGCCAACTTACGCCAACGTCGCATCCCGAGAGACCAATGCGAATGAAGGCCACCGAGAACGAAGCCGACGGTGACGCCACCCTCACGTCCGCCGCGAGCGCGATGGCGAGCCCACCTCCGGCAGCCGCGCCGTTGACCGCCGCGATGACCGGCTGGGGAATCTCCTTCAACGTGGTCACCAATTGCGCGATGCCCTTCTGCGACCGCATTCCCGATTGAACCCGACCGTCCTCCTGATCACCGAAACTGCCGAGATTCTCCACGAGGTCCAGTCCCGCGCAAAATCCCCGTCCAGCGCCCGTCAGAATCACGACGCGGCTCGACGTATCTCGACCTATCCTTTCGAGAGAGTCAGTCATCTCGCCAACGAGTTCCATCGTCATAGCGTTCAGTCGATTAGGACGGTTCATCGTCAATACGTCGACACCTTCCTCAACCCGCTCGACGAGGATTGTCGGCTCAGCCATTAGCGCCTCCGTCGACGTAAATCCTCTGCCCGGTTAGGTAGCCAGCGTTCTCGGAGCAGAGATAGCTAACGACGCTCGCCACGTCCTCCGGCCGGCAAACGTGTCCGAACGGCGACTGGGCGTCGAGAGCGCGGATGTCGTCTTCTCCGGACGTGGACTTGACGAGTCGACGGCCCATCTCCGTGTCCACGAGACCCGGCGCGACAACATTCACGTGGATCCCGTAGTCCACCTCTTCCTTGGCGAGAGTGAACGCCAGTGCCTCGAGCGCAGCCTTCGCCATGTTGTAAGGGGCGCCGTTCGCCGCGTTTATCTTTGTAAAAGCACTTGAGATCATCACGACGTCGCCTCGAGAGCACGACCGCATGCGCGGCAACACAAGTCGACATAGATGGTGCGCTGCCACCGCGTGAATCGCGATCAGAGCGGCGACCTCGTCTGGTGACGTATTGATCACCGCGCGGCCTCGACTGGCGACGCCGGCGTTGTGTATCAGGATCGAGATGGGGCCGAGTCGCTCTTCGACGGTGGCGACCATGGCCTCGAGATCCTCGAGGCTCGAAACATTCGCCCGTACGACCTCGGCGCGCCGATCCATGGAAGTTATTGCGGCCGCGACCTCGTTCGCACTCTCGACGTCACGCGAATAATTGACCACGACGTCGGCTCCGTCTGCCGCCAACGCGAGCGCGATGGCCCGTCCGACGCCACGGCTCGAACCCGTTACCAGCGCCACTCGTCCGCTCAATGCCACGACGGTTCTCTTCCCTCGAGTGCCAAACTTCCATCGGAGCGCTCCACCGCCGCTACTTCTTCGAGCTCACGTAGTCGAGTCTTGGCGGCTGTCCGCGCCCTCGACCGACGCGACCGCCGGCGCACCCAATGCGATTGTTCCAGATATAGCGATTGCGAGCGCCGAACCAACGATGGCCCACCTACGAACGCCTAACTGCCCAGTACCCCTTAAGCGTTGCACAACCCCCCTTGGGGTCTCACAGAATTAAACCTTCGCCTAACTCATGGCCACAATACGTCCTGCTGTATACAGTATCAAGCAAATTCTAATAGATGTATACGGCATAACAGATAATTTGATTTCTGGTAGTAATGAAAAATTAGAGCTACCCCTTTGGGATCACGGTAACTGATCGTGATCCCAAAGGGGTAGGTGAATGAAGTCAAACTTGGTTCAGCTAGGCCTTTATTGAATCGCCCCAGGCGTTCACGTAGGCCATGTCCTCGACGGGCAAACGGAACAACTTGGTCGGGAACGGCTTCACTGGGTAGCCACACGCAATGTGACACGCGGTCGCCCATTCCTCAGGAATCCCGAGCAATTCCTTGACCCGAGGCTCGTACATCACCAGCAAAGTCGTAAACGTCGTCGCCACGCCCTGATTGCGCATCGCGAGACAGAAGTTCTGGGCGATCGGATACACCGAAGCTCCTCCAACGATGCTGAGACGACCTAGTTCAGTGTCAGTGGGGTGAGTCTCGGCGATATCCGCGCAGACGACGACAATCGCCGGATGCTCGCCGAAGTGAGCGGCGAAGTGGTCGGCGTCAGCGAGGGCCTTCGCCGGGTTGTTCATACCCAGATTCGTAGCCTTCTCCGTGCCATCAATAGCCTGAATCGCATTCTGACCTTCCTTGGCCGCATTTGAGTAGGCGGTCCAGGGGACGATGTACATGTCCCCCATAGCCTTCTTCTTCTCCGGGTCCGTCACGATCACGAATCGCACGGGTTGACGATTGCCGCCCTGTGGTCCGAAACGAGCATCGTCGATTGCTTTATAAAACACCTCGTCAGCAACTGGGTCAGGCTTGTAATACCTGTTAGCCGACTGGCTCCGCATAACATCACTAAGTTCCACCATGCCTCCAAAAAGTTTGCTTGTATGCGGAACCATAACTAGTACACAGGACGTTGTCAAACATATTGTTGGGTCTTCCACAAGAGATCTAAAAAAATCTTCGTAAGTGGCGCAGACCCGTTGAAATGACCTCGAAGGTCATCGACACGACCCGATTTTATGACTCTTAGTTAACAACGCTGGTGATCAATAGAGTTAGCCGGCCCACGAGGTGTCGGGAGGCGTATCGTCCAGCGCACCAAGCGCGGCCGTGAATCCCGCTGGCGGAGTCGTCGCCGCTGCGCCTTGGGAGCTGACCAGCACGTTGGCGATCATCGACGCCGACGCCTGAAGGTGCTCGTACATGAGTTTTGCAGCGGTCTCGGCGTCGCCATTCATCATCGCCTCCAAAACAGCTTCTTGATCGCGAACGCTGCGATCCAACCAGCCCGGCACGATGAACATGAAGTCGTATTGGATGCCCAGCGTCACGCTACGTAACGTTGAGATCAACTTAGGCGATTCGGACATCCGATTGATACTTCGATGGAAGGTCCCCTTCAATTTTGACGCTCGATTCATATCGCCCGATGCGAGGTACATCCGCATTTGCTGCTGAATGATCATCAGTTCAGCGAAGGCGCCGACGTCACCTCTGTGACGTTCTGTCGCTCGCTTCACCGCCAACGCGTGGACCATCGCTTCGATCCAGATCATGTCCAGAAAATCGATACGTTCCAGCCTCACCACACGAAGGCGATGTCCACTCAAGCGCTCTAAGAGACCTTCATGCGCCAGTTGCAAGAGTGCGTCGCGAACGGGCATCCGGCTGGTCTCAAATCGTGCGCACATTTCCTCTTGACTGAGGATCTGTCCCGGCTGGAGTCGACCGAAGAAAATCTCAAGGCGCAACTGACGAACGATCTTCGTTCCCTCGGTTTCCTTGCGACTCGCTGACACTCGTGACAACACTCCTCGACCATTGTGGCGTCGGGCAATTCGACCACCTAGTTGGACTGTCAGGTTATCGCCCGCCTGGACCATGCCTAGACAAAGTATCGGACGATCGCCTCGCTTGTATCTGCTTTCGTAAGGAATCGGCGCAGTCAGTTGGTGAGCGCAACGAGCTCGGTGAACTTCTCTAATGGTGTCATGTAGACGAGTGTCACGCGAACCAACGATGCAACCAGAAAATCCAGGTGGAGGAGTTCGTTGACAGTTGCGGAGTTCGGCAATCTGCGTTCCTGTCGGGTGATCTGGCCCCAGGATTCTCTTACAGCGCGGTTCGTCGAGCCTGAGCCTCGAGACGAACCCGTCACCAAGGCAACGTTTCTCGTCATGAGTGGCCGCCCGAGTCCGTACTACTCCGATGACACGACGTCAGTATTGATCCCACACTGCCCCCGGGACCCCGCGACCGGCTGCTTCGAGTTCAGCCACGAGCGCGCGCCAAGCCAGACCGTCGTTGAATGCACTGCCCAGGTCCGGTAGCTCGTTCAAGTCTGCTGCAGAAAGATCTGGTGGCACCACGCCGAGACGGGCGAGTTCGACGGTAACCGTCAGCAACTCGTTCAAGTTCACCGCGGCCACGGTGGCAGCCTCGACACTCGGGCCCGCCACGGTAATGCCGTGGCCCCGAAGTAGACATACGAGGCTGTCCCCCATAGCGTCCAGCATCTCCTCCGCGAGATCCTGGCGAGCGATCAGGACTGAACGCGGATAGACGGGAATACCTTGTAGCGCCATTCGCATCGCCGGAATGTTGTAGGCACCAAAGACGGGACGGGCGGTAACGCCAGCCAATCCGCAAAGGAGGGCAGCCCGCGGATGCGCATGAATGACGGCTCCCACCTCAGGCCGCTTATTGAGCAACGCAGTGTGAATCGGTGTCTCCATTGGTGCGCTCCATGCCCCGTCGCCATCGACGAGATGACCCGCCGTATCGATACGTCGAATGTCGGCGAGATCGGTGAGACCCACTCCCCGCTCGCGAGAGCTACGACAGCGAATCACGTAACTACCGTCGCCCACCCGTGCGGAGACGTGACCCAACACACCGTCCACGAGTCCTCGGTGACCGAGGACTCGACACGCGGTTGCCACCGTCGACACGAGTTCCTCGTAGTCGCGATCAATGACGTCAGCGCACACTCAAACCACCATCTGATCGAATAATTTCGCCGGTGATCCCCCGCGCGTTCGAAGATGCCAAGAACACATACGCCCCGATATGATCGGCGGGGGTCAGCGCGATGTGAAGCGGCGTGCGTGCCTCGAGTTCCTCTCGCCGACCCGGCCGATCCGACAACCGCTCACCGGCGCGTCCAAGGGCCTTCGCCCCGCGCAGATCCGTGTCGAGCGTGCCACCCGGAGCGACACCATTGACCCGGACATCTGGAGCAAACTCGTGCGCCAGCGCCGTAACGACACCGCGAAGGGCGAACTTTGAAGCAACGTACAGGGCGCCGCCTCGACCGGGAAAGAAACTCGAGCTCGACAAGGTCAGAGTCAAACTTCCTCTGGTGCGGCGAAGTTCTGGAGCCACGCAAGAAGCAGTCACGAGCGTGCTGCGGACATTAACGGCGAAGATCTCGTCAAACGCCGCCGTGAGGTCGCCAGACGGAATCTCGAGAAGTCTTCGATAGTGGTCAAATATTCCAACGAAGCTCGCCGCGCTATCGATCCGGCCCCATCGTGCCAGTGACTCGCGCACAAGGGAGTCGGTATCGTCAGCCGACGTGGCGTCGCCGTGATGCACGATGATGTCACCGAGACCCTCGAGCGCGGTCGCCTTGGACTCGTCTATCTCGAGCGCAGCGACACGAGCTCCTTCGCTAAGAAACGCTTCCACCACGGCACGGCCAATCCCCGAACCGCCGCCGGTACAGAACACGACCTTGCCAGCCAGAATGCCCTTCATGGTTGCGTCGGATGAACCGAGGGGCCGAGTGGCGTGGCCAGGAACTCGCTGAAGATTTCGCTCCTCTGCCATGTCAGAGACTCAAGTTCGAGGGGGCAGAGACTGATGGTGAATCCGAGTCTCGGTGCACTTATCTCAAGTCGGACGCCGTTATGCGTGCGAACCTTGCGCAACGTGACTTCGGCGAACTCGTTTCCCAACGTGATGAGGTCCCCTCCCTTCGCAGGCTCCGGCTTCGATCGCACCTCAAGGGATGTGGCGTCGCTTGGGGGCTTCGTGCCTCGGGTCGGGTCGGTTCGTTCCACCATTGCTCCTAAAGAAAGATGGCCAAGTTCTGCGTGCGCAAAACGGCCTCGTCGGCCGTGATGTCACGGCGCGCTAGTCGCAATGCACCGTCGAGGCGACGGAGGACATCGCGACGCTCGGCGGAGACCCATTCGGGTGGTCGCACGTCGAGACGGCTCCTGAACACAAGCAAATAACTGTGGACAACGAACTCGTCGCTGCCCTCGCTCGTGGCGACACGAACGTTGGTAACAAAACGACGGGTGCGCGAGGGAGGGTCTTCCGTCCAGGCATGATCACCGAGAAGACGTTGCGCACGCTTGCCCAGCGAGTACAAGTCCTCGTCGAAATGAGCCATGTCGCCGAGCACCGCGACGTCGGCGTCACTACGAGCCACTGTCACTCGCACGGGCATTCGGTACCGAATGTCCTCAGTCATCAACTCCAACCATGCCGCGTACGCACCCCCATCGAGCAGGGCAGCCTCGTTCGTCAAGAAGTTCGAGACTTCGTAATGCAGTTCTATGCCAGTTGGCGCGGCACCTTCCCAGGGTCCGCTCATGGCTCTGGCTCGGCGGCCACGTCGGGTGTGATCGGCCGCCACGATTGACGAAGTTCGCTGTCGGCGCTTTCCGTTGCCAATGAAACAGCCCAACGACGAAGAAGTTCGCGCTGGTTGTACTCCCCGTACCCTACGAAGGCCCGTCCCGGCCCGGGCCACTGCTCGATCGGTTCGTGAAGAGTCCCGCCATTGGGACCCATCCCCATGGTGGAGTCCAGTTCGGTCCGTCGCGACAAGAGCCCCTTGCTCACGGAGGTGATCGATGTCCAGTTCTCAACGTCATCCTGTTCGAACATTCCCGAAGAGCCAAAACACATCAAGTAGGCCTTGTACGAGTCATCCTTGTACCACTGCGGTGCGTTGCGATCAACGGCGAACCAGGAGAACACCTCGGTCTCGGTCGCGCTCAACGGTTGCCAGAGCCGGAACGATATGAACGGCACGACGTGCCCGCCATCGCGAACAATCGGCCAGTTATGCACGAAACTCAAGTTGGGGAAGAGTGTCGAGGCTGACACCATAAACCCTGCTTCGCCAACCATTTGCTTTTGCTCTGGAGTCCACCGTTGGTGAATGCGCTCTACCATCTCTTCGGGGTAGCCCACGTGGGCCAAATTCTTGTCGAAGTCATCCGTTGGCAATTTGTAGGTTGTACCGCCGCCGCCGCCGGCCCAATAGAGTGCCCCCTCCTTGCGCCGGTTTGCCTTCGGTTCCAAAAACAGACCGATCTCGACCACGCTGACGTGAGTGTGGGGCGTGTGATACGAGTCGCCAGCGAAATTCTCCGCGCCAATCTTCCAGTTGCTCTGGACAATCCACCGTTGCGGACCGCGAACCTCCATCCCGCTCTCACTGTGGTTCATGTAGAAGTCGAGGTAGAAGCCAAAGCCACCCAGCGCCTCTTCGAGCGGAGGGGCGTCAGGATCGAGGGACGCGAAGACCATCCCTCGAGTGATACCGACGTGCGGTGGTGACGCCAGCGCCGTCTCTGATTTCTTAAATCCCGCCTCGCCGCCATAGGCCTCACCGTGGAAGGGTAGACCGACGAGGCGGCCGGTATTTCGATAAGTCCACGCGTGATACGGGCAACGAAAATGCGAAGCGTTTCCCGCTTCGGCGCGACACACCTGCATGCCCCGGTGCCGACACATGTTCAATAGAACACGAATCTGTCCTTCCTCGTCTCGAACGACGATGAAGGAGTCGTCAAGAATTCGGCGCACCACGTAGTCACCGGCGTCGGGGATTTCCGACTCGTGAGCGAGAAACTGCCAACTCTTGGAGAAGAGCCGCTCCCGCTCCAGTTCGTGGATGGCAGGGTCGCTGTAGACCCCAGGTGGGATCTTCCCTTTCTCCACCCGATCGAGGAGTTGAAGAACGTCCACATCCTGCGACCTACCTGTCATATTGTGATTCCAGTCAACGCTAAGAACTGTTGGGCGCCATCGACGTCGTGGTCGTCAGGACCTGTTCTCGCAGTTCGTCGAGGAACTGTGATCCTTATGGAGTTGACGGGCTCGTAATATGAGTCGGTCACGAACTCAGGAGCTACGTCGCGTCGTAGGTCCTCGATTTGAGTTTCCAGAACGTCACGGCGACGGATGTCACCATTCAAGTCATTATCGGGTCCGGCAAAGGCAAAAGTGATCTTTAACGCGTCCGCGTTGCGATTTCGAAACAGATCGGCCACGCTTCTCAGCGTCGTTCCTATCTGGGTAGTGTCTTGATCATTCATGACATAACTCCTTACGAGTTCGTAGTGATGGTCAACTGCTGTAAACACGCGTCGAAAACAGCAACACTTGCGCGTCGAAAACAGCAACACGTAGTTGACGTCCAATTCTGCCTCAGAGCGGCGGCTAGCGCCATTTTCAATCAGGACTTTCTTGGCCAGGAACGCTTCGCGAGTTCGGAAGCCTGTACCTTTCTCCCTTGGTCTCGATGAACGAGCAGCGCGCCGACTCACGCACGAACATCTAGTTGACGCTCGGTCGCTCCAGGAAGTCCATCGATCCTCGTCGGTCGCGCGTGCCGGGGCCATACCAAGCGAATCCAGGTGGAGTAAATCACCCGCAATCATTTCTGCGCCCTCGGAGCACGACTCGTTCTGGTTCAAGCTCGCCACAACGAGCTTCCGGGTCGGGTCACCACAATGTTGGGAACCACCGCGTACCGCGATAGCCGCGAAATTGCAGAGACGAATACCGCGATGTCAGAGGCACGAATCATGACGTCGGGAGAGACTTGGTCGCGAGCCCATCTGCCCATATCGGTGTCGACGTAGCCGGGTGATATCGACGTGGCCGTAACCCCGCTCGACGCCTCAGCAATTGTGATTGACTCGCAAAGCGAAATCAACGCTGCCTTACTCGCGCCATACGCCGCGAGGTCTAGTTCGGCGACGACTCCGGTAATCGACGAGAGCGCGATAACCTTCGAACCAGATTCAGGCTCGGACTCGGCCGTCGCGCGCAGCATCGATAAGAGCCGCTGGATCAGCAGCATCGGCGAACGTACGTGCAGAGCAATCTGCTTATCGAACTTTCGTAGTGGATAGTCTTCGAACGTGCCCGCGGAGCCCAGCCCCGCACAAAGCACGAGAAGGTCGAGTCGCAGGAACCGTGCAATGTGCGCGTCGGCGAGAGCAACGACGTCATCATCTTCTGACATGTCGCCGGCCACGGCGAGAATCGTGCCACCCGCCGTTGCAATCTCGTCGCGTGCTTGGTTTAACCTTTCCGGATCACGAGCTGAAATAGTCAAGTCGAAGCCATCCGCCACGAGTTGATCGGCAATCGCGCGACCGATACCACGGGAAGCTCCCGTTACTAACGCAACTTTTCTGTTTGTCATGACGTGACTCCTAGCGTCGCCCGACAAGGTCTCTTCCAATGATTTCTTTCATAATTTCATTGGTACCTCCAAAGATCTTTTGGACCCGCGCGTCTTGAAAGGCGCGAGCGATTGGGAACTCAAGCATGTAGCCGTAGCCTCCGTACAGTTGGAGAAGTTCGTCAATCACGCGATTCTGTACGTCGGTGGCCCACCACTTTGCTTTGGCGGCGTCCACTGCCGTTAGCGTCCCATCGTTGACTGCTCGGATCGCCTTGTCGATGTACGCCCTCGTGACATCCAACTCTGTGGCCACTTCCGCGAGAACGAATCGAGTGTTCTGAAAGTCGGCGATCGGCTGACCGAACGCGTGTCGATCTTGCACGTAGTTGAGCGTCCACGTAAGAGCGGCATCGGCACTAGCGATCGCTTGTGCGGCAATCGACAGACGTTCCAGTGGAAGGTGGTGCATCAGCTGACCGAGTCCCGCGCCAACTGCGCCAAGAACGTTGTGATCAGGAACGAAGACCTCGTCGAAAAAGAGCTCCGCCGTATCCTGAGAGTGCATCCCGATTTTTACCAGTTGACGACCGCGTGAAAAGCCAGTCATTCCCTCCTCGACGACCATCAGAGTGAAACCTTGGCTGCCTCCTTCAGGATTCGTCCTCGCAACGACGACCACCAGATCAGAGTGGATGCCCGACGTTATGAACGTCTTCGCACCGGTCACTCGCCAACCCCCATCTACTCTCATGGCCGACGTGCGAATAGCTCGAAGGTCACTACCCGCCCCGGGTTCGGTCATAGCTATCGACGCAATGAGCCGCCCCGCGCAGAGCCCCTTCAACCAACGATTCCGTTGATCTGGAGTAGCCAACGAGTCGAAATAGGGAATGACGATGTCGTCCTGCAGAGCAAAACTCGACGACAGTGACGCGGCCCCCACTCGGGCAAATTCTTCGATCACCACATTGCGGTAGCGGAAGTCCAACGATCCCCCGCCGCCATACTCAAGCGGCCCCGACAATCCGACCGCTCCAATATCGCCAGCGATGCCCCACACCTCGCGATCGATACGTCGTCGCTCCTCCCACTCCTCGAGGCGCGGGACGACGTCGCGATCAACGAATTGCCTGATTGTACGGCGAAAGGTCTCATGGTCGATGTCGTAGAGTCCGCGCTCCATTCAGGCGTTCCTCTCAACACGAAGATCGGCCCCCCGCACTGACCTGACAAGCAGACATCCGCCCACGTTCGATTCAAGAACGCCAGCAATGGCGATCACCAGCGATGCGTTGATTCCCATGAAGGGTCTTAGAGCCTCTCGAGGATCGTGGCGTTCGCCATTCCGCCGCCCTCGCACATGGTTTGAAGTCCGTAGCGCCCACCGCTTTCCTCGAGGTGATTCACCAGGGTGGCCATCAAGCGAAGTCCCGAAGACCCCAGAGGGTGGCCGAGGGCAATGGCCCCGCCTCGCGGATTCAGCCGATCGAGATCAGCATTGAACTCTCGAGCCCAAGCCAGCGGCACCGGCGCGAACGCTTCATTCACTTCGTACGCGTCGACCTCGTCTAAATCTAAGTCGGCACGTTGGAGGACCATCTTCGTTGCGGGCACCACACCCATCAGCATCAACACGGGGTCGTCTCCAGTAACACTGAAAGCGTGGAACCGAGCTCTCGGTTTCAATCCGAGACGGGCGGCGGCACCAGCCTCCATGATGAGCGCGCCGGAGGCGCCATCCGCGAGCGGCGACGAATTCCCCGCAGTAATCAGCCAGTCGATCTCAGGAAAGCGCGCGCCGTCAGGATCGTCGATGAAGGAGGGACGCAGTTTTCCAAGACCCTCCAGCGTGGTATCAGGCCTTATCGTCTCATCGAGTGAATGCAAGACATCGACCCTCTTGGCATCCTTTACGACGACGGGGACAATCTCGCGATTGAAAAGGCCCGCACGAGTTGCCTTCGCCGCTCTTTCGTGAGACTGCGCCGAAAACTCGTCGAGAACCTGGCGATCGAGTTGCCAGCGAGAGGCAACGAGTTCGGCCGACAAGCCTTGCGACACTAAGCCCCCCGGGTAACGGGCGGCGACGCCACTGCCCCAATGGTCTTCATCCATGTTCGACGAGAACATCGGGGCGCGTGACATCGATTCAACGCCGCAGGCGATCACGATGTCGTACGCTCCCGCGATGACTCCTTGCGCGGCGAAGTGTGCTGCCTGTTGGCTGGATCCGCACTGGCGGTCAATAGTGGTCGCGGGTACCGACTCTGGCATTCCCGCCGCTAAGACAGCATTGCGCGTGATATTGGTCGATTGCTGACCGGCCTGAGTGACGCAACCACCAATAACGTCTTCGACCAGTGCCGGATCAATCCCGGTGCGTTCAAGTAGTGAACGGAGTGTCGACGCGAGGAGATCAACAGGATGCGTCCCTGAGAGTGCGCCGCCCGTCTTTCCCCGTCCAGATGCCGTTCGGACGATATCCACGATGACCGCGTCGCGCATGACTCCCCTTTCTCTTGTCGGGCAAACTCGAATCTACTTAGTGAGCGATCGCTAAGATCATATCGTCAGTTCAAGGGGGTACTCAAAGTGCAGTGTTATCGTGCTGCCATGTCGCGGCTCTTGTGGGAGAGATTGTGCCTCTAGGCGATATTTCGACCAATCGCTGGCGACATCTGCCCAACCTTGACTTAGATCCGATCCTTGCTCATTCCCTTGACGCGTTCTATGACCGCGGATATCACGGGACGTCGGTTCGTGACATCGCCCGCCGGGTCCACGTGACCGTACCCGCTCTCTACTACCACTACGAAAATAAAGAGGCGATCCTCAATGCGCTTCTCGACGCCTCGATCGAGCGCGTGACGGAGTTATCGCTCGAGGCGATCTCCGACGCCGGAGACGATCCGACCTTGCGCTTTATGAACTTGGTCGAGTGTCTAGTGCTGTTCATGGCGAGAAGCGGGAAGTTGGCCTTTGTCGACACTGAATGGCGATCGCTCGGTTCTGAGAATCGTCGCGCCTACACAGAAAAACGGCGAGTCATTGAGCAGCTGTTAACCGACACGATCACAGCTGGCGTCGAAGCACAAGTCTTCGACGTCATCTTTCCTTCGGAAACCGCGCGCGCCTTGTTGGGGATGGTTCAAGCCGTAGCGAATTGGTTTCGCCCAGAAGGGCCAATTCCTGCGCAGGCCGTCGCGGATCGGTACCTCGACATTGCGGTGCACGCCGTTGGCGCCAACGCAACGGTGATTCAGAGGGCTCGCCAGCGGGGCATCACGATGAAGTCGTCGAACGAGGACTCAGAGGCGTAATCGCACAGAGAACCACGCCGTTCTCCAAGTCGCGCGTCAGTCTATGCAGACGCCCTACCACGTCGCGAAAACCTCGCGGTGGCTAAACCGTACTCGCAATGAGCGTCGCGGGCTTCGGTTCTCTGCGAAGCGCCCCGGCGACAATGAGCGCCTCCCGTTCATCGTCTCCGGCGTCCAACCACCCGAGGGCCGTCACGTCATCCAGGCCGGGGTCTTCAGCTGCCCCGCGCAACGTGATCTCTCGCTGACCGACGAACTCGGGCATGCGACGAGGTTCCAACACAGCACCCCAGGGCTGTTGGGGAACGGGTTGGAAGTGGTAACTATCGCTGCGCGCTCTCTCTTCCAACGTGAAACACTGCGTCCACTGATCGAAGCCCGCGTCCGAAAAAAGACGAGCTACTTCTTCCAGGGTGAGAACCTTGAACGCGGTCTCGAGCGAGCAAGCGATCGGGCCGTCAGCACGTTGCGACGCCGTGGCGTCGTCGCCGACCGTTTCGAAACCTAATCGTTGCGCCGCCCGAGAGAACGCGGAACGTTGCTCCTCACTCGTCGCCGCGACACAAATCCACTTGTCCGACAACTCATAGAGTCGCTGGTCGGCGGCGTAGCCCAATCGATCAGCGTCGAGCGTCGGCGCGGGGAGCAGTTCGGGTGAACAGAGCCGATGAAGCTGAATGAACGCCGACGTATTGAGAAGGCTCGCTTCCACCGATCCAGAGCGTCCCGTGACTTGCTGTTGGTAGAGGACCGCCACTGTACCCAAGGCCGCGAGCCATCCTGCCCCGTTATCAAGAAATCCGCCGGAACACCCAACGGGTTCTTGACCACCACCTTCGGCGAGGGCCTGTCCCGAAAGGGCTTGGGCCGCGGCGTCAACCACGCGTCGGCCGCCAAAGGGCGCGAATCGTCCAAAGCCCAACAGCGACACGTGGCATGCATTTTTGTTGACGTCAGCGACCGTCGGCCAGTCAATGCCAAGGCGAACACTCGCCGCCGGTAACGCATTGGTCAACACGACGTTGGTGACTCGCGTAAATCGACGTAGCACGTCGCGGCCAACGTCGTTCGTGAGGTCGAGACCCATACTCAACTTGCCGCGGTTATTTGCGACGAAGGTGAGTCCGACCATTCGGCTGCTCTCGCCCTCAGGATCTTCAACTCTCACGACCTCTGCGCCAAGGTCGGCGAGCACGCGTCCACAGATTGGACCGGCCGCGGCACGCGACACGTCAAGTACGCGAATACCCTCGAGCGGCGCGACATCCGAAGCGTCCAGCGCAGGGAGCTTGTCCGCATCATCAGCGGTCGCCATGGAAAATGCGAGAAAATTCCCCACCTGAGTCTGTAACCCGTGGGCGTCAACAACGTCAACGGGCAGTCCGTTCGCGGAGGCCTGGGGATGTCGAAGAAACGCGGCGCTCGACAGCACTGGCGCCGCGACAATCTTGTGGTCGACGAGCAGCTGCACGATGTCGTCGACGTCGTAGTTCTTAAGGTAGTTACCAACAGAACGTGCGAGATCGTCACCCTGGCGCTGATTGGCGATGTTATAAGGCAACGCCGCTTGCAACTCCTCGTCTTCCAAGAGATCGGGCCGGTTCATCAAGCCAAAGAGCGTCTTCCACATATGCGACGACACCGCTGCGACGAAGACCCAACCGTCGCGCACCTGATGAAAACGCATCAACGGGCTGTAGGAGACACAGTACGGGTCGCGGTAGCGCGGTGGCAACTTCCGCTGGGGCGACGAATCAATCATGAAGGCCGCCGAAAGACTCTGGAAGAGCAACGCGCCCTTGGCGTAGTCGACATCACTCCTCCAGGTTCCGTTGACGCCGCGAGCATGCCGCAACAAGCCCGACACCGCGCCGAGCGCGCCGAGAATTCCCGCGCCGAGCCCAGCAATGGGTGACGCCAGACAAAACGGGCCGTCTCGATGCCCCAACTGCAGCCACATGATGCCCGACGCTGCTTCGGCCAACATCGTTTCACTCGGGGCGAGCACTTCGAGATCGCCGGGTTCGTCGCGGAACCGAATGACGGCGCGCACTTCGTTTGCGAAATTTTCGACGAACGAGTCCGGGGTGCCTTCATCAACCAATAACAGGTCGGGAGAAAACTCAGAGAAGCCGTCGAAGCCGACGAAGGTCTTTGCACGATTGAAAATTCGCGACGAATCACTACCCAGATCGCCGTGCGTCGAGACCTTGGTCACGGTCGCGCCCAATTCACGAAGCAGGAAACCTGCGACCGAGACGCCAATGCTGTCGCCCACCTCGACAACCGTTACGTCTCGAAGAGGTCGACGCTCGTCTTCAATAAACTCGTGGGCTCGTTCAACCACGGTCGGCCTTGTTCGTCAACGACGGTACCTTTGACGAGCGCGTCACGTTGGCCTCCGCGTCCGCTTCGTTCGCGGTGCGTTCACGGGACAGGCGTGTCTTGGCGACCTTGTGATTCTCGGTCTCTGGAAACACGTCAACAAACTCAAGGTAGCGCGGGCGCTTGTAATGCGGAAGTCGTTCGCTGCACCAATCAAAGAGCTCCTGGTGCGTAGCGGTCGCGGTCGCTTGCAGCACGACGAAGCCTTTCACGTCTTCTTCACTGAGTTCAGACGGCACTCCCACAACGGCAGCCGTCGCGACCGCGGGGTGCTCTTCGAGAACACGCTCGACTTCGGCGGGTGAGAGATTCTCGCCTTTGTGGCGAATGAGTTCCTTGTAGCGACCACCGAAGAAGACGTAACCGTCGGCGTCGAGCCATCCGAGGTCACCCGTGCGTAACCATCCGTCTGGACGCCGCAGGGCCGCACTCTCTTCGGGTCGGTTGAGAAAACCGGGCGTCGCGGTGGGATTGCGGATCTCTAGTTCACCGAGCTGTTCAACGCCCTTCAATTCTCCCTCTGCGTTCACGACACGTACGTCGGTGATGTCGGGAAAGTTCGGGTGTTGACGTGGTTTGCCCATCGAGCCGTACTTCGCCGGACCGGTGAGGGGCATGATGAGACCAAAACCTCCGGCTTCGGACTGCGAATATCCGATGACCAGGTGCATATTGAAACGATCTTCGATCTCAAGGTGACGCGTGCGGCTCGGAGCGGGAGCAGTGTAACAGATGCGCACCCGATGGGTTCGGTCGGTTTCTCGTTCAGGTTGACTCATCAAGATCTCGAGCATCGCGCCAATCGCGTTGAACTGCGTGGCCCCGTATTCGTGAATCTCGTCCCAAAACGTAGTCGCCGAAAAGCGAGGAAGAAGCGCTAACTTCGCGCCCAGACCGAAGGAGCCGAGCACGGAGTACAGCTGCGCGTTACCGTGCGCCAAGGGGAGGTTGGTGTACATGACGTCGCGATCGAGCAAACCCGTCCAGAACGGAAACGCTTCAGCTGCGAGCGTATACATCGAGTGGTTGCGGATGATGAACTTAGGTTCGCCCGTACTTCCCGAGGTCTGTAAGTAAGCCATCTCACGCATGGGATTGACGACGACGTCGGGAACGTAGGGACTCGTCGCGTCTTTCAGGGATCCGGCGGCCTCCAGCTCGGCGATGTCGTAAACGGCGACGGGGGTAGTCGAACCTCCTACGGCATCACCGAGTTGGTGCACGTCGTCAGCGTTTGAAAGAACGGCTGACGGCTGAAGCGCCGCGACGACCGCGGCGAGCTCGGAGGCGGTGGCGCGCGGATTGACCGCCTGCACCGGTGCTTCGGCGAAGATGGCACCGAACCACGCAACAAGAAATTCGATGGAATTGGGAACCGCCACGATGACTCGCTGACCGGGCTTTACGCCGGTGGCACGAAGTCCGCTCGCCAATCGCCGCGCTCGGTGCACGACGTCCGCACGAGATATCTCTCCCTCGGGTGTACGACACCACACTTGGTCCGGCCAACGCCCAGCGCTGTCCACCAAGAACTGAGGAACCGTCCGGATTTGATCGCTGCTCAACATTTCTTGATGCCCCCACTCCCAAACAACGAGCGCAACCCGTAGTTGTATACAGTCCTCATCTTCGCAGCAATCGAGCACTATGTCAAGAAAGGCGACCTTCTCCTCGTCGTTACTTGAAAGGTTCATCGATTACCGTAGGATTTCCTAATTCTCAAGGGCGATTGGACCGATCCGTTGGCGCCCGGCGTTATCACTTTCAGTCCAACCGCACTTGACAGAAGGCCTAGATTTGGACATTATTGTATACATTGTGGGGAGGCCACGAGTGGTGACACTGACAGAACCCGCGATCGTGGGCGTGTACGAATCCGAGGTAGGCGACGCACACGGTCTCAGTGCGATCGAGATGCAATCGCTCGCCGTGCGCGGAGCGTTGCACGACGCGGGAATGGCGATGTCGGACTGCGACGCCCTCTACGCCCAAGCCCCCTACTCACGTCCCCACTCAATGTTCGGCCTGAGTCTCGCTGAGTATCTCGGATTACAGTGCCGCGTCGCGAGCACGCCCGACACTGGCGGCACCGTCACGCCGATGACGATGTTGCTCAACGCGATCTGGGGTATTCAGTCCGGTCTCCACGGTACGGCGGTGTGCGTCTTTGGCGAAGCTGCTCGCACGGGACGGCCACACGCCGGCAAGGGCTGGACGCTCGGATCCGAGTCCTTGGCCGAAGAGTTTCAACAGCCGTTCGGTCTCGTTGGTTTCATCGGTCCCTATGCCATGTTGGCTCAGCGATATCTGTACGAGTACCACAAAGATCGAGAGGGATTTTGCGCGGTGGCGATGAGCGCTCGTCGTCACGCCGCTCTCAAGCCCAACGCCACTATGCACGGAAGACCCATGACGCGCGATGACTACTTTGAAGCGCGCATGATCTGTGATCCCCTCGGGCTCCTCGACTGTTCGGTGATTTCGGACGGCGCAGGCGCGCTCGTTGTGACAGCGGCCGACCGCGCGAAAGACACACCGCATCGCCCAGTCTCGGTACTCGGGACGGGCATGAAGACGACACACCGTGCCTTTTCAGTGCCGAACTTCGATGAACTTGGTATGGCCAGCGCCGCCGCTGACGCGTACGGAGCAGCAGGTATCACGAGCGCCGATATGGATCTACTTTTTGTCCACGATGCGTTCACCATCGCCACGTTGCTCACCATCGAGGGTGTGGGGCTATGTGGACCTGGCGAAGGCGGCGACTACGCCGTCGCCGGCCACCTTGACTTTGGTGGGCCGTGTCCGGTCAATATCAACGGCGGATTTCTCTCCCAGGGCCACACGAGTGGCATTCATCACTTCACCGAAGCGGTCTCGCAACTTCGCCACGACTGCGGTCCGCGCCAGGTCGATGGCGCCGAGATCGCGGCAGTCGCGGGTGCGGGTGGGCTCTTAGGCGAGTGCGGCGTCATGATTCTTGGAGGCAACTGATGGCCGCCGACCCTCGTCCCCAGCGCGTGGCAGGAAAGCCGGTTCCCGAGCCCAACGCCGTTAGTCAGCCCTTTTGGGACGCCTGCAACAAAGGCAAACTGGTCATCCCCGAATGTCAAGCCTGCCATCAACGATTCTTCTATCCACGCCTGCTGTGTCCGCGTTGTGGCGAGATGTCCTTCGACTGGATTGAGTGCTCGGGCTTCGGTTCGGTGTGGTCGTTCACCACGATGCGCATGTCGTTCTGGGGTGACGCGTTCGCCGACGACGTTCCCTACAACGTTGCCTGGATTCAACTCGACGAAGGCGTACGCATCATTTCGAACGTAATTGGAATCTCGTGTGACGAGGTGCGAATCGGCTCGCGCGTGCACGTTGAGTTCGAGGAACAGGGTGGGTTCATGCTCCCTAAGTTCCGGCCCATCGTCACTGCCTCTTGAACCCTCCAATCCCGTTTTCGCAGATTGTATGCTATTTGCGCCGTCAGGTACCCAGCGGTTTTCAGGAGTTCCCCATGCGCCGAACCGGCCCACCAGCGACGTCGACGCCGTGAAGATTATAGGTTTCCAACGCCCGCATGACGCCGAGGCACGTCTCGGCGTCGTCAGCAATCGCGAGAGCACCTCTGACACCCAGAGCGATTTAGACGTGTTCGATCTCACCGACGTGGTTACTGGGGTCGTCAATCCTCTCGACGCCATGCTGTTTTTGCAAGACAACGGACTAACGGCCCTCGAGGGTCCGCTACGCCACGCCCCGCGCGTCGAAGTCACCTTTGAGCAACTCCTCGCTCCCATCGCGAAGCCGGGAAAGTTCCTCGCCATTGGTTACAACTATCGTCGCCACGCAAGTGAATCTGGTGTGGAAGTCGCCGACTACCCACTCTTTTTCAATAAACAGGTCACCTGCGTGAGTGGACCGCGATCGACCATCATCTATCCGCGCGCGAGCGCCATGCTCGACTACGAGGGTGAGTTGGCCTTCGTCATTGCTCGACGTTGTCACAACGTGAGCATCGACGATGCTCCTCGCGCGATCGGTGCCTGGATGGCGTGCAACGACGTATCGGCTCGCGACTGGCAACGTCAATCCCAGTCGATCACGCTGGGCAAGTCCTACGACAGCTTCGGACCCATTGGTCCTTGGCTGTTGACACCTGATGAAGTCGCGGACCCACACGACCTTCGCATCACTACGACCGTCAACGGCGTCATCCGTCAAGATGGTTCAACATCGGACATGATTCATAACGCATTCGAACAGATCGTCGCGCTGAGCGCTCGCTGCACGCTCGAGCCCGGCGACATAATCACGACCGGCTCGCCCGCGGGCAGCGCCCAGGGCCAAGACCCTTCCCCGTGGTTGGAACCAGGTGACCTCGTGCGCGTCGACGTCGAACACGTAGGCGTTTTGGAGAACCTCGTCGTTGTTGAAGACGATGAGTCCTTTGAGGGCGAACATTGGTCACTCGCGCGAGGGTTAGCCCAAGGTTCTTCACTATGAGCAGTCCGCTGAAACGCGGGCGCGTTCTTCTCACCGACCACCCGTGGCCCGATGCCGACATCGAATCGCGAATCTGTGCCGAGGCGGGTTTCGAACTCGTGGACGCGCCCAAGGACGCCGGACCCGAAGAACTACTAGCCCTGGGTCGTGACGTCGTCGGCATCATCACCTGCTGGGCGCAAGTTCCGAGACTGCTCATTAACGCGAGTCCGGACTTGGTCGTCGTTAGTCGCCTCGGTGTGGGAATTGACAACATTGACGTTGCCTCGGCGCACGAGCGCGGTGTCGTCGTCACGAGAGTCCCCGACTACTGCGTAGAGGAAGTCTCTGACCACGCGGTAGCGCTGGTCTTTGCGTGGGCGCGCGGTATCGCCAACCTCGACCGATCGGTTCGCGCGGGACTGTGGGGAGCTGGCGACTACCAACTCCGTCGAGTTCGTGATCTCACCATCGGCGTCTGGGGAACGGGCCTGAACGGTATTCGTACTGGCGAAAAGCTTTCGGCCTTAGGATGCACCGTGTTTTTCGACGATCGTCACCCCGAGCGAGTCCCGGCCATGGACGTACTTTCCGTGTCCGAACTCCTTGGGCGTTGCGACGTTCTTTCTCTTCACCTCCCACTGAATGAGGAAAACAAGAGAATCGTCGGTGCTGAGATCCTGGCTCGGATGCGTCCTAACTCGCTGCTCGTGAATACCGCACGCGGCGGACTCATCGACACGGAGGCTCTTGCGAGCGCGTTGGATCAACGGCGTCCAGGGTTCGCGGCGCTCGACGTCTTGCCCCACGAGCCCGACGTACCGCCAGCGCTCGCACGTCGTGACGACGTGCTCATCACGCCCCACGTCGCCTTCTCCTCGGTTCAGTCCGTGCGTGAACTTCGTCAACGAACGACCGAAGACTTGGTTCGGACTCTGCGCGGTGAACAACCTATGGATCCAGTCGAATAGTGCGTTGATGAACGCGAACGCCGGTCCCCTTACCATTGAGGAACTTCGCTCCGCACTCCTCGAAGAAGGAAGAATCTCGGCCAACGCACTCTTGACACCACTAAGCGGTGGCGTCTCGTCGCTCGTCGCGATTGTCGAGGACCAAGGCAAGCGTTGGATCGCCAAGACTCCCCTCGATCAATTGACGGTTGACGATGAGTGGTTCGTCGACCGCAGTCGTGGTACCAATGAAGCAGCCGTGCTCGAATTTCTTAACGGTGCGCTCGGCCCCGTTCGCACGCCGCGCCTCTTGTTCTTTGACCGGGCGCGCACGGTCTTTGGTGAGGAGCTGTTCGAGGGGCCGCCGCCGACCTACAAGGAAGTTCTCTTTAACGGTGACGGCGACCCGGACATTGGCTCGTTGCTCGGACAGGCGACGGCCGCACTGCACCGCCTCGACGCTCCGACGTCACTGTCGGATGACGAACCGCGCCAACTCTTTGACGAACTTCGCCTCGACCCCTACTACCGAGCGACCGCCGAGCGTTGTCCCGAACTGAAGGACGATCTGGCATCACTCATCGATGAAACCCTGTCGGTATCACGACGCTGTCTCACGCACGGCGATCTCACGCCGAAAAACATTCTCATAGCGGGCGACTTCCCAGTCGTTCTCGACTGGGAAGTCGTTCACGTAGGTGACGGCGCGTTCGACCTCGGCACGATGACGGCCCACTTCGTCCTGAAAGCCCTCCGGACGAATTCCGCGGGCGGCCCCAGGCCACTGCTCGAGGCTGCCCGGCGGTTCTGGCTCGCCTACGACGGACCGGTCGATCGAGGTCGGGGCTTTCGCCACACGGGTGCGGTGATGCTGGCGCGCCTCTATGGAAAGTCACGGGTCGACTACCTCAACGATGCCGCCGAACGACAGCGAGCTCACGACGTGGGCGCGCGAGCGCTCGCCGGCGACGTCGACGGGTTCGAGTCCTTGGCCGATCTTGTCCACACAACCCTCAACCGATTGGGATCCCAATGACCATAATTTCAAAGATCGACGCCGACTGGGTCCTCGACTCACGCGCCACGCCCACGGTGGAAGCGACGGTGACGCTAGCGAACGGGCGGACGGCCTTCGCGCAAGCCCCTTCGGGCGCGTCCGTGGGACGCCACGAATCGTTAGAGCTTCGTGACACCGACTCCGAGCGCTTTGGTGGCAAAGGTGTCGACACGGCGCTACGGGGAGTCCGCTTAGAGATCTCTTCGGCGCTGGCGAACATGGAGGTCACTGATCAGATCGCCCTCGATCGAGCACTCGTCGAACTCGACGGCACGTCGGATCGATCACGACTCGGTGCCAACGCGATGTTGGCCGTCTCAGCCGCGTGCGCGCGTGCGGCGGCCGTCGAGCGAGGTCTCCCGCTATGGGAGCATCTCGCTGGCGAGCGCCAACCAACCCTGCCACTGCCCATGGTTAATCTCTTCAGTGGGAATCTTCATGCGAGTGGCGGCATGACCATCCAAGACGTACTCATCGTCCCCTTTGGTGCGCCCAACGTCGTGGCCGCGATTGAGTGGGCCGATGACGTCTACCGCGCCGCTCGAACCCTCCTCGTTGAAGCCGGCGCGTCAACGCTCGTGGGCGACGAGGGTGGCTTTGGTGCGCCGTCGTCTTCGAGTGAAGCGGCCATTGCCCTTGCGTCCAACGCCATCGAACGGGCTGGTCGCGTGCCGGGTGTCGACGTGGGCATCGCCCTCGACGTCGCGGCGACGCACATGCTGCAAGCCGACGGCTCGTACGTTCTCGACGGCGCGGTGTTATCCGCCCACGACCTCGTCGAGGCCATCGCGCGCTGGATTGACAACTACCCGATTGTCTCAGTCGAAGATCCACTCGCCGAAGATGACTGGGCCGGTTGGGGTCACGCGGCGAAACGATTCCCTCCAACCGTGCAACTGCTCGGCGATGATCTGTTGTGTACGCATCTTGATCGCCTGGAACGCGCCGCCGCCGAAGGATGCGCGAACGCCGTACTCGTGAAGGCCAACCAAATTGGCACACTCAGCGAAGCGCTCGTCGTCGCCGATCGAGCTCGTGCTCTCGGCATGCGCGCCGTCGTCTCTGCTCGCTCGGGCGAGACCGAAGACGATTGGTTGGCCGACCTCGCCATTGCCAGCGGCGCTGGACAGATAAAAGTCGGGTCCGTGGCGCGTTCAGAACGACTGTCGAAGTACAACCGCTTGCTCCGGGTCGCTCGCAACGTCAACGCTCCCGCGTGGTCCGGGACGAATGGCTTCGACCTCGTTGCCTGGTCGAAAACTAAGTAACTACCATCAGTTTGCGACGCCGGCGACCACGTTCGCAAAACGAGGCCCCGCGACGGCCACGTGGCTCTCCTGCGCGTGACCCGTAAGCGAACACGCCAAGTTTGACGCTTCGAGAAGCAGACCAAGATCAATGCCGGTCTCCAGACCCATGCCCTCAAAGGCGTGAACGAGATCGTCAAGCACCAGATTGCCCGACGCACCGGGCGCGAAGGGACACCCGCCCAGTCCACCGACGGTCCCGTCGAAGCGAGTCGCGCCGGCACTCAGCGCCGCCAACGCGTTGGCAATAGCGAGGCCCCGAGTGTTATGGAGATGCACCCCTAACTCGACCGGGTGCAGCAAATGGATTGCCTCTGTCACGAGGGAACCGACTTCGGTCGGCACCGCCGTGCCGATGGTGTCAGCTAGGGTGAAACGCTCAACGCCAATATCGGCCGCGCGTTGAGCCGCGTCAAACACCGTCGCAGGCTGAACGGGACCGTCAAAAGGGCACCCGAAAGCCGTCGCCAACGTCACTTCCAACACTGCGTCCGCGTCGCGCGCTAACGCGGCAATGCCACGTAGACCTTCCAATGAATCAACCACCGAATGTCCGGTGTTTTCCAAATTGTGCCGCTCCGAGACCGAGACGACGAATTGAAGATGGCGCAATCCCACTTTCAACGCACGCTCAGCGCCACGCTGGTTCAGTACCAACCCCCACAGGACGGCGACGTTTTGGCGGGCTAACGCGACTTCACTAAATCGATCGGCGTCAGCGAGCGCCGGCACTCGGTCGGCTCGCGTAAAGGACGTCAGCTCCAGGTCGCGCACTCCGGCATTTACAAGGGCGTCAAACAGGAGGATTTTCTCTTCAGTACTTATGCGCGCTTCGTCCTGGAGGCCGTCGCGAAGCGTGACGTCGCGTACCCGAATCATGGGTGAATCTCCGTAATGTCCGTGATTTCTTGGTAAAGAGAACCTGCGCTTTCGAGTCGAGAGAGCAACACGTCACGACTAAGAAACACGTGCTCACTCATTAGCCATCCCGCGCGTTCGGGTTCCTTCGCCGCTACGGTGTTGCGAATGAGGCGATGAAAGAGATTGGAGCGCAGCCGCGTATCCCGGTCGTAACTTCGAAACGCTTGAAAAACGAGAGGGATGTCAACGGTTCGACCGAGCAGTTGGCTCAGGCGCGCGCTGTCAGCAATTCGAAGCAGCGTCCCGTGAAAGTGCTCGTTCGCCTGATCCACGGCCCGCACTTCGTCGAGATCGTGGGAGATAGTGACTGGAATGGCGCGATCAAACTCTTCAATTGCGAGGTCGAGTTCAGCGATGTCATCGTCGCTCGCGCGAACGGCCGCGCGCTCGGCAACGAGCGACTCCAAGCGCGCGCGAAGTTCGTAGAGATCCGAGATGTCCTTTGAAGAAACGGGCCGAACAATCGCACCACGATTACGCTCCCTGATAACCAGGCCCTCGGCCTCGAGCGATCGCAGCGATTCTCTGACGGGCGTGCGCGAGAGATTGAACTCCTCACCAATTCTCTGCTCGACGAGGCGTTGGCCCGATCGATAGCGACCTTCGATGATGGCGTTCCGAATCAACTCGTAGGCACGTTCGCCGCTACCCAGTTCTCCGAACTCCTCGGCCGTGTCAGCAACCATATAGGATACATTACGCCCTAGGAAAGCCAATCGAGCACATTGCCTGTTCCGCGCCACGTCCCGAGAGGTTCCTCATTCGCGCCCACCGAGAGCCGAATACCATCCCAACAATCCTCAAAAACCTGACATTCGCCGCCACGGTCGCCCTTAAAGACCACCGGCACGGTCGGAGAAGGCGACCAAAACTCCACCCTGGCTTTTTCGCCGATGGTATACAATTCAAGAATGGTTGAGGTTTCCGGAAAAATGCCGAGTGCCGGACCCCTCGACGGGATCACCGTGCTTGAACTGGGAAGTTTCATCGCCGGGCCGTTCGCCGGCCAGATTTTGGGCGACTACGGTGCGCACGTCATCAAAGTCGAGCCCCCTATCGTGGGCGACCCCATGCGAAAATGGGGCGTCACTCGCGACGGCCACAGTCTCTGGTGGCCCAGCATTGCTCGCAATAAGAGTTCCATCTGCGTTGACTTGCACGACAAACGTGGCCTTGAGGTTATTCGCCAATTGGCCCCGCGATGTGACCTGATTCTTGAGAACTTTCGACCCGGGCGGCTCACCGAGTGGGGATTGACCTACGAGAAACTCGCCGCCGTGAATCCTCGACTTGTAATGGTCCACGTCTCGGGCTACGGACAGACGGGGCCCAAGGCTCGAGCAACAGGTTTTGGAAGTATTGGTGAGGCGGTGGGCGGCATGCGTTACACGACGGGCAATCCCGATACGCCACCGAGCCGCATGGGAGTAAGTCTCGGCGACGCGCTCGCAGCACTCTTCGCCGTCGTTGGCGCGCTCGCCGCTCTTACTGAGGCGCGTGCATCGGGTGTCGGGCAAGAAGTAGATGTCGCCATCTACGAAGCAGTCGCCGCGCTCATGGAGTCGACGATGGCGGACTTCGAACTCGGTGGTGTCCGTCGCGGACGAACGGGCAGCACGCTGCCGGGTGTTGCACCTTCGAACGCGTACCCCACGTCAAACGGCGAGGACATCGTCATCGCCGGTAACGCCGATGCGGTGTTCGTACGACTCTGCGAAGCCATGGGCCGACCAGAGATTGCCGTCGACGAGCGGTTCCACACCCACGTACGCCGCGGTCAAAACGCCGACGTACTTGACGAAATGATATCCACGTGGACTCAGAGCCAGGACGTGGACAAACTACTCGAACTACTCGAGACTCACGGTGTCCCGGCGGGAAAGATTTTCACTGCAGAAGACATGTTGCACGATGTCCAGTACGCGGCTCGCGAGATGGTCCTTCGCCAAAAGTCCTTCCAGGGTTGGGACATTCCGATGAGCGGCGTGGTACCGAAGTTCTCTCGAACCCCGGGCAGTGTGCGTACGACGGGGCCACGCCTCGGCGCTCACACGAGGGAAATTCTCTGCGGCCTCGCAGGCGTGAGCGAACTCGACTTTGACGAGCTCGCGACGGACGGCGTCGTCTACCAAGGCGACGCCGCGTCTTGACCTCCGCGCATCATCGAATCGATCGTGGTCTGGTCGTAGCATCACCAGCCATCGCTACTCTCTCCCAACAAATTTCCTCCCAGTGAGCCAAGGTAACGTGTCGCCCTCGGTACCGACACAGCCAGGTTGGGCTGGCCGCGTCCGTCGCCACGCACATCTTCGCGGAGGCCACGTGGCCCTGCGCTCAGGGACCGTCTCTCGGACGTACCGTGACCTCGACCTCATGGTTGATCGACTCACGAGCGCCTTCGTCGAACTCGGTGTACGCGAGGGCGACCGCGTCGCCATCCTTATGGGCAACTCCATCGAAATGATCGAGATATTGCTGGCCACCAATCGAATGGGGGCGATTGCCGTGCCCATCAATTTTCGCCTCGTCGCCAATGAGGTTCGCAACCTAGTACTCGACAGTGGCGCGGTGGCGATTGTTACCGACGTCGAGCGCGCAGAGGTCGCCAAAGGAGCGAGGGCGACTCTCGGCGCTTCTCTGCCGTGCGTAGTGAAACGGACGGACAAAACCTCAGCAATGAGCGCCAGCGACATCGCGGGTCCGGGGTCACTGTGGCTCGACGAGGCCATCGCCCGTGCGACAACGTCGCCCGTCGAAGCCAAGGTGACGAACGAGTCGCCAGCGCTGATCATGTACACCTCTGGCACGACCGGACGGCCCAAGGGCGCGGTACTGAGTCATCAAAATCTACTCTTCCAGACTTTCAACTACATCACGGCCTCTCAGCTTTTTAATGACGACGCCGTCTTTATGTGCAGTGTGCCCATCTTTCACATCGCAGCGATTGGCGCCTTAGTACCGATGTTGACACTCGGTGGCACCTGTGTCGTGATGCCGAGCGATTCCTTTGACCCCGTGCGACTCGTTGACGTCATCGAAGCTGAAGGTGTGACCGATATCTTCCTCGTGCCCACGCAGTGGCAGGCGGTCTGTGCGGTACCCGGACTGACGTCGCGAAACTTTCGATTACGTTCCATGGGGTGGGGTGCCTCCACGACGACCCGAGAGACACTCGAATCTATGGCCACCTGTTTTCCCAACGCCCGTATCGTGGCCCTCTTCGGCCAGACAGAGATGTCCCCAGTGACGTGTGCGTTGCGCGGCGATGAGTCACTACGCAAACTTGGCTCCGTTGGTAGGCCCGTTTCCTCAGTCGACGTACGGATTGTGGACGACGACATGAACGACGTACCCGAGGGCGACGTCGGCGAGATTGTCTATCGCGGCCCCAATCTCATGGCTGGCTACTGGAACAATCCCGAAGCAAACGAGGAAGCGTTCCGCGGCGGATGGTTCCATTCTGGTGACCTCGTACGACGGGACGACGAAGGATTCATCTACGTGGTTGACCGGAAGAAGGACGTCATCGTCTCCGGTGGCGAAAACGTCTATTGCGCGGAGGTGGAGCAGGCTGTTGCCAGTTATCCCGGCGTGGCTGAAGTTGCCGTCATCGGAGCGCCACATCGGAAATGGGTCGAAACCCCGGTCGCGTACGTCGTCCCACTCGATCCCGGCGCACCTCCCCAGTCGGGCGACATCATCGCCTGGTGTCGAGACTGGCTCGCGTCTTTCAAGCTGCCCAGCGAGATCATCATCATCGACGTACTGCCGCGCAACGCGTCAGGCAAGGTCGTCAAGGGGACCCTTCGCGACGACTACGCGACACGAAACGAACGCTAAGAAACGTCATCACTCAGCATCATCAACAAGGAGCACGCAATGGAACTCGAAATAGTAGCGAGTGGGCTGGAGTTTCCGAAAGACCAGTCGCCATGGCCGACGGCAACATGCTGGTCGTTGAGATTAAACGAGGTACCCTCTCGAGAGTTTCCGCGAACGGCAACGTAGACGTCGAGGCGCAGTGCGCTGGTGGACCCAATGGTGAGGCGATTGCGTCCGATAGCCGTGTCTACGTCTGCAACAACAGTGGCTTCGAATGGTCGTTAGCCGATGGCTTCTAGCTCGCGTATGGAACGGCTCTGGACTACGCCGGGGGAAGCATTCAAGTCGTCGACCTCACGACAGGCAACGTCGACGTTCTCTTTACAGAGTGCGAGGGACGAACGATTTGGTCTTCGACGCACGCGGCGGCTTCTACTTCAGCGACCATGGTAAGGGCAACGCGATGTCCAGTGACGTCGGCGAGGCGTTCTACGCGATGGCCGACGGCTCGTCCATCACACGCGTCGCGACTGGCGTGCACGGACCTAACGGAGTGGGCCTCTCACCAGCCGGTGACAAGCTCTGCGTTTCAGAGACCGCGACCGGCTTCGCGTGGTGGTGGGACGTCGTCGCTCCGGGAACCATCGTGGGCGCCAAGACGTTCGCGGGCAGTCGTGGCGGGAACATTCTCTTCGCCTGGCCCGAATACGCGATCTTTGACTCACTGGGCGTCGAGACCGACGGCAACATCTGCATCGCCACTCTACTCAAAAGCGGTATCTCCGTTGTCTCGCCGGTCGGCGAGGTCGTGGACTTCGTCGCGAACGAACTTGATCCAGGCACGATGAACATTTACTAGGGCCGGGTGGACAAGACCGCCTCCTATATAAAGTCATCGTGCACGGGACGACTTCTAAAGACCGCCTGGCCCGGGCTCGGACTAAAACTGAACTACAACGCCTGGGCCGGTTGCCCTTCGCTAGCTGTAACGACTTCGACGACCGACAACGCACCGTCTTCGTAGAGCGTGCGCAGCGCCTTCTTGTCGAACTTGCCAACGCTCGTGCGAGGGATGGTTTCAAGAAAGACCCAGCGTTCGGGTAACCACCAGCGTGGCACCTTGCCACCCAAGAACGCACGTAACTCGTCGGCGGTAACCTCGCTGTTAGCCGCGCGCACCACCGCGACAAGAGGTCGCTCACTCCACTTCACGTCGGGAACGCCAATCGCCACCGCTTCAAAGACGGCCGGATGATCCATCACCGCATTCTCGAGCTCGACCGACGAGATCCATTCACCGCCGGTCTTAATGACATCCTTCGAACGATCACTGATGGCCATATAGCCCCGCCGATCCAAGGATCCCACGTCGCCCGTGCGAAGCCAGCCGTCGTGGAATCGATCACTCGCGTCGACACCGTAGTAACTGCTCGCGATCCACGGACCTCGAACCTCGAACTCACCGACCGCGACGCCGTCTTTCGCGAGTTCGTCGCCCGCGTCGTCCACGATGCGGACTTCAACGCCAGGCAGCACGCGCCCCGTCTTCACCTTCCAGTCCAACAGATCACCCTTGGCGTCCTTGGGTGGATGGGCCAGCGCGCACAGCGGACTGGTCTCGGTCATGCCCCAACCCTGGACCATCTCCACGTCAAAGCGCTCCTCGAATCGCTGAATGAGTCCTCGAGACGCGGCCGCACCACCCGAGCACACCGATGCAAGTGACGACAGATCGACGGGATTTGAGTCGGCGTACTGCAATAGGTCGTTCCATATCGTCGGCACACCCGCCGACCACGTTGGTCGAGTCTTGGCCACAATCGCGGCCAGGGGTGCGGCCTGCACGAACTGGCGTGGCAAGACGACGTCGGCGCCGACCATGAACGCGCCGTAGGGGGCACCCCACGCACCCGCGTGAAACATCGGCACTAACAACAGCACGCGACTACGTTCGGTCAAGCCAAACGTAGTCGCCGACGTGACGTTCATCGCGTGCAAGACAGTCGAACGATGGGTGTAGACGACGCCCTTGGGGTCGCCCGTCGTGCCGCTCGTGTAACACATCGCCGCGGCACGGCGCTCGTCGAACGTGGGCCAGTCGTAGGTCGTCGCTTCGCCGCCCAGCACGTCCTCGTAGGCCAGCGTCTCAGCAATGGCGTCACCGTCGAATTCGCCGACCACGATGACGTAGCGCACGGTGATGAGTTGCGCCCACACGGACTCAAGTAACGGAACGAGGGAGGCGTCAACGATGATCACTTTGTCGGCGGCGTGATTGATGACGTAGACCAGCTGATCGGGGAACAGTCGAAGGTTCAAGGTGTGTAAGACGGCACCCATTGAGGGCACCGCCAAGTACGCCTCGAGATGCGTCTGGTGGTTCCAACACAACGTGGCGACGCGGTCGCCTTCTTCGATGCCTAGCCGACCAAGCGCGTTGGCCAGTTGGGCGGCGCGAGCACCAACGTCACTGAACGTCGCTAAATCAAAATCGGCGTCGGGGCCACTGATAGTAAACACCTTGCTGTCCCCGTGGTACTCACTACCACGACGAAGAATGCCACTAACGAGCAGCGGCGCGTCTTGCATCGTGCCCTCATAGAGTGGCTTACTACTCACCGATGCTCACACGCGCGTCACGGTCTTGGAACCAAAGAGTCCACTTGGGGCCACCCAGAGAATGACAAGTAATAACATGTAAGCAATTACGTCTTGCCACAGGGAGCCGAGATACGTTGCTGACAGGGTCTCAATCAACGCGAGCAACAACGCACCGACGGCGACGCCGCCAATCGAGTCCATCCCACCAATGATGATCGCGGGGAATACCACCAGACCAATGCCTGGCAATGTCGATGGATCGATGATCTGACCCAAGGTGTAGCCAATACCAGCCGCCGCCGCGACCGCGGCCGACAATCCCCAGGCGAGGGCCGAAATACCGCGAACGCGAACGCCGGCGTAGGAAGCCAGTGCGGAGTCGCTCGCCACCGCGCGCATTCGAAGACCAATAGGCGTACGGTAAATGAGTGCGACGAGTCCGACGATGAGTACCACGGCCATCACGATTTCGACGATGTCGGTATCGGTGACGACTAAGTTGCCAAACCAGTGGTGCGCGCCACTGGGCACGAGTGCCAGCTGTTCAAAGAGGTTCGAGCCCCAGATGAGCGTCGCGGCGGCGACCATCGCCGTGCCGGCCCCGACTGTCGCCAGCGAGACGAAGAGTAGGTCGAACTCGGCGAACTGAAAGAAAATTAAATACGTCAGTACACCGAGTGCTCCGACCGTTAAACAACTAATAATGAGTGAAAGATAGAGGCCAAGATGATGTCCGGCCATCGTGTAAAAAATCAACGAGCCAATGAGGAGGAACGAGCCTTGGGCGAAACTCAGTACGCCTGTCGCTCGAAACATCACCACGACGCTGACGCCGATCAGAGCGTAGATCGCAGCTAGTGAAAGCGTCGTAACAATAATTTGTGAAACCAAGACCTCGTCTCCTTCTTGATCGGGAGGAGTACGAACCCGGTGCCCACCTAGGGCAAGCACCGGGTTCGTACCTTAATTAAATTCCGTTTCCAGCAATGTGACTGGAAATGAGGTGCACACCTTTGGATGACGAGTATCCGAAGAGGGAGAACGTCGTTTGTGGGTAGTGACGCTTCGGCGTGAACGAGAAGTCAGTGTTTAAACCCGGCTGGTTTATTTTGACTTTCCCCAACGCCGTAGCGATCTGAGCTGGCGTACAGTTTTTTCCGCAATTCTTCATGGCCTTAACGATCGCCTCTGTCGTAACGTAGGTCAACGCGACTGACTGAGCGTTAATGTTGCTCTGTCCCGTGATGCCGTCATGCTTCAACGCTTTGACGTACGCCTTCACCGCAGGTTGCGGGGAAGAGGCGTTCACAAATGGGGCGAGTGACATCTGGTACAAAGTTGGATCCTTAAGCAGCCCCATCTCTTGGTACGATGCGGTTGACGCCTCGGCCACGATTGGAATGCTCGAACCATCGTTCTGCAACGCGGTGTCCAACGACTGAAGTTGCTGAGGGATGATCTGCTCAACAATGACGTTCGCCCCAGAAGCTACGGCCTTCGCGGCGTCGGTCGTTAAGTCGAGTTGAGCTCCGATGGGGTCGTTGTAAACCACCGTTCCATTGATTGACGCAGCGGCACTAGCAACGGCGTTAAACAGTGGGGTATCACTCGGGGTCGCAATGTAGATCAGCGCAATCTTTGGCGCGGCAATCGACAGTGGTGCCTTGGAGATGATCGAGATGATGGCGTTAGCCTCGGCAGCCTCGGCACCGTACTCAGTGAACCCGTACTTATGCACGGGTTTGAGTTCCGTGGGGTCGAGCGTTCCACACACAACCGGCACCTTGTAGCGAGTGGCAACGGTAAGTTGCGCGTCACAGTTGCCTGACAATACGTCACCGATAACAGCGCTCGCCTTGTCCTGGGTTACCAGTTGGGTAAACGTTGCCGCGGCAGTCGCCACTACGTTTTGCGTGTCGAGCGTCACCAACTTGATCTTGTGTCCATTCACGCCACCGCTTGCGTTGACGCTGTTGAGGTAGGCTTGGGCACCTTGAAGTTCACCAGCCACAATTGCTGCTGCGGCACCAGTGACTCCTGCGGAGACGCCGAGAACATAGGGTTTTGAGCTCGCTCCAGCCACCGTCGTTGACGTTGCCGCCACCGTCGCACCAATAGCAAGCGTGCTTAAGGCCGTGCATAGCACCGCAACCATTCGAATTCGATTCCATTTACTTTTAATCATTCTTTACTCCTCCGATATAACTAATGGGTGTTTACAGAATTCACTTCTCTACTGCTTTTTCATACCTCCTTCGCGATGCCGAGGTATGAATTCATCACACCTGGATGAGCGAGCACGTCGCTCAACGAACCCGTGCACATGGTTTCGCCGTAGGCCAACGCCAGGGCGTTGTTGGCGACCTCAGAGATAAAGCCCACGTCGTGGTCAACGACGACGACGGTACGCCCTTCGTCGGCCAATGTTTGCACGTGACGAGTCATCTCGGATCGTTCTTCTCGACTCAGTCCCGACGTGGGTTCATCAAGCAACAACAAAGACGGCTCGCCGGCCATAACTCGAGAGATGTCAACCATCTTTCGAATGCCGTAGGGCAAGAGGCCCATGCGTGTGTTCTTCAGATGAGTGAGGTCGAAGCGATCTAGCGCGCGTCGACTCCCTTCGTCGAAGGCCGACGTCAATTCGGGCTTGAGCCAACCTTGGCGATGGACCGCCGCTCGACCGAGACGCACGTAGTCCCACACAGAGAAATGCGTAAATCCTTCGGCCAATTGAAAAGAACGTCCAACGCCTAGCGCGGCGATGCGATGGGTACGAACTGACGTGATGTCCTGGGACTGGAACGTGATGCTGCCCCCCGAGGTGCGTACGAGCGCCGACACCGCGTTCAAGAGCGTGGTCTTGCCAGCTCCGTTAGGGCCAATGATGCCAAAGGTCTCACCTTGCACCACGTCGAACGAGACGTCGCGAAGCGCATAGAGACCACCGAAGTGAACGGTCAGCCCCTTGATCGAAAGCGCGTTCTCGACACTTTCGGCCGTCGGACTCACCTGCGCGCTCACGTCGAAGTCCTCGAATTGTGCTGGCCAAAGTACGCCGCCTCGAGTTGATCCTCGGGAAGCAACGTGGCTGGACCCTCCCAGAGTTGCTGGCCGTGTTCGAGGATGAGCAATCGGTCGGCGATGTCGGCGGCCACGCGAGCGTTCTGTTCAACGAAGACAATGGTGCACTTCGTGGTGTCGCGAATCCTCTTGACCGCGCTCGCCACTTCAACAACCGCGATAGGGGCCAGGCCCAAGGACATCTCATCGATTAAGAGCAGTTTGGGTTGGCGAAGCATCGCCGTGGCAAGCGCCAGGAACTGACGCTCGCCGCCACTCAAGTTTCCCGCCAGCGTGTCGAGTCGATTTTCAAGAGCGCTGAGGCCCGCGGCGTTAAGGCTCTCGCTAATGTCAGACGCACTAGCGCCCACGAGCGCGAAGTGCTCTCGAACAGTCAACGCGGCAAAGACCTTGCGCTGTTCTGGCACGAGCACAATGCCCGAACGGGCCCGTGCTTCGGACGACTGATGAGCCAGGTTCGTACCGTCGGCCACCACCGCTCCACTCACCGTCGCGTGTTCCGAGGAGGGGAATCCGGCAATCGACTTCAGGATTGTTGACTTTCCCGCGCCGTTTCGACCGAGAATACCAAGGATGCTGCCTCGTTCGACGGAGAACGAGAGGTCGCTAACGACGATGCCGCCGCCCCGGTAGCCGATGGCAACGTTGGAGACTTCTAGGGCGAGGTCGGATGACGCGACCGGCGCAATGACGACGGGCGCAACGCGATCAGCCTCGTCTACCGAAATGCTCGCCGTTGCCAACTCAGGCGACGCGAGCGCGACTTCTTGATCGAGCACTTGTGAGCGGAAGTTCGAAACTTTCCGAATCAATCGCCAAGCGAAGGTCTGTAGTCCCGCGAGACCGCGGCGCGCGTAGAGAAGGACCAGCACCAACACCAGCCCGTAGACAATCTCTTCCACGAAGGGTCCCTTGATCTGCCACCAACTGCCGTTAAGGACTTTTGAGGCCTCACTAGATAGTACGTAGGGGAAGATCGTGATGATTCCAGCTCCCACGACCGGTCCGGCTGGCGCTTCAGAACCACCCACGAACACCATGATCACGAGCTGGAGTGTCAGCGCGAGATCGAACGAACCACTGTCGACCAAACTGAAGTAGTAGGCGAAGAGGCCACCGGCGAGCGCGGTCAACATCGAACTAATGACGAACGCGCTGGTCTTAGCCCGTCGAACGTCGATGCCCATGGCCGACGCCGATACTTCGCTCTCTTTAATAGCGGCCCACGACCGGCCCATGCGCGTGCGGTACAACCAACCCACGCCAATTGTTGCTAAGAGCATAATGACCGCACACGTGATCGTGATCGGATCACCGGGGCCAAAGAGTGACGAACCCCAACCAAAAGCCATCGGCACGCCGCCGATGTACTGTGGTTGCTGTTGAATCTGCTCGCCACCGAAGGTCACGAGGTAGAGCAGCGCCAACGTAGCCAACAACAGGTACACGCCGCGAAATCGCATGGCTGGGACGGCCACGATCAGTCCGACGACGCCACCCGCGGCAACTGCCGCGAACAACGGAAACGGGAAGTTCACACCAAAGCTCGTCGAGGACGTGAAGGCCGCGGCGAAAGCGCCCACGGCCATCATCGCGCCGCCACCGAGCGACACCTGTCCGGCCTTGCCCATTAGGAGGCCTTGGCCGAGCGCCGCGATACCGTAAATGGCAATCGTGCCGGCGACGTAGATGTCAAAGGCCCCACCGACGTTCAGAACAATGACGAGAAGAATCGCGAGTAGCACCGGCACGGTGCAGATCTGGCGAGTGCTGCGAAGAAATTGATGGAGCGAGGAACCACCCGAAAATTGTCCGAGTTCCGGGACGTCAAGCGACATCGGGGCGCTGTCGATGCTCATCGAGGACTCACGTGTGGGCTTCGACGCCGTCTCGTGGGGACGTTTGCCCGCGTGACGGCGTTACAATCCATCACTCGCCGAGCCCAGTACTCAGGTGCCGGTGCCACTCTTGGTATACATTATTCAACGGTAAATCCCCCATGACCCATTTCGTAAGGTCGACCTGCCGAATCGTGGTTTAGTATACAGTCGGACGAATTAAAGTCAAATGATGGCGTAGATTTCCGTCTTCAGTACCACTATTGCATGCATTATTGCTATAACGGTACTCCAGCGCAGTAGGGAAAAACCGTCAGGTTGCTTCTGGTGAGTTGTAGGTATCGATAAATCCTAATGAGCGAGAGGGGCCATATGTCGGTCAGCAACATAGATCGGGAGTTCGTTTCGGGGGACTCGAGCGACGTTGGTCGCGCCGGCGCGGGGGGGCGCCCATGCCAGGGCGTGTACTACCGCCCGGCAGGCCAACATCCAAAGGTCGCGATCATTGCGACCCACTACGACATCGACTTCTCCGAGCACTACTTGGCTGACCTTATGGCGCAGCGGGGGTTCGGCTTCCTTGGCTGGAATACCCGTTTTCGAGGCGCCGGGGCCTACTTTCTCCTCGAACAGGCACTCGTCGACACGGCGGTGGGCGTGCGCTACCTGCGCGAACAGGGTGTCGAAACCGTTGTAATTCTCGGAAACTCTGGCGGTGGATCCCTGATGGCGGCCTACCAGGCACAGGCCGTCCATCCAGTACTGCATTCGAACTGGGTCGCGACGCCCCCAACGGGACTTGATCACTTGCCACCAGCCGACCTCTATATCTCGCTAAACGCCCACCCCGGGCGCCCCGACGTCTTTACCGCGTGGCTCGACCCGGCCGTGACCGATGAAGAAGATCCCCTCGCGGTTGACCCGGCGCTCGACATGTTCGATCCCGCGAACGGACCTCCGTACAGTCCCGAGTTCATTGAGCGCTACCGCGAAGGCCAAGTTGCACGTAACAACCGCATCACCAAGTGGGCCCAGGAAGAACTGGTGAGAGTAACTGCCGCGGGAACCAGTGACCGCATGTTCTTGACGCATCGCGGCTGGGCGGACCTTCGCTGCGAAGACCTCACGATCGAACCCACGGATCGCCAGCGCGGTTGCTACCGCGGCGACACGCGAAGCGCTAACTACAGCGCGGTCGGCGTAGGACGGGTCTCAACACTTCGCACCTGGCTTTCGATGTGGAGCCTCGAGACGTCGCCATGCCGAGTCATTAACACTCTGCCTTGGGTCACCATCCCTGCTCTCGTTATTCAATCAACGGCCGACGAGGGCGTCTTTCCGAGTGACGCGGACGAGCTCTTTGATCGCCTGGGTGCTGAAGACAAAACTAAGATGATGATCCCGGGCAATCACTATTTCACAGACACGCCCAACGGGCGTGACGGTGTCGCCGACCTCATAGCTGAGTGGCTCCACGCGAGAACGTGAGCGTCGTTGTTTCGCCTCTACGTGACGTACGATCACCATCAGTGGCACATGAGACACCTTTTCGCGGACGGTCGGCGGTCTGGTGCCGCCACGTCGAATCCACTTCTTCATGAACGATGATCAGTTTGGCGATGGTCTCCGCGACATCGTTCGAGAGTCGCTCGGCGACGCGACGGGCAACATCACGTCACTTCGCCGACTCTCCGGTGGTGCGTCACGCTCAACCTGGGCCTTTGACTTTTCCGCCGCTTCTCCTCCGTCACAAACTCGGCGCTTCGTTCTTCAACTGCACGGCGACGTTCTCACGGAGTCCGCGCTGCCCGCCCCAATCGAAGCCCGTCTGCTGCGTCGCGCGCATGAACACGGCATCCCCGTGCCGGTCATCGTCGCCGATGGCGAAGAAGGTGGACCTCTTGGCGTGGCCTATTTCATCATGGAAATGCTTGAGGGTGAGGTGTTGCCACGTCACGTACTTCGCGATCCTTCCTTTGGCCGCGGCCTTACTTTCCTCAATGAGCAGTGCGCCAGTGCCCTCGCGCGAATTCACGCGATGCCCACCACCGGCTTAGAACTGGTCGATCACGACCTTGTGGACGAGTATCGCAAGGCGCTCGACGACGTTGCCCAGCCCCATCCCGTTCTCGAGTGGGCCTACCGATGGCTCCAACAACACCGCCCTACCCCACATCGATCCACCGTCGTGCACGGTGATTTTCGATTGGGCAACTTGATGATGAACAGTGAGGGCCTGCACGCTGTACTTGACTGGGAACTTGCGCACGTCGGCGATCCGTACGAAGACTTGGCGTGGCCGCTCGTTCGGGCGTGGCGTTTTGATCACTGGCGTCCACTAGGCGTGTTCCCGGAACGCCAGCAGTGGCTCGACGCCTACGCCGCGGTCACGAACACGGTGATTGACGACGAAGTCGTGCGCTGGTGGGAAGTCGCGACCACCTTCAAGTGGGCGGTCATCTGCCTCACTCAATGGAACCGTCATCAACAAGGGACCACACGTTCGGTGGAGTTGGCCTTGATTGGACGACGGGTGGCCGAGAACGAGTTCGATTTGCTTAAGTTGATTCCATGAGCAAGCAGCCAGGCGAGTCGTCGAGCGACCCCGCAGCTCCCGTGGGGCGGCCGCGGGCGGACGAACTTCTCGAAGCTGTTCGAGAGTTTTTAGCGACCGACGTACTCGAGGTGACCGAAGGCCATCTCCACCACCAAATTCGCGTCGCGATCAACGTGCTGGCCCTCGTTGAGCGAGAGTTACTCTCGCCCGAGTCCACCGAGAAGTCGCATCGAGAACGCCTCGCTCAAGTGGGCGTGAGGAGTGACCAAGAACTCGTAGACGCGATTAAGTCGGGAAGGCTCGACGAGAACGAGACGTTGCGTGAGGTGTTAACGAAAGAAACACAGTCTCGCCTCGAAGTGGCAAACCCAAAATGGTTGCTCGATGCCCGTGAGTCGTCTGAGTAGTTAACTCAGCGCAACCCAATCTCCCAACTTTCACCCACGTCGTACCTCTTTAGTAACCGTCGCGCGACGCTCTGGACGTGCACTTCGTCGGGACCGTCGTAAATTCGAGCGAATCGCGCTTCTCGGTACATCACGCTCAGCGGCGTGTCGTCGGTCAGCCCCGCGGCGCCGTAAACCTGGAGAGCTCGATCAACCACGTTGTGAAGCATCCGCGCTCCCACCACTTTGATTGTTCCTATCTCGACTCGGGCCTCCTCGCCCGCGTCGAGTTGACGAGCCACCTGGAGCGTCAAGAGCCGGCACGCTTGAATCTCCGCGAACGATTCAAACACGTGCTGCTGCATCAACTGCTTGGCGGCCAGCCTCTCACCAAATGCGACCCGACTATTCAAACGTTCGCACATCAAGTCGAATGCTCGTTGAGCCTGACCGAGCCAACGCATGCAGTGAAAGATCCGCCCAGGCCCGAGTCGCTCTTGGGCAATGGCGAAACCTTCGCCACGCACGCCGAGAAGGTGATCATGAGGAACTCGAACGCTGTCGAAGTCAATTTCGTAGTGCCCACCCCTAAGGCCGAGGACCGGCGTCTCGCGCACGATTGTAAAACCCGGCGTCTGAGCCGGAACGAGAATGATGCTGAAGGACTGGCGTGCGGGGACGTCGGTTTCAGTGCGACACATCACCGTGACGTACCCTGCTCGCGCCGCGCCCGTCGCGAACCACTTTCGACCATTCAGCACCCATTCGTCGCCCTCGAGCGTGGCCGAGGTCGCAAGTTGCGTCGGGTCCGAGGACGAGACGTCGGGCTCGGTCATAGAAAAGCTCGGCGACACCTTACCGTCAACGAGGAGGCGCAGCCACCGCTCCTTGAGCGCGCTCGAGCCGTGACGTTGCAACAGGAGAGTGTCCTGGAGCGTAAAACTCCCTAGGGCAAATTGGCCAAACGAGCTACGACCCTGCACTTCATTGACGTACACGTAGTCGAGAAAGGACATGCCGCCGCCGCCGAGTTCTGACGGATGGCCCAGAGCCCACAGTCCTCGTTGCTTAGCCTCGGACTGGAGATTAAACAACAGAGTGGCCGCCGCCTCATCCTCGCGATGTAGCGTCGCTTCGGCTGGTTCGACAAACTCAATCATGAATTGGCGCACCGCGTCTCGAAGCGATCGAATGTGCTCGGGTATTTCAAAGGACACGACACACCTCATAAACGTCGACCAACTGCCGCGACTCGACAGCGTGGATTGTGTACAAATCTACCTTTCATGTCTCCGAGCGAGCCTGCAGTCGATGAGTTGTTGGTTCTTGGAGCGGCTAGGCGGGGCATTACCCAATCGTCCAATTTGTCCCTGGTTTTCTAGGGCGTGTGGAATACCTCGCCTCAGAGGTTAAGTTAATTCACGCATCACCACGATTGCGATGAGCTCTATGAAGTGATGGGACAGTGGTGACTATTGCATACAACAGGAGATTGTGCCGTGCCGCGTCTTCGTCAAGTATCTCACTCAGAAACCCAGGATGAGACCATCATCCGTACGTACGACCGTCTCTTCGGTAATCGTTACCCGCTCGCGCAGCCCGGTACCGTGACCGGAACGACGGGCAACTGGTGGACGGTATTCACACTCGTCCCCGAAGTCTTCCAGCACGCGGTTTCACGTTTCACCCTCTACGCCGGTGAGTCACGACTTCTCGATCCAACACTTCGAGAACTCGGACAGACCCGGGCGGGCTGGCTCAGCGGCAGCCACTTCGTCTACTCCCAGCACTGCAAATCGTGTCGAAAGTTGGGTATGACCCAGGAGAAGATTGACACCATCTCCAGTTGGGGCACGTAGGACCTGTTCTCACCGCTTGAGCGAACCGTGCTGACCTACTCCGACGCCCTCACACTCAATAGCGGACGGGTGGACGACGCGGTGATCACAGTGTTGAAAGAGCACCTCAGCGACGAGCATATTTTGGATCTTACCTACATCACCACGCTCTACGTGATGCACGCCACGATGAGCAACGCGCTTCGCCTCGAGAACGACGACGTGCCAGACGGTATCGTTGGGATCGCCACGCCCGAAGTATCACAAACACGCGACATCGGAGTCGATGTTTCCCTCCCGTAAAAAGTGACAGCGCAAGTCAGCGCGAGTGCCCCGTGGGGCTACGACGACATTCAACGACTAGAGAGCGCCCTTGGCCAGATCGCCGGCGGGCATGGGCTCGATGAAGAGCACCGTCCACGGAGCTTCAATGATGTCGGTGGTTCGCTCGCGAAGTTCCGCTAGTGACGGCGCGAGGCGGTGTCCGTCGAGCCCTTCGTCAGTCCACTTCTCAATCAGAATCATTTTGTCGTCGCTGCGATGCAACGCGTAACGCTCACAACCCGGCTCTTCGTGCACGGTTGGAATAGCGCTCGTAAAAACTTCGGCGACTTCGTCAAACTTTCCTTGCTTAGGAATGATGGTAACGATCATGATGGGCATTGCTTTGAAACCTCTTTCCGAGTAGATTGCGCCCGAGGCTATCAGTTAGTCAAAACGGATTATATTTTGGTGCGATCGCTACTCGTTAGATGGTCGAACGCGCGAACGAATCGCGTCGATCCACGACGCCGCCAATCGACATGCTTCGTCCACTTCTTCGCGTCGATCGCTCGCGCCCTCGCCGGTGACAGGATACGAACCAAGGAACTTTACGCGCGTCAAATGGGCCCGTAAGTCAGTGAGGCAGCCGGCCACCACGTCGTTGGCGACGTGGCCCTCGAACTCAATAACGAAGTAGTGGTCGCCCAGTCCGCGCTTCGTGGGGCAACGGCGTGCCTACGCCGTTGCCCTCGACCACCGCCAGTAATTAAAGCCACTCGCCCTTCCAAACCTCATGTCAACTTACCCCCCTGTTTTTAGCTATTCACACCGACTTGTTACGACGAGCAAAGCAACCAAGGTGAGTCAAATCTGCTTATGCATAATCTTCTATTTTCAGGTCTCCGTTAAAAGTAATTACCCGGCCATAATCATTCAAAACACAACGACATTGCTCAAATCCAAAAAATCCACTTCACCGCGTGAGCCATTACTGCGCGACGAGTCCGCAGGCTTCGAGCGCCGCGGCGGCGACCTGCGCGTCATCGCTGTAGTGGCCGCCGCTCACGCCGATACCACCGACGACGAAACCGTCAATCCTGATGGGATAGCCCCCGGCGTAGACAATGAGACCCGGCGTGTGTGGGATGCCAAGCGCAAGCGGCTCATCGTTCTGGATGAAGTCGAACCACGTGCCAGTGCTAATGCCGAACGCCGCCGCAGTGTAAGCCTTGTTCTTGGCGATCTCGACAGAGAGTAGGGGTGCACCGTCCATGCGACGAAATTCCTTGAGAACTCCGCCCTGATCGACGATTGCAATGACCATCGGCTTTCCTATCTCTTCCGCCTTTCGCATCGCAGCCTCGACGAGACGTGCGGCAAACGTCGCGCTCACATCGCGGCACTCTCGGTATTGCATATCTTCACTCATTTCACTTTTCTCCTTTTTTCTCCAAAACCGCTCTACGCGGTCGCTCCCATCATTAAATCACCCCAGTTCGCCCAAGCTCTGCGATCTCGAGCTTTGTGGCGCCCTCACGCAAAGACAACTCCGCGGTCTCTCGCCCCATACTTCGAGCTCCGCCTGAGATAAGAGCGACTTTTCCATCTAACCGGTCCCTAGCTGTCCTCCCCTTTTCATAACCCCCGCTCGCACAACTGTGCGAACGCGTACCTGAAAACACTTTCGCTTGACGATACTCCCCCATCGAGGGTGTCGCCGTCAAACAACGTACGACCGTTTCTCGAAATAGTTAGTTAGCGTTATCGCGTTGGCGACGAAAATCTAGTAAACGTCGCGTCGATGGTGACAACCCGAATCAACCTGAGCCATCTCGACAGAACGATACGCTGGTGGGATGTTCTCCTACGATGAGGGGAAGGTGCGCCTCGCCACGAGCGCTAACTCAGTCGTAGCGAATCCATCCCACCTTCGCAACGGTGAAGGCCTGCGACGTTAAGAATCCGAGGAAAAGTCGCCATCGTCGGTAATGGGCACACTGAGCAGGGTGAATAATCAGCCCGATCGCCCAAACTCTTATCAGACAAAGCTATTAAGGCCGCGATGGCCGACGCAGGCATCGACCGCACAAAAGTCGATGGCCTTCGGGTGATGCTTCAAGAGGACCATGGAATTCACCTCGAGGCGCTTAACGAGTTCACTGTCGTTAGGGTGCGATAGGCGGCGAGCTTCAGCGCTTCGAGACGCGCACTGCGCAGGTACGCGCGGCCGTCGAGATTGAACAGCTCGACCGGCATTTCGTTCTTCGCGCGAACGAGCAGGTCGACAACGTCGACGTTCATACTCGGCATCACCGCGGCGCGCTCGCCCGCGATGCGGAAAACGCGCATCGACTGACACTCGAGGAGCCGCAGCACCTTGATGAACTCTCGTGTGCCATCCGGTCCCTTATCTACTTCGAGGCGTCAGCGTACTGAAGTGCAGCTAATATGGCGGATTCGAATTTGAGTCTGAGCGGTTGACCGCCAAGTTGACCGTCAAGCCCAGCAGAGTCGGTCACGAGTGGCCTTGACGCCTGTCGCCCGTGATGAAATTCCAGGCTCTCGCACCATGGAGTAGAACGGAACCATGCAAATTGGTGTTGTTTTTCCCCAGACCGAAATCGGCTCCGACGTTGGGGCACTGCGGGCTTACGCCCTAGGAGTAGAGGAACTCGGCTACGCCCACTTACTGGCCTACGACCACGTCCTCGGAGCCGACCCGCGTGTTCACCAAGGTTGGGAAGGACCCTACGACGTCAGCACCTCGTTCCACGAACCGTTCGTGCTCTACGGCTTCCTGGCGGCGCTAACCTCACTCGAGTTGGTCACCGGCATTATCATCCTGCCTCAGCGCCAGACCGCCTTAGTGGCCAAACAGGCAGCCGAGGTCGACTTGCTGACTGGTGGTCACTTCCGCTTGGGCGTCGGGCTCGGTTGGAACCCCGTTGAGTACGAGGCCCTCGGCCAGGACTTCACCACGCGAGGCAAGCGCGTCGTCGAACAGGTCGAGCTGCTACGGCTGCTGTGGACCGAGGAGACCGTGACCTACCACGGTACTTACGAGCACGTGACCGGGGCGGGGCTGGCTCCTCGCCCAGTGCAAAGACCTATCCCGATATGGTTTGGCGCACAGTCACCTGCCGCCTACCGTCGAGTCGGGCGCGTCGCCGATGGCTGGTTTCCACAAGTGCCCCCTGGACCGAAGCTCGACGAGGCCTGGGCCATTGTCAAAGAGGCAGCCATTGAGGCGGGGCGAGATCCCGCCGCTATTGGAATGGAAGGCAGAGCGAGTTGGAGCGCCGGGGCGGCCGACACGCTGGCCGCCACGGCCGCTCAGTGGAACGACGCTGGGGCCAGCCATTTATCCATCAACACCATGGGGGCGGACCTGACCACAGTAGACGACCACCTCGCTGCCTTGGAGTCAGCCGCCGAGGCGCTCGCGTTACGACCGGATGCTCACAACTGGTGAAACCTCCCGGGCAGCGAAGCCACTCAAGGTAATCCAGACAACTCGCATCGGTCGGGAACCAGGCCCGGAGTTCACCCGCTAATCCCAGATAATCCACGTCGGCACGAGCGTGAGCCACCAGCACAGGCTGCTCCGGTTAAATGGAGAGCGCGGCGTTTACTGGCTCTTCGCACTTGAGTGGGGCGTGAGGGTTGGAAGTAGTGACCAGTTTGGCTTTCTGGCGTAGAGCAGTGACCCCAATCGATTGTGGCGAAAGTTTCTAAACCCGAAGGTCACGCGCTTGACGCGTTTGATCAAGTTGTTCGCGCTTCAGTTGGTCCGTTGCTCGCGTGGGCCTCGTGCCACGCTGCGATCTGGTGCCTCCAACGAAGCAGTGTTCGTCCGAGACTGCGTGCCTCTTCGGGTAGTTCGAGGTCTTTAAGGTCGTTACCCAGTCGTTGCACGAACTCCAACGCGAGGTCGTGGTTCTCGTGATTGTAGAGACCGCGAACGAGTTCCTTCGCGTGCCAGGTGCGAAGACGTGTCCCTTCGGATCCTCGGCGTTGAGCAGTCCCATCAACTTCTCTCGACCGTTCTCGCTGAGGCGCTCATCGGCCGTCGTGAGTAGTCGCTGCGGTCGAACGACTCGGTGAACTGATCGAAGGCGCGCGCTTTGTTGACGGCGTGGCGCAACTCGCGGCTTAACCAAAAACCTTTGATGATCGACGCCTAGTGATCCAGGCTGACATCGTCACGCCCACGAACGACTCGCCGCGCTCGTGTTACGCGCCGGCACTACGATCATCAGTGACATTGATGCACGAGTCCGCCAACGATATCAGTCGGCTCAAAACTTCAAGGCATCAAACACAAGAATCCCGCATAACTCTTGTTGTCTCAATTCTCCGTCAAACCCATCAGAAATAGTCCGTTTTCCCAACTACTTTTCACTTTAACTCCTACAACTTGATCTTGATCAACCTGCGACTTCCCGGTCGTTTCAGATCTGTCCGTGCATCGTAATTGACTTCTGGTCAGCTGCACTGAGCATCGATTCAACCTGGTCGACGACACCCAAGACTTCGGCGTACTTCAATCGCACCGTCTCTCCGAGCTCCGGAACCCCAGCAAACGCGAGCATCTCCGGGAGACGGTTACGAATGCAACGGACTGTCCAAGCAATCGAATCGCCCTCGGCGATGTCATCAAAACGGCAAACCACTTGGCCATCCTCACTGTTTCTCATGTAGTGATAGTGAGGTTCATTGGCGAAACAGTCGAATCTCAGATATTCAAGATTGTCCTCGGCACCATAGACGTGCAGACTGGCACCGTAGTCGTCGATGGCGCCGTCTTCGTACTGAGCGGCAATCGCCGCTATCGCGTCTCCACCTTGAGCCGCCAAGTGTGCGGTGAGTTGGCGCGATTCCACCACAAAGCGAATGGGCCCGGCCTCCACGGTGATGCAGTGTTGAGGAATAGGCGGAATTGCGGGAACCTTGTGGAACTTGCCCAACGGATAAATCTCAGACATTTTCACCCCCCTCTCCGGAAGCTCGAATCGACTTAAGACTTCTCGACTACTCGTCGAATGCTCGAGGCCTATGAACCGCTCAGCATAGTTCTCCCATATGGCCCGTGAGTCCAGAAGAACGGTCTTCCAGAGTCAACGGATTAGTCAGACCGATTCAAAGGACCAAGTGGCAGTATTTGGCGAACTTCAATTGACCTATATATGTACGTAGACACAGAACGAGCAGAAAATCTCGGCGTTTGTATCCGGCTGCGCTCTGCGGCCTGGCTACGGTCGGGTCTGGGACCGTCACTTTTTGGGGTCATTGAGCGCGGCTTTCGACGTCCGAATGGCGTCGACTTCAACGAGCCACTACTCGGCCGCTTCTTTCGAATCAATTCGGCGGCCGTCGAGGAGGATCGTCACGTCATCCTCCGAAGGGGGGCCCGCGAAGCGCATTCGCTCGGCCAACTCGCCTACTGTCTTCACAGCACTCATCGTCACGGTTCCGGTCTAGAGTACTCAATGAATTTCCGCAGACTCTGCATGGCCCGTTCGTGTGAGCGCTGATACCCCCGAACAGGCCTCATATTTCCCCAACACCACGAGACGAGACCGACACAGAACATCACGTTTTCTTGAAAACAAAAGACATGCGCGACGAGATGGACACACCGCAACCGTTAGCAAGCCTCTTTTAATCCCAAGGTGCCGGGATCGAGACCCGGGCGGCCCACCCGTTAAAATTACTGATCACGCGATGTTTCTGTCGATGCTTTGTTCGTCGCAAAAGCGCAAACTAGCCTCAAGAAGCGAGGCCTTCCCTGATTAT
>DATLSR010000049.1:0-115189 GCA_035533995.1 Acidimicrobiales bacterium | reverse complement strand
GCGGCGAAGGCGGGGAACATGAGTGTCGTCGCCGTGCCCACCAGTGGCGATCGGCATCTCCCTCAGTTCGCGCTCGCGGACTTGGTGCTGGCGTCACTCGACGAACTCACCCCAGAGTGGCTCGACGAGCGCTTCATCTAGAGAACTTTCGCGAATCGGTACGACCCAGGGTGAGACCACGACCCCTCGGGGAACTCCTCTACGCGAGCCCAGCCGGTGCTCTCGTAGAGCGCCATCGCTTCGGGCTGCGCGTAGCCGGTCTCTAAATAGAGCTTTAGGAAGTTGTTTTTCCTAGCGCGTTCCTCGATCCCGTCCATGAGTTTGGTACCGACACCGTGTTGACGCTGATCGGGCCGCACCCAAAGGCGTTTGATCTCTCCGAGGTGTGACGCCGGCTCGCCAATGGAACGAACACCGACCCCGCCAATGGGGTGAGCGTCGAGTCGCGCGACGAGAAAAATGCCTCTCGGTGCCATCAACTCGTCGAGTTGTAAGTGCAACGCTTCGTCACTTCCTCCGTAGCGACGATTGAGTTCATCGATGGCGGCGTGAAAGACGCTGAGGGCGCCACTGGACGTAATGGGTTCGTCGCTGATAACGAGATCTGACACTTCACCACAGTAGATGTCGGATCGACGCGTTCATGGGGTTCACTACGATAAGAGAGTTCATTAAAGGAGAACCATGTTTCGCCCGGTCAGCGCCGAACTCGAATTTGTGGCCATCGAAGAGGCCGAACTCGCCCGCTGGAAGGCCAACAACGTCTTTGAACGATCCATGAAGTTACGCGAAGGTGGCGAGCCCTGGGTGTTCTACGAAGGGCCGCCCACGGCGAACGGCAAGCCCGGACTGCACCACGTGTGGGCGCGCGTCTACAAAGACCTTTTCTGTCGTTATCAAACAATGCAGGGGCGCTACGTTTCACGTCGCGCGGGCTGGGATACCCACGGTCTACCCGTTGAGGTGCAAGTCGAAAAGCAACTGGGCATCTCGGGCAAGAAGCAGATTGAAGAAAAGATCGGCATCGAAGAGTTCACGAGGCTCTGCCGTGAGTCGGTCCTTACCTACGTTGGCGAGTTCGAGCGTCTCACCGAACGCATTGGCTACTGGACCGACATGGAGCACGCGTACTACACGTTTCACGCCTCCTACGTGGAGTCGGTGTGGTGGCACCTGAAACAACTCTTTGAGAAGGGTCTTCTCTACGAAGACTACAAAGTCATTCCCTACTGCCCGAGTTGTGAGACCGGGCTCTCGTCGCACGAGCTAGGACAGCCTGGCGTCTACACCGACGAGACGGACGAGAGCTGCTACGTAAAATTTCGTCTCACTGACGCGAGCAACCGAACCGACCTTGGTGGTGCGACGCACCTGGCGGTATGGACCACGACGCCGTGGACGCTGGTCTCCAACGTGGCCGTGGCCGTAAATCCTGAGGTGACGTACGGTGTCGTCGATGGCGTGATTGTGGCGAACGATTTGGTCGAGACCGTCTTTGGTGAAGGCGCCGCGTCGAGCGCGACGTTCCTCGGCAGTTTGCTCGTTGGCGTGCACTACGAGCGCCCATTTACTGACGTACCGATGCCCGAAGGTGTCGACGTGAACTACGTCGTCGCGGCGGACTACGTGACGACCGAGGACGGCACCGGCCTCGTCCACCAGTCACCGGGGTTCGGTGAGATCGACCGCCAGATCGCACGCGAGAACGGACTACCGACGCTGAACCCCGTCGGTTCCGACGGGAAATTCCTCGCGGTCATCCCGTGGCTCGAGGGAAGGCAGGTTCGCGAGACCAATCACGAAATCAACGACGAACTCGATCGCCGCGGTCTCCTACTTCGACGTTTTAACTACACCCACTCCTTGCCTCACTGCTGGCGCAGTGGAACTGTCTTGATCTACTGGGCCAAGACCAGTTGGTTCGTCGCGACGAGCACGTACAAGCAAAAGCTCATGGCGGAGAACGCGTCGGTCAATTGGCACCCAGAACACATTCGTGATGGACGCATGGGCGAGTGGCTCGCGAACAACGTCGACTGGGCACTCTCGCGCGACCGTTATTGGGGCACGCCACTGCCGATTTGGCGTTGTAAGGACAATCACTTGATCTGTGTTGGGTCGCGCGCCGAACTTTCTGCGCTGTCTGGGCGAGACCTGAGTGACGTTGAACCACATCGTCCTGACATCGACGACGTCGTCCTGCCGTGTCCGACGTGCGGTGACGAGGCCACGCGCGTAGAACCCGTCATTGACGCCTGGTTCGACTCGGGCTCCATGCCCGCCGCGCAGGTTGGTTACCCTCACGTCGCGGGGAGTGCCGAGGCGATGCAGTTTCCGGCACAACTTATTGCTGAGGCCCTTGATCAAACGCGCGGATGGTTCTACTCACTGCTCGCGGTGAACACGCTCGTCTTTGACGCCAAGCCCTACGAGAACGTGCTCTGTCTCGGCCTCATCGTGGACGAAACTGGCAAGAAGATGAGCAAGTCGGTGGGTAACGTCATCGACCCCTGGGACGTGCTCGATACGCGCGGCGCCGATACCCTCCGCTGGTGGATGTTTTCACAGGGTTCACCCTGGACGTCGACGCGCGCCGGAATGGGCGCGATTGACGCCTCGTTTCGCGAGACGCTGGCGACGTTGTGGAATACCTTCAGTTTCTTTACCACCTACGCGTCACTCAACGAGTTCGATCCCGACGATCCTGAGATTCCTGACTTCGCAGATCGCAGCGCGATCGACCAGTGGATCCTTTCGCGCATGGAAAGCGTGACGCACACCGTCACGGCCACGCTCGACGGCTACGAGCCCCTCGGTGGCACCGACGCCCTGGCCGCGTTGATCGACGACCTCTCGAACTGGTACGTCCGTCGCAGTCGTCGTCGTTTCTGGCGCACGGACCCCAAAACCCCACGCTCGGACTCTCTCGCGGCCCAGGCCACGTTGCTCGAAGTTCTCCGGCGCGTGACCTTATTACTGGCGCCTTTTTGTCCTTTCGTCACGGAGCGTCTCTTCCGAGAGCTCAACCACACGAGCGACGAAGACTCCGTGCACCTCGCTGACTGGCCCGAGGCCAACCTCGATCGGCGTAATGAACAACTCGAGATATCCATGGACGTCGCGCGGCGCCTTACCTCGCTCGGGCGTGCCGCGAGAGCCGAGGCCGGCGTCAAGGTTCGTCAACCCCTTTCCCGTGCGCTCGTTTTTCTTGCGCCGAGTTCGCCACTGCCACCCGCAGGCGTCGTGGAGGATGAACTCAACGTCGACCTGCTCGAGTACGGACGCGAACTCGAGGATGTGCTGTCTTTTGAACTCGTGCCCAACTTTCGCGTCGTGGGACCTCGACTCGGCGAAGCGGTGAAGGAACTCAAACCCGCTCTGGCCGCCCTCGACTCCGTGGCGGCCGCGGCGGCGCTGGAATCGGGTAAGACGGTCAGTGTCACCCTGTCGACGGGCGTCTTCGAGTTGAGCGGAGAGGATCTTGAACTTCGCGTCAAGGGCCAGGGCGGTTACGCCGTATCGCGCGACGGCGCCGAAGTGGTCGCGCTCGATCTCGCGCTTGACGATGAGCTGCTGCGTCGCGGCTACTTGCGCGACGTGGTTCGCCAAGTTCAGGATCTCAGAAAGAACTCCGGTCTCGACGTGGCGGACCGCATCGTGTTGCACGTGACGGGACTCGACGATTTAGAAGACGGATTTCCATATCTCGCGAGCGAAGTATTGGCAACTGAAATTCTGACGACCACGGGCGTAGGTGAGGGGACGAAACTTATGCTCGACGACGAACGCGAGGCGTTCGCCTGGGTCAAAAGGGCCTAACGCGGCGCGTTGAGTTTTGTTAGTAATGCCGTCAGCGACGAGCGCTCGGTGTCGTTGAGGCGTGCCGCGAGGTGATTGTCTAAGTAGCTCAGGTGAACACCCAGTGCTTCGTCGAGTTTGGCGTTGCCGACGTCGGTAATCGCGACGAAGATGGCGCGGCGATCGCTCGGACAGTGTTCGCGTTTGACTAAATCGGCTTCGGCGAGTCGATCGATGAGGCGCGTCGTACCTCCCGTCGAGTGGACAATCGCGTCGGCCATCTGACTCATTTTGAGTCGACCGTCGGAGGACCGGCGAAGTCGCAAGAGGACCTCAAACCAAGCGAGCGGGAGTTGGCATGAGGTTTCAAGTTCGGCGCCGAGCTCTTTGGAGAGGCGGGCGTTCGTCTCGAGCAAAAGACCGAACAGGGCCACTTTTTCATCGCCCGAGGGACAGTTGCTGGTTTGAATCTCCATGGGACCACTCTAGCATTAGTTGACTCTCAAGATACTTCTTGACAAGTAATTGTAGAAGCAACTATAATGGCGACAGACAACAAGTGTCTATAGATAAATAGGAGATTCACTATGAGCAACCTTCCAGCTCCCGGCGTTTACACCGTCGACCCCGTCCACTCGAGCGTTGGTTTCATCGCCCGCCACCTCGTCGCGTCGAAAGTTCGCGGTCATTTCAGCGAGTTCTCCGGCTCCTTTACCGTAGGCGAGACGCCCGAGACGTCCTCAGTAGAGTTCACCGTCCAAGCGGGCAGTATCTCGACGAACAATGAGATGCGCGACGGTCACTTGAAGAGCGCGGACTTCCTCGAACTCGAGACGTACCCCACGCTCGACTTCAAGTCGACGGCGCTGAGCGCTAAGGGCGACGAGTTCGTTCTGGTCGGTGACCTCACCATCCACGGTGTTACCAAGTCCGTCACTTTTGACCTTGAATACCTAGGTTCTGGTCCTTCCATGGCCGAAGGCGTCACGGTCGCTGGCTTCGAAGCTACTGGCGAGATCGACCGCCGTGACTTTGGCGTCAACTTCGAAGGTGCGCTGGAAAATGGCAGTTTGATCGTCAGCAACAAGATCGGTATCGAGATCTCCGTCGAGGCCTCTAAGTAGGACAACGTAGTCACCAACGTCCAGCTAATGCCGGGGGCTTTTGCCCCCGGCATTTTGCTCGTTACGATGGTTACGTGGGCGAGAACAACAAGGGCAAGGTCGTTAAGTCGAGCATCGGGGTGCTGGGTGCGCTGGCGACGATTATTTCGGTGTGGTGGTTTGCGCTTCGCCCTCGTAGCAAGAGAGACAAGTCGTAGTTCGCACTTCGTGAGGGCAGCAGTCGCGTAGCCCGGTAGGTTGACTATTCATGGCATTAGCTTCGCTGACCCCTCTGCGCCACCGAAGTTTCGCCCTCTCGATGACGTCCTCGTTCGTCTCATCCATTGGCACGTGGATGCAAAACGTCGCGCTCGGCATCTATCTCACCAGCACGACTAAGAACCCCATTTGGCTCGGACTATTAACCGTGGCAGCGTGGACGCCGGCCATCATTGGCGCTCCTCTGGGCGGCGTCGTGGCCGATCGTTGGAGTCGCCAGCGCTGGATCCAACTCAACAACTTCTTGATGGCCTGCACGGCGAGCGCACTCGCGGTGGCCGCGATCACGCATCACCTGTCGCCCTCGTTGGCGGTCTATCTCGCCATCGGCGAGGGACTCTGTGGCTCGGCGTCGTGGGCGGCGTGGCAGTCATTGTTACCCGACCTCGTGGAGAAGGACGAGGTACTTGCCGCGGTGTCGCTCTCGTCCGCGCAGTTCAACTTGGGCCGCATCATTGGTCCGGTCTTCGCAGCCGTGGCGCTCGCGCTCGGTTCGGTCGGACTCTGCTTCGCGATTAACGCCGCGTCGTTCGTCTTCGTCCTCGTCATCTTCTCCTTCGTCAAAACGCCCGCACGCGCCAAGCCAACGACGCGCGTGCGTTTCATCGCTGAAACGGTGACGGGCGCGAAGAGGGCCTGGGCCACCAAGGGCTGTCGTAATCCCATCGTTGCGGTGGCGGTCGTCGCTCTTACCGCGAGTCCCTTCATCGCTCTCATTCCCGCGATGGCGATCATTGTCTTGCACACCAACACGGCGTGGCTGGTCACGGCCCAAGGAGTGGGCGCCGTGATCGCGGCGCTCACCTTGCCGAGCATCGCCAAACGAACCTCGCGCTTAAAGGTGCTGCAGGGATCGATGGCCGTGCTCTGTTTGTCGCTCCTGCTCTACGCCTTCTCGCCCAATCTGTACGTCGTACTCGGCGCGTTGGTTTTGTTGGGCGGTTCCTACATGGGCGTTTTGTCGGGGCTTAACACTTCCGTGCAGCTCCACGCGCCGCGCGCCGAGCGATCAAGAATCCTCGCGCTCTACACGTTGTCCCTATCGATGTTTTATCCCCTCGGCGCCTTCATCCAGGCCGATCTCGCCAGGGTCTTCGGGGTGCGCCACGTGACACTCGCGTCCGTGCAAGTGCTCGTGCTCCTGCTCCTCTCCATCAGAATTTTCATTCCAGAGTTCTGGAATGACATGGCGCTTGCCCCGGATCAGGCGCCGCTTTTGCTGGCAGACTAGACCTATGCCCTTTATCGCAATAAATCCCACGAATGAGGAGATCGTTAACGAGTATCCCGCGCACGGGCCCGCCGACGTCGATCAGGCGCTGAAAGTTGCTTCTACCGCGTTCCATAGTTGGCGAGCCGCAACCTTTGGTGAGCGCGCGCGATTCATGATTCGTGCGGCGGAGCTCTTAGAGGGCGAAGTGCCCGTGGCGGCCGCACTGATGACGAGCGAGATGGGCAAAACCTTCGCCGCCGCCAAGGGTGAAGCCATGAAGTGCGCTATGGCGATGCGCTACTTCGCCATGCACGCAGAGTCCATGTTGCAAGAGGAAAGCATTCCCACCAAGGGTTCTAGAAGTGGCGTTCGCTATGAACCCGTCGGCGCGATCTTCGCGGTCATGCCCTGGAACTTCCCCTTGTGGCAGGTCGTTCGCATGGCGGTGCCGACGTTGATGGCTGGCAACGTGGTGCTCTTCAAGCACGCGCCCAACGTGCCCGGCTGTGCCAAGTACTTAGAAGACCTCTTCCTGCGCGCCGGCTTTGGGCCGGGCGTCGTGACCAATCTTTTCGTTGAGATCGATCAAGTACCCGGCATCATCGCGGATCCTCGCGTGGTGGGCGTGACGCTCACTGGATCCGAGCGAGCCGGTCGCTCGATCGCAGAACTTGCGGGCAAGAATCTCAAAAAGTGCGTACTCGAGTTGGGCGGATCAGATCCCTTCATCGTGGCCTCCTCCGCCGACATGGACGCGACGATCCCCCTGGCCGTGTTGGCACGAATTCAAAACAACGGACAAGCCTGCATCGCGGCGAAGCGCTTCATTGTCGTGCGCGAACGCGCCGATGAGTTCTTGGAGAAGTTCGTGGCCGCGATGGAAAAAGTTCGTGTCGGCGACCCCATGGACCCCGCGACCGAACTCGGACCACTGGTTTCAAAGTCGCAACGTGACGTGTTGGCGGCGCAAGTTGCGCAGTCGCTCGAGGCTGGTGCGGTCGCGTTGACGGGCGGCGCAGAGTCTGAGGGGAGGGGCTACTTCTACCCCGCGACGGTGTTGACGAACGTGCCCGCTGATTCTCGCGCCGGCCGTGAAGAGCTCTTTGGTCCCGTCGCTGTAGTCCACGTGGCTAATGACTTGGACGACGCGATAGAGATCGCGAACGACACGCCCTGGGGGCTCGGTGGATCGATCTGGGCTCAGGACGAGAGTGAGATCAATGAAGCCATCGCTCGTCTCGACGTCGGTACGGTCTTCGCGAACGCCGTGGTCGTCTCTATGAATGAACTGCCCTTTGGTGGGACCAAGAACTCCGGGTACGGGCGTGAACTTTCGACCTATGGGGCGCGCGAGTTCACGAACGCTAAGTCCTACTTCGTGGCATGAGCGCGCAGTACTACTTCGACCACGCGGCCTCGGCCCCTCGTCTCGACGAGGTCACCGAGGCGATGGCGCCTTGGCAACACGGCGTCGTAGGTAATCCCTCGGGGAGTCACCGGGCTGCCCGCGAGGCCCGGTGCGCGATTGAAGAGGCGCGCGACGAAGTTGCGGCCTTCGTCGGAGCGAAGCCCGGTGGCGTGATTTTCACCGCGGGCGGCACGGAGTCGTGCCACCTCGCGATCGTGGGCGTGACGAATCACCATCGACGCGAGCACGAATTTTCTGAGATAGTACTTTCAACAATCGAGCATCACGCGGTCAGCGACGCGGCCGAGATGATGGCGCGTGACTTCGAAAACGTGAGCGTCCGCTACGTCGGCGTTGACGCCGAGGGCGTCGTCGATCTCGACGCCCTGCACGACGCTCTGAACGACGACACCGCAATCGTGAGCGTGATGGCCGTGAACAACGAGACCGGCGTGCGCCAACCACTCGACGGCGTGAACTCTCTGGCGAAAGGCGTCGTGGCTGGTGGAACTCCGACCCATACCGACGCCGTCGCGGCGGCGCCCTGGCTGCACCTGCCTATCGTTACCGCGACGAGCGACCTCATCTCGATCTGCGCGCACAAACTGGGTGGCCCGGTCAATAGTGGCGCGCTGATCGTGCGCAACGACGTGGCCTTTGACGCCGTCACGCCGGGCGGGGGACAAGAGCGCGGGCGTCGCGGTGGCACGGTGGACGTTGCGGCGGCGGTCGGACTCGCCACGGCGCTGCGCGTCACAAAGCGCGAGATGCTAAAGGTTAACGACCGGGTGCTTGACCACCAGTACAAGTTGATGGCGGCGTTGAGCTTTCTACCGGGCTGCTTAATTACCGCGCCCAGTGCGGCGCGCGTGCCGGGCACCGTGCACGTCACCTTTGATGGCCTCGCCAGTGACGAACTGCTCTTCCTCCTCGACCAAGAGGGCGTCTGCGCCTCGGCGGCGGCGAGTTGTTCCAGTGGTGCCGCGACCCAGAGTCACGTGCTCGCGGCGATGGGTGTCGCGCCCGAGCGCGCCAGGGGATCGGTTCGCTTTTCCATGGGCGGCGAAACATCCGAAGGTGACGTCGACGCATTGATTCGCATACTTTCTTCCGTCGTCTACCGATTGAGGTCTGAGGCGTAGTTGTCGTTGCGCCTGGCAGACTAGATACGTGAAAGTTCTTGTAGCTATGAGCGGCGGTGTCGACTCCTCGGTCGCGGCCGGCCTGTTGATCGAGCAGGGTCACGAGGTCGTAGGCGCCACCTTGAAGCTCTGGGGCGGCGTCTCGGACTCGGGGTGTTGCTCGGTCGCCGACGTTGACGACGCGCGCCGTGTCGCCCAGACCCTCGGCATAGACCACCACGTCTTTAACTACACCGAGGAGTTCGAGCGTTACGTGGTAGCGCCCTTTGTCGAAGGTCACCTGGCCGGCCAGTCTCCCAATCCCTGTATTGAGTGCAATCGTCATATCAAGTTCGATCTGCTCTTTGAGCGCGCGACGAGGCTAGGATTTGACGCCGTGGCTACGGGCCACCACGCTCAGGTCGTTGAGCGCAACGGCGAGCACTTACTCGTGCGCGGGGCCGATGACCAAAAAGATCAGAGCTACGTGTTGGGGTACCTCGGCGAGCCTCAACTCGCCATGCTCCTACTGCCCATTGGACATTTGAACAAGTGCGACGTTCGGCTCTACGCCGAACGCCTCGGGCTTCGCACCTGGGACAAGCCCGATAGTCAAGACGTCTGCTTCATCGAAGCCTCCAAGGGTCGAGAGGTCTTCTTGCGCCAACGAGCCACGTTAACGACGGCCACCATCGTCGATTCGCTGACGGGCGAAGAACTCGGCGAAAACCACGCCGCAGAGTTAATGACCGTCGGTCAGCGTCGTGGCGTGTTGCCGGGTCGCGACGGCGAGAGGCGCTTCGTCTCACGCATCGACCTCGTTGCAAAGCGCGTCGAAGTTGGTCGCCTCGAGGAGATCCTCATCTCGTCGATCAACCTTGACGAGAAGTCGTTGAGCTTCGCGAGAGAGCCGTTGCACGACGGCGACGTCGTTCTCGCACAGTGCAGCGCGCACGGTCGGCCCCAGCTCGCCACCCTTCGTTACGAGGGTCGTTGGTGGCTGGACCTCGTCGATCCCACTCGACCCGTTGCGGCTGGTCAGTCCGTTGTTTTGTACCGAGTCAATGATCCCACGGTCGTAGAAGGCGCGGCGATCGTTACGCCCTCGTGACGCACGCCGAGCGCGTCGCGTTTCTGCGTGACGAAATAGCTCGTCACAACGAGGCGTACTTCATCAAAGACGAACCGAGTATTCCCGACGCCGACTACGACGCGCTAGCGAGAGAACTTCGCCAGTTAGAGACGGATCATCCCGAGCTTCGCGACGAGAGCTCCGTATCGACAAAGGTCGGCGCGTCGAGTTCGAATCTCTTCAAGGAGGTGCGCCACGTCGAAGCGATGCTGAGCCTCGACAACGTCTTTGACGTCGAGGAACTTCGTGCGTGGGGCGATCGCGTCGCCAAGAGTCTCCAGCTCGATCCAGCACTCATCAGGTTCGTTGTCGAGCCCAAAATTGACGGTCTAGCACTCTCGATTACCTACGTGGACGGGACTCTTTTTCAGGCCGCGACGCGAGGAGACGGTCGAGTGGGTGAGGACGTCACCGAGAACGTACGCACTATTCGCAACGTCCCCCAATCGCTCGAGGGCATCAAGCGTGGTCGCGTTGAAGTGCGCGGTGAGGTTTTTCTTGCGAGAAACGACTTCGAAGAGATGAATCGTCAACAACGAGCGGCCGGCCTCAAGGAGTTCGCCAATCCTCGCAACGCGGCCGCGGGAAGCTTGCGCCAAAAAGATCCGAACGCCACGGCCAAGCGTCCTCTGTCGTTTCTCACCTACCAGCTCGTCGAACTTGAGGGTACGTCATCCTTCACGTCGTACCACGACACCCTTCACCAACTCGCCGCCTGGGGTTTTCTCACCGCTAGTGAGTCGCGCCTCGAAGTTGGCGCTGAGGCGATGATCGCCGCTAGCAACTGGTTCGAAGAGCATCGACATGATCTTCGCTACGACATCGACGGCGTGGTCATAAAGATTGATGACCTCGCCCAGCGCGAACAGTTGGGATTCACCAGTCGAGCGCCGCGATGGGCCATCGCGCGCAAACTTCCTCCCGAGGAGCGCACGACTCACCTCCTCGCGATTGAAGTCTCGATTGGTCGAACCGGTCGAGCCACACCCTTCGCCGTGCTCGAACCTGTGGTCGTTGCCGGTTCCACGGTCTCCATGGCCACGTTGCACAATCAGGACCAAGTCGCCTTGAAGGATGTTCGTCCGGGCGACCTCGTCATTGTTCGCAAGGCCGGCGATGTCATTCCCGAGGTTGTGGGCGCCGTAATCGAAAAGGGTAAGCGCCGAGCGAAGAAGTGGACGTTTCCTACGGTCTGTCCCCAGTGTGGCCACGACCTCGAGCGTCGAGGCGAAGAGAGCGACACCTACTGCGTGAACCCGCTCTGTCCGGCCCAACTCCTTGAACAGGTCGTGCACTTCGCATCGCGCGGCGCGCTCGATATCGAGGGGCTCGGCGAGCAACGCGTTGGTCAACTGCTGAGTGTGGGCCTCATCAAGGACGTGGCCGGCCTCTTTACGTTGCGCGTAGAAGAACTCTCGGTGCTGGAAGGACTCGGTACTCTCTCGGCCAACTCACTGGTGCGCGCGATCAACGACGCCAAGTCCATGGCGCTGAGTCGGGTGCTCGTGGGACTTGGCATTCGACACGTCGGACCCGTGGCGGCGCGGGTGCTCGCCGCGCGCTTTAAAAGTTTTGAAGCATTGGCGGCCGCGCCCCTCGAAGAGCTCGAAGCGATTGACGGCATTGGACCGGTGATCGCGCAGTCGGTCTACCAGTGGTGTCGAGAAGAGGAGAGTCGAGAACTCATTGCTCGGCTCGTGACCTCGGGGCTCTCGCTCGTCGAATCCGATGACCGAATCGCCGTTTCGGCGACGCTCGAGGGTAAGGCCGTCGTCGTGACGGGAACAGTCGAGGGATACACCCGCGATGAAGCCGAGGCGGCAATCGTCGCGCGGGGTGGTTCGTCGCCGGGATCGGTGTCGAAAAGGACTTTCTGCGTCGTGGTGGGCGACGCACCAGGGGCGTCGAAACTCACCAAAGCCCGAGAGTTGGGCATTCCAATGCTGAGCGCGAGCGAGTTCGAAACGCTGCTCTCCACTGGCCGGTGGAGAGCAACCCTGGCCTAAGGCTTCCTTACTAGGGTTTAGCCGATGGCGTCTACTTTCTCCTTCGACCACATCATCGCGGGACGATACCGAATCCTCGAACTCATCGGCGTCGGCCATACGGCCGAGGTCTACGCTGCTGAAGATCTCTCACTCCATCGGCGTGTCGTCGTGAAGGTGTTGCTCGCCGACCTCGCGGCGCACGAAGACGTGCGTCGAGCCTTTCGTGACCGCATCGTTCGTGCTTCAACGCTGAGTCACCCGCACCTCGCGCGCGTCTTCGACGGTGGTCAAGAGTCGGGCGCGATCTTCATGATCTCGGAGTACTTGAGTGGTGGTTCCTTCGAAGACGTACTGAACGCGAGGCGCAAGCTCAGCGTGGACGACAGTGCCAAGCTGGGCCGCGACGTGGCCAGTGCGTTGGCGTACGTGCACGAGCAAGGTTTCGTCCACGGTTCGCTGTCGCCTTCGAAGTTGCTCTTTGACGACGAAGGTCGAGTTCGCGTAAGTGACATCGCGTTGGCCGGACTCGCGACGCCTTACCGCGAACGAATGACGGTCGATGACGCGCGCTATCTCTCGCCCGAACAGGCCGTAGGTGAACCCGCGACCGCCCAGAGTGACGTTTACGCGCTGGCGCTCATTCTCTTTGAGGCGGTCACGGGCAGCGCGGCCTTTGAGGGAGCGACGCCGGAGGCCATGTTGCGCGCCCGACTGAACGCACCACTGCCCGTGCGTCTCGATCTCGGGACCCTGGACATGATCCTGGCCCAAGCGGCGGTGCCCGATCCCCGCCTTCGCCTCGACGCCGAACAACTCTCGACGCGTTTGGGCGGCGTCGTGGGTGACACCGCGCCCTTGGTGGTTCGTCCGGGCCACGAGCAACTACCGCTGTTGACTGGCTACGCCCCCCACACGCCGCGCAGCTCCATTGGTTTTCAGCCGCCCTCGGCCGATCAAGTCACGGGCGCCACGCCGGTGTCGCGAGAGGGATTTGCCCGAGTACCGCGCGGACGCGTGCCCGCTCACGCGGCACCCAACGAACCCGGCGGTCCCGTTGGTCGCACCCCGAGGTTCGATCGAGGTCAGTACGAGTTGCCGCGCACCCCACGTCGTCGCTGGGGGTTTCTCATCGTGGCGCTCGTCATTGTCGTGCTCGCCGCTGGTGCGGGCGCGGCGTGGAAGTTGGGCGTGTTCACGAAGAAGCACGACGTGCCGAACCTCGTGGGGAAGAGTTCCACGGAAGCGTCGGCGGCTCTGGCGGGAGACGGCTTTACGTTGTCCATCACGCAACGCGTCCACTCCGCCACCGTGCCGCTCAACGACATCGTCAGTCAAGTACCAGCGGCGGGTACCACGTCGAAGTCGGGACTCGTCATCCAGGTAAGTGTGTCAACGGGTCTCGCCAGCGTGAAACTGCCCACCAACCTCGTCGGCGAAAGTTGCGCCACCGCGACCGCAGAACTAAAGGCCGTGAACGTCAAAGCGCAGTGTCCCACGTCGGCGGCGATCTTCTCAACGGCGACGCCGGTAAACGACGTGGCCCGAGTGCTCTACCACGGGAAGCTCAGTCCTCTCGCCGTGCCCCGCGAGGCGACGGTGATTCTTTCGATCTCCAAGGGTCCGGCTACGGCAACCACGACCACGACGACGAGTGGCACGTCGCCCACGACGTCGTCCACGTCGCCCACCACGACCACCACGGTCGCCATCGCGGGACTGCGCGCTGTGCCCAACGTCGTGGGTGACAATGAGGCCCAGACGTACGCAGCGATGAAAAAGGCCGTTCTCTACTACACCACGGTCGGTCCCAACCACGGCACCAACAAGTGGACCAAGGTCGTCTCGGAGAGTCCGATAGCGGGCACCATGGTCAAGGCGAAGACCTACGTCACCTTGACCGTGAAATGAGCGAAGCCTGCGAACTCTGCGAGGCAGCCGTCGTGACCAAGCGATACTTCGAAGATGAAACGTGTTGGATTGGCGACTGCGAAATCTGTCTCGTGCCAATGGTGGTGTGGCGCGTGCACGACGCCTCGCCCCCGCCCGAGGTGAAGCGCCATCTCCACGACGTGCTGGGCGTCGTCGCCGCCGCCGAGTTTGCCGACACGTCCTGGAGTATTGACGACCACATGCGCAATATCCCCGACCACTATCACGCGCACGCGCGCCCACCGTACTTTTGGCGTCGGGGTCAAAGCTAGCCCCATCGTAACGTCGTTACAATCGTTGCACCACATCTTTTACGAGGGGGACTCCATGGGAGCACTTGACGGTCGCGTCGCCATAATTACCGGAGCGGGACGAGGCATTGGCCGCGAGCACGCGTTGCTCTTCGCCGCCGAGGGTGCCAAGGTCGTCGTGAACGACCTCGGAGGCGGGCTCGACGGCTCCAAAGGTGAAGCAACGCCCGCCGAAGAAGTCGTCGAGGAGATTAGGGCCATGGGTGGCGAAGCAGTAGCCAACCACGACAACGTCGCCGATTGGGCCGGTGGCGAGCGTCTCATTCACAGTGCCCTCGAGGCTTTTGGCGATCTCCACGTGTTGGTCAACAACGCGGGCATCTTGCGCGACCGCGTCCTCGTCAATCAGAGCGAAGATGACTGGGATTCGGTGATCAACGTCCATTTGAAGGGTCACTTCGTACCGTCGCGTCACGCCGCGACCTACTGGCGCGAGCAGGCTAAAGCCGGCAAGACCGTGAAGGCATCGATTATCAACACGTCCTCCACTTCAGGGTTGCTCGGCAACGTCGGTCAGTCGAACTACGGCGCCGCCAAGGCCGGCATCGCCGCGTTCACGGTGATCATCGCCGAAGAACTCGGTCGCTACGGGGTTCGCGTAAACGCGATCGCGCCCGCCGCGCGCACGCGCATGACCGAGTCGACACCCGGACTCTCGGACCACGTCGTGAAGCCCTCGGACGCGGCCGTCTTTGACGTGTGGGACCCCGCGAACATTTCGCCACTGGTGGCCACGCTCGCGATGGAGGACTGCGCCGCGACGGGACAGGTCTACTTCGTTCAGGGTGGCACCGTTCGTAAGTTCCAGAATTGGACGATGACCGAGACACTCGAAAAGAACGACCGCTGGTTGGTGAGTGAGCTCGCGACGCAGTTGCCTACGCTGCTCTAGTGAGCGACGAGGTTCCGCTGACCCACCTGGACAGAGAAGATCCCGACGGGCTCTTAAACGCGCGTAGCGATCCGGCCAGTGCGGCCTTTGGCACGCTGGGTAGTGAAGCGGGCAGCGACCTCAACTGGTTTTTGTTACTTCGTCAGCGTGTCCAAACCAAGGCCGAGTCGTCGTCGCGTTATCCGTGGTGGGTGCTGTGGTCACTGCTCGCGGGGCTCTTCGCCCTGAACTTTACGTTCACCGTGTTTATTGTGGCGTTGCCCACGGTCGCGACACAGTTTCACACGTCGGTGACGGTCTTGACCTGGACGATGGTGGGCCCTCTCTTAGCCTACGGACTCGCCGCGCCGATGCTGGGCAAGACCGGCGACATCTACGGCCATCGTCGTCTGTACCTCTTTGGTCTGTTGGGCGCGATGGTCTCGGCGGTGTTGACCGCCCTCTCGCACAACGTCGACATGCTCCTCTTCGCGCGCACGCTCGACGGCGTCCAAGGTGCGGCGACCGGCACCGCGTCAGGTGCGTTGATCAACATGGTCTTTTCGCGCGAAGAGCGCGTCAAGGCGATGGGGTGGTGGAGTCTCGTTGGGGCCGGGGGACCGGTCATTGGGGTTTCGCTCGGATCGCCCATCATCGCGGCCTTTGGGTGGCGCTCGCTCTTCTGGTTCCAACTGGTGTTGATCGTGGTGGCCTTCGCGGTGGTGGTGACGGTACTGCCTCGTCGACGTGGCCTAGACGAGGAGGAGGCCGAAAAGAAGGCCCGCGCTCGTCAAGAGTTCAAGCAGATGGACTGGATCGGCAGTTGGTCGTTGTCGATTGCCGTCACCATGGTCATGCTCGGTCTTTCGGTGGGCCCCTCGCTTGGCTGGACCAGTCCCTGGACGCTCGGCATGTTCGTCCTCAGTGCGGGAATGACGTGGATGTTTATCTACCGCCTCCACCACGCTGAACATCCCCTCATTCCGGCCTATTACTTTCGACGGCGCAACTTCGTCATGCCGATGATTCTTCGAGCGGCGGCGAACTTTGCGTACTTTGGTGCGTTCTTCCTCTTTCCGCTGCTGATGGAACAGGGCTACAACTACTCAATTCCTCGCGTCGGCGCTCTCGCGATTGCCCGACCGCTAACTTTCGCGATCTGCTCGCCCATCGCGGGCTACGTCGCTATACGGGTGGGCGAACGCGTCAGTGCTGTGGCCGGTGCAGCGTTTCTCGCCGCGTCGATGTGTCTCTTCGCGTTACTCGAACCAAGCTCGGGAGCCTGGGTCGTGGCAATCGCCCTAGCCCTCTCGGGTCTCGGCATGGGCGTGGCGATGCCGTCGTCGAGCTCGGTCATGGCGAACGAGGTCAAGGTCAGTGAGTTCGGCGTCATGTCGGCCGCGCAGCTGCTCGCCATGCAAGTTGGCGAAGTGGCGGGGATTCAAGTACTCGAGACCGTCCAACAGTCAATCGCTCGTCGTCGCGGCCTTAGCCACGCGCACCACGGCCCGGCGCTACTTTCGACGTTTCACACCTCCTTCATTATTGGTGCGTGCGTCGCGGGCGTTGGTCTCGTGGCGGCGACCTTCATGCGGGCCATTCCCCGGGACCGAACAAAGAAGTCGTTCAAAATCTCCCAGTAGTCTTGGGGCCTATGACCGAAGACATTATGCCGGGCTGTGAGTCCTTTTCTCATCACGCGGGACCGTCGGGAGTGTTGGTCTTGCACGGCTTTACGGGTAATCCCGCCTCGGTGCGCCCGCTCGCGGAACTGCTCGCCAGAGTCGGCTACAGCGTGGAATTACCCCGACTCCCCGGACACGGCACGACCGTCGAGGACATGATGACGACCACCTGGGCCGACTGGTCAAGGGCCGCAGAGGTCGCGTACGACACGCTCTCTGAGCACTGCGAGAGGGTCGCGGTCGTGGGTCTCTCTATGGGTGGTGGTCTGGCCGCGTACTTGGCCGAAGTGCGCCCGTCGGTTGTTGGTTGCGTCTTCATCAATCCACTCGTGAAGCCACCGCCAGCCGAGATGTTCGACGGACTCGTCGCGCTACTCGACGCCGGTATCGAATCCATCGAATCCATTGGTTCGGACATCAAGAAAAAGGACACCTTGGAGGCGTCGTACGACGCGACACCACTCGCCCCGGCGAAGAGCCTGTTCGAAGGTGTCGCGAAAGTGCACGAGAATCTGCACCTCATTAACGCACCCAGTCTGTTGCTCTCGAGTAGGGAAGATCACGTCGTGACCTCGGACAACGGTGACGATCTGATGGAGAACGTAGCCGGTCCCATCGAACGCGTTTGGCTCGAGAACTCGTATCACGTCGCGACGATGGACAACGACCAAGAGCTCGTCGAGACCTCGACCGTGGACTTTCTGGCCCGGGTTCTTTTGTAATGAGCTCACCCCTTCGACGAGAGGACGTCGCCAAGGTCGCCAAACTCGCCCGTCTCTCGCTCAGCGCTGAAGAACTCGACCAGTTCACCGAACAACTAGGTCAGGTTCTCGAGCACGCGAACGACATCGCGGCATTGAATCTTGACGACGTTGTCGCGACGGCCCACCCCTTTGGTCTGATCAACGTCGTGCGTGAGGACGTACTGCGCGAAAGTCTTTCGCGCGACGTCGTACTCGCAATGGCGCCCGACGCGCAAGACGGGCGCTTTGCGGTACCGCGCATTATGGGAGAGGCGCCGTGAGAAGTGCCGCGGAGATAGCGCACGACGTTACGAGTGGTGCGAGTTCCGCAGTGTCTGAGGTGACCCAGTCACTCGCGGTGATTCGTGCGCGCAACGAAGAACTCAACGTCTTTTTGTACGTTGACGAAGATGGCGCCATGGCAAGCGCTCGACGCGTCGATGAGCGCCTGGCCGCGGGAGAAGATGTTGGTCCGCTCGCGGGCGTGCCCGTCGCGTTGAAGGACAACCTCTGTCAGGTGGGCGTGCCGACGACCGCTGGTTCAAGGATTCTTCAAGGGTGGCTACCGCCCTACAACGCCACCGTGATCGATCGGGTGCTCGCCGCGGGCGCGGTGCCGATGGGTAAGACGAACATGGATGAGTTCGCGATGGGTTCCTCCACCGAAACGTCGGCCTACGGACCCACCCGAAACCCACTGGATCCTTCGCGAGTACCCGGCGGTTCGTCGGGTGGCTCGGCTGCGGCCGTGGCGGCGGGAATGACACCCATCGCTCTTGGTTCGGACACGGGCGGCTCTATCCGCCAACCCGCGGCGCTCTGTGGACTCGTGGGCGTGAAGCCCACGTACGGACTGGTGTCACGCTACGGCCTCATTGCCTTTGCGAGTTCACTCGATCAGATTGGTCCCTTCGCGAAGAACGTAACGGACGCCGCGATGCTCCTTGAAGCCATCGCCGGTCACGACCCGATGGACTCAACGTCCTTGCCGGAGCCTTCGCCCTCACTGGTCGCCCACCTAGGTGACGGCGTCGCGGGCAAAAGGTTTGGCCTCGTGCGCGAACTCGTCGAAGGAGCCGACGACGACGTCGTCGCCTCGGTGACACGCGCGGCTGACGCGTTGCGCGATGCCGGAGCAACGATTGTTGAACTCTCGGTGCCGGAGTTTCGATTGGGACTGAGCGCCTACTACTTGCTCGCTCCGGCCGAAGCATCGAGCAATCTGGCGCGCTATGACGGCGTGCGCTACGGGCTTCGCGTTGACGGAGAAGACGTCGCCGCGATGAACGAAGCCACGCGCACCGCGGGCTTCGGCGCCGAAGTGAAGCGACGCATCATGCTCGGCACCTACGCACTCTCGGCTGGTTACTACGACGCCTACTACGGACAGGCCCTGAAGGTTCGCACCCAGATGATCAACGCTTTTCAACGCGCGTACCAAGAGGCCGATCTCCTGCTCGGTGCGACGACCCCGTCGGTGGCCTTCAAATTCGGTGCGAAAACAAGTAATCCGATGGCCATGTACCTCTCGGACGTCTTCACCATTCCCACCAACTTGGCCGGGGAGGCCGCGATCTCGGTGCCCTTTGGCACGGGCGAGGGCGGACTGCCCGTGGGTGTGCAACTGCTCGGACCTGGTCGCAGCGAGGCGCAACTCTTTGCCGCGTCGCGCGTGCTCGAAGTCGCGGATGGTCGATCGTGACGATGCCCGAGGGCTGGGAGTTGGTCGTGGGACTCGAAGTTCACACGGAGCTCAAGACCACCACCAAGATGTTCTGTGGTTGTTTGAACGCCTTTGGATCCGAAGCGAACACCAACGTTTGTCCGGTCTGCCTCGGACTCCCGGGGTCGTTGCCGGTACTCAACGTTCACGCCGTCGATTTGGCGATGGCTATTGGCTTTGCACTGCACTCGACGATCGCGTCGTCAACGTTTCACCGGAAGAACTACTTCTATCCCGACATGCCCAAGGACTTTCAGATCAGCCAGTACGACCTGCCGATCAACTCCGGTGGCTACTTGGACCTGCCCGATGGATCGCGGGTCACGATTGAGCGCGCGCACTTAGAAGAGGACACGGGTAAGTCCACCCACCTCGGTGGCAGCGGTCGAATTCACGGCGCCGATCGGTCGCTGGTGGACTACAACCGCTCCGGTGTGCCACTCGTGGAGATTGTCTCAGGTCCCGACATTCGAAGTTCGGCCCAAGCCCGGGCGTACGCGTCAGAACTTCGTGGCATCTTGATCGCGACCGGCGCATCAGATGGTCGCATGGAAGAGGGTTCGATGCGCATGGACGCGAACGTTTCCGTTCGCCGGTTCGGCGATCCCTTAGGGACGCGCTGCGAAATCAAGAACTTGAACTCACTTCGCAGCCTGGGGCGAGCTATTGACTACGAAGCTCTTCGCCAGGTCGAACTCATTGAAGGTGGTGGCAAAGTTCGCCAAGAGACTCGTCACTGGGATGAGGGGCTGGGCGAAACCTCGACCATGCGGGTGAAAGAAGAGGCGGAGGACTATCGCTACTTCAGAGAGCCCGACCTCGTGGACTTGGTGCCGGATAAAGCGTGGCAGGAGCGAATCCGTAGCTCACTGGGCGCACTGCCGGCCGAGCGACGGGCCGTTCTCTTGGCGAGGTTGTCGAAGCCATTGTCACCACAGTTAGACGCTCTCGAAGTCGTTGTTGATCTCGGATTCGATTCCTTCGTGCTCGCGGCCATTGACGCGGGCATCGAAGCGCCGCTGGCGTTGGCTCGCGCCGCCAACGAACTCGCGGCGGCCATTGAAAACATTGCGAATTTGACACCGGAATCGTTCATCGCCACCCTGCGCATGGAGCAGAGCGGCGAGCTCTCGGCAACTCAAGCGAAAAAGGTGTTGCTAGAGATCCTCGAGCACGGGGGGGAACCTCGTGCCGTGGCGAGTGCTAATGGATTTGAGCAACTTTCATCGGACTCACTTGGCGCCACGGTCGCAGAACTTATTACTCGCCACCCAGAGGAGTGGGAACGCTACCGCGAAGGCGACGAAAAACTTGCCCAGTTCTTCATTGGCCAAGTGATGAAGGTGACGAGTGGTCAAGCCAACGGCAGGGCCGTTATCGCTGAGTTACAGAGTCGGCGCTAAGCGCTCTTCGCAGTAACGAGCCGGCCAATACGACTCGCTGACTAGTTTTCAACTTCGTTGGTTCCTTACGGCGAAGCGGCAGTCGCTGGGCCCGTACCGGCCGCGTTGCAAGCCCGTGGGTCCCACGGCTGGAGCGCTTGGTTTACTGAGCTGGGGGCGGTGAAGTCACCGTTGCCCTTTATGCCGGGCGGGTTATACGCCGTCGCCGAGGTCGTTGTGGTGGTGTGTGAACTCGTCGTTGTGGTGGTGTGTGAACTCGTCGTTGTCTTCTTGACCGAGGGCGCTGGTTTGATCGTTATTCCCGTGCCGGTCTCCACGGTGACGAGGGAACCAGCGGCGACGCTGGCGGGGTCGTAACCGAGTATCGCTGGTCCTTCAATCTGGTTGAGCGCCGCCTGCGCCGCGGCAAGGCTGGGGCTCGTCCAGTCTCCGTGGGCCGGCGGCGGTGGTCCGCCGTACCACACGACCGTTTCACTGACGGGGCCCGGTGGCGTCACGTTTCTGGTAGAGCCGACGCGAAACCCCTTAGCGCCAAGCGCTTGCGCGATAATGGACGCCTGGTTGGCGACACCGGTCCCATTTTCGACAGCGATCTTGAAGCTGGACGGCGACGGGAGTGCCGCACCGGTGAAGGAGTTGTCGCCCGTCGCTACGCCAAAGATCTGATTGACGGTGCTCACGCCGTCGGGTTGCACCGGGAACACCACGTCGCCGTAGGAGTAGCCCTGGTACATGAGTGGTCCCGTCTCTACGTTGGTCACGGGATAGGTGAACTGCGGAGAACCAGTGAGACTTGTGTGCGCAAAATTTCTGGCCAGACTGACCATCGAACCCTCGCTGAATCCACTGTCTACCGTGAGGTCGGGCAGCACCGCGGTCGCGATGGCCTGGTCGGTAATTGGATTGCCTATACCTCGCGCCGCCACTTTTGCGCCGAGGACTCGAAGGAACTCGTGCGTGCGTCGAATACGCGCCAGATCGGAGAGCGCCTCTTGGGGCCACGAACGTGGATCGTGATTGGAGGGATTGGGCTGAATCTGCAGGTGACGCGCTCGAACTAACTGAAGTGCGTGATAGCCGTCGAGGTTGTAACAGCCTGGGCGCTCGATGTTGAGGCCGGACTCTTGGTCAAAGATGGGGATAGGGAAGTACATCTTCACGCCACCTAAGGCATTGACGACGTTGGCGAACGTATCAAAGTTCAGTTCGACGTAGTGGTTGATGGGAATCGCGAAGTCTTCTTCAATCGCGGTGACGAGCTGGCTCGGACCCTCGGCGAGGGCGGCGTCAATCTTGTTTGCGCCAATGATGCGGGCGTTGGGCACGAAGAGGTCTCGCGGGATTGAAAGCAACGACACCTTGCCGGTATTTGGATCGAGGTGGACGATCATGTCGATGTCGCTGTTGACGCCAGTGACGCCTTGGGAGCACAGTCCGTACGCTTTGTTCTGTACCTTGAGGGCGCACCGGCTGGTCGATCCAATGAGCAGGATGTTCACTGACGATTTCGTCGTTTGTAGGGAATTGACGTTCACTTTATTGACGAGGGAGCCGAGATAGTAGTAGTCACCCACGACGCCGCCAACGATGAGAACGACCACTACGCCGATGGTAATGATGGCGCGGCGCACCCACTTACGGCCACGGCTTCGCGGTTTGCGTCGCGAGCGGCGAGAACGCGTGTCAGTGTGCTGATTGACTGCCGCGCCGAGTTTCGCCAGGCGTTCCTCGTTAGCAATCGTTCTCTTGGAGGGTTCGCGACCAGTTGCATCAGTATCGCTTGGCACCAGACAATTGTAGTTGACCTGTATTCAAAGAACGGTATGGGTTCGAGGCGTTGGATACTGCAGACCAGAGTTGCCAATCGACCGGCAAGTCGGTGAACGCGAAGTGATTTCGTGCACAAGTAAGTACTCCTCGCGCTGCTCTTAGACTTTGTCAATGACAACTCATCCCACTCCTCGAAGTACTGACGTGACCCTCGGAAAAGGTCGCGCTCCCGCACGCTCGATGCTGCGCGCCATGGGACTTGATGACGACGACATGAGTAAGGCTCAGATTGGCGTGGCGTCGAGTTGGAACGAAGTGACACCGTGCAACTTGCCCCTTGATCGATTGGCCAAGCGAGCGAAGGTCGCCGTTCGTGACGCCGGTGGTATTCCCTTTGAGTTCGTGACCATTGCGGTGTCGGATGGGATCTCGATGGGCCACGAGGGCATGCACGCCTCCTTGGTGTCGCGAGAAGTCATCGCCGACTCGGTCGAAACCGTGATGCACGCCGAGCGATTTGACGCCATGGTCACCTTGGCGGGCTGCGACAAATCGTTGCCCGGCATGTTGATGGCCGCCGGTCGCGTCAACGTACCAACCGTCTTTCTCTACGGCGGCACGATCCTGCCGGGTCACTTGAATGGTGAAGCGCTCGACATCACGTCGGTCTTTGAGGCGGTGGGCGCGAACGCGGTGGGCGCGATTAGTGACGAGCAGTTAAGGGCCATCGAGTGCGCGGCCTGTCCCGGCGAGGGTAGTTGTGCGGGTATGTTCACGGCGAACACGATGGCGAGCGTGGGCGAAGCCCTCGGCATGTCGCTCATCGGTAGTGCTTCGGTGCCTTCCATTGACCAACGGCGTGACCAGTACGCCTACGATTCGGGGATCGCCGTACTGAATCTCTTGGACCTCGGCATCAACGCCCGCGACATCATGACCAAGCCGGCCTTTGAGAACGCGATTGCCGTGGTGATGGCGCTCGGCGGTTCGACGAACGCGGTGCTGCACCTGCTGGCGATTGCCCACGAATCGCGTGTGGACCTCGAACTCGATGACTTCAACAGGATTGCCAAGCGCGTGCCACACATCGCCGACACCAAGCCCCACGGGAAGTACCACATGAGTGACCTCGACCACATCGGCGGCGTTCCCGTCGTTCTCCAACACCTCCTGGAGAACGACCGACTCAACGGCGACGTTATGACGGTGAGTGGCAAGACCATGGCGGAGAATCTCGAGGCGTACCACGCACCTAAGCCCGATGGCGACGTCGTGCACGAGATGTCGAATCCAATTCACGTACAGGGTGGCATCGCGATTTTGCGCGGCACGCTCGCGCCCAAGGGTGCTGTGGTCAAGGTCGCGGGCCTGGATCAGATGACCTTTGCGGGAACGGCTCGCGTCTTTGACGGTGAAGACCTCGCGATGGAGGCCATTATGGCCAACGAGATTGCGCCCAACACGGTGGTGGTTATTCGTTACGAAGGCCCCAAGGGCGGACCTGGTATGCGTGAGATGCTCGCCATCACCGGAGCGATGAAGGGCGTCGGGCGTGGCGCCGACTGCGCGCTCGTGACCGACGGTCGATTTAGCGGAGGAACGCACGGATTCTGCGTGGGGCACGTCGCACCCGAAGCGCTCGATGGCGGACCGATTGGCCTCGTGCGAGACGGCGATCAGATTGCTATCGACGTCAACACCCTCTCGATCAATCTTCTCGTCGACGACGATGAGCTGGCCGAGCGGGCGAGGGTTCTCGCGCCATTTACTCCCCGGTACACCACGGGAGTACTGGAAAAGTTCGCCCGTCTGGCCCAGGGGGCAGAGAAGGGTGCGGTGACGACGCGCTAGCCGTGTTGTGCGCGAGATGTTTCTGCGCTTAAACTGAGAACGTGAAGACGCGCACCGAGATTCTGGTAGTAGTAGAGGCTTGGCGCCGGTAGTCACGCGTAGACGTACACCGGAGGCCTCCCAGAAAAGGGAGGCCTTTTTTATTACCCAAACACGAAGGAGCATGGTGCAACTCACTGGAGCGCAAGCACTTATCAAGAGTCTGGAACAAGAGGGGGTCGACACCATCTTCGGCCTGCCCGGCGGCGCGATTCTTCCCGTCTACGACCCCATCCTCGACTCCTCCATTCGCCACATCCTCGTACGACACGAACAAGGTGCCGGCCACATGGCCGAGGGTTACGCGCTCGCCACCGGTCGACCCGGTGTCGCCATGGTCACGAGTGGCCCGGGGGCGACCAACATCGTCACGCCCATTGGTAACGCGCACATGGACTCAACGCCCCTCGTCGTCATCACCGGTCAGGTCGCCACCGCCTCCATTGGCTCGGACGCCTTTCAAGAGTGCGATATCACCGGCATCACGATGGGCATCACCAAGCACAACTTTCTGATTCAGTCGGCGCACGAGATTCCCCGCGTCGTCGCCTCAGCTTTCTATCTCGCCACGACCGGCCGACCTGGACCGGTGTTGATCGACCTGCCAAAGGACATCTCGCAGTCGATGATGGAGTGGTGGTACCCAACGACCATTGAAGAGTTGGATCTGCCCGGTTATCACCCCGAGATCGCCATCGATGATGACGCCGTCGCGCGTGCCGTTGAACTCATTGGTGCCTCAGAGCGCCCGGTGCTCTACGTCGGTGGTGGCACGTTGAAGTCCAGAGCCCACATGGAGCTGTTGGCCTTCGCCGAACGGACGAAGATGCCCGTCGTCACGACGTTGATGGCGCGCGGGGCGTTCCCGGACTCGCACGACCAACACCTCGGCATGCCCGGCATGCACGGCATGTACAGCGCGGTGACCGCACTGCAGAAGGCGGACTTACTGATCTCGCTCGGTGCTCGCTTTGACGACCGGGTGACGGGACAGATCTCGAGCTTCGCCGCGGGCGCGAAAATCATTCACGTCGACATCGACCGCGCCGAGTTCAACAAAGTTCGCCAAGCCGACGTCATGTTGCAGACCAACGTCGTGGCGGCCCTTAACGCACTTGAGGCGGCGAAGGCGACGCCCCAGAACCTCGACGTGTGGTGGAAAGAGATTCACACCTGGCAAGAGCGTTACCCCCTCGCCTACGACGAACCAGCGACTGATGGTCCGCTTCGTCCCCAGCACGTCATTGAGGCCATCGCCGCCAAAGCCGCGCCCGGAACCATCGTTACCTCAGGCGTTGGACAACACCAGATGTGGGCCTCGCAGCACTGGAAGTTTGAAGAGCCCGGCACCTGGGTCAACTCCGGGGGAGCGGGCACCATGGGATTCGGCGTTCCCGCGGCCATCGGCGCCAAAGTAGGACGACCCGATCGCACCGTCTGGTGCATCGACGGCGACGGCTGCTTTCAGATGACCGCCCAAGAACTCGTCACCGCTCGCGCCGAAGGTATTCCGATCAAGGTAGCGATTCTCAACAACGCGTACCTCGGAATGGTGCGTCAGTGGCAAGAGATGTTCTACGAAGAGCGCTACAGCGAGGTCTACCTCAGCGCGGACCTGCCCGACTACGTCAAATGGGCCGAAGCGATGGGCTGCGTTGGACTTCGCGCCCGCACGCTGAAGGAGATGCACGAAGTGATCGAACAGGCCAATTTGATTAATGACGTGCCGGTGGTCATCGACTTTCGCACGGACTCTGAAGAGAAGGTCTTTCCGATGGTTGCCGCTGGTGACTCAAACGACAACATCATGGTGCACCCGTCTTTGAGAGGCGACGCGCGATGACCCCTCCCGAGCCATACCTGGGCGCCGCGAACCACACGCCGGTTCGCCACCATATTTTGTCGGTGTTAGTCGAAAACAAAGCGGGCGTGCTCGCGCGCATTGCCGGACTCTTCGCCCGGCGCGGCTTTAACATCTACTCACTGGCCGTTGCCCCCGCCGAGGGCAACGCTCGATTTTCGAGGGTCACCATCGTCGTCGACGCTGAGTCCGCGCCCCTCGAGCAGATCGTGGGACAACTGAACAAGTTGATCAACGTGGTGGAGATAACCGACCTCGCGCCTAAGGACGCGACGGAACGTGAACTGCTGCTGGCGACACTCAGCGTCGAAAACGATCGACGCGCGGTACTCGACGTCGTCGCCAACGCGGGCGCTTCCATTATTGACGTCAACGCTACGTCAGTGACCGTGATGCTCGCGGGGCCGCCCAGCGCGTGCGATCAACTCGAGAAGGCGCTCGAGAGCTTTTCCGAAGTGGCGTTGCAGCGCACCGGTCGCGTGGCACTCCCTAGACTCGAACAGACGGTCTCGGCCTAATCAACTACAAGAGAGAAAGACTTTAGCGATGACGACGATGTACTACGAAAAAGACGCCAAGCCCGAACTCTTGAAGTCCAAGAAGATCGCGATCCTGGGTTACGGCTCGCAGGGCCACGCCCACGCGCTGAACTTGCACGAGAGTGGCTACGACGTGCGCGTGGGGCTGCGTCTAGAGTCCTCCTCGATTCACAAGGCCGAAGAGGCGGGACTACGAGTGCGCTCGATTGCTGAGGCTTGCGCCGAAGCCGACGTCATCATGGTGTTGGTTCCCGACACCGAGCAGAAGAAGACCTACGACGCCGACATCGCGCCAAACCTCACCGAGGGCAAGTGTCTGTTGTTCGCGCACGGTTTCAACATTCGTTTCAACTTGATCGAGCCACCCGCGAACGTCGACGTCGCGATGGTTGCCCCGAAGGGTCCCGGTCACTTAGTGCGCCGAACCTACGTCGAAGGCGGCGGCGTGCCCGCTTTGATTGCCGTACACCAAGACGCCACGGGCCACGCGCACGACATCGCCCTGGCCTACGCCGACGGCATTGGCGCCACGCGCGCCGGCGTGCTCGAGACGACCTTCAGCGAAGAGACCGAGACGGATCTCTTCGGTGAGCAGGTCGTGCTCTGTGGTGGCGTGACCGAGCTCGTGCGCGCTGGTTACGAGACGTTGGTCGAAGCCGGTTACCAGCCCGAGAGTGCGTACTTCGAGTGCCTGCACGAGTTGAAGCTGATCGTGGACTTGATGTACGAAGAAGGCATCACCGGCATGCGTTACAGCGTTTCGGACACGGCCGAGTACGGGGACTTGACGCGTGGTCCTCGCGTTATTACCGCGGACGTGAAGAAAGAGATGAAGAAGATTTTGGGCGAGATTCAAGACGGTACCTTTGCCGCTGAGTGGATTCTCGAAAACGAGATCGGCCGTCCCCGCTACCGAGAACTTCGTGACGCCGGAAAGAAGCACCCCATCGAAGAGATCGGCAAGAAGTTGCGCACGATGATGCCTTTCGTTTCAGCGGGGAAACAGAAGGTCTCCGAAATCTCTGGTGGCGATACCGACTAGGCGAGTTTCGTTTGGGCTGTTACTGATTCTTGGAAATGCGAAGAAGGTACGAGTTGACGAAGTGAACGCCGAATTCGAACCCATGGTTGATCTCTCGGCGGCGCGGAGGTCCGCCGAGGCAGTGAGTGCGCTCTGGGGTCTACAACTCGGCACCCCCTTCGCGCTGTCCAATGTGTCTTTTGTTGCTCCGGTGGGCGACGACCGCGTCCTCAAGGTGCCCTACGGCGGTGACGACGAGTCACTCCACGAAGGCGACGCGCTGGAACTCTGGGACGGAGACGGCGCGGTGCGCCTGTTACGTCGCTCGGGACTGGCACTGCTGGAGGAGCGGGCTCTTCCGGGCAACGACCTCAGCGATCTCGCCGACGAAGCGGCGACAGAGATTGCGGTCGATCTCGCGTCACGCCTTTGGCGACCAGCACGACCCCCGTTTCGACCGGTCGAGCCCGAAGTCGTGCGCTGGCTCGATGAAGCCGAGCGCGAGGGCAGCCCGTTGGCTTCCTTAGCGCGCGACTTATTCGATGAAATAGAGGGTGGTAGCGCCGATTGGCTCGTTCACGGCGACTTTCACCATCACAACATCCTTCGCTCGGGTGAGCGCTTCGTCGCGATTGACCCGAAGCCCTATCTCGCCGATCGCGAGTACGACGTGCCGTCGTTCCTTTGGAACCCGCTCGATAATCGTCTGAGCGACCCGGTTCAGACCGAACGTCGTATTCAATCCTTTGTCGCAGCCGGGCTCGACGAGTTTCGTATTCGTGCCTGGACGGTGATTCGAGGCTCGTATCTTCGTGGTGGTCCTGAGTACGTCGAACCACTTCGCGCGCTCATTGGCTAAAATTCGCTATGGACTTTGAGCGTCGGCGCCCTTCGAAACCTCCTTGGAGACCGTAGCGATCATCCAGAGAAAGAAGCGATGACATGAGTGGCCCCATTATCATTGGCAGCGAACGCTCGGAGGCGGGACTTCCGGTCGGCATGGAACTGTTACGCCAAGGCGGCTCTGCGCTCGACGCGGTAGAAGAAGCGCTGCGTCGTTGTGAGGACAACCTCTCCGATCACTACGTGGGAATCGGGGGACTGCCCAACGCACGAGGAGAGGTTGAACTCGACGCGTCGCTCATGATCGGTTCGACGCGCGCCTTTGGCGCCGTCGGCGCGGTGCGCAACTTTCCTCACCCAATCTCTATTGCCCGCGCCGTGCTCGAAACGTTGCCCCAGCACTGTCTCTTAGTCGGTGCGGGCGCGGAACTTTTTGCCGACGAACACGGTTTTGAGCGCGCTGACCTTCTGACGGACGAAGCGGCCCAGTTATTTCGTGAGGCCCTGGCGCCGTCACACGACTCGATCGAAGGAGAGAACACGAGTGCCGCTATAGGTGATGAGGTTTATCGACTGGCGGCAATCGAACTGGTCAGTCGCTTTCACCCACACGACGGTCCGTGGGGAACCATCAACGTCATCGCTCTCGACGAGTTGGGAGAGATGGTGGTGGGTGTTTCGACCAGTGGCTACCCGTGGAAGTATCCCGGACGCGTCGGCGACTCCGCGCTGCCGGGCGCGGGCAACTACTGCGACCTCCGTTTTGGCGGGGCGGCCTGCACGGGCCGTGGCGAGATGAGCATGCGCGTGGCCGGTGCTCGAATGGTGGTCGACGCACTCGCTCGCGGTGTCAATCCCTCCGAAGCTTGTCGCTTGATGCTCACGGACGCTGACACGTTGGCCGACGCCTTCAAGAGCGAACTGCGGACGCTCTGCCTTACCCCCGATGGTCGCCACGGTGGCGCCGCGGGCCAGTCGGGTTCGACCTACAACGTCATGACGTCAGTGAGCACTGCGCCGGAGGTTTTCGAGAGAGTGGTGCGGTGAGGGCCTAGAACTTTTCGAACGTCGACGATGCTGCCGACGTTGCTGACCAGCACCGGGTCGTAGATCTCCTTCAGCTTTGACACCAATTAATGACGCGTTCGCCGAAAGATTGGCGGACTCCACGAGAAGTGCGCTAAGGATTTGAAAGAAGTGTGGTTTCTCGTCATAATTTCCGTGTGCCCAATCTGACTGGCGAGTATTCCATCGAACTCACTGTTCTTAACGTGAGCACGAGCGCTCGGTGGTACGCCGACGTGTTGGACCTCGTCATTCGCCGCGAAACCCGAGACGAATATGGTCACCTGGCCCACGTTGTGTTGGGTCACGCAAGCGGATTGACGCTCGGTCTTGTCGAACACGAGGTTTCGACGGCGTCTGAATTTGATGAACGAAGAGTGGGACTGGATCATCTTGAGTTCATCGTTCCTTGCGTAGAGGATGTTCACGCGTGGGCGGAGCGACTCGACGAACTGGGGATCCATCATTCGGGCGTGAAGGACTTTGACTACGCGGCTGGCGTCATGGTGACGTTTCGAGATCCGGACAACATTCAACTTGAGTTCTACGCTCTGAAGCCGGCGACACGCTCTTGAATCGCGAGAGACATGACGCCTTTCGCGCCGTGTCTCAATCGAAGGTTGCTCTCGTATTCATGGCATGATGTCTCGTGGCACGCGACGATCGTGAATCGAACTTGTCGTCGGATCAGACAGCCGTTAACCGTGCGACGTACGATCGAATAGCGGGCCGCTACGTCGAGAACCACAAGCTGCACGTGTCGAGTGGCGCGTCACTGTTCTTCTCACTCGAAGAGACGTTCCTCTCGAAAATGCCGATTTCCGGATTGGTCGCGGACGTGGGCTGTGGACCCGGCTTTGATGCGGCTCGATTCGAAACGCGCGGATTTCGCGCGATTGGAATCGACCTATCAGCGGGGATGCTCGATGTCGCCTCGGAGGGACTTTCGGGCCGATTGGTGCAAGCGGACATGCGCACGTTGCCAATCAGTTCCGGTCAACTTGATGGAATATGGTGCGTCGCTTCACTTTTGCACGTTCCGGACGTTGACACCATTCGGGTGCTTCGCGAGTTTAAACGGGTTTTACGTAGTTCCGGTGTTCTCGCACTCGTGACCGCGTCAGGGGAATCGTCGAATTTCGAGGCGGTACCGTATGTTCCAGGAGAGCAGCGTTGGTTCGTGTACCGAGACGCCGGCATCCTCAAGGGACAGATGCTTGCGGCCGGATTTTCGATCACACTAGAGGGACAAATTCAGGGCAATCGTGTCTGGTCGACGTTTCTCGCCGAAGCGATATAAGTTTCGACCAAGAGGATAAAGAGCATTTAACTTCCAATCGCCGAATGGTTCTCGATCCCGAGCGCGGAATCGCTCTCAGCGCAAAAATGAAGGCAGCGAGGGGAGGATGGAGCGATGAAGTTGAGATTGAGCTCACATTGGACTCTGGCCGTCACGGCGGTAGTGGCCCTAGGTCTCGTTAGCGTGCCGATTGGCGTGAACGCTGGGCTCGCCGCTGCCAGCCCGTCTGTGTCGGGGTCGTGGGCGTATTCGAACGGCGATTTGGCGAATACCCGCGACGCCGTTGGTTCGACTATCACCACGGCGAACGTGTCGAAGTTAAAGAAGGCGTGGTCGTTCAAGCTCACTGGTAAGGCAACGAAGAATGTCGGCGGATACGGCACACTCGCAGCGACGCCAATCGTGGTGAACGGTGTCGCGTACATCCAAGATCTTCACTCCAACGTCTACGCGTTGTCCTTGACGTCGGGCAAACTCGAATGGTCGTATCTTGTGAACAAGAAGGAGAAGAGCGGACCGGGGCCCAACGGGGTCGCAGTAGTTAGTGGCGTGGTCTACGGCGCGACACCGACGGCAGTCTTCGCTCTCAACGCGAGAACGGGTCACCGGGTCTGGTTCAACGACAAGCTTCTAAAGAAGGGTCAGGGCACGTTTGGTATTCAGCCACAGGTCGCCAACGGCCGGGTCTATTTGGCGAGCCAGTACGGCCTCGTACCCGGCGGGGGCGTCCTGTTGGCTCTCAACGCCGCGACCGGTGCGTTGTTGTGGTCGTTCAAGACGGTGCCTAAGAAGGATAAAGGCGTCGAGACGGTTGGACTCGGGGCGGGCGGCGCCTGGGAGACACCGCTCGTCAGCACCGACGGTTCGGTGACCTTTGGTATTGGCAATCCTTATCAGTCGGTGTCGTCAGCGCTCGCGGACCCGGTCAAGTTGCTCTACACCGACAGCGACGTCAACCTCAACGCGGCCACGGGCAAACTTCGTTGGTACTACCAGGGCGTCACCAATGACTTTAAGGATTACGACATGCAGGCGTCGCCGATCTCGGCGAAAGCCAATGGGGTGCCGGTTGTCATTGGCGGCGGCAAGATGGGCATCGTCTACGAGATGAACGCCACCACCGGGAGGTTGATCTGGAAGACACCGGTCGGAAAACACAACGGCCACGACAACGACTCACTCAAGGCTCTCGAGGGGAAAAGTAAGTTGACGGTGCCATTTACCTATGAACCAGGTGCGCTTGGTGGCATTTTGACCAACATGGCCCTGGCCGGAAACACCGTTTACGTGGTGACGTGCAACTTCGCCTTCTCCTTTACCAACACCGATCAAGTCAATGGTGTGAATGTCGGTAAGAAGCTTTCCGGCAGCGTTGAAGCCTTGAACCTCGTCACGGGAAAAGTCGAATGGGATACCAAAGTAAATGGACTGCCGCTCGGCGCTGCGACGGTTTCGAACAACTTGGTGTTTACAACGCTGTTTCAGGGGAAGTTGCTCGCCCTTAATCGCTCGACTGGTGCAATCGTTTTCAACCAACAGCTGCCGAGGTCAACGAACTCGCCCATCGCCATCGCTGGCGATACGCTGATCGTGCCGGCGGGCGGACCAAAATACGGGGTAGGTACGGGACCTTCGCAGGTCGTTGCCTACACGCTGCCTACGACGTAGAGATCCGTGGCAATCGATTCGTTTGAACCGACTGGAGGTTCAGGGCCGGAGATCAACATCGATACTTGGGTGTCGCCACCTAAACGTGCAACACCCGCCATTCGCCAGTGGCTGGCGACAGTCATGCGGGTCTCCGACACCAGATTGGATTAAATAGCTAAACGCCAGTGATTAGTGCCAGACCTGCTACTTCGGGTCCCTGACACGACAGTTCCGCCGCCGGCGTTTAGTGCAATTTTCAAGCTTCTCGTTGTCAGTAAGCAATCAAGCCGAGTTCACCACGTTCTCGAAGCAGAGTGATCCAACTTTCGGCGAGACCGGTGCTTGAATCATGAGAGAGCGAAAAGTCTGAGTGCTGACATCGGGCGCCGTATGTAATGAGGATGAGATTGGCGGCGTCGATCGCCTCGATTTCCTCGGCGTCGAAAGACTTCTCACGAACGTTCTGATAGTCCGCGACGAAGGCCCTCATCTCATCAAGACTCGGCAATGAGCCGCCTGGTTTGGACCAGTCCGACGAGAAGGTGGCCGCCGCGCTTCCAACGATGAACGCTTCCGTCGCAAGTCCAATTGAGTCCCAGTCATATATTGCGGTCAACCCTGTACCCACGAACCCTAAATTGCCAACCCTCCAATCAAGGTGGCCAATCACTAGTTCTCCCGAGAGAGCCGCCAGGCGCCGCCGGGCGGACCACGCAAGATCGTCTATCCATTCCGCACCTTGACTTGTTGCCTCGAAATCGAAGCGTGGTGAATGTGGCGTGGGCCAAAGGGGCGCGCTGGGATCGGCAAGCAGCGCCGGCAAACCTAGACCATCGATATTCGTGATTTTCCGGCCCGCCGCAATGAGTCGACATAGTTCGCGCGCGAGCACCTTACGCACCTCGATGTCGTGGCCGTCGACGATGTCCCCGTGAATCAATTCCTCAACCGTTGCGACACCCGCACCAAACTCCAATGGTCCAAACAATGGTCGCGGCACCGGTAGGTCCATGAGAGAGAGTTCGAGTTGAACACGCTGGGTTGCCTCCAGCCGCTGTAGCGAAGCACGCCAGTAATGCACTTTCATGACTACTTCTTGCTCATCAAGTCTGGCACCGACGACAATGCCAACACTGTGACGAAAGAAGATCGGTTCAGGTAAAGCACCGAAGTGCTCTTCCAAGAACTTCTCTATCTGACGTGCGATCACGTGAGGGTCGCCAGTTCCGAAGATCTCGCGTTCGAGTAAGTCGTCTTCGTCAGCTAGGACCTCACTGACGAGTGTGACGAGGCGCGCCATACGTTTAGTGTCGCACAGCTCCGGGCCTGCTGTCGCGTCTAGTTTTCGAAGCGCTCAACGGTGAAGACGGAAGTACATGGTGCCAAATCGTTGGCGTCGGATCTCCGACGTCCACGAACACCGAGTGTTCAATTCTCGGGAAAATTCAGAGCATTGGCTCTCCGATGTCGGAATAATGCAGATTGTGGATGCAGTAATTCAGAGAACGTACCAGTCATAGGATAATTCTCGTCATCGCCACGGATCCGATTCTCCTTTGTGTGTAATGAATGCCAGTGTGGCGACATGGAATGGGTAAGGAGGTTGACATGAATCGAAACACGTTGTCCATCGTGGCCCTCGCAATTTTGCTCAGTGGGCTCATTTGGACCCCGCTCCCCGCTGGGGCACAGGTGACGGTGAACGCGGCGCGAAGTAATGGACGATTCACTCAGAGCTTCACTCTTGATAATGGGGCAATGAAAGTTCGGCCAGCCCCGAAATCGATGAAACCCGAGAGGACGCAAAGCGAAGCCGCCACCGAGATCTGGGCAACTTCGGGCGTAGTTAGTACTCAACGACGATTCGTTGGGTTCGGTCTCGCCACGATCATCATCAGGGTCAAGGGCGTGCCCGTAGTGAAGAACCTGCCGGCGTGGATTGGTGTGACCTACTCCACCGACGTTCAGGCTTGTACCGCAATGACTGGCCCTCCCAAGAAGTTGACACCTCCTCATTCAGATGGATACGCCGCGGTCATTCTTGGTGACCGCTTGGACAGCCCAGCGATTGTGTACACCGCTGCCGCGGACGTGTGCGATAAGTACCGACCGGCGAGCGTACAAGATGCTCTTGAGATGTGGTCGGTTCCCTGGACGTACGTTCGACCAGGAGTGGTAGCGGCCCACTACCCAAGTTGCGCCAAGTGGTACTCCACAGCCGGGGGATTCTCTCCAACGAGCGGACTCACCATCACCGAGTTCGTCACCCAAGCGGAAGATCCCGCCGAAATGCCGAGCGGCTACTGTCAGCCAGCGCACACATTCGTAGACGATTCGAGCCAGGTTGCCGGAGTTACGCTCGCTACTCATCACGACACCACCGGGCCCCGAGAACAAGTGACGTCGTGAAAATTAACAGGAGCGGGTCTAGTTTCTAGCGTCCAGCGTCAGCGCACGTTGGGAGATTTGTTACCTCGGGCTCTCGACCCCAATCACTACTCCACTGGCTCAAGTCGCCGGTGCAAGGTGGCCTTTCCGTGTGTTTTCGAGTCCTCGACCTCTACAGATTGCCCACGACGTAATTGACGCAGGCGAGCAAGGACGCGACGTCCTCGGGATCGACGCTTGGGAACATCGCGATTCGCAACTGGTTGCGACCAAGTTTGCGGTAGGGATCCGTGTCCACGACGCCGTTCGCGCGCAGTATCTTGGCGATCTCGTTCGCGTCAATATCCGCGCGAAAGTCGATGGTCCCCACCACGTTGCTGCGTTGAGCGGGATTCGTCACGAAGGGTGTCGCGAAGTCTGACGCCTCGGCCCAGGTGTAGAGAATCTCTGCTGACCGGCGTGAACGACCTGACGAAAAGCTGAGGCCGCCGTTGTCGTTCATCCACTGAATCTGTGAAGCGAGCAGGTGGATCGTCGCGAGCGCGGGCGTGTTGTAAGTCTGGTTGAGGCGCGAGTTGTCGAGAGCAATCTTCAGGTCGAAGAAGGCGGGCGTCCAACGACCAGACGACGCTAACGTCTCGATACGTTCAATCGCCGCCGGTGAGCAGATAGCGATCCAAAGTCCGCCGTCGGAGGAGAAGGACTTCTGGGGGGCGAAGTAGTAACAGTCGAACTGTGTGGGGTCAACCATGAGACCACCGGCCGCTGAGGTGGCGTCAACGGCGACGAGTCCGTAGGCCCCCGCGGGACGTTCGATGGGCATCATGACGCCCGTCGAGGTCTCGTTCTGGGTGAGGGCGTAGAGGTCAACGCTCTCATCGGCGATCGCCACGGGGTGCGTGCCGACGTCGCTCTTGATAATCGAGGGTTCACTCAGGTGTGGGGCCTCCGTGGCGGCACTGGCAAACTTCGAGGAGAACTCACCGAAGCTGAGGTGCTGAGAGTGATTGGCGATGAGGTGAAAAGTCGCCGCATCCCAAAAGCACGTCGTGCCGCCGTTTCCGAGCAACACTTCATAGCCGTCAGGGAGATCAAACAGAGCACGAAGGCCGTCACGGACTTCGCCGACCTTGTTGCGCACCGTCGATTGGCGGTGCGACGTGCCAAGGTACGTTGACGAGTCAGCCATCAGAGCGATTAGTTGCTCGGGGCGAATCTTGGAGGGACCCGATCCAAATCGTCCATCACGTGGAAGAAGATCGGCGGGAATCGTGAACGTGTCTAAAGAACTCATAGACTTATTCTTACGGAAAAAGAACGGAGTGAAACGGTGAGTGCCCGAGTCAGTGACCTGTTAGGCGGTTTAGCCCCCAGCGCGACCCTGGCGGTGGACGCGAAGGCCAAGGCCCTCAGGGCGGCCGGTGAGCCCGTGATTGGCTACGGCGCTGGTGAGCCGAATTTTCCTACACCCGAACACATCGTCGAAGCGGCCGCCAAGGCCTGCTTCGATCCGGTCAACTATAAGTACACGCCAACCGCGGGACTCGCGGAACTTCGTGACGCCGTATCGTTCAAATCGAAGCGTGACAGCGGCCTGGACATCAAGGCGAGCCAAGTTCTCGTCACCAATGGTGGCAAGCACGCCGTGGCGACGGCCTTCATGAGCGTGCTCAACCCCGGTGACGAAGTGCTTATTCCGGCGCCCTACTGGACGACGTACCCCGAGTCGGTCTACCTGACCGGCGCGACGGCGGTGCCCGTGATGACGAGTCAGGCCAACGGGTTTCGCGTCACCGTGGAAGAACTCGAGCGCGCGAGAACGAAGAAGACCAAGTTGTTGGTCTTTGTCTCACCGTCTAACCCTTCAGGAGCGGTGGTGCGACCCGATGACGTCGCCGCTATCGGCGCCTGGGCCGCCGAGCACGATATCTGGGTGCTCTCTGATGAGATCTACGAGCATCTCGTCTACGGGGACGCGACGCACGTGTCGCTACCTGTCGTCAGCCCCGAGCTCGGCGATCGATGGATCGTCGTGAACGGTGTCGCGAAGACGTACGCGATGACCGGGTGGCGCGTGGGTTGGATGATTAGCGCCCCCGACGTCATGGAGGCGGCGGTGAACTACCAGAGTCAGACCACGTCGAACATCTCGAATATTTCCCAGCGCGCGGCCGTGGCGGCGCTGACTGGCGACTTAGAGGCCGTGGGTCAGATGCGCGACGCCTTTGACGTTCGTCGAAAGACCATGCTCTCAATGCTGAACGCCATCGACGGCGTGCACTGCACCGAACCCGACGGTGCCTTTTACTGCTTCCCCGACGTCTCGGGGCTACTGGGCCGAACCTTTGGTGGGCGAGTAGCGAACAGCACGACAGAACTCGCTGAGACGCTGCTCGAGACCATCAAAATCGCGGTCGTGCCCGGTGAGGCCTTCGGGACGCCGGGCTTCTTTCGACTGAGTTACGCGCTCGGTGACGACGACCTGGTCGAGGGTCTCGAGCGCCTTGGCGCCTACGTCGCTAAAGGTTGAGTCCAACGACTTTCCTTTAGGATTAGTCCCTTCATTGAAAGGTTGCCAGTGGCCCGAGTACTCGTTACAGAAGAGATCGCCGATTCAGGTCTCCAAAAGCTTCGCGACGCTGGCCACGAGGTCGACATCCAACTGGGCCTTTCGCCCGCGGATTTGATCGGCGCCGTGCGCGGCGCGCACGCTTTGATTATTCGCTCCGCCACCAACGTCGACGCCGCAACGCTGGAGGCGGCGAGCGACATGGTGGTCGTAGGACGTGCCGGCATCGGTCTCGACAACGTCGACGTGGCGAAGGCCACCGAACTTGGGGTCATGGTCGTGAACGCGCCGGTGTCGAACATTCTCTCGGCGGCCGAACAGACAATGGCGCTGTTGCTCGCTCAGGCTCGCAATATCCCTCAGGCTCACTCGGCGTTGAAGAACGGTAAGTGGGAGCGCAGTAAGTGGGAGGGCGTCGAACTGCACGGCAAGACGCTCGGTGTCGTGGGACTGGGCAAGATTGGCGCACTCGTCGCGCAACGCGCCATGGCCTTTGGCATGCGTATCGTTGCCTACGACCCCTATATCTCTGACGAGCGGGCTCGCCACATGGGCATTGAGCTCTTGGACTTCGACACGCTGCTCGCCCAGAGCGACTTCATCACGATTCATCTGCCGAAGAACAAAGAGACCACGAATCTGTTGAACGCCGAGACACTGGCGAAGACGAAACCAGGCGTGCGAATCATTAACGTCGCGCGCGGGGGCATCGTCAATGAAGACGATCTCGCCGAAGCGATTCGCGGTGGCCACGTACAAGGTGCCGCACTCGACGTCTTCGCGAAAGAGCCAACGACCGAGTCACCGCTGTTTGAGCTTCCTTCGGTGGTCGTTGTTCCTCACCTCGGTGCCTCGACCGCTGAAGCACAGGACAAAGCGGGCGTGACGATTGCCGAGCAGGTCGAGTTGGCGCTGGCCGGCGACTTCGTTCCCTACGCCGTCAACGTCTCGGCCGGTGAGGTCTCGAACTCCGTAAGCCCCTTCATGGGACTCGCCGAACTGCTCGGTCGATTCATCGGTGGACTACTCGATGGCAAGCCCGCGGACCTCGAAGTGGCGTACCAGGGCGAGCTCGCCGGCGCGGGCACCAAGATTTTGACCTTGTGCGCCCTTAAGGGTCTCTTGAGTGCAACTGGTCACGACGGCGTCTCATTCGTCAACGCGCCGCAACTCGCCGCCGAGCATGATCTCACGTTCGCTGAGGTCTCTTCTGTGGCGTCGGCTGAGTACGTCAGTTTGATCACGGTCAGTTCTGATGGCCACACGGTCTCGGGCACTTTGATGACCATTGGAACTCGCGTCGAGACGCGCATTGTCAGCGTGGACGGTCACGCGGTTGAGATCGCGCCCGCGGCTTCAATGCTCGTGGTGCACAACGATGACCGTCCAGGAATGATTGGACTCGTGGGCGTTGCCCTAGGCGAGGCCAATATCTCCATTGCCTCAATGGCGGTCGGCCCGGATCCAAAGTCGCACACGGCGCTCATGGTACTTTCGACGTTGAATCCCACGCCCGCGTCCGTCGTAGAAAAGCTGCGCGACACTGACGGCATCCAGGACATTCACCTGATCGCCTTACGCTAGAGACGTTCTTCGATCACATCAAAGTTACGAGGTCGACCTTCTCCATGACCTCGGGCGTAAGAAGTGGCAGCACGTCGAGCGCGGTCATGTTCTCGCGGACTTGCTCCGCGGATGAGGCGCCGGTGATGACGGTCGACACGTTGGGGTTCTTCGCGCACCACGCCAGGGAGAACTGAGCGAGTGATACCCCGAGACCGTCCGATATCTTTTTTAGCTCGGCGACCTTCGCGTTGCTCTCCTTATTCGTGAGCGACTTCTTTAGCCATTCGTAGCCGGGCAAAGTGGCGCGCGAGCCTTCTGGAACGCCATCGAGGTACTTACCCGTGAGGAGTCCCGACGACAAGGGTGACCAAATCGTCGTGCCGAGACCAATGTCTTCGTAAAGTCGCTTGTACTCCTTCTCGACGCGGTCGCGCCACAAAATGTTGTACTGCGGCTGTTCCATGAGGGGTTTGTGCAAGTTGTGACGTTCGGCGATGTCGTAGGCGGCGCGAATTTCGTCAGCCGTCCACTCCGACGTTCCCCAGTAGAGGGCTTGGCCGCGACTGATCATGTCGCTCATTGCCCACACCGTCTCTTCGATGGGTGTGTTGGGGTCGGCCCGATGGCAGAACACCAAGTCCACGAAGTCGAGACCCAGTCGCTCGAGGGAACCTTCGATGGCCTGGGAGAGGTACTTTCGGTTGAGGGTGTTGCTCATGTTGGGACCTTCGTGCAGTCCCCAGAACAGCTTCGTCGACACGACGTAGTCGTGACGCTGCCATCCGAGTTCCTTGAAGGCGGCGCCCATGACGCGCTCGGACTCGCCCGCGGAGTAGGCCTCGGCGTTGTCGTAGAAGTTCACGCCCGCGTCGTGCGCGGCGGAGAGACACTCTGCGGCCTGGTGGGCCGTCTCGAGCTGACTGGCGTTTCCAAAGGTGACCCAACTACCAAAGGACAAGACACTGACCTTCAAACCTGATCGTCCCAGTCGGCGATATTCCATCTCTGCCATGACAAACTCCTCTTGTAGGTACCGCGATTGAGTGTGGTGACTAGAGCGCCGGGTTACGCGGAACGCTCGGCCACGCTTCAAAGGAGACCGGTGACGTGCTCTTTGGTCGTTTGACCAGATACACCGCGCCGGCGATGACTGAACCCAGGGTGAGGATAAGGCTCAGTTTGAAGAGTGCTTTTAGTAGGCCCACGGAGGTTCAGGTTAGTGGTCGATCCCTCTGGACATTTCACGAATCAGAGGTACAATGGGGCGATGAGTATGTGCCAGAGCGAACTGTTGCTGTAAAGGGCGAGCCGATGCTCGCCCCGCCCCCGCGTACGCGGGGGCATTTTTGTTTCTCTTTGGATTTAGCGAAAGGATGGAGATGACCGACCGACACCAACAGCCAAGTCCCATGGCCCACGCGAAGTACCGAGCTACGGTGCCCGTTGACCTACCCGATCGCACCTGGCCCGATCGTCGCTTCATTAGAGCCCCGCGCTGGTGCAGCGTTGACCTGCGCGACGGCAACCAGGCCCTCATCGATCCGATGGACTTAGAACGCAAGAACGTCATGTTCAACCAGCTTGTTGAAATGGGCTTCAAGGAGATTGAGGTCGGCTTCCCCTCAGCTTCTCAGCCCGACTTCGACTTCGTGCGCCAGATTATCGAAGAAGACCGCATTCCTGATGACGTCACGATTCAGGTGTTGACCCAGTGCCGTGAGGACCTCATTCGACGGACGTACGAATCGCTGCACGGTGCCAAGCGCGCCATCGTGCACTTTTACAACTCCACGTCAGAGCTTCAGCGCCGGGTGGTCTTTGGTCTTGACAAGGACGGCATCAAGAAGATCGCGACTGACGCGGCGGCATTTTGTCTCACGCTGGAGTCGACGTCGCCCGAGACAGCGTTCTTCTACGAGTACTCACCCGAGAGTTTCACCGGTACCGAGCTCGACTACGCCCTCGAAGTCTGTAACGAGGTGATTGGGGTCATTGATCCGACACCCGCTCGACCGCTCATCTTGAATCTTCCCGCCACCGTCGAGATGTACTCGCCCAATCTCTACGCCGACGCGATCGAGTGGTTTCTTCGTCACGTCGATCGTCGTGACAGCGTGGTGCTCTCACTGCACCCCCACAACGACCGCGGTACCGGGGTCGCGGCGGCCGAACTAGGGGTGTTGGCTGGCGCCGATCGCGTCGAAGGGACGCTCTTTGGAAATGGCGAGCGCACCGGCAACGTCGACGTTGTGAACTTGGCGCTGAACCTCTTCTCACAGGGGGTCGACCCAGAACTCGACATTCGTGATATCGATAAAGCCCGCCACGTCGCCGAGTACGCCAATCGCTTGCCGATTCACATGCGTCACCCCTACGTGGGCGAACTCGTCTACACCGCGTTCTCCGGCTCGCACCAAGACGCCATCAAAAAAGGCATGACCGCCATTGGCGATACTTACGAGGTGTGGGAAGTGCCGTATCTTCCCATCGACCCCAAACACACCGGACGCACCTACGAGGCGATTATTCGCGTGAACTCTCAGTCGGGCAAGGGTGGCGTTGCCTACCTTCTGAGTACGGAACACGGACTGGAGCTGCCCCGGGCGATGCAAGTGGAGTTCTCTAAGCAGGTTCAAGAAGTCACCGAATCCAAGGGCACCGAGATTTCTCCCGCCGAGATTTGGGACGTGTTCACGACGACCTATCAACCAGAGAACCCAACGATTCAACTGCTGTCGAGTGAAGTGACGGCCGATCAGCACATGACGCGCATCTTCGCCCAACTCGTCGTGAACGGTCAACACGTCACGGTAAAGGGCGAAGGCAACGGCCCCATTGACGCACTGATGTCGGGCCTTCGAAGTGAGATGGCCGTGACGTTCAAAGTTCGTGACTACCACGAACACGCGTTGACGGCGGGCTCCGAGGCGTCGGCCGTGGCCTACGTTGAAGCCGAAGGCGACGACGGCACGACGTGGTGGGGGGTGGGAATGAGTTCGTCGATTCTCGACGCGTCACTCGAGGCCGTCATTTCAGCCGCGAATCGACGTCGTTAGAAAGTTGCGCTAGTAACCTTAAGGAGTGGGGTATCACGATCTAGTCGTCACGATTGGCTGGATTGCGGTGACGTTAATGCTCGGGGGAACGATTGCCCAGGTCAGGCGGGCTCGTCGCCTCGGCGTTGAGGGCGTCTCACTCGCCACCTGGACGCTGTTCATCCTCCTGGGTTGTTTCTGGATCACCTACGGCATCGATCAGAACTCGGCGATCATTATCGCCGGTAGTGCGCTTCTGATGCCGATGCAAATAGTGATCGTTCTGCTTCTTCGCCCCTGGCATTCGCGCGCTTCGCTGCGCGTCGTCGCGCAGTCACTGCTCTTCGCGTTTGCTGTCTGTGTCGTGCCCACGTTCTTCTGGGGTTGGCCTGGCGGAATCTACGGGGCCGGTGTCGCGGCGGTATCGACTCGTATTCCTCAAATCATCGAGCTCGTTCGTGACCCTGACGTGACGGGCGTGTCGGTCAGGACTTGGGTGCTCGTTTCGACGGGCAGCGTGGGTTGGATGATCTTTTACCAGAACGCACGCTTGTGGGCGGCGCTCGTGGCGACGTCGTTCTCGTTCATGGCGAGCGTGGCGATTGCGCTCCTCGCAGCCTGGCGCCAACGTCAGGCGAGGGTGATGCCAAATCCCGCCGAGGTGATCTTCACTCAGGGGCGACGGGCGTGACCTTCGGCGTCAAAGACGGCATCGACGCTCGGCGCGACGCTCGTTCGTTCATAGCTCGCAATGGCGTCACTGCGACGCAAACTGATGCTGATGTCGTCCCAGCCTTGTAAGAGTCGTTCCCTCGTCATGGGATCAAGTGGGAACGGGCGGCTCCAACCCCTCGCGGGTACTTCGACAGTGAGACGCTCTACGTCAACGACGAACAGTAGTGAAGGATCCTCCTTCACCAAGTGGCTGAGTTCTTCGACGTCGCTGGCGCCTAATTGGACGATGACGAGACCTTGTTTGGATGAGTTGTTGCGAAAGATGTCGCCGAAGGACGGTGCGATGATCGCCTCGAAGCCGTAGTCCATCAGGGCCCATACGGCGTGCTCGCGCGACGAGCCCGTGCCAAAGCGCGGACCGGCGAGGAGGATTGACGCGCCAGAGTACTCAGGCTGATTGAGCACGAAGGAGGTGTCGTCACGCCACTCACTGAAGAGGCCGCGGCCAAAACCCGTGCGTTCAACGCGCTTCAGCCAGTCGGAGGGAATGATCTGATCGGTGTCGACGTCAGAACGCTCGAGGGGAACGGCACGACCTTCGAGTACCTGAACGGGCTTCACGCGTGGACCTCTTCGGGTGTGGCGAATCGTCCCATAATGGCCGTCGCGGCGGCGACGACGGGTGAGACCAGGTGGGTTCGTCCGCCACGGCCCTGGCGTCCCTCGAAGTTTCGATTCGACGTTGACGCGCAGCGCTGGCCGGGCGACAAGATATCGGGGTTCATCCCCAAACACATCGAACAACCGGGTTCGCGCCATTCAAACCCAGACTCGATGAAGACCTGATCAAGTCCTTCGGCTTCTGCTTGATTCTTTACTCGGCGAGATCCGGGCACGACGAGTGCGCGCACGCCTTCGTGCACGTGTGCGCCCTTGGCTACGGCCGCGGCGGCGCGAAGATCTTCGATGCGTGAGTTAGTGCACGAACCAATGAAGACTACGTCCACGGACACGGAACGAAGCGGCGTGCCGGGCGTGAGATCCATGTACGTGAGCGCGCGCGCAATGCTCTCTTTCTCGTCGTCGTCGACGGCGTTCTCGGGTGAAGGCACGACTCCATCTAAGGCAACGACTTGAGCGGGATTCGTACCCCACGTGACGAAAGGCACTAACTCCGCCGCGTTCAGGACGATTTCGGCGTCAAAGCGGGCGTCGTCGTCAGAGACGTAGGTGCGCCAACGATTCGCGGCGTCTTCGAAGGCGTCGCCTTGGGGCACGCCGGCGCGACCACGCAAGTACTCAATCGTCGTTTCGTCTACGGCGACGAGACCGGCGCGAGCGCCGGCTTCGATGCTCATGTTGCAGACCGTCATTCGACCCTCCAGAGAGAGTGCGCGGATCGCTTCGCCGCGGTACTCGAGTACGTAGCCCGCTCCGCCACCCGTGCCGAGGCGCCCGACGATGGCGAGCACGATGTCTTTGGCGCTCACCCCCAAGGGCGGCGTTCCTTCGACTAGCACCGACATGGTCTTCGCTTTTTGTTGTGGCAGCGTCTGGGTCGCCAGTACGTGCTCGACTTCACTCGTGCCGATGCCAAAGGCGAGGGAACCAAGCGCGCCGTGGGTGGACGTGTGTGAGTCGCCACAGACAATGGTCATGCCCGGTTGCGTAACGCCCAGTTCGGGACCGATGACGTGGACGATGCCCTGATTCTCGTGGCCGCGGGGAAACACGGTAATGCCGAACTCGTGACAGTTCTCGCCGAGCGCTTCGAGTTGGCGCTTGGAGATGGGGTCGTTGATGGGCGTTGAGAGGGGGTCGGTGGGCACGTTGTGGTCGGCGGTCGCGAGAGTGAGGTCGGGCCGGCGAACTTTGCGGTTGTTGAGTCGAAGTCCGTCAAAGGCCTGGGGACTCGTGACTTCGTGAACGAGGTGCAAATCTATGTAGAGGAGTGTCGGTTCCCCTTCGGGCGCGACGACGACGTGTTGTTCCCAGATCTTCTCGTAGAGGGTCTTACCCGACACGGCTCAGCGCTGACCGATGATCTTCACCGTAAGTACGCCCGAGGGCGCTTCGTACTCGACGCTCTCGCCGACGCGGTGCCCCAAAAGGGCCTCGCCAAGGGGTGACGTGGGCGAGGCCACGAGCATGCCCTCGGGTCTTTCTTCAATGGAACCAATGAAGAACTCCTGGGCGTCGTCGTCGTCGTCGCCCTCGTAGACCACCCGGACAATGGAGGCGTACTGCACCTTGCCGGCGTGCTCGTCGCGTTCGACGATTTCGTGGTTTCGTATGACTTGGTCGACTTGACGAATTCGCGACTCCATTTTGCCCTGGGCGTCTTTCGCGGCGTGGTAGTCACCGTTCTCCGAGAGATCGCCGAGTAGCCGAGCGGCCTCGATGACGCGCGCAATCTCGGTTCGCCCGAAGGTCGTGAGGTTCAGATACTCAGCCTGGAGCTTCTCCAGTGTCTCTTTTGTAATGCGGTGAATTTCGTCGGCCATGCCGCAACCTCAACTCTTAGGAAGTCTCAATTCTATAGATTGGCCCTTGCCGCTCTTCGTGGTTTGCTCCTCGCACCCGCGGGCGAGCAAAATAGAGCAAAGAGGGAGAGCCACCGATGAGTAAGCAACGCAGCCATCGCGTGGCCGTGCTGGGCGGCGACGGTATCGGACCCGAGGTCATCAGTGCCGCGCTCGAGGTCGTCGCCTCCGCGGGCGTCGAACTCGACACGACCTCTTTTGACCTAGGGGCGGCGCGTTACCTTCGCGACGGCTTCGTCTTGGATGAAGCCACTCTCGATCAGTTACGCGGTTTCGACGCCATTCTTCTGGGCGCGATCGGCCCCGCCATTGGTGACACGCGTATCGCCGGGGGCGTTCTCGAACGCGGACTGCTCTTGAAGATGCGTTTTGGTCTCGATCTCTACATCAACTACCGACCGTTTCACGGCGTGGCGGGCTCCCTCGCCGAGGGACACGACTTCGCGATCGTTCGCGAGAACACCGAGGGCCCCTACGGCGGCGAGGGTGGCGTCCTTCGCTACGGCACGCCCCACGAAGTAGCGACCCAGGGATCGGTCAACACGCGTTTTGGCGTCGAGCGCTGCGTGCGCTACGCGTTTCTTCGAGCGAGTCAACTTGACCGGAAAAAATTGACCCTCGTGCACAAGACCAACGTGTTGACCTTCGCGGGTGATCTCTGGCGACGGGTCGTCGACGAAGTGGGCGCGTCGTTTGGCGACGTCGACGTTGACTACCAGCACGTCGACGCGGCGTGCATCTATCTCGTCGAGGACCCCGAGCGTTACGGGATCATCGTGACGGACAATCTCTTTGGTGACATTCTCTCGGACCTAGCCGGCGCCGTGACCGGGGGCATTGGTTACGCCGCGAGTGCGAATCTCAATCCCGAAAAGACGAGTGCCTCGCTCTTTGAGCCGGTACACGGCGCCGCGCACGACATCGCCGGCACCGGAAAGGCCAATCCTCTCGCGGCCGTGTCCTCGGCGGTGTTGATGCTCGAACACTTAGACGAAGTGGACGCGGCCCGTCGGGTCGCCAAGGCAGTGGCAGACTTTGATGGTGACGTCGCCGCGCTCGGCACGCGAGGCGTTACGAAACAACTACAAGAGAGGTTGTAAATGCCCATTACCCCAACCGAGAAGATCTGGATGGACGGCAAGTTCGTCGACTGGGAAGACGCCACCGTTCACGTACTCAGCCACACGTTGCACTACGGCACCGGCGCCTTCGAGGGTATTCGTGCGTACAAGACGGCCCAGGGCGTCGCGATCTTTCGCTTGACCGAGCACATGCAGAGATTACTGAGTAGTTGCAAGATCTTGATGGTGGACGTTCCTTACGACCTGGAGGAACTCTGCGAAGCCGCCAAGGAGACGGTGCGCATCAACGAACTGCACGAAGGGTGTTATCTGCGCCCACTGGTCTATCTCGGCTACGGCGAGATGGGTGTCAATCCCATTGGTTCGCCGGTTAACGTCACGATCGCCGCGTGGCCGTGGGGCGCCTACCTGGGCGACCACGCCGAGGGCGGCGTGCGAATGAAGATCTCCTCATGGGCACGTCACCACCCGAACTCAATGCCCACCGCGTCAAAGACGGTCGGCGGGTACGTGAACGCGAGTCTGGCCAAAGTCGAAGCGATTAGAGCTGGCTACGACGAGGCGATCATGCTCGGACCCGACGGGCGCGTGAGTGAGTGCACGGGGGAGAATCTCTTCATCATTCGAGACGGCGCGTTAATTAGTCCGCCGCCTTCGGGTGCCGGTGCCCTCAGTGGAATTACCCAAGCATCCATCGTGAAAATTGCCAACGATCTCGGCTATCAAGTGAGCTTTGAGGCACTTCGTCGCGACGATCTCTACTTGGCTGACGAGGCCTTTCTCACCGGCACCGCCGCCGAGGTCGTGCCGCTGTCGTCAGTCGATGATCGTCTCGTGGGCGACGGCAAGCCAGGGCCCATCACGAAGTCAATCAAGGACACGTACCACCAGGCAATTCGGGGTGAACTACCGCAGTATGAAAGCTGGTTGTCGCGAGTTTGAGCCTCTCGTAGGGCGGTAACCTCGTCTCGTGGCCCAACCCTCTTTTTCACCTGTTCCAATCGCTGGCGAAGTTCGACCAACAATGACCACCGCGATTCCAGAGCTCGGTCGCGCGAAGAAGCCCGGCCTCGGGCGCTCCGCGCGTCACGTCAGTGGCGTGGGTGAGGGCACGAACGCACCGGGCGAGGGCTACGCCCTCACGATTGCTGAGCGCGAATGCGAGAAGCTCACTTTCGCCCACCCCCATGACCTACACGACGTCACCGTGGGCGTCGCCCTCGTAGCCGCGAAGCGAGCGAGTGTCGTTGGCCGTGGCCCCATGCTCGGCGACGTGCGCGTCGCCATGGATCTCTTTGGTCTTCGCGGGAGCGTTCCCGTGTCGAGGGAGACCACGAAGCCATTCATAGGTTTGGCGCACAGTTACCCGGCGCAGCGACGATTCGTCGACGCGGTCTCGGCCGCGCAGTTGACTTCGGGCGAGAATGACGCCGCGTCTCAGCACTAATCCAACAAGGCACTAAGGGAAACACCATGAGTTTTGACCTCACGAGTGAACAACGAAGTTTTCGTGACGTACTGCACGCTTTCGTCGATGATCGCGTAGCGCCCAACGCCGCTCGCTACGACCGAGACCAGGTCTTCCCACAGGACAGCTACGACGCGTGCGTCGAGATGGAACTGCCCTCGCTCGGTGTTCCCGAGGCCTACGGCGGCGCCGGTGCGGACATGGTGACCCAGGCGATCATGGCCGAAGAGGTTGCGAGGGGTTGCGCGTCGACGTCAGTGACGCTGCTCATCTCCAAGCTCGGCATGTTGCCGATCATCAATTTCGCCTCCGAGGAGATCAAGCACGCTTACCTGCCGCGCATCGCGACGGGAGAAATCCAAGCCAGCTACTGCCTCTCCGAGGCCGACGCCGGCTCCGACGTGGCCGCGATGCGCTGTAAGGCAGTGCGCGACGGCGACGACTATATCATCAATGGATCCAAGTACTGGATAACGAACGCCGGCGTATCAGACACCTACACCGTGTTCGCGAAGACCGACCTTGACGCGGGAGGACGCGGCATCAGTTGCTTTCTCGTTGAGAAGGGCGACGGCGTGGAATTCCCGAAGCACGAAGACAAGATGGGTCTGCGTGCGTCGCCAACGGGTGAGGTGGTCTTTCACGACGTGCGTGTGCCGTCGTCACACTTAATTGGCAACGAGGGCGAAGGCTTCAAGATCGCCATGCACACGCTCGATCGCTCGAGACCAACGATTGGGGCCCAAGCCGTCGGCATCGCCCAGGGCGCCATCGACTTCGCGGGTACGTACATGCAAGGTCGCAAAGCCTTCGGCGGCCCGATCAGTGATTTGCAAGGACTGCGTTTTATGTTGGCGGACATGGCTATACGTAACGAGGCCGCGAGAGCGCTGGTGTACCGAGCGTGCGCCACGATCGACGACGGCGACCCCGACAACGCCCTGAGCTATCTCGGAGCGTCGGCGAAGTCTTTCGCCTCGGACACCGCGATGAGTGTCACGACCGACGCCGTGCAGCTACTCGGTGGCTACGGCTTCACCAAAGAGTTCCCGGTGGAGCGCTTCATGCGCGACGCCAAGATCACGCAGATCTACGAAGGAACGAATCAGGTCCAACGAATCGTTGTGGCAAAGCACCTGCTCAAGTAGGTATTCGGGCGTTCTGACCGACCCGTCCAGGAAAGTTTTTCGAAATCAACGGAACTTCATCCCTACAGCACCCGTCTATTCATTGCTGAAGTCGTCGCGTCGGTGACTACTGCGACTTTACCTTCGCGGGGTTGAACGACTCGATAGTGAGTGTCCCGCTCACCACAGACTTCGCCACGTCGGTCAGGTGAAGATTGTGATTGCGCGCGTATGTCCGCATTCGTTTAAACGCGATATGGCGCAGTCAGGGAGTCAGCGCAACGACTCCGATCGGTTTCGACGAACGTCGGACAATGAAGTCATTGTTCCAACCCGAAGTAGAGGGCGCAACCACTCAGGCCGGTCACTGACACTAAGTCGCCTAACGAACTTTCCAGCCATTGGGCACGAGTTAGACGCATGTGTTGCAGCTGGCACGGCCCGGATGGAGAACGGCTCGTAGTGACGCCGTTGTCCCGGTAACCGATTCGACGCGACACACCGAGCGACGCCGCATTCTCGAGTCGGGCGGAGGTTATCGCGGCCTGCGCACCAAGGTGGTCAAACGCGAGTCCCAGAATCGCGATTCTCATGGACGTGCCGAGTCCAACGCCCCTGTACTCGGGCGCTAGCCATGAACCTGAGTCGACGGTTCGAAGCTCGACGAAGTGTTCGGCTTCGAGCGCTTGGATCCCGACCACCTGACCTCGGTAGATGACACAAAAGTCCAATGTCCATGACTCCACCGACCAGGTACCCCAGTTGCGCCAGTAGTTCTGAAACAACAAGCGCCGTCGATTTGACGTAAGGTCTAGTCCGAGCAAAAGGCTGGAACTGGGATCTTGTTCGACGTCATCGGGCAATATTCGCGCCAACTCGTCGAGGTCAGTTTCTCGAACCGGCCGCAGCACTGTGTCCTTAAAAGTCAGCCGCAGGTCGAACAGTGGCCAAACAGGCTCATAATTTGGTTTTCCCGACATGCCTTCATGTTACGAGGTGGTTTGGTTGGGTTATCGGTTCAATTCCTTGGCCAAGTCGAGCTGCCGGTGCATAGTGGCGCTCGTGATGCGTCGGGTCTCCGACACCAATAATTTAGGACGAGCTCAGTATCATTGCCGGCGGAGGCCTCATGAAATTTTTGCTCACTTCTTCTGGCATCAGCAACCCGAGCATCAACGACGCGCTGGTGGACCTACTCGGCAAACCGATAGCTGAGTCCAGTGCTCTATGCATTCCTACCGGAACGTACCCGTTTCCCAATGGTGCAGAAGGGGCCTACAGATTCATCCGCGGAGTGGCCAAGAGCCACTTGAGTGAACTGGGGTGGAAGTCGTTGGGAGTGTTGGAACTCACTGCTCTGCCCAGCATCAAGGAATCCGATTGGGTTCCTGTGGTCCAAGAAACTGACGCCTTGCTCGTGTGGGGTGGCGAACCACTGTATTTGTGTTACTGGATGCGCCAATCAGGATTGGCGAACCTACTCACGTCGATGGAGAGAGAGATTGTCTACGTGGGGGTCAGTGGGGGAAGCATGGTGGTGGCTCCTAACTTCGGAGTGCCCTATGACGGTGTGAACCCGCCCGTCGGCAGTGAAGAAGGCATGGGGTGGGTTGACTTTGCCATGATTGGCCACCTCGACAACCCCGACATGCCGGACTTTTCCCTCGCGGGAATAGAAGAATGGGCCGCTGGAGTACCGGGGCCGGCGTACGGGACTGATGATGAGACCGCAATAAAGGTCGTCGACGGAACTATCGAAATCGTATCTGAAGGTCACTGGAAATTGTTTACTCCCCGAAGCGGAGAGAGTGAGTTCAACGTACTTTGAGCCGCCAATGAGAGGCTGCGGTTCTGTGACGTCGGGTCGCCAACGCACGACCCCGGTTCCTTGATTTCCCGTCACCTCGGGAACTCGTGAACAAGAAAAGAACTTTCGTTGCCCATTGTTGAGAATTCTTCGACGATGACACAATTGTCCATCGCGCCACACGACAGAGCGACGACGGATCCAGCTGTCGGTTCCAAATTCAGGCTGACGACACCACGCAGACTCACTAAGCGAGTGAAGTGACCAATATTTTCAGAGAGTGCGTAGGGGTGCGTAGGCGAAGTCTGCGTGAAGTATGAGCCCGCGATGGTGCAACTCTCGTTAGCCGAGCAGGCCATCTCGGAGCCACTAAAGCCTCGAAACGTTGATGGGGCCGCGCCGGGTACGAGCCGTACCGAGCTCCACGCCCCGTCGCTCTTCGTGAGCACAAAATAGTAGAGGCCCTTGCTTTTGCCTCCTAACGACTCACCGAAAGCGGTGCAATCGCTCGACGTTCCGCACGAGATTGATTGAACCAGCGCGTACGGCTTAAGGGCGGGCCGGGTTGAACCCCTGACCGCAGCGGCGCGACGCCAAGTGCCAGTGGTCTCGTCGACGATGAAGGGGTGAGTCTTTCCAAACCTGTCGGTGTAGGAACCACCGGCACTGCAGTTTCCACGTGATCCACACGACACCGCGTTGAGGGCCGAACTCGTTTGCCCCCTGAGCGCAGACCCAGGAAACAGAGTTGCCGTCTGCCAACGCCCGTTGGTCTCATCGACGACAAAGCCTTCCTGCTGTCTCGAGGACGAGAGTGAAGTGCCCACGGCTGCGCACGCCCCCGGAGCGCCACACGAGAGCCCATTGACGCGCGGGTATTCACCCCGGTTTGCCTCGTGAAGCCACTCGGGCGATTTCCAAATGCCCCCGACCTCGTTAACAACGAACGACTTTGCAAACTGTCGCTTATAGGTTGCTCCCGCCAAGACGCAGGTGTCGTAGCCATCGGCGCACGGTAATGACGCGAAGCTCCCCGCGGCGGCACAATTTCCGTCCGACGCGCACGATAGGTAACTGATCGTCGCGCCGTCTTCGATGCCGGGTGCGACGACACCCGTAATGGCTTGAGCTTCGGTCCACCGCCCATGAACCTCATTGACGACGAAGGCCGTCCTGGGCGTCTCGTAGCCGAGCAGTGGGGAGTGGCCGAGCCCCTCACCGTTCACGAAGGAACCGCCAGCACTGCAGTTGCCAGGTGAAGCGCACGAGATTGCGCTGATCGTGGCGTTATCGCCCGCACTGCTCGTCGACGTACCTTTAATGACGTGCGCCTTTTGCCACAGCCCTTTCGATTCATCGATCACGACAGCCTCGGTGGTTGTGCTGGTGGATACAAATCCTCCCGCGCTACACGCCGTCGCCGTGGTGCACGAAATAGCGTCTATCGAGGTCTCGTCATTCAATCCTCGAATCGGGGGAATCCGGACCGCCGCGGGGCGTCCCCATTCGATTCGAAGCGGTTGAGAAGGAAGTGTCGCCAACGAGAAGACGAGCGACGTGGCGAGCAACGTCAGAGCGACGACGACTACCGTGAGCCATCGCCGCTTCTGTTGGCGGAGTGCGAGAGTCGGGTGACGCGACACTAAGGGTCATTCTGGCGCGTCAGACCACCTCTGGAGAGGCAACGCAGGAGTTGTTGTTTTTCTCTGGAGACCTTTCGAGTTTGTAGCGTTCGACCGGCGCGAGAACGTGGGAGTGTCGCTGAATCTGGAACGTCCCCATCGGACACGAGGTGAATGAGTCTTGCGACCATGAGCGAGCCGACGATGTCTCGTATCAGATGTGTTTACGCGGGACTTTGACGTGAGCTCCGCGCCCTTATCCCTACTTCTTCCCTCTAACACGGGCGAACTACCCTTGATCGTGTGGATACTGCGGACGAATTGCCAGATAGTGACAGGCTCAATGGACGGCGTGGACGGTTCTGTCGGAACGCGCAGAACTACCTAGGCACGATTCAGGTCCAACGCGTCGTTGTCGCGAATCACCACCTTAAGTAGGGCTATGACTGACGCATCGGTCGGCGCCAACATCATCGTGCGCAGTGCCTTTCTAAAGATCGATCCCGAGATCACGCTGCGTGGCGTGGACACGCTTGATCTTCGAGCGCACGCCAAAGTAAGTGCGGTCGTGGGCGTGCCCCTTCGTCAGCTTCAACAACGCCGTGACGTGACGGCGTTTGCGACAACGGCGCCGATCGTCGCCGTCAAGAGCTTGCTGGAGCTACTGGCCCACGAGCCACTTGAAAAGATCATCGACGCCCTCGGCGAGCACGCCGAAACACCGACGCACGAACAGATGGCCGCCGCCGTTGATGAGATCCTCGCCTCGGGCTCGACCACCGATGACGTCGTGGCCGTGCTGGCCTTCGCCGTGGGTGAGTCGTTCGCGGCCGCGCCGCACTGTCGCCGGCTCTTCGAAGAGCGCCTAGAACTCGCGTTGCCCGAACTCCCCGACGTCATCGCGCCGAGCGTGTTAGCGCCGGCGCGCGAGGTAAACCCCGAAATACGAGAACAACGCAGAGTTCGTCGTGAAGAGGAGAAGCGTCGTAGAAAGTCCAATTCTCCCTCGCGACCACCTCGACCAACGAAAATGAAGGGTGGATCTCCGGTTCGACCCGAGGTCAGCGGCGCCTCGCCAACCGTTGGGACGCCGCCGGTAGTTGAGGAACGCCGCCGCTTACTCTTCACCCCGCTAGAGCAGGCTCGTTTTGACGTGCGGCATCCTCTGGTGGGGGTGGTGCTCGTCCTGGATGTTCCCTTTGACGCCAAGGACCCTGCGCTACCCGACGTCACGTCGAAGAATCGACCCGTGCTGGTCGTGGCCGCCTCCAGCGATGAACTCTTGGTTCGCCCGCTCTATTCGAATAGCGCACCGACGAGGACGGTCTTTAAACCTTGGCGCCGCTTAGGTCTCGACCACGTTTCCTACATCGAGGACAGCCGCGTCGTCATCTCTGGCGTGCGCTTCGACGAACTCCAACAACTTGGCCAACTCACGACGCCGGAGTGGAACGCCCAGACCAACTAGAGCAAGACAACTAGCTTTTCGGGACTTCGGTTTCGACGTGAGCGACGCTGACGTTGCTCGACGTGCGCTTTGGCAAGTGAACGATCAAGGTAATGACGCCAGCGAGAGCCAACGCGAGGCCGGCGAGTTGCACGCCTACCGATCCACTATGGGACTCCTGGCCCAGTAAGAGCCGCTCATCGAGGGCTCGTACTAGTCCCCAAATGATCATGCCGACTGACGTAATGGCGCCGACCGTTCTCTTGACACGGGTGCGCTCGAGCGCGAGGAGAAACAGCCACAGCAGTCCGTCCTCCATCCCCTGAATGAGTGGCACCGGCACTCGCTTGCCGGCCTGACCGGCGTAGTGAAGCCCAAACCATTGGTGCGTGAGGTGTCCACCACCGGCGACCATGAACTGTGGTCCAAGAAATCGACCTAACGCCCAGCCCGCAATGAGCGCGGGTACGAGTGCGTCGGTGAACGTAGTGAGTCGCGATCCGGGCCACCAGCGACGTTGCAGAATCAGCCCCACGACCAGCGCCAGCGCGATACCACCGAAGCTCGCGAGGCCGCCTTGCCAGACGGCGATCCATCGACTGGGATGGCCGGAGTAGTAACTCCAGTTGGTGACGATGTTCGCCAGGCGCGCGCCGATCAATCCACTTACGAGGAGCCAGAACGTGAAGCGCGCGAAAGGTTCAACGCTTAGTCCTGAGCGTTCGAGTCGACGTCGCGAGTAGACGTACGCCACGTAGGCGGCGATCGCGAGGCCAAAGCCGTAGGTGTGAAAGAGTAAGGGACCGAGGTGAAACGAAGTGGGAACGCCCGACACGCTTAAGCCCGCGGGCGACCGATACCAGCGAAGCCGTAGCCGAGGCGAACTGGGTCGATTTTCACACGAGTTCCGGTCTGTTCGGCCTCGATCATTTGGCCGTGGCCAACGTACATCGTGACGTGCTCGTCACCGTTGTAGCCATAGAAGAGGAGGTCGCCGGGCTGGATGTCAATGAGAGGAACCCGCGTCGTATCTTCGAACATCGCGCCGGAGTAGTGGGGGAAGTCAATGCCCGCTGCTTCGTAGGCCAACATGATGAGACCCGAGCAGTCGACGCCCGAGCGACTGGCGCCACCCCAGACGTAGGGCACGCCGATGAAAGACATGGCTGCGCGTATGGCAATATTGGCCCGCGAATCGGGTGGCGGTGCGGGAAAGCCGGCGACGGGTTGCGCGTTACGTAGCGTGCCGGCGGACGTCGCGGTGGCGGCGGCCTCGGCTTGACTGACGAAGGTCGCGATCTGCCCCTTGACTTGGCCCAGCGTGTTGTTGAGCGTTGCCTGGAGAACCTTGGACTTGTGGTACGACTTGGCGGCGTCGTGGGCGACCGCGCGAGCGTGGGCGTCCTCGGCCTTCAAAAGGCCCCGTTCTTGGGTCAATTTGATGCGGTCGCTCTTGAGACCAGCAATCGTGGAGTTGATATTGCCTTCAGCGAGCTGGGAGTAGACGTTGGTTGCACTGATTTTTGAGGCGTTCTTGGTAAAAAGCGGGTTATTACCGACGGTCGCGCCGTTCGTGACGTAGGCGAAGACCACGTCGGCTCGAAGCTGGACGTTACCCTTGTCGACGTTGCCCTGGATGGCCGCGACGGTCGCTTTGGTGTTCGTGATGATGTTGTTGAACTTCTTGAGCTTGATCTCGGCCAAGTCGTAGCGTTGGCCGAGTATGTCAACCTCGTCGTTGATGTGATTGATCTGCTTCAGCAAGGTGTTCGCCTTGCTTCGATCGTTGGAGAGATTCGAGGCGCCGGCGCCACGTGGCGAAACAGCCACAGTGCTGAAAGACACTGCGACGACAGCCAAGATGGAAAGAATCCACCGGAACTGCTTAGGTTCCCTCAGGGGCCGTAGCGGCGTCAGCACGCTGTGCTCGACGTCAGTCACCCGGCCAGGCTAGTTGGTGAGGCACTTTCCAGGGGTCCGGAGTTTCGTAAGAATCACTAAATCTCCTGGTCATGGCCGCCTCAAAGCGCCGAAATATTTCGAAACTGGACCCGCGATTCGGGCCATATCTCGCCTCGCGAATAGGCTCGTGCCCATGTCAAAGCGCTCGAAAAGTCTCCCTCGCCGTTCGTGTCTCTCCACGCCTGGATCGTCGGATCGATTCCTCGCCAAGGCCCCGACGGCCGTCGCCGACTTTTCCTTCCTCGATCTCGAGGACTCGGTCGCGCCCAAAGAGAAGGTCGCGGCTCGGGCCAAAGTCGTCAACGCCATTCGAACGCTGGAATGGGATGACCGCGTGTTGTGTGTTCGCGTCAACGCCTGGGACACGCCGTGGACCTACGGTGACGTTATTGAGGTCGTTGGGGGAGCCGGCGAACGACTCGACGAGGTGATGTTGCCGAAGGTCCGTCGGGCTTCGGACGTCGTGGCGCTTGATCTCTTGCTCAACCAGGTGGAGCTCAACGCCGGGTTGCCCGCTGGTCATATTGGCATTGAGGCGCAGATTGAGACCGCAGAAGGCCTGATCAACGTGGAAGAAATCTGCGCGGCGTCACCCCGTTTGGAGTCCATTGTCTTTGGCCCCGCCGACTTCGCCGCCTCGATTGGCATGCCCGTCACCACCATCGACGAAACGATCCACCACGCTCCGTCGAACCCCTTTACCTACGTCTTCGCCAAGATTTTGATGGCGGGCCGCGCCAACGGCCTGCACGTCATCGACGGACCATTCCTCAAGGTGCGCGACCTCGACGCATTGCGCTTCGCGGCAACGATCACCGCGTCCTACGGCTTTGACGGCAAGTGGGCTCTCACCCCCGACCAAGCGTTGGTCTTGAACGAGGTCTACTCACCAAGCCAAGAACTCTTCGATAAGTCCTTCGACATTCTCGACGCGTACAAGATCGCGACCGAGGACAACCTCACGGGCGCGGTGATGTTTGGCGACGAGATGATTGACGAGGCCTCGGCCAAAATCGCGAACTCCTTCGTCGCCAGAGGCGCTCGATCAGGCATGACCCGATGGCCCAACTAGTCCTTTCTTACTAGGAGCCCCTCCTATTAAGGTGGAGCTATGGCCACCGTGACTCTCTCGCCACCGTCGAGACGCAGCCGACTGCGAGCGGCCTTCACGCCCTCGGAGTGGCGCCGCCTCTACGGCATGTTCGGCTTCATTCTTTTCCTCCACGTCGCCGGTTGGACGATTCTGATCATTGCCTCCATGCAGCACTACGGAGCGAACAGTGGCAAGTTGCTCGGCGTGGGCACGGGCGTGTTGGCCTACACCCTTGGTATGCGTCACGCCTTTGACGCCGATCACATCGCCGCTATCGACAACACCACGCGTAAGTTCATGTCCGAAGGCAAACGGCCAATGTCGGTGGGTTTCTTCTTCTCTCTCGGTCACTCGACGATCGTCTTTCTGCTCACGGTGTTACTGGGACTCGGCGCGCGCGCCCTGGGTAGTCAGGTGCGCAACGCCCACTCGCCGCTGCACCACTGGACCGGGTTTTTTGGCACGCTCGTGTCGGGTAGTTTCCTCTACCTGATCGCCACGTTAAATCTCATCATCCTGGTGGGCATAGTGCGACTCTTCATCCAGATGCGCCAGGGCCGCTTCGACGACTCGGAGCTCGAAAAGCACCTCAACGCACGTGGCTTCATGATGCGCTTCTTCGGTCCGCTCGCGCGTTCGGTCGATAAGCCCTGGAAGATGTACCCGGTGGGCGTGCTCTTTGGTCTCGGTTTTGACACCGCCACCGAGGTGGCGTTCTTGGTGTTAGCGGGCACTTCAGTCGCGGCCGGAATGCCGTTGTGGGCGATTCTCTGCCTGCCTCTGCTGTTCGCGGCCGGAATGAGCCTGCTCGACACGATCGACGGATCGTTCATGAACTTCGCTTACGGTTGGGCGTTCTCCAAGCCGGTGCGCAAGGTCTACTACAACATCGCGATCACGGGTCTGAGCGTCTTCGTCGCCTTCTACATTGGCACCCTCGAGTTGATGCAGGTGCTGACCCAAGAGGTTCACCTGCGTGGAGGACTGTGGAACTACGCGGCCGATTTCAACATCAATAAGGCGGGCTTCACCATCGTGGGCATTTTCGTCCTGACCTGGTTCTTCGCCCTCGGGTACTGGAAGTACGGCCACGTTGAAGAACGCTGGGAACGCTCGGCTCTACGTGCCCAACAGGCCCGAGGTGAGTCACCCGACCTTCACTCAGCTGGCATCACCCTCGGTGCGGTGCACAAGCCCTTCACGATCGACGAAGCGTAGGTCAGCGGACGTTCTCGAGGAGTCGACGAGCGATGACCTTGAGACAGAGCGTCTCGTCGGCTCCTTCGAAGATTGAGAGCACGCGCGCGTCGAGGAAGTACCGGCTTACCGGGTACTCCTCGGCGTAACCCATGCCACCGTGGATCTGCATGGCCTCGCGCGTGACCCACTCGGCGGCGCGACAGACGTAGGCCTTGACCATGGAGGCTTCCAACGCACCGTCGCCTCGACCCATCTGTCGCGCCACGTTGAGAGAGAACTGGCGAGCGCACTGAATGATCGCCGCCATCGTCGCGAGCTTGGCCCGGGTGAGTTCGTAGTTAATGATCGCCTCGCCAAAGACCACGCGAGTACGGGCGTACTCGAGCGCGGCGTCGTAGGCCGCTTGCATCACACCCAACGCGCGCGCGGCCGTTTGTACCCGGCCGTTCTCGAAGCCGGCCATTTGGAAGTAGAAACCTCGACCAAGTCCGGCTTCGCCGCCGACCAAGTGGTCGTCGGGCACGAACCAGTCGTCGAGACGCAACTCGTAGGAGTGCATTCCGCGATAACCAATGGTGTCGATCGGGCGACCCTCTAGGCGGCCGTCCGGTTTCGCACGGCCTTCGCCCTCGGCGTCTTGGTGAAAGAGAAAGCCTTCTGAGGTGCTGCGCGGCTTCTCGACCAGGAACAGTGAGAGACCACGGTGGGCGAGTGAGCGATCGGGGTCGGTCCTCGCGAGCAGGACCAGGACCTCGGCCCGACCCGCGAACGTGCACCAGGTTTTCGCGCCGTTGATGAGCCAACCACCCTCGGTCTTCGTAGCACTCGTCGTGATTCCCGCGACGTCCGATCCGTAGTCCGGCTCAGTGACGGCGATCGCGCAGAGGGTCTGGGCGCTCGCGAGTCGCGGCAACCAATGGGCTTTTTGTTCTTTCGTGCCCCCATTGAGTAGGGCTCGGGTGAGTATCTCGGGGCGGGTGATCAGCGAACCACCGATGCCGAGAGAGCCCCACGACAGTTCTTCGGTCGCAACGACCATGCCCAGGTACTCCGATTCACCGCCCGAAGAGAAACCGCCAAACTCCTCGGGAATGGAGAGTCCAAAGCCGCCGAGCTCGTTGAGTCCCTCGATAATGGACTCGGGGATATCCGCGTTCGTTCGGTGCACGTGTTCGGCGTGGGGGCGAACCTGTTCCTCAGCGAAGCGGTGAAAGAGCGCGCTCACCATCTCGAAGTCCTCGCCGAGGTGGCGGGCCCCCGGCGTTTCGGCGAGACCAGAGAGAAACGTAGGGTCCCGGTACGCCGCGACGAATGGTTGAAACGGTGCGAACCACTGGTCGCGAACGCCCCAGAGGGCCTCTCGTCCGAGCACCCGGGCCGCCAGGTCGCTCAGCGCGATCGCGAGAAATGCCGCGAAAAGTTGTGCTTCCACCTCGCCCTTGGCGGCGTAGGCGAGGGACGATCGCGCGGTGGCGAGGGCGCTGGCCGCGTGCGCGAGGTCGTAGGCGAAGATTTGATTTTCGTCAACGCCCCCGCGCGCGAGGAGCTCTTTCAGCGCCGCGTCGATGACCGACTGCGCTTGATCGATGAGGGAGGTGGCGACGTCGAGATCAAGCGGCACGGAAGGCATAGGAGAAATGTACAGGTTCTCCATCAGGCGCAAAGCCGTAGGCTGGCGAAGTGAATATAACCATGCTCCTCGCGGACTCCGCTCAAGTGGCCGACGGCAAACTGTACGTTCTCGGCGGCGGTTGGTCCGTCACCGGGCCCGATCCCACGCCCTCCGCGGTAGCGATCAAGGTTGGCGTCGATTCGCACGAGTTCAATACGTCGCACCACTGGGAACTCTTTCTCGAAGACGCCGACGGTCAGCCCGTGCGCTTTGAGACACCCGAAGGTTCACAGATTATCGAAGTGCGCGGCGACTTTAGCGCGACCGCGCCTGATGACGTGCCCGTCGGTACGCCCGTTGACGTGCCCATCGCGGTGAACTTCGGTCCGATTCCCCTCAGTGACGGCGCTCGATACACCTGGCGCATGGTTATTGACGGCGAGACGCTCCCTGGGGGCCTGGTCTCATTTACGACGCGTCCGGCGCGCGCACTCGTTGAAGAAGAGTAAGTCCACGACGTCCTCGAAAGGCGGAGCAGCGTTATGACCTCCTACGAACGACCCTTTGGTCGGTATTTCGAAGATTTCGAGATTGGTGACGTCTACCAACACTGGCCGGGCAAAACCATCACCGAAGCCGACGATCATCTTTTTTGCATGATTACGATGAATCACCACCCTTTGCATACCAACGCTTGGTTCGCCGAAAACGAGACCGTGCACAAGAAGAACGTGGTCGTGGGCAACCTCGTGTACTCACTCGTTCTTGGCATGAGCGTGCCCGACGTGTCGGGCTCGGCGATCGCGAACCTTGAAGTCGAGTCGCTCATCCATCGAAATCCAACCTTTCACGGTGATTCGATCTACGCCGAGACGCGCGTTTTGGAGAAGATTCCTTCGTCGTCGAAGAACGATCGGGGCGTCGTGGTTGTTGAGTCGAAGGGCTTTAATCAAGACGGACTCGAAGTCTGTTATTTTCGCCGAAAGGTCATGGTGTGGAAACGTGAGTTCGCTCCAGCGAGGCGACGTCCCTACGGTGACGACGTCTGGTCGTAACGACTACGCCGCGTTTCGTCGCGAGCTTCGTCGTGTCTCGCTTCAATTAACCCGACCACTCCCGTGGATTAACCACGAGAGTCCCTGGGCGATACTCGTGAGTGAGGTCATGCTTCAGCAGACTCAGACATCGCGGGTCGAAGAGCCCTGGAAGCGTTTTATCGCTCAGTTTCCAACGCCGAGCGCCTGCGCCAACGCGCCCCTCGCTGAGGTATTGACGGCGTGGCGGGGACTCGGGTACCACCGACGCGCGAAGGCTCTGCACGAAGCGGCCAAGATGGTGCGCGACGACTTCGCGGGCCAAGTACCGAGTGACGTCGCCCAACTTCGAAAACTCCCGGGGGTGGGTGAGTACACCGCGAACGCGGTCGCGTCCTTTGCCTTTCTTCAGCCGGTCGCGGTGCTTGACACCAACGTTGGTCGCGTGCTCGCTCGCGCGCTCGTGAATCGACGACTTCGCCCTAGCGAGGCGCGCGCTCTCGCGGCCGACTTACTTCCTCGTTCGAACACCGCGCTCTTTAATCAGGCCATGCTCGACCTGGGCGCCCAGTTCTGTCGCGCGACGCCCCGATGCGAAGCGTGCCCGCTGGCGAAATACTGCGCGTGGCGCCAACAAGGCGGTGACGATCCAGCGCGGCTGAGTGCGGGCGTCTCACGGCCCCAGCCACGATTTGAAGGCTCGAACCGCCAACTTCGTGGACGAGTACTCGACGCCCTGCGGGACCGTCCCCACTCGCGACGACAGTTGCGCACGAGTTTTGTGGGCGTCACGCCAGAGCGACGTGACGAAGTGCTCGCGAGCCTCGAACGCGACGGACTCATCACGCGAAGCGAACAGACCTACTCGCTTGCGAACTAGGCGTCAAAGAACGCCTCGCCAAGGAAGTCGGAGTTCACTACGCTTCGTCCTATGAGCAGGGTGGCCCATCAAATTGACGCTCGAGAAGGGACGAGGTGATACTCGTCCTTAAAATCGCCGCGGTCCTCGTCGTAGCGGTGCTCGTTGTCGGCACGGCTCTGAGGGTTCGCAAACTTCGACGTGACGACACGCGTGAACTCTCCAAGCCCGTGGAGCGCCGACTGTTTTCTCCCCCTCCGTCGCCCTACGCGCCGTCCAAGGGATTTCGCTTGCTCGACGACGCGGGTGAACCCGTGGTGCGACCTCCCGTTGAGCGTCCGCGACTCGATCCCGATCGTCACTACGTCTTTAGTGAGTCGTCAACTCACACCGACGAGGTGGTGGCGTCGCATTTACGTCACGGAGACGACTGGTCTCTTTCCCGGTCGTCTCACCGCTCCGCGTTCTCTATAGTCGTGCGACGTCTGGTGATCATTGTTCTCATTGGACTCGTCATCGCGGTAATAGCGACGTACTACCTGAACCATCACTCGCCCAAGGTCCCCAAGGGAACCGCGAGCGACTCAACGACGTCGCTCGCGACCTCCGGCGCGGCTACTTCAACGATGACGTCCTTTCCCACTTCATTAACCGCGGTGTCGACGAGTGGCGACGACGCGAACTACAACGTCCCAGCGTCCTCGTATGACGTCGAGGTGTCGGGAACACGCGGCGCGACGTGGGCCGTCTACAACATGGGTCCACGCAACACGCTGGAGTGGCAGGGCATCGTGGCCAAAGGTAACACCATGGTGCTCAGGATGAAGGGGAACTCGCGCATCACCATTGGCTCACCGTCAAACGCGACGGTCAGCATCGGGAGTAGTCCCGTGGTCTTTCCCGCGCACCTGCCGCCCACGTTGATACTCGTCTTCGCTGCGAAAACGAGTACGACGACGACTACGAGCTTGGGGTGATCTCGCTCAAGAGCCAAGCAAGTACTTGGGCCTCGTCACGCCACGCGTCGTAACGGCCCGACGGTCCGCCGTGGCCCGCGCCCATCTCGGTCTTGAGAACCGCTCGGTTCGCTGCGTTCGCGTCTCTGAGTTTCAGTACCCACTTCGCGGGCTCCCAGAAACCCACGCGAGAGTCGTTTAACCCTCCCGAGGCGTAGAGGTGCGGGTAAGTAACAGCGCCGCTGTCGTCGTTCGCGCGCACGTTGTCGTAAGGCGAGTAGCCCTTCATCGTTCGGTACGCGCTCGCGCTGGCGTCGGGGTTGCCCCACTCCTCCCACTCACCAACGGTGAGGGGAAGGGAGTCGTCGAGCATGGTGGTGAGGACGTCGACGAAGGGTACTTCAGCGACGATCGCGTGAAAGAGATCGGGCGCCGCGTTCATTACCGCTCCCATCAACAGACCCCCCGCTGACCCGCCGCGCGCGGCCAGTAGTTCGCTCGTGGTCCAACCTTGGCGAATGAGCGAGCGCGCCACGGTCACGAAGTCACTAAAAGTCGTTGGTTTCTGGGCCAAGCGGCCCATCTCGTACCACGAGCGGCCCATCTCGCCCCCTCCTCGAACGTGGGCGATAGCGAAGATGACGCCGCGGTCCAGAAGCGAAAGTCGAAGCGAAGAGAACGAGGGGTCGATCGATATCTCGTAACTTCCGTAGCCGTATAACAGGAACGGAGATGGTTCTCGCGCTTCGAGTGAACCATCGTCCTTGACAACGACAAGGTCACGGCGAGCGACGATCGAGACCGGTACTTGAAGCGCGTCACTCGTGGTGACCCAGAGTCGCCCCGTGACGTAGTTCGACTCGTCGTAGCCACCGAGCACTTGTTGTTGCTTGCGCACGAGCAGCTCGCCGGAAGCGATTACCACGTCGCCGATGAGGCGTGGTGTGATGAGTGAGGTCATGGACACCCGTAGTTGGGTAGTGTCGAAGTTCGGGTTCGCCGAGATACCCACGGTGTTGGGAAAAGAGTCTCCCTCGACCAGCGAAGAACGGCCGAGCAGCTCCTCGCCAAAGGGGTCGTCGCCCGAGAGAATTGGCACGAGGCGAAGTGCCGCGCATCCGTTGTCGCGTTCACTGAGCGCCAAAAACGTTTGGAAGGCGTCGACGCCGTCGAGACGGTTTCCGGGACGCTCGGGGACGATTTCACGCCATCGTTCGCCCTCGACTCGTCGCGCTAAAAGACGAAAGTCAGTGGCGCCTTCGTTCGTTATTTTGAGCCACCAGCCCTGTCCACTCGCGTCGCTAAAGTGCTCGACGCCGTATTCGATGCCGTGTCGACGCTCCTCGAGCAGGGTCAGCGTCGCCGTTGGCTGGTCCGCGGCGACGTAGTGCACTTCGCTCGTCATTGACGAGTTGACCATGACAACAATCATGGCGTCGTCACGACTGCGACCAACTGAGACGGTGTACTGCGCGTCGTCCTCTTGGTAGACGAGGACGTCGTGGGTTGAAGGGGTTGATAGTTCGTGGCGCCACAGTTGCCACGGGCGCATTGCGTCGTCGACGCGAGTGTAGAAGAAGTGGTGACTGTCGCTCGCCCAAGCGAAGCCGTAGTAAACGTCGTCGAGTTCGTCGTCAATCGGCGACTGATTGGCGAGCGGCCGCACCGTGACGTGATGACGCTCGTTGCCCTCGAAGTCCGTACCAACGGCGACCCACGCGTCGTCGGGGCTCAGTGCCAATACGCCCACTGAGAGAAAATCAGAGTCGCCGGCTTCGATGTTCTCGTCGAGAATTACCTGCTCGCCTTCGAAGGTGGACGTTGGATCGATAGTGGGCGGCGTGAGGTCGTCGCCGAGCGCGGGGACGCGAACACTGATGGGGTAGTTGAGTCCTTCGCGAGTGCGCTCGAAGTACCACCACGAACCTTTACGAACCGGCACCGAGATGTCAGTTTCCTCGATGCGATTCTTGATCTCGGTGAAGAGCTCGCCCTCGAGGGCTTTCAGTGGAGCGAGTTCTTGGGCGAGGTAGTCGTTCTCTGAACGAAGGTGGGTTAAAACCTCTTCGCTCTCTCTATCCATTAGCCAGTAGTAGGGGTCGTCGCGGGTGTCGCCGTGACGGGTGATGGCGTGGGGGCGTTTAGGGGCCTTAGGAGGGGTTAGCACCTCACTACTTAACCAGCATTTAAGGGCAGGGCCGACCGGGGAGTTAGTACTATGTCCATAGGGATTATCCCAAAGGAGCGCTATGGCGATTGACAACCTGGACTTCAGCCGATACCAATTGGGGTGGTCGGACGACCAATTGCCAGTTTTTAAACCGAAGAAGGGTCTCAACGAGGCCATTGTTCGTGAGATGTCCGCCATGAAGGGCGAAGAGCCCTGGATGTTGAAATTTCGTCTTGACGCGTTGAAGAAATTCGAGCGCAAGCCCATGGTGCCGTGGTTCGCCGACCGCATGCCCGATCTGGACTTTAACGACATCTACTACTACGTCAAGCCCACGGATCACCAGGTCAACAGCTGGGACGATCTGCCCGACGAGATCAAGAACACCTACGAGAAGTTGGGTATCCCCGAGGCGGAACGCAAGTACCTCGCGGGTGTCACGGCTCAGTACGAATCAGAAGTCGTCTTTCACCGTAACCGTGAGGACCTCGAGCGCCTCGGCGTTCTCTTTTGTGACATGGACACCGCGGTGCGTGAGTACCCCGAACTCGTGCGCAAGTACTTCGGCACCATCATCCCGCCAAACGATAATAAGTTCGCCGCCCTTAACTCCGCGGTGTGGAGTGGCGGTTCGTTCATCTACGTGCCCCCGGGCGTCAAAGTCGATCAGCCCCTGCAGGCCTACTTTCGCATCAACACCGAGAACATGGGTCAGTTCGAGCGCACGCTGATTATCGCTGACGAAGGATCGCAAGTTCACTACGTCGAGGGTTGCTCGGCGCCGGTGTACTCAACTGACTCGTTGCACTCCGCCGTCGTAGAACTCGTGGCGCTGCCCGGCTCTCGAATTACCTACACGACCATCCAGAACTGGTCGAACAACGTCTACAACTTGGTCACCAAGCGCGCCCGCGCTGAAGCCGAAGCGCACGTGGAGTGGATTGACGGCAACATCGGATCGCGCCTGACCATGAAGTACCCCTCGGTCTACCTCATGGGTCCGAAGGCATCGGGCGAAGTTCTCTCGGTCGCCTACGCCGGACCCGGTCAGGTGCAAGACGCCGGAGCGAAGATGGTGCACTGTGCGCCAGAGACTACGTCGACGATTATCTCGAAGTCCATCTCGAAGGACGGCGGTCTCACGGCCTATCGGGGTCTGGTGAAAGTCGAAGAGGGCGCCACTGGAGCGAAGAGTTTCGTTCGCTGTGACGCGTTGATCCTCGACGAGAAGTCCGTCTCTGAGACCAGGCCCTACATGGAAGTCGGCGAGCAAGACGCCTCCATTGGCCACGAAGCGACCGTCTCGAAGATTGGTGACGACCAACTCTTCTACCTCATGAGTCGCGGCCTCACCGAGAGCCAAGCCATGGGCATGATCGTGAATGGCTTCATCGAGCCAGTGACGCGAACGCTGCCCATGGAGTACGCGGTTGAGTGGTCACGATTGATTGAACTGCAGATGGAAGGCTCGATCGGTTAACGAGGTCGACGCCACATCGTGAACAACGGTGGGCCCTCTTTTACGGGCCGCAGCGTGTCGCGTAGTTCGTAGCCAAATCGTTGGTAGTACGCGAGGTTGTCCTCTTTCTGCGTCTCTAAGTAGCTCCCAACGCCCTCTTCATCGGCGTGGGCTAGTCCATGTTCCATCAGCGTCGTGCCTACGCCACTTCGTTGCATCGAAGGATCGGCCACGAGCAAGTAGAGATACCAGTGCGGCTCTTTGGGGTGCGTCCTGGCGACTTGGGCAAGATACTTGTTGCCATCAAGCAGCGCTCGTGGTCGGCGATAGAGCGCGCGAAGCGTGCCCGGAACCTGAGCAATCTGGGTCGGAATTGACTGTGGATAGCATCCCGTGGGGAGCCATCCCGCGACACCATGGATCGCGTGGTCGTCGCTGCGCACCGTCACGACGCGCGCACCCTCACCCAGGTGAGCGAGATTGGCTCGAAAGAAGATCGTCAGCCCCCGTTCGCGAAGTCGGTCGTTGGGTAAGAGAAAAAGAAAGAAAGGATCGTCGTAGAACGCACGACTCGCCACCTGGGCCGCACTCGTGAGTTCGGCCTTGGACAGCGCCGATTCGTTGAGGTGGAGGCCGCTCTTCATAAGAATGAAGCCTACGGCCGCCTAGGGCGTGGAACAATGTGTCTATGGCAATGCGTGAAGAGTGTAAGCACTTCCAAAGCCGAACCTACAAATCGGGCGAGGTTGCGAGATTCTGCGTGCTCGGTCGCGCCCCGGACCAGCCGTGGTCGTGTCCGGAGAACTGTGTTACTTACGAGCGTCGATACGTGGACATTGGTTGGTCGCACGGCACTCTCGTCGACAAGCCCGTCGAAGCGCCACCCTCAGACGTCCCCTTAGATCATCGTCGCGAATTGTTGGATTCAGCCAGCGACATCGTGAACGCTGTGGCGCCAAAATTGATCGACGAACGCCGACGACAGGTCGAAGAAGAAGCGAAGAAGAATCGCCGCGCCTGGAAGTTCTGGCAGCGTTAGTCGCCGCGAAAGACCGGCGTACGCCGTTCAAGGAACGCGGTCATCGCTTCTTTGAGATCGTTACTCTGTAAGTACATCGTGTTCCACCGAGCAACAAATTCGAGACCCTCGGCGATGGTATGTCCGTCGTTGGCCGCCAACACCGCCTTGGTGCCACGTACGGCGATCGGGGAATTAGCGGCGATCTCATTGGCGAGTTCCAGAGCCGCCACGACGACATCGTCGGCGTCTTGTCCGTGCACTGAGTTCACGAGTCCGATTTCGGCGGCGCGCCGTGCGTCGATGTCCTTGCCCGTGTAAGCCAGCTCGGCCATATGACCGGCGCTGACGATTTTAGGTAAGCGTTGAAGTGTGCCGAGATCGGCGACGATGGCGACTTTGGCTTCACGAATTGAGTACGTCGCGTTACCCGCGGAAAGTCGTATGTCACACGCACTGATGAGATCGACGCCACCGCCGATGCAGTAACCGTGGACCGCGGCGATGACGGGAATCTCCAAGTCGGCGATTGCCGTGAGGGACTGTTGCATGGTGCGCACCGCTTGGTAGGTTCGTGCGTTCGCCGTGGCTTTGGACGCGTCGCTGGCGCCAGCGATGAAACCCCCACCGAACTCTTTGAGGTCGAGTCCTACCGTGAAGTGCGGGCCCTTCGCGGCGATGACGAGCACGCGAATGGCGTCGTTAGAAGCGACCGCTTTTGCGGCCAAGGGAAGATCACGCCATAACGCACTACCTAAGGCGTTGCGCGCTTCGGGGCGATCGAGCCATAGTGTCGCGACGTGGCCCGTCGCCTCGAGAGTAAGAACCTCCGATGAAAAGTCCACGTCGCCCCTTCGAACAAAGGTTCAGCCTACGTCGCACCCGTAGGGGAGTTGCCCGAGACCGGTACACTGCCTGAGTCCTTCTTCCCTATGAACACCTTCGCTGAGTCAGCCTCTACTTATATTGACGGTCGGCCTGACGCGGCCGCACGACGTCAGGCGTGGTCGGTCTTTGAGTCGGTGGGACTTCCGACGACGAGTGACGAAGTGTGGCGCTACGCGCCTTTGGGTGACCTGCGCCTCGAGCGATTCCACGTCCCAAGTACTCCTGAGTCAAGGCCCGATTCGGCCTTCGCTACGCAACTGTGTCAGCGAGCTGGATTAGTAATACGCGTCGTCGACGGCTTCTGTGTCAGTACGGGCGAGGTCGTCGAAGGTGTCAGTGTCGAGATCGATGAAGCCAACGAGTCCCTAGCCGGAGGGTCGTTGCTGGAACGCTACGAGAGTGACACCTTTGCACTGCTGAACGCCGCGCTCGCGCCAGCGGCCACCGTTATTCGCGTCGCCGCGAACGTCAACCTCGCCCAACCCATCGTGGTGTTGAACGAGTCCAGTGCCGGCGCGTCGTTTCCACGAACCCAGATCGTCGTTGGACGTGGCGCGAGCGTGACGGTCGTTGAATACTTCGAAGGTGGTGGCGACGCGCTGGTCGTTCCGGTAAGTGAGTACCAAGTCGACGACAACGCGTCACTGCAGTTGATTACCTATCAGCGCCTCGACGCCTCCGCGTGGCACGTGGCACGCACGACGGGACTCTTGGCCCGCGACGCGCGACTTCACCAGGCGGTGGTGGGTCTTGGCGCACACTACGACCGCTCACGCAACGACGCTGAGTTACTTGGCGCTGGTGCGTCCAATGAACTTCGTACGACGTTTCTCGGTTCGGGCGATCAGGTTCACGACTTTCGAACGCGCCAGTACCACGTCGCGCCTCGAACGACGTCCACGTTGCTCTCCAAGGGCGCCGTGGCCGATCGGTCGCGTTCGGTCTACACGGGCCTCATCGAGATTGAAAAGGGTGCGAAACGAACCGACGCGCGCCAGACCAACCACAATCTCTTGCTGTCGCCCTTGGCGCACGCCGACAGCGTTCCCAACCTCGATATCAGGGAAAACGACGTCATGTGCGCCCACGCTTCGAGCGTGGGTCCGCTCGATGAACTGCAGCGTTGGTACTTAGAGTCTCGCGGCGTGAGCCGTGACGACGCGCAACGCCTCTTGATTCAAGGTTTTTTCTTCGAGATGCTTTCTGCGTTGCCGAGCGAACTGGCCGAACTGGTGGAGAGCGACATTGCATCAGTATTGGCGAACGTCGCGGTCGTGACCTCGTGACGATGATCGACATAGGTACATTGAGCGACTTCGAGCAGGGGATTCCGCGCCAACTACACGTCGGTGGTCGAGTTCTCGTGGCCGTACGCATTGACGAGACGGTCTACGTCTTGAACGATCGGTGCAGTCACGAAGAGTTCAGCCTGGCCGAGGGTGAGGTTGACGTGGACACGGCCGAGATTGAGTGCGCGCGCCACGGGGCCATGTTCCGTCTGAGTGACGGCGTGCCGGTCTCACTGCCCGCGACGCGACCGGTGCAGCACTACGACGTCAAGGAAAACAACGGACGTCTCGAAGTGGTCGTGCCATGACCTCGACACTAAAGATCGAGGGACTCCGGGTCGAAGTTGGAGGCAAAGAGGTCCTCAAGGGCTTCAACCTCACCATGAAATCGGGCGAAGTTCACGCGATCATGGGGCCGAACGGCTCTGGTAAGTCCACGTTGGCGCACGCTTTGACCGGTCACCCGGGGTACCGGGTACTTGACGGTTCGCTGACCATCGACGACGTCGAACTCTTGAAGATGACGCCCACCGAGCGAGCACGTCACGGACTGATGCTGGTCCTCCAACAGCCCTTCGAGATTCCCGGTGTTCGTTCCTTTGATCTCCTCGAGGCCGCAGGTGCCGACCCGGCCACGCTGCGCGCTCGCATGCTCGAAGAGGCCGCGCGCATTGAACTACGCCCGGAGATTCTCGACCGGTTCGTCAACGTGGACCTCTCGGGAGGTGAGCGCAAACGCGCCGAGATGGTTCAGCTCGGCGTACTACGTCCTAAGTTCGCCGTACTCGACGAGATCGACTCGGGGCTCGACGTCGACGCACTCGACGCCGTCGCGAAACGTCTTGTGGGAGCGACCACCGAGTGGAACTGCGGCGTGTTGGCCATCACTCACTTTCGCCGCCTGCTCTTAGAACTTACGCCGACGATGATTCACGTCGTGCACGATGGGCGCGTCGTCGCAACCGGTGGTCCCGAACTTGCCGTCACCTTGGAACGCGAAGGATACGAGGTATTCCGTGGTGCGTAATCGTGAATTAAAGAACGCCGCTTGACCCAGTAACCTTGCCGAATGGCTCGAGGACGTGACAACACTCCTGACGAGCCAACATCTGGTCGCGGGTCAGCTTCAAAGAGGGACCTAGCTAATCAACATCGCTTAATGGCGCTCGGCGACGCCGTCGATGAGCAGAGCGGTACGAAGGGCAAGCGCCGCAAACCCCGTAAGACCCGTCGCCGTCGAGTGGGTCGAAACTTCGCCATAGCGGGCATCGCAGTGGTAGTCCTGATAGTCGGCGTCGTGGGCGGCGTGTACTTCTACGCGACCTGGCGATTCGATCAAATCCACAAAATCACGGTGGTGGGCGAGGGTCCGAAACCAATAGCGGGCAAGCCCTTCAACATTCTGATGATCGGATCGGACTCACGAGCGGGTCTGACGGGACTCGTGGCCAGGCAGTCGGGTGCGGGCACGGGCGGTGTCGCTGGACAACGTAGTGACAGCGTCAAGATCGTTCACGTTGACCCCAATGCCGGGACAATCTCGATCGTTTCAATACCTCGTGACACGATGGTGACGTTGTTAGCCAATCAGTCGCTGTACGGCAAGTACAACCGCATCAACGTTAACTTTGGTAAGGGACCATCACTTCTCGCTCAGACCATCACGGCGAACTTTGGCATAACGATCAATCAGACAATTGTGGTGAGTTTCGCGGGCCTCATCAACGCCGCGGACGCGCTCGGCGGCGTCTACCTCGATTTCCGCTATCCCTCGTGGGACCCTGAATCTGGTCTTCGTATACTGCATCCCGGCTGTCAACTCGTGCAGGGCTTTCAAGTCCTAGCGCTCTCGAGAAGCCGCCACTTTTACTACAACACCAGCGGCGCCAAGGTGTTTCCGCACCTTACGGACACCTACAGCCAGTTAGTGAATCTTGGGTGGCAGTACGACGGTTCGAGTGACTTTGGGCGAATTATTCGTCAGGATGCTTTTCTTCGAGCAATGGTGGATGGAGCCAAAAAACTTTACAATCCCTTGACGCTGAACTCGTTTCTCTCGGCGCTGCCCCAAGGCATCAGCTTGGACAGTAACTTCAGCCTGCGTGAACTGGTGGGTCTAGCGGTGCGCTTTCACTCCATTAACACCAACGCCATTCAGACCTGGACGTTGCCGAACTACGCAGTGAACAACGTCGGAACGCTCGGCGACGTGCTCTTCGTTCAACAGCCCGCGGCGCAGCAGATGCTCGTGAATATCTTCGGTAGTGGCCTCACCGCGCCAGCGGACCCGCCGCCAAATTCAGCCCTACAGTCGCTGCCGCCGCCCGTGGTCACCACGACGACGTCAACGGTATCAACAACAACGACGCTGGCGAGTAAGAAGAAGAGTACGACGACTACGCCGACTTCGACGACCACGCTGAATCCAACATTGGCCCAGCCGGTCTTCGATCCGACGCCCTGTACGCCGAGCTAGTCAGCGATCTCTTCGAGGCCCTGACGCAGCGTGTTCCACGCCAACACCGCGCACTTGATGCGAACGGGAAATTTCACGACGCCCTGTAAGGCAGCGAGCTCGCCCAAAGTGCGCAGATCAACTTCGTCATCGTGTTCGGTGTCTTTGGACAGCGTGGTCTCATGGGCCGTCATGAGTTGCTTAAACGTGTCGATAGTTGCTTGGACCTGCTCGATTGGTTTGCCCTTGACGGCGGAACCCATAAGCGACGACGAGGACTGAGAAATCGAACAACCGTGGCCGGTCATCTTGATGTCTTTCAAGACCCCGTCCTCAACGTCGAGATAGACCGTCACTTCATCACCGCAGAGCGGATTGAATCCTTCGACCTTGTGCGCCGGGGGAGTAGGTAGTTCCCCTCGATTACGCGGTGAACGGTAGTGATCGAGGATGATTTCGCGGTAGAGGTCTTCGAGGTTGGCCATTGTTTAGCCGAACATTTTGAGGGCTGATTCGAGCGCCTCGAGGAGTACGTCGGTGTCCTTGGTCATCGAGTACGGGCCAAAGGACGCTCTCGCGGTCGCTGAGAGATTGAACCGCTTCATGAGCGGCTTCGCGCAGTGGTGCCCGGGTCGCACGCAGACGCCGAACTGATCGAGCACCTGGGCGACGTCGTGGGGGTGCACGCCTTGAACGTCGAGACTGATGACGCCGCCGCGATTGGTGTTGCTTGGTCCAATGACTCGAACCCGTCCATCAAACGTCGACTCCAAACGAGTCAACGCATCGCCGGTGAGTTCTTCGTCGTGTGCGGCCACGTTCTCCATGCCCAGTCCTTCGAGGTAGCGCACCGCGGCGAAGAGTCCCACCGCCTCGGCGATAGGCGGCGTACCGGCCTCGAAGCGGGCGACGCCCTTGGCCGGGGTGAAGCCGTCGACGCGTACGTCGGCGATCATGCCGCCACCGCCCAGAAATGGCGGCATCGTGTCCAAAACACGTTGACGGGTCCACAACACGCCAATACCCGTGGGTCCGAGCATCTTGTGGCCAGAAAAGGCCATGAAGTCAATATCGAGATCGGTGACGTCGGTTAGTTCGTGCACTATGGACTGGGCGGCGTCGACCGCGACGAGCGCGCCAACGGCGTGCGCCGCCTGGGCAACGGCCTTTATTGGATTCTTCGTTCCGAGCACGTTTGACATGCTCGTAACCGAGAGGAGTTTTACGCCCTTCAACAACTCATCGAGATTCGTGAGATCGAGGCGAAAGTCGTCGGTGACCGGAATGAAGCGGACTTCGATGCCCGTGGTGTCTCTTAGTTGAAACCACGGGACGATGTTGGCGTGGTGCTCCATTTCCGAGAGCAACACCACGTCGCCAGCTTGGAGATTGGCCGCACCCCACGACTTCGCGAGCAGATTGAGGGACTCGGTGGTGTTCTTGGTGAAGACCACTTCCTCCGCACCGCCGGGGGCGTTGATGAAGCGAGCAACGGCGGCGCGAGAACCTTCGTAGGCCTCGGTCGCTTCGTTGGCGGTCTGGTAGACGCCGCGGTGGACATTGGCGTGGCGCAGTTCGTAGTAGCGGCTCATCGCGCCAATGACGGCGCGGGGCTGGAGCGAGCTGGCGCCGGAGTCGAGGTAGGTAATGGTTCGCCCGTTCACGACGCGCGCGAGTAAGGGAATGTCCGCGCGAACCCGACTGGCGCTAAAGCTGGTCACGCGCTGACCGGTCGCCACGCGTCGTAGCCGTCGTGGTCGATCTCCGTGGCGAGCTCGGGGCCGCCCGAGTGGACAATTTGACCGTCTACGAGGACGTGCACGTAGTCGGGTTGAATCTCGTCGAGGAGTTTGACGTAGTGCGTCACCACGACGGCACCCATCGTGGGGTGTTGTTCACGCACGGTGCTGACGCCCTTGGCGACCACGCGTAGTGCGTCGATGTCGAGTCCCGAGTCGGTCTCGTCAAGTAGGGCCAGTACTGGTTCGAGGAGCGCCATCTGCAGGACCTCGTTGCGCTTTCGCTCACCGCCCGAAAAGCCGTCGTTGAGGTGTCGCTCGGCGAAGGCGCTGTCGATACCGAGACGGTCCATCCACTCGGCGAGATCGAGGCGGACCTCGAGCACGCTCAACTCCTCGAGGCCCTTACGCGCGGCGATGGCTTGACGCAGAAACTGAATGACCGAGACGCCACTGATCGCTTCGGGGTACTGGAAGGCGAGAAAGATGCCAGCCCGCGCGCGTTGGTCGGGTGTCCAGGCGCCGATGTTCTCTCCGTGGAGCAGAATCTCGCCGCCGGTCACGGTGTAACCGGGGTGACCCATAATGACGCTCGCCATCGTGGACTTACCCGCGCCGTTGGGGCCCATGAGGGCGTGGACTTCGCCCTCGTTCACCAAGAGGTCAACGCCACGAAGAATCGGGGCGCCTTCGGCCTCCGCGTGGAGATTTCGTAGCTCTAAGAGTGGTTTTGGCACGCAGTGAGCCTACTGGCGAAGCGGGAAATCACTACTTTTAACTACCAGCCGCGCCGCACCCACTCATCGAGGTGAGGACGCTCGTCGCCAATCGTTGACGGTGCGCCGTGGCCCGGCCAAATGGTCGTGTCGGCGTCGAACGTGCGAAAGAGTCGGTCTTCGATAGAAGTGATAATCGTCGAGAAATCGCCGATGTCCGACGCGGTGTTGCCGGGACCGCCCGGAAAGAGGGTGTCGCCGGTGAAGAGCATGGGCGTGTCCACGAGCGAGAAGCAGATACTGCCGGGCGTGTGACCGGGCGTGTGCACGGTACGAAGACGCAGGTCACCAATGGAGTGCTCGGTGTCGTCCTCTAGGAGATGGTCGTAACTCGGTAACATGCCGGCGTCTTCTTGACGCACCCACACGTCGATACCCGCCTCGCGGACTTGCTCGACGGCGCCGATGTGGTCCCAGTGCCCGTGTGTTTCGAGTACTGAAGTGACGCCCAGTCGTGTCGCCACCCTCAGTAATCGGTCGTGTTCGTTGGCCGCGTCGAGCAGCGTGGCCTCGCCCGTGCGCTTACAGCGCACGACGTAGACGTTGTTCTCGACGGGCCCCACGACGAAGCGGTGCACTTCAGCGCTGGCGTCTGACCAGACGAGTTCGACGTTGTCCACGTCCCTAGAATGGCACGAAAATGCTCCCCGTCCAGATTGACTAATCTCGACCTTGGCGCGCAGAGCGCCGGAGAAGATGAGGTCTCGTAATGAACTTTGGCTTTAGCGAAGAACAAGATGAGCTTCGCAAAATGGTTCGGCGCTTCCTAGAAGAGAAGTCACCCGAAAGCGAAGTTCGCCGCCTGATGGCGACCCCCGAGGGCTACGACCCAGCGGTCTGGGCCCAGATGGCGAACGAACTCGCCCTTCAGGGTCTGGGCATTCCCGAGGAGTTCGGAGGGCAGGGCTTTGGCCCGGTCGAGCTCTACGTGGTCTTCGAAGAGATGGGCGCCGCGCTGTTGTGTTCACCCTACTTTTCGACGGTGGCGCTGGCCGCGAACGCGCTGCTCTTCGTGGGCAACGACGCCGACAAGTCGGCGTACCTACCGGGCATTGCCTCGGGCGAGACGATCGCTACTGTTGCGTTAACTGACGACGCCGGAGGGTGGGACCTCAGTACTACGTCGACGACGGCCACTAGATCGGGTGAAGGCTTCGTGCTCGACGGTATTCGCAGCTACGTCACCGACGGCTCGACCGCGAACCTGATCTTGGTCCCCGCAATGACCGCCAAGGGCCTCTCGCTCTTCGCCGTCGCCGGTGACGCGAAGGGTCTAACGCGTGAGTCGCTCTCGACAATGGATCAGACCCGCAAACAGAGCCGTCTCGAGTTCAAGGGCACGATCGCCAAACTCGTGGGTGAAGAGGGCGGCGCGCTGGCGGGCCTCGACGCCACGCTGCAGGTGGCCGCAGCGGCACTAGCGGCCGAACAGGTTGGTGGCGCGCAGCGTGTCCTGGACGCGTCGGTTGAGTACGCGAAGACTCGCGTGCAGTTCGGACGTCCCATCGGCTCATTCCAGGCCATCAAGCACAAGTGTGCCGATATGTTGCTCGACGTGGAGTCGGCGAAATCAGCGGCGTACTACGCGGCCTGGTCCGCTCAGGAGCTCAGTGACGAATTGCCCATCGCGGCCAGCCTCGCAAAGTCGTTCTGTTCTGAGGCCTACTTTCACTGCGCCGCGGAGAATATTCAGATTCACGGCGGCATCGGCTTTACGTGGGAACACCCCGCGCACCTCTACTTCAAGCGCGCGAAGAGTTCGGAACTGTTCCTGGGTGACCCGGCGTATCACCGAGAACTTCTGGCGCAGCGTCTAGGCATCTAGTCTTCATGCTCGCTCACGAGCAACTCCAAAGCGGCAGTTCGCTGCTCGATCTACGAATTTGCACTTCCAACGCTCGACCCGTGGTCGGTCACGTCCTCGTCATCGTGCACGGACTTCCGCGTCTCGTTGGCATGGGACGTCAGGCGGCGGGACTGTTGCCCGAGCTCGCTGAACACGTCGCTAATGAGTCGGGTTGGAAAGTTGCGACGGGAACACTCAGCGGCGTGGGCGGCAGCACCGGCACGTTTTCTGCATCTCAGTGGCGCGCCGACCTCGGTGTGATTCTCGAGCGCGTCACCGAGGGAGAACAGAGAATCTCGCTCGCCGGCTTTGGTTTTGGCGGTTCCCTCGCACTCGCTGCGGCGGCCAACGACGACCGCGTTCGCGGCGTGGCGACCTTCGCCTCACCCGCGCACTTAGCCGCGTGGGCTGGTTCGGCGAAGGAGATACACCACGCGGTGCAGGTTGCGGGTGTCGTGGGCGACGAGAAGGATCTGCTGGCCCCGGACGATCTCTATAGGGACCTGCTCGCGATCGATCCGATGGGCGCGATTGCCACCCTGCCACCCCGTCGACTCTTGATCGGCCACGGAACCGACGACGTTGAAGTACCGGCTTCTGACGCGCGCGACTTACTCGCGGCGGCCGATGGACGAGCCGAGCTTCGTCTCATTCAAGGAGCTGGACACCAGCTACGCGCCGACCCGCGCATGGTGGCGACCTTGTTAGGTTGGCTCGATCGTCATCGTTGAGAGTGTTTCATCTAGTGCGCGGCGAATGTCTTTCGCCACTTCTTCGGGATTCGTTGCCTCGGTGAGCGCGCGCACCACCACGAAGTGACGTAAGCCGACTTTCACGAGATCGGCGACGTTGTTCGCGTTGACGCCTCCTGTCACAAAGACCGGGACGGAGCTGCGGGCTTGGCTTTCCACCGCGTAGTCAACGCCCGTGCCCTCGCGTCCGAGTTTGGTGGGGGTGGGCACGATCGGACCGGCGCTGAGGTACGTAACGTCGCGTCTCATCGCTTCGTCGAACTCGGCAGTCGAGTGCGTGGAGAGCCCGACGATGGCCCCCTCGCCAAGGATCTCTCGACAGTGTTCGACACTGACGTCGTCTTGGCCGACGTGCACCCCGTCGGCACCGGCGTCGAGGGCGAGCTCGGGTGAGTCGTTCATGACAAAGGGCACGTTAAATTCGTGACAGATCGGCAGCATAAGACGGGCCAGGTTGAGCTGGCGCGACGCTGGCGCGTGCTTTTCTCGCAGTTGGACCACGTCGACACCTCCTCGCAGCACCGCCGGCAGAAAATCGGCCATATCGTCACGTGCGGGAACACAGAGGTAGAGACGTCGCGTAGAGAGGTCGAACACGTCGCCCACTCTAGAAGTTCTCGACTTGTGTCCCGTCGCCGCAACGAGGTGGTGCAGAATAGGACTATGCAGATTCCCGCCAAAGCCGAGTACGCCATTCGTGCGCTCTTGACCCTGGCGGCGAGCGACGTCTCAGTGAGCGCCGACCACCTCGCCCACGAGCAGGCCCTACCGGCCAAATTCCTCGGTGCCATCCTCTCGGACCTTCGTCGCGGGGGACTAGTGACGAGTCAACGCGGCCCCGAAGGCGGCTTCAAGTTGGCTCGAGACCCCGATCAGATCACGATCGCCGACATTCTGCGCGTGGTCAGTGGACCGATGGCCGGCGTGAGGGGCATGCGTCCAGAGACGCTCGAGTACGAAGGCGAAGCCACGCACCTAGGCGACGTGTGGGTGGCGGTGCGAGGTGCGCTTCGCGAAGTGCTCGAACACGTGACGTTGGGTCAAGTACTTCGCGGCGATCTTCCCGAGTCGGTGACGAGATTTACCAATGACCCCGACGCTTGGATCACTCGGATCATATGAATCGAATTCATACCGACGGCGCCTGCCGCGGTAACCCTGGACCGGGTGGCTGGGCGTGGGCGAGCGGAACTGACGAGTACGCGAGCGGCGCGGCGGCGCACACCACGAATCAGCGAATGGAAGTGCTCGCGGTGATCGAGGCTCTGAGGGATCATCCAGATGGTCCGATCGAGATCGTGAGTGATTCGAACTACGTGGTGAAATGTTTTCACGATGCGTGGTACGTGGGTTGGCGGCGGCGAGGCTGGAAGAACTCCAAGGGCGAACCGGTGGCGAACCGTGATCTCTGGGAGGCGTTGTTGCCTTTGGCCCTCGAGAGTGGGCGCGAGGTGACGTTCTCGAAAGTGAAAGGTCATTCGGGTGATCGAATGAATGACTTCGTGGACGAACTCGCTACCCGGGCCGCGGACGTGCAGCGCGGCCAGCATTCCTAGTCGTGTCCTAGCTAAAGCACAAAAACATTAGGATTTCCTCCGGGGGATGTCGCTGTTCTACCGAAGGGAAAGTTGTGGTTAACGAGGTCCAGCAGTTCGATGTCGTCGTAATCGGAGGAGGACCTGGTGGTTACGCCGCGGCCCTCTACGGCGCCTCCGCCGGTCTCAACATCGCCATTATCGAACGCGACAAGGTCGGTGGCACTTGCCTGCACCGCGGCTGCGTGCCCGCTAAGGAGTTCCTCGAAACCGCGCACGTTCGTCGAACGGTTGAACACTCTTCGAACTTTGGCATTAGCCATACCGGCGTGTCGGTGGACTTTGCGGTCAGCCAGGCTCGCAAGAATGAGATAGTCGATCGACTCTACAAGGGCCTCTCGGGGCTATTGAAGGGGCGAAAGGTGACTATCTTCGAAGGCACCGGTCAGCTACAAAGTGACCTGAGCGTCACAATCTCTGAGGGCGCGGACACCGGCGTCATTGCCAAGGGTACCAACGTCATTCTCGCCGCCGGTTCGGTGCCGCGTACGTTGCCCGGTTTTGATGTCGACGGAAAGATCGTCGTCACCTCGGATGAGTTTCTTGATCTCAGCGAACTGCCGGCAACGGCGACCGTCATTGGCGGTGGCGCGATCGGCTGTGAGTTCGCGTCACTCCTCGCGGACATGGGAACTAAGGTCACCATTCTTGAGGGACTGCCCTCCATCTTGGCGGGCTGTGACAGCGAAGTCGCCAGTGTGGTGCAGCGCTCGTTTAAAAAGCGCGGCATTGAGATACGCGTCGGCGTCAAGATCACGGGCCACGCGCCAAAGAATGGTGCTACCACGATTGCGATGGAGGGCGAAGAGTCCGTCGTCACGGACATGGTGGTGATGTCCGTTGGACGTCGTCCGCGCACCGAGGGCCTGTTAGGTGACGACACGAAAGTTCAACTCGACGAGCGGGGCTTCGTTGTCGCCGACAGCTATCAGCGAACCGGCAACCCCAACGTTTTCGCGGTGGGTGACGTGGTGGCCAATTCGCCCCAACTCGCGCACGTCGGTTTCGCCGAGGCGATTGTCGCTATTAAGTCGATACTCGGTGAGTTCGTGGTACCGGTCGACTACGACCGAGTTCCCTGGGCCATCTACTCCAATCCCGAAGTGGCGTTCTGTGGTCTCACCGAAGCGTCGGCCAAGGAGAAGGGCTACGACGTGGTCGTGAAGAAGGACCCCTTTGGCGGTAACAGTCGGGCGCAGATCATTGGGGACACTGAAGGTGTTGTCAAAGTCATCGCCGAGAAGCGCGCTGACGGCACGGCTGGCCAGATTCTCGGTGTCCACATGGCCGGCCCGTGGGTCACCGAACAACTCGGCGCTGGCTACTTCGCCGTGAACTGGGAGGCGACCGCCGAAGAGGCCGCCGCTCTCATTCAGCCGCACCCTTCGCTATCCGAGACCTTTGGCGAAACGCTGCTCGCGTTGGCCGGAAGAGGTCTTCACGTTGGCTGACGTCACGCTCCCGAGTTTGGGTGAGTCGGTCACCGAGGGAATCATCACGCAGTGGTTCAAAAAGGTCGGCGACGCGGTCGCGCGCGACGAACCGCTTTTTGAGGTTTCCACGGACAAGGTCGACTCCGAGATGCCGTCCCCGGCGGCAGGTGTCCTCACCGAGATTCTCGCCCACGAAGGTGACACCGTCCAGACCGGTTCTCGTGTAGCAGTTATCGACGACTCAGCCTCGGCCGCAGTTCTGTCGGCGCCGGAGATCAGCGAAGCGCTGACGGCACCGGTTTCGCCAACGCCGCCAACGCCGCCAACGCCGCTAAGTGTCCCAGCGCCAGCGCCCTCGCCAGTGGTTACGGCGAATGGTGTCGTCGTCTCGCCCGTCGTGCGGCGAATCCTCTCTGACGGTGGCGTAGAACCATCGACACTTCAAGGCACCGGTCCCGGCGGGGCAATAACGCGTCGCGACGCGGAGCGCGCCGTGGCGCAGGGTCCAACGGAAGAGATCGTTGTTCCCCTTAGTAACGGGCGCCGACGCATGGGCCAGCACATGTCGGTCTCCAGTCAAAACACGCCGCACGGATTCGTCGCTATCGAAGTCGACGGCGCGATCTTTGACGAGCTCGAAGCGCTCGGACGCGTCACTCGTGACGGTGTGTCGATTAGTGACGAGATGGTCGTCAGTTTGGCGGCTGTTCGCGCGCTCGCCGAGTTTGAGTTCCTTAACGCCACCTACGCGGGTGACGAGTTCACGCTTCACCGCACCGTGAATCTGGGTGTCGTGCGCGCGGTGGCCGACGACGGGATGCTGGTGCCGGTGGTCCACGCGGCGGCGGGCCTGACGTTACGGGCTTTAGCGCGCCGAGTGAATGAACTCGACGAACGCGTCGCGTCGCGCCAGTTGACGACGGATGATTTAATGGGCGGAACGTTCACCATTGCGGGCTCACCGAGTGAACACACGCTGTGGACGGCGCCGATCATCATCCAACCTGAGGTGGCAATACTCTCGATGGGCGCCGTACGGCTCGCGCCCGTCGTCACCGTGAGAGACGGTGCCACGACGGTCGACGTTGGCCGGCGCGTGGTGCTGGGACTCTCTTTCGACCACCGAGTCTGTGAGCCCGTAGGCGCGGCGAGCTACCTTGAACGGGTGGCCGAGCTGCTCGCTGGAATGGATCTCGAGAGCGAGCGATAGATGCTCCGACGACGTCACCTGGGGCGGGTCTCCTTCGCTGAAGCGAATGACTTTCAGCGCGCACTCCTTCAAGCGAGCGATGACTACGTGTTGTTGTTCGAGCATCCTCCGACCTACACCAAAGGCGTTCGAACGCTGGAGGAGAACTTCCTCATCGATCCCTCACTGTTAAACGCGGTGGTCGTTGACGCCGATCGCGGCGGTGACGTTACCTATCACGCGCCCGGCCAAGTCGTTGCCTGGGCCATCGTGAACGTGGACGACGATCCGGCCGCCGGCAAAGCGCACGTCCACCGACTCGAAGACGCGGTGATCGCGACCGTGCGCCGTTCTGATTCCGACGGGCGGCTCGGTGTCGTTGACCGTCTCGAGGGCTACCCCGGTGTCTGGGCGGATACCCAGGGTGTCCCCAAGAAGATCGCCGCCGTGGGCGTGCGGACCGAACGTAACGAAGCGGGCCAGCGGCGGACCTTGCACGGCGTGGCGCTCAACGTCGAAATCGACCTCGAAGGATTTAAGGCCATCGTTCCCTGCGGCATTCCCGATAAGCCCGTCGCGTCACTCCAGTCGCTCGGACTCTCTATTACGACGCTCGACGTTGAGACAATCCTGGGTGAAGAGTTAGAAAGGGTGCTCGGTGGCAACGCACGGATCGCTCGCGTTGATCGCAGTGAGGCGACGCTGTCGAACGAGCGTCCCCTTATGCGACGGCTCAGAAAGGCCGGTGTCGATCCAGACGCGGGCCTTTCCATCAACACGCGCAAACCTGAGTGGCTGCGTATCGAAGCGCACATGGGTAGCGAGTTTCAGTCACTCCGCAAACTGACCGAGGACTTACGGCTCGTGACCGTCTGCGAAGAAGCGGGCTGTCCGAATATCTTTGAGTGCTGGTCCGCCGGTACCGCGACGTTCATGGTGAACGGTGAGCGTTGCACGAGGGCGTGTGGTTTCTGCCTTGTCGACACGAGTAAGCCCTTGCCCCTTGATCCCACCGAGCCGGAGCGTGTCGCCGAGGCCGTCGTTCGACTCAACTTGGCGCACGCCGTGATTACCTGCGTGGCCCGCGACGACCTCGATGACGGGGGCGCGGGCGCCATCGCCTTAAGCGTCCGCGCGATTCGCCAGCGATCGCCCGGTACCAACGTCGAGGTTTTGACGAGCGACTTAAGGGGCGACCCCGACGCCCTGCAACTGATTATCGACGCGCGACCCGACGTGATGAATCACAATATTGAGACGGTGGCGAGACTCCAGCGCGCCGTACGTCCGAGCGCCGGTTATCTTCGCTCGCTCACGGTGCTCGCGCGAAGTGCGCGCGCGGGACTCACGACGAAGTCGGGAATGATGGTCGGTCTCGGTGAGACCGTTGACGAAGTCGAAGAAGCGATGGCTGATCTCGCGGCGGTAGGTGTGCAGATTGTCACCATTGGTCAGTACCTTCGTCCTACCGCGCGACACTTACCGGTTGCGCGCTTTTGGGAGCCGGCAGAGTTCGACGACCTCGCCGAGCGCGGTCGTCGTCTGGGGCTACGTCACGTGCAGTCGTCGCCACTCACGCGATCGAGTTACCACGCGCGTGAAGCGCTCGGCGAAGCAACACCGGTCACCGCACCAGCACTACGCCACTGAAGCGACGCCTAGGTAACTACTCCTAGGCGACGAAGTACTTGGCCTTGGGGTGGTGGCAGACGATGGCGTCCGTGGTCTGCTCGGGGTGCAGTTGAAAACCTTCCGACACCGAAACACCGATGCGCTCTGATTCGAGGAGGGTGGCGACCTTGGCGTTGTCCGTTAAGTCTGGGCACGCGGGGTAGCCCCAGGAGTAGCGTCCGCCGCGGTACTGCTGGCGAAACAGCCCGGTCAGGGTTGGTCCGTCTTCCTGCACGAAGCCCAACTCTTCGCGGATGCGCTTATGCCAAAGTTCCGCTAGTGCTTCGGCCATTTCGACACCCAGTCCGTGGAGCATGAGGTAGTCGGTGTAGCGGTTCTCTGAGAAGAGCTGGTGGGCGCGCTCGGAGATGCGACTGCCCATGGTAACGAGCATGAAGCTGGCATAGTCGAGTTCAGGGCTTTCGTTGGATCGAAAGAAGTCGGCGATGCAGAGGTTCGGTGCGTCTTTTTGCCGAGGGAAGTGGAATCGAGTGGCTTCACGTTCGCGCGATTCATCGCTATAGACGACGAGGTCGTTTCCGTCAGCGGCCGCAGGAAAGTGTCCCCACACGACCTGGGGGACGAGGAGGTCCTCCTCGATGGCGATGCTTAACTGCTCGCGCAGTGTTGCGCTGACGCGCACTTTGAACGTCGCGTCATCCTCGCCGTTCTCGGGCCGAAAGCCCCATTGATTGCGAAACAGAGCGGTGAGGTTCAAAAACTCACTGATCTCGTCAATCGACATACCCTTCGCCACGCGACTACCGATGAAGGGCGGGGTGAAGAGGGGATTGTCCTCTTCCACATCGGGACTTCGACGGGGCAACGTGAGATCGGGCTCTGGTGAGGGGTCGCGGAACCGGCGCTGCACGTTCTTCTTCGAAAGCTCGCGCCCAAAGTTCGGGTCGTCAGGGCCGCCCCGTCGAATATCACCGAGCTGGTCGAGTACTCTCAGTCCTTCGAAGGCGTCTTTGCCATAAAAGAGTCGACCGGCGTAGACCTCGCGCAAGTCGCGCTCAACGTACGTGCGCGTAAGGGCCGCACCGCCGAGCAACACCGGAACTTCGGACATGGATCGCTCATTCATAATCTCGAGGTTCTCGCGCATGATGAGAGTGGACTTGACCAAAAGTCCACTCATGCCCAGTGCGTCGGCCTTGTGTTCTTCCACGGCGCTCAGCATCTCGTTCACGCCGACTTTGATGCCGAGGTTGATGACCTCGTAGCCGTTATTGGTCAAGATAATGTCCACGAGGTTCTTACCGATGTCGTGCACGTCGCCCTTGACGGTAGCGAGTACGACCCGTCCTCGTCCACCTTGATCGTTCTTCTCCATCAATGGTTCGAGGAACGACACGGCCGACTTCATGGTTTCCGCGCTCTGTAACACAAAAGGAAGTTGCATTTCGCCACTGGCGAAGAGGTCGCCAACGACGCGCATACCGTCTAAGAGGATGTCGTTCACGATGTCGAGGGGCTTGGCGCCTTCGGCCATTGCCGCGTCGAGATCGTTCTCCAGACCCACACGGGCGCCGTCGATTATGCGGCGCTTCAATCGTTCGTTGAGGGGTAGGTCGTCCAGCGACGGCCCCGAGTCGTCGGAAGTCTTCACGCCCTCAAAGAGACGCAGTAACTCACTCAGCGGGTCGTAGTCGTCGCGTCGGCGGTCGTAAATCAGGTCGAGACAGACCTGACGCGCTTCGTCATCGATTCGGTGCAAAGGGAGAATCTTGGACGCGTGGACAATGGCGGCGTCGAGCCCGGCCTCGGCCGCTTCGTGAAGAAAGACGCTGTTCAGCACCTGACGAGCTGCGGGATTAAGACCGAAGGAAATATTCGAGAGTCCGAGGATCGTTCGCACGCCGGGCATCTCGGCTTTGATCCGAGCGATCGCCTCGAGCGTCTCAATGCCGTCACGACGTGAGTCAATCATGCCCGTCGAGAGCGGGAGCGCCAAGGTATCAATGAAGATGTCGTGGTGATCGAGTCCGTAGCGCGTTACCGCGAGCTCCGTTATGGCCTTGGCGGCACGCACCTTCCACTCGGCCGTTCGCGCCTGGCCCTCTTCGTCGATGCACGTCGCCACGATCGCCGCACCGAATTCGGCCGCCAGTGACAGAAAGCTGTCCAGACGAGTACCGGGAGCGTCTCCTTCTTCGAGGTTGACGGAGTTGAGGAGAGGTTTCCCACCGAGCCACGTGAGCGCTTGACGAGCGACGGGCGCTTCGGTGGTGTCGATCATCACGGGCACCGATGATTGTGTCGCGAGACGACTCATGAGTTCGTTCATGTCACTCACGCCGTCGGCGCCGGTGTAGTCAACGCAGACATCCAGGATGTGTGCGCCTTCCTTGATCTGCTCGCGTCCGATCTCGACGCACGAGTCCCAGTCGCCCTCGAGCATGGCGTCGCGGAACTTCTTCGAGCCATTCGCGTTCGTCCGCTCACCAATGAGCAGGACCGATCGGTCTTGTTGATAGCTGACGGGCGCGTAGATCGACGCGACGCCGTGATCGACGACGGGCGATCGCTTGGCGGCGCTGAGTGGTCGAACGGTTTCGATGACGCGTGCGAGATGCTCCGGCGTCGTGCCACAGCACCCGCCGATCACCTGGACGCCGTACTCGGTGACGAACTTGGCGAGGTGTTCGGCGAGCGCGTCGGGCGTCAGGTCGTAGAACATTTTGCCATCGACCACGCTCGGCAGTCCCGCGTTAGGCATACACGAGAGCGCGAGCGACGCGTTGTCCGAGAGCGTGCGAAGTGGTTCGTACATCTCCACGGGTCCGATAGCGCAGTTGAGTCCAATGACGTCGATACCCAGGGGTGACAGCGCCGTGATGGCCGCACCAATTTCCGTGCCGGGCAACATGCGACCCGTGAGTTCAATCGTTACTTGCACTTGGATTGGTACGACGCGACCGTGACGAGCCATCGCTCGATGACAGGCGGCGATGGCGGCCTTGCCCGAGAGGAGGTCGAACATCGTCTCGATGAGCAAGAGATCCACGCCGCCCTCTAAGAGTCCGTACGCCAACTCTTCGTAGCTCGCGGAGAGAGCGTCGTAGGTGATCTGGCCGAGCGTCGGGAACTTCGTGCCCGGACCCATGGAGCCGGCGACGAACTTTGGTTCATTGGCACTCGCGTAGCTGTCGGCGACGCGCCGGGCAATCTGGGCGGAGGCGAGAGCGAGTTCGTGGGTGCGCTCGCCGATGCCGTATTCGTTCAGGACTACTGAAAACGTCCCAAAGGAGTCCGTCTCGATGGCGTCCACGCCCACGTCGAGGAACGATCGATGCAGCGACTCAAGGGCGTCGGGTTTGGTGACGGAGAGAACCTCGTTACAGCCCTCAAAGGAGGCGCCGCCAAAGTCGTCGGCGCTGAGCTGTTGGAGTTGGAGATTGGTGCCCGTCGCGCCGTCGTAGATAAGCACTCTCTGGGCTAGGGCCTTTAGATAGGGGTCGTCGGAACTCGGACGAGCAAAGGGCGGACGAAGGGTGGGCTCCATTGGTACTTCAGGTTACTGGTGATGCTGTCGTTCACTACGCTGACGACGTGAAGATTTACACGCGCGGCGGTGACGACGGCACCACGGGTCTCTACTTTGGTGGCCGCGTTGAGAAGAGTTCTGAGCCCATTGAAGTAAACGGTGCGGTCGACGAAGCGCAGGCCGTGCTCGGATGGTCTCGTTCACTTAGCGACGCGGGATCACGCTTGAACGAGCTCCTCATCGTGATCGAACGTGATCTCTGGGTGCTGATGGCCGAGGTTGCGACGCTGCCCACGAATCGGCACAAACTTGTGACGGAGAAGTCGCTGGTCTCCCAAGGCATGATTGACCGTCTCGAGAGCGAGATCGACGCACTCTCCTCTGAGATCGAGATGCCCAAAGAGTTCGTCGTGCCCGGGGAGACTCAGCTGTCCGCCGCGCTCGACGTCGCGCGCACGGTCATTCGTCGCGCGGAACGAATCGCCGTGGGTTACCCTCTAGAAGACTCGCTCGTCAATCCTTACCTCAATCGACTGAGCGACCTCGTGTGGACGATGGCTCGCTGGGCCGAAGGACCACAGCATCGAACCTCTCGCATTCACGACTAACAAAGGCACTCCATGGCTCGTACTGCTCGTATCACGTCATTGAAGGAAGCGCTCGCCCAGACGACCATTGGCGTCGTGGTGATCTTCAACGACGACGTTGGGATCGTGAGCGACGCGATACCGGCCAGTCTCGCGGGCGTGGAGATTCCGCGAACGTTGAGCAAAGAGTGGTGCAAGCAACAAGGCCTCAAGGACGAGGCCGGTAGTTACGTCGTGTTGCGATCGATGTCGGGACCCAACGTCGCTTTTCTCTCTCTCGGCTCAGACATCTCGATCGTTCAGAACTTTCGACTCTTGGGGGCCGGGGCGCTTCGTGCCGCGGGCGAAGGTTCCATCGCGGTTCTCTTGGCCACCGACGAGTTGAGCGACCCTGCTCAAGCGGCCCAAGCACTCGTTGAGGGAGCGCTGATCTCCTCGTACAACTTTAAGAACAGCGTCGGTGACGCCACGCTCGACGTCGTGCCTTTGGGCGTGCCGCTACCGTCGGTGTCGGTACACGACGACATCACTAAAGGTGTCGAGCGCGGGGTCACGATCGCGAGCGCGGTCAACTGGGCGAAGTTTCTCATCGACTCGCCGGCCGGCTTTCTTCCGCCCAAGGAGCTCGCCAGGGCCATCAATGAGCGTCTCGAAAAGGACGCGCACGTCAAGGTGGATATTTGGACTGAGTCCAAGATTAAAGAGGAGCGTCTCGGTGGACTACTCGGCGTGGGACAAGGTTCCGCCCAGCCAACGCGACTGGTGTACGCGACCTACGACCCCGCTCCGGGCACCGAACTACCGCACGTCGCGCTCGTCGGTAAGGGCGTGACCTTTGACTCGGGAGGACTGTCCATTAAGTCCGGCGAGGGCATGATGACGATGAAGACCGACATGTCGGGCGCCGCGATTGTCATGTCCGTGCTTTCCATGGCGAGCCGATTGGCGCTCAACGTCAAGGTGACCGCCATTGCTCCCCTGACGGAGAATCTGCTCGGCGACAGAGCCACCAAGCCCGGAGACGTGCTCACGATTCGTAACGGCATGACCATTGAGGTGCTCAACACCGACGCCGAGGGTCGACTGATCTTGGCCGACGGCCTCAGCCTCGCCGTAGAGACGAACGCCGATACCATCATCGACGTCGCGACGTTGACCGGTGCGCAGAATGTTGCCCTCGGTGATGAGGTGGGCGCGATGTACGCCTCGACGGATGAACTCGCGTCATTGCTCGCAGCGGCCAGTGCCAGAAGCGGCGAAGCGCTGTGGCGTATGCCACTCGTGGACAGTTATGAGTCCCACATTGAATCAGATGTCGCGGACATGAAGAACATCGGCAAACCCCCTCGGGCCGGCTCCATCACCGCCGCGCTGTTACTTCGTCGCTTCACCAACGGCCGCTCGTGGGCGCATCTCGACATCGCGGGTCCGGGGCGGGCCGAAGCCGCGCGGGGCTACCAGACAAAGGGCGCGACGGCTTTTACGGCTCGCACCTTGGTTGAGTACCTCACGGCGTTAGCCGCGTCGACGGGCGTTTAAGGTTTCAGGCGTCGCACGCGCTCGCGACGAGAAGGTACGTCGCGCTCGAGTGACTTCGACGTGACGTCGCTCTCGTCGCCGTGGCCGATCAGAAGTGAACAAAAGAGTTCTTCGTCGTCGACGCCGGCCCAGCGCAGGACGGCTTCGTCATTTCGAAAGTTGCCCCAAATAGTGGCCTGCCAGCCGTGCTCTTCGATTAATAGCAACAACGCCATCGTCGCCATCGCCGCGTCGGTGTGCCAGTAGGGAAGGGGCCAGGCTGATCGATCGCTCAACCCTGAGTTGGTTTTGTCGCCTTCGCCGTATCGCGCGAGGTAGTCCTGGGCGCGGTCGGTGACGAGAACCACCGCGCCGGCTCTACGGAGTCCGTCACTTCGTCGAGAGCGCTCCCGCCAGAGTTCGTCGGTGGCGTGTTCGAAGTAGCCAACGATCGAAGAAGCGCTCAGGGTGTAGAAACGTACGCCCACGCTGTTGCCGGCCGTAGGGGCCCACAAGGCCTGGGCGCAGAGTTCGTCCAGTTCGTCTTCGTCAACGGGACTCCCGTCAAAGGAGCGGACCATGCGCCGAGCGGCCAGAAGTTCGCGAAGTTCCACGCGACGGTTTTAGCAGGTGTCCCGTTTTATAATGTTGACCCAACAGGTAAGGTTTAGGCACTGAAAAGGAGCGTCCCTTGTCCTCACCACGAGACCTACTGAACGCCGCCAAAGCCGAGATTCGAGAGGTTGACCCCCACGACGTTGCCGCTCGTCTCGACCACTACGAGCTACTCGACGTTCGCGAGCCCGAAGAGTACGAACAGGGCGCCCTGCCCGGTGCGGTGCACGTGCCGCGCGGACAGCTCGAGTTTTCCATCGAAGGACGTCTACCGAACAAGAACGCGCCCGTGGCCGTCTACTGCGCCGGTGGTACACGCAGCGCCTTCGCCGCTAAGACCCTCCAAGACCTCGGCTACACCGACGTGGTTTCGATTGCGGGTGGATTTAATAAATGGAAGGACGAGGGTCTTACGTGGGATACCCCTCGCTCCTTAACCCAAGACCAGCGCATTCGATACCAACGACACCTCTTACTCCCTGAAGTGGGAGAAGAAGGTCAGATGAAGTTGCTCGACTCCAAGGTCTTGCTGCTCGGCGCGGGCGGCCTCGGCTCACCGGCCGCCCTCTACCTCGCCGCGGCCGGCGTGGGAACAATTGGCATCATCGACATGGACGTCGTTGATTCATCGAACCTGCAACGACAGATTCTTCACACGCCCGATCGTGTCGGCATGCGCAAAGTGGAGAGCGCCAAGATTGCCCTGACGGCGATGAACCCTGACGTCAAAGTTCTCACGTACGACACGCGCTTAAGTGCAGAGAACATCCTTGATATCTTCGACGGCTACGACGTCATCGTTGACGGTACCGATAACTTTCCCACTCGCTACCTCGTCAATGACGCGGCGCTCATCAAGCGCATTCCGGTCGTCCATGGTTCTATCTTTCGATTCGAAGGTCAAGCCACCGTCTTCAACCCCTACGTGGGTCCTTGCTATCGCTGCATGATTCCTGAGCCGCCGCCCGCGGAACTTGCGCCGAGTTGCGCCGAAGCGGGCGTGCTGGGCGTGTTGCCCGGCATCATTGGATCGATTCAGGCAGTGGAGACGATCAAGATGCTCCTCTTGTTGGGTGATCCACTCGTGGGCCGACTGTTGACGTACGACGCGTTAGGCCAGTCGTTTCGCTCGTTTAAGGTTCGCCGCGATCCAGAGTGCCCGGCCTGTGGTGAGAACGCTGGCGAGATCGTGATTGCCGAGTACGACGACCTCTGCATGCCACACGCGGTGCTCGCCTAAGCGACTACCACAATCGTTCCCACAATTTTGTCGTGCAAAGTCTGGTTGCGCGCGTCAAAGAGCGGGTACAAGTTGTCGATGATGGCGACCGCCACCACGACTACGAGTAAGGCGCGCGGCAACGCGAACGCTGTGACGAAGTAGAACATGACAATTACGGTGCGTTGCAGCGCCTGCTTGGTGGTCAACATCTTGCCCGTCGCGGCGTCGCGGATCCTCGTCGCGGCGACGCGATTGCCGAGTGTCTGGCCCTTGGCCCCGCTCGTGAGTTTGAAGAGGTAGAGGCCTACTAAGACGAAACCGGCGAGGGCTCCAAGAAAGTTGCCACCAACTTGGTCGAAGACCGCGATGAAGACGGAGACCGGGATGATGAGTATGAGTTCGTCGGCGAACATCTGACCAAGGCGACGTCCAAAACCCGCGAGCATCAGCCCCGTGGTTGGATCGATCGGACCTCGAGCGCCGTCGGGAAGATTTCTGTCGCACGCTGGACAGTTCGTGCCAATCATTTCCGTGCCGCAGTTCGAACAGTTCATCCCTCTATCTTGCTTGGTGGCGAGACATCCCTCCAACTTCCCCGCCGTCGTCGGGACTTTCGTCGGACTTCGACGCTCGAACCCACCGCCTAATGTTGGTTTCGTGAGCACCGAGAAGCGCGTGACTGATTCAGGTATTGAAATCAAGACCGTCTACCGTGGTGCCGATCTCGAAGGTTTCGATGAAGTTACTCAGCTCGGCGAACCCGGCGCCTACCCCTACACCCGGGGCGTGCAAGAGACGATGTACCGCGGACGACTGTGGACCATGCGCCAGTACGCGGGCTTTGGAACCGCGGAGGCGACCAACGAGCGCTTCAAATTCCTTCTGGGCGCGGGTCAGACGGGACTGTCGTGCGCCTTTGACTTGCCCACGCAGATGGGCCTTGACGCCGACCACGTGCGCGCCGAAGGCGAAGTGGGCAAGGTGGGCGTCGCGATCTCTTCCCTCGAGGACATGCGCCTGCTGCTGAAGGATCTACCCCTCGACGAGGTCACGACGTCCATGACGATTAACGCAACGGCCGCCACGCTGCTGCTCTTCTACCAGTTGGTCGCAGAGGAGCGCGGCGTCAAGGGTGAACAGCTACGCGGCACCATTCAAAATGACATCCTGAAGGAGTACGTCGCGCGGGGCACCTATATTTATCCGCCACGTCCCTCGATGCGCCTCGTCGTCGACACGTTCGCCTACTGCGCGAAAGAGATGCCCCAGTGGAACACGATCTCCATCTCGGGTTATCACATCCGTGAAGCTGGCTCTACCGCAGTCCAAGAGATCGCCTTTACGTTGGCGAACGGTATTGCCTACGTCGAAGCCGCGCTAGCGGCGGGGTTGGTGCTTGATGACTTCGCGCCGCGACTGAGTTTCTTCTTCAACGCTCATAACAATCTCTTTGAAGAGGTGGCCAAGTATCGTGCGGCTCGCCGCCTGTGGGCCTCGATCATGCGCGATCGCTTTGGCTCCACTGATCCGAAGTCGACGATGTTGCGCTTTCACACCCAGACCGGCGGCTCAACGCTCACCGCTCAGCAGCCCGAGAACAACATGGTGCGCGTCACCGTGCAGGCGCTCGGTGCGGCCCTGGGCGGTACGCAGAGCCTGCACACCAATGGCTTTGACGAAGCGCTGGGGTTACCGACCGAGCGCGCGGCCAAACTGGCGCTGCGCACGCAACAGATCCTCGGTTACGAGTCGGGCATCGCCGACACCGTCGATCCCTTAGCCGGTTCGTACTTCGTTGAATCGCTGACCGACGAGGTCGAAGCACTCGCGAGAGAGTACATCGAGACCATTGACAAGATGGGCGGATCGGTCGCCGCGATTGAAGCACACTACTTACAGGACGAAATCGAAGCCGCGGCGTATGAGTTCGCGCGCAGTGTCGAGCGCGGCGACAAAGTTGTCGTGGGCGTGAATCGATTCATCGAGAGCGAGTCCACCAAGGCCGACGTCTTTCCCATCGACGAGGCGCAACAACAAGCCCAGGTCGAGCGCGTTCGCCAACTGAAAATCACGCGCGAGAACGACGCCGTGCGCGCGGCACTCGACGACCTACGCACCTGCGCGCAAGGTTCGGGCAATTTGCTCTATCCAATGAAGATTGCGCTGTCGCGCTTGGCGACACTTGGTGAAGTGGCCGACGTACTACGAGATGAGTTCGGGGTCTACCAGGTGAGCTAGCGCTCGAGTGGTTCGTGAAAGTGCGTCACGCTCGGCGTCACGCTGTAGAAGTGATGGGTGAGTGAGCGCCACGCGCTAAAATGTTCGGTCTCTAGAAATGCCATGTGCGCCTCGATGCTCGACCATCGCACCAGTAAGAGATAGACCGACTCGTCCTCGGCCTGATGACGGACTTCCGCGCCGAAGCATCCTTCGGCAGACTCAATAATCGGGAGGGCCTCTCGCATGGAAGCCTCAAAATCGCTTTCTTCGCCCGTCGTGACGCTCAAGAGCGCGTGTTCGAGCATCATGAGTGTCGCAACAGTCGTTCGCGCAGCGACGTGTCTTGAGCGACGCCAATGGCGGTTGTGGCGAGCGCGATCGCGCCGTCGATGACGGCCTGATCGGCCGCGGGAGTCACGCAGGCCGCCGTGAACTGAGGCTGGTGATTCACCGCGCCGTGGGTAGGGATCATCAAGAGAGGATGTATGGAAGGAACGACGAGAGAGACGTTGGCCATATCGGTCGAGATCGTTGGCTTGGCGACGCCCTCGTCGTCGAGGGTGAAGCTTCGACCAAGGGCCTCGGCCGCGACGCGGTAGTGCGCGAGAATATCGGGGTCGGCGTCCATGTGCGAGAAGGGGTGACCGAGTTCTTCGATGGTGAAGGTGGTGCCCGAGGCGAGGGCGCCGGCCTCGAAACAGGCGTTGACGCGACGGCGTAGTTCACCGAGACGCTCACTGGTGGTCGAGCGAGCCATGAATCGTCCCACGGCCCGACTGGGAATGATGTTGGCGGCCGAGCCACCTTCGGTGACGATGCCGTGCACTTGGTCTTGGGGACGGAACTGTTGGCGAAGTAGCCCTAGAGCGACCTGGGCAATGGTGAGCGCGTCGAGCGCGTTCGCGCCTTCCCACGGCGCGGCCGACGCGTGGGCCTCTTTGCCATAGAAGGTCACGTCAAAGTGGTCAACGGCCAGACACGTGGCGTCGAGGCGCTCGCTTGGAAAAGGATGAATCATCATTGCGGCGTGTACGTCGTCGAAGTAGCCCGCGTTGATGAGGTCGATCTTGCCGCCGCCGCCCTCTTCAGACGGTGTGCCGAGCAACGTAACCGTGAGATCGAGTTCATCGGCCACTGCGCCAAGTCCCAGAGCGGCGCCGAGCGAGGAGGCCGCGATGATGTTGTGACCACAGGCGTGGCCCACGTCAGGCAGTGCGTCGAACTCGGCGCAGTAGACAATGTTGAGCGAACCCGAACCCTTGGTTGCGCGAAAGGCTGTCGGCAGCGACGCGATGCCTCGTTCGACCTCGAAGCCCCACCCTTCGGCAGCACCAGCGAGTACCTCGGAGGACGCGAACTCTTCGTAGCCGAGTTCGGGATGAGCGTGAATGAAGTGACTCAGCGCGACGAGTTCATCGCGAACGTCTTCAATGGCGCTGGTGGCACTGGCGTCGGGCGTCACTCAATTACCACTACGACGTCACCGGCGCTGACCGAGTCGCCGGTAGTGACGTTGATGGACTTCACGACTCCAGGCTTCTCTGCGTTCACCGCGTTTTCCATCTTCATCGCTTCAAGGATTACGACCGTGTCGCCCGCCTCGACTACTTGGCCGACTTCGACGTTGACTTTGACGATGGTGCCCTGCATTGGTACCGCGACCCGGCCCGAGCCACTGCCGAGCACGCCGGCGTGGTGCTGGCGGCGAGGCTTGGCGGCCGTGCTCTGTGGTCGCGCGGGAAGATCGTCACTGGATTCGGGTACCCACAGGGCGACGGTGACCCGGCGTCCGTTGACTTCAGCCGTGACGTCTTTTCTAACGCGGCCCTCGCCGACCGAAACCTCCGCCGTGGCGGGACTGGGCAACGACGAGAAGTCGAGGTTGGTCTCTACCCACTTGGTCGAGTGCGTGCCGTTGACAAACTCTTCGCTCGAGAGAATGACGACGTCGGCACCCAGGGTCGTGACGACCCCTTCAATGGTGGTCTCTTCAATGGCGCGCAACATCCGTCGGCGCGCTTTTTCGCGGTCTGGGGCCCAGACCACGAGTTTGCCGATGAGGTTGTCGTAGTACTGCGAGATCGTGTCCCCCGCGCTGTAGCCGGCGTCGAGGCGAACGCCGGGACCAGAGGGTTGATCGAACTTAGTGATCGTGCCGGGCGAGGGAATGAAGCGACCGCCGGCGGGGTCTTCGGCGTTAATACGAACCTCAATCGCGTGGCCGTTACGTTGGACGTCATTCTGGGCGAAGTCGAGCGCTTCACCGGACGCGATGCGGAGTTGCCACTCCACGAGGTCGAGACCCGTTACGAGCTCGGTAACCGGGTGTTCGACCTGGAGCCGCGTATTCATCTCGAGAAAGAAGAACTCTCCGTCTTGAAAGAGGAACTCAACGGTGCCGGCGTTGACGTAGCCACAGGCCTTCGAGACCTTCACGGCGGCTTCGCCCATGGCTTGGCGAACGTCGTCGGGGAAGTTCGGCGCCGGTGACTCTTCGATGAGCTTTTGGTGGCGCCGTTGGGCCGAACAGTCACGTTCTCCGAGCCAGAGCGTGTTGCCGTGCGTGTCGGCGAGCACTTGCATTTCGATGTGACGGGGCCACGTCAGGTAACGCTCGACGTAGCACTCCGAGCGACCGAAGTAGTTCTGGGCCTCACGTTGAGCACTTTCGAGCGCGGCGTCGGCCTCCTCGGGAGCGCTCACCACCTTCATGCCTCTCCCGCCGCCGCCGTACGCGGCCTTAATCGCGACGGGCCAGCCGAACTCTTTGCCGAAGGCGATGACTTCCTTGGCGCTCTTGAGTGCCTTACTGCGACCCGGGACGCCGACGACGCCAGCGGCTTCGGCGGCGAGTCGCGAGGAGATTTTGTCGCCCATAACCTCGATCGCTTCGGGCGGCGGTCCGATGAAGGTGACGCCGCGAGAGGTGATGGCGCGAGCGAAGTCAGTATTTTCGGAGAAGAAGCCGTACCCCGGGTGAACCGCGTCCGCGCCGGAACGCTCAATAATGTCGAGAATCGCTTCAGTGTTGAGGTAGCTCTCGGCGGCGGTCTGGCCCCCGAGCGCGTACGCCTCGTCGGCCAGACGCACGTGCAGCGCGTTGCGGTCGAGCTCGGAGTACACGGCCACGGTGGCTATGCCCATTTCGCGACAGGTCCTGATCACGCGAACGGCGATCTCACCCCTGTTGGCGATTAGGACTTTCTGTATCACCGCATCCTCCGTACCGAGCCTGTTATTTTCTAGCACTCGTCGAACAAACTCTAATGTTTGTGGGGTGACCCCAATTGTTTGGCGTGTTGAGCATTTTGACGAGATCGACTCAACGAGCACCTATCTCGCCACCAAGGTCACCGATGACGCGCCTGAAGGATTGGTCGCCATTGCGGACTTTCAAAGTTCCGGGCGTGGGCGAATGGACCGACAGTGGGAGTCGCCACCAAGGGCCTCGTTGCTCTGTTCGATTCTGTTGCGTCCCGAACTTGACGCGGACCGGCTTCAGATGGTGGTGGCTTGCGTATCGCTCGCCGCTCGCGCGGCGCTGGTTCGCCTGAGCGGCGTGCGGCCTCAACTCAAGTGGCCGAACGACCTCGTCGTTGGCGATAAGAAGATCGCCGGTCTCCTCGCGGAAGTGGTTGCGACGAAGCGTGGTTTTGCCGTCGTGGTCGGCCTCGGTGTCAATCTGACCTACCGGGGGCCAGAGGGTGTCAACGCGACGAGCGTTCTCCACGAGTCCGGACTCACGATCGCGCCGCGGGCGCTCTTAGATCTCGTCCTCGAAGATATTGAGCCCCGTCGCGAGCAGCTCTCGAGCGAAGAGGGTCGGCGACTACTTCGTGGGGAGTACGAGCGGGCGCTCGCCACCATTTCACAGAGAGTGCGAGTCGAACAGCACAGTGGCTCAATCGAGGGGATTGCTATGGGAGTCGATGACACTGGACATCTGCTCGTCGACGTCGACGGCGTGACGCACACCTTTGGTGTGGGCGACGTCGTGCACGTACGACGCACGGAAGGTGGCACGCAGTGAGCGGCCCCACCCGTGTCCTGGTGACCGGTGCCGGGGGACAAGTGGGTGTCGACCTCGTCGACGTACTGCGCGGTCGAACTCCCTTGGGCGGTGACGCAAAGTTTCAACCAGATGGTCGAGCAATTGGCGTTGACGAATTCGAGGTGCTGGGACTTACCCGAAGTGAGCTAGACGTCGCCGACCGCGACGCGGTATTGAAAACATTGCGCGCGACTCGCCCCGACGTCGTGGTGCACCTCGCTGCCTACACGGCCGTTGATCGGGCTGAAGAGGATGCCGTGAGTTGTTTTTACGTCAATGAGCACGGGACCGAGTCCATGGTGCTCGGCGCGCGTGACGTGGGCGCACACCTCATCGCCATTTCCACCGACTTCGTCTTTGACGGCACGAAGGGCGACGCGTACGTCGAAGACGACGCGACGCACCCTCTCAGTATCTACGGAGCGTCTAAGCGCGGCGGCGAACTGCACTGCTCGACTAGTGACACGGTCGTGCGCACGTCGTGGGTCATGGGGGTTCGGGGTAAGAGCGTCATCCACGCCATCGCCAACAAAGCGTCGGCGGGCGAGACCGTTCGCTTCGTCGACGATCAGATGGGCACCGTCAGTGGCGCGAGTGACCTCGCACGGTCCCTCGCGACGCTCATTCGCGAACGCCCCGGCGGCACGTGGCACGTTGCGAACAGCGAAGCGGCCACGTGGTTCGACATCGCCGCCTACGTCGGTTCTCTCCTTGGCCGAGACGACGAATTTGCCAGCCCGATTTCGACGAGCGAACTGTCGCCGGCCCCACTGGCGACGCGCCCCGCTCGCAGCGATCTTGACACCACCAAGTTCGCTTCGTCGTGGAGTGCCCTGGCGCCGTGGCGCGACGCCGTAGCGCGACTAGTTCGCGATCGACAAGTAAATAACGTGGCCGGATGAGCGACGTCTCCAACGACGTGGTCGCGGTCGTGATTGACTATCACGCCGATCAGGTGCTAATAGAGTGCGTGGATTCACTTCTCGCTAACGGCGTTGCTCAGATTGTCGTCGTCGAAAACGGCGAAGTCGGTTCAGTACCCGCGTCACTACTGCAACGCGGGGTAGTTCTCGTGTCGCCGGGCGTGAACCTGGGGTATGGACGAGGCGTCAATCGGGGTGTGGCGATCGCTCAACACACGCCCTACGTGTTGGTTTCGAATCCAGACGTCGTCGTACACGACGGCGCCGTAGCGGCGATGGTCAACTATCTCGCAGAACACGACGACGTCGCGCTCGTTGGACCCGAGATTCTTAGACCCGATGGCAGCGTTTATCCCTCGATGCGCGTGTTTCCCAACGTCTGGCTCGCGGGACTGCACGCTCTCTTGGCGCCGTTGTGGCCGTCGAACCCAGCGACGAAAAGGTACCGTTCGACGAGAAGTGACGGCGGCGTCGATTGGGTGTCAGGCGCGTGCTTCCTGGTACGCCGGTCCGCGTTCGAGGTCGTGGGCGGATTCGATGAGCGATACTTCATGTTCGCTGAAGACATGGCGCTCTGCTGGCAGTTGCGAGAGCACGGTTTCAAAGTGGCCGGTACCACTGGCGCCGTGGTGACGCACCTTGAGGGGGTCTCACGGGCACGTGCTTCGCGTGAGATGGTCATTGCGCACCACCGAGGCGCCCTTCGCTTTGAGTTCCAGACCGCCAAGGGTTGGCGTCGTGCGCTCGCTCCGGTGGCGGGCCTGGTGTTGAGTCTGCGTCTCCTGCTCGTACTTCTTGCGCGCCCAAAAACCTAAAGGACACACGCGGTAGAATGGCCGTTGGGCTGCGAGTGGTCTGTGGTTGAAAGTCGATGCCAGTCGCGGGCGAAACGACCCACGTAAGGCGTCTTACGACGCTGAGCATGGCGCGGTTTAGAAGTAAGTCCTGCTCCGAAACGATCAAGCTGATCGTTAAGGGAGCCGGTGAAGTGTGCGAGATCATCGTGGAGAGCGAAAGCTGCCCCGGTACGCACGGACACCGCCGCAGGCAGGTGTGGGGTCAAAGACCAGGTCAGCACTCGTAGCCCTACTGAAGTCCCCGTTTGACCGGTAGGGTAAAGCACGGTATGAGCGTATTTCAGAAGATTTTGAAGGCCGGCGAAGGCAAGCGAGTTCGTGAACTCGCCGGGCTCGTCGGGCCCATCAACGACCTCGGCGACGAGATGGCGGCGTTGAGCGACGAGCAGCTCAAAGCTAAGACCGTGGAGTTTCGGGCGCGTCTCAACGAGGGCGAAACCCTCGACGATCTCTTAATTGAGGCCTTCGCCGTGGTTCGTGAGGCCGCCACCAGGGTGCTCGGGCAACGCCCCTACGACGTGCAACTTATGGGTGGCATGGCGTTGCACTTTGGCTGGATCGCTGAGATGAAGACCGGTGAAGGTAAGACCCTCGTCTCGACGTTGCCGGTCTACTTGAACGCCCTTGCCGGAAAGGGCGTGCACGTGGTCACCGTGAACGACTATTTGGCCACTCGTGACGCCAACTGGATGGGCGAGTTGCACCGGTGGCTCGGCATCACCGTGGGCCGCGTGGGACCGGACCTCGATGACTTTGACGCCAAGCGCGAGGCTTACGCCGCGGACGTGACGTACGGCACGAATACCGAATTCGGCTTTGACTACCTTCGTGACAACATGGCGCGGCGATCCGATCACATGGTTCAGCGTGGTCACCACTACGCCATCGTCGACGAGGTTGACTCGATTTTGATTGACGAAGCACGTACGCCACTCATCATCTCGGGCCCGGCGTCGGACGTCACCAAGCTCTACTACCAGTTCGCCTCGATTGCCCGCTCACTCACTCGTGATGCCGACTACGAAGTTGATGAAGAGAAGAAGACCGTAGTTCCGACCGAGGCCGGTATCGAGAAGGTGGAGCGTCAACTCGGCGTCACCAATCTCTACGACGCCGTCGCGACGAACTACGTGCACCAACTCGGTCAGGCGCTGAGAGCCAAAGAACTCTTCCATCGCGATAAGGACTACCTCGTTGACGCGGGCGAAGTAAAGATTGTTGACGAGTTCACCGGCCGCACCCTCGACGGTCGTCGATGGAGTGATGGACTCCATCAAGCCGTCGAGGCCAAAGAGCGAGTGCGTATTCAAGAAGAAAACCACACGTGGGCGACGGTCACGCTGCAGAACTATTTCCGTCTTTACGAGAAATTGGCGGGCATGACCGGTACGGCCGAGACCGAAGCCGCGGAGTTCGGTAACACGTACGGACTGTCCGTCGTACCGATTCCTACGAATCAGCCGGCCGTGCGCCTCGACCAGCCCGACCTCATCTTTAAGACCGAAGCCGCGAAATTCGCCGCCATCGTCGAGGACGTGCGCGAGCGCACCGACCTTGGTCAGCCAATCCTGTTGGGTACGGCGTCGGTCGAGAAGTCCGAGCTCTTGTCGCGTGAGCTCTCCAAGGCCGGCATTGTTCACGAGGTCTTGAATGCGAAGCAGCACTTTCGTGAAGCGGAGATCGTGGCCCAAGCGGGACGTAAGGGTGCCGTTACCGTGGCGACCAACATGGCCGGTCGTGGCGTTGACGTGATTCTCGGCGGCAACTTTGAAGGTCTCGCCGTACGCGACGCCCTCGCTCAGGGATTCCAACCCGGCAGCGACGAGTACGACGCGGCGTACGAAAAGGCCGTCGCGAAGTGGAAGCCCATAACCCAAGCCGACGGCGATGAGGTGCGAGCGCTTGGTGGCCTCTACGTTCTTGGCACCGAACGACACGACTCGCGACGTATTGATAATCAGCTGCGCGGACGCTCGGGTCGTCAAGGTGATCTCGGTGAGAGCCGTTTCTACCTCTCGCTGGAGGATGAGTTACTGCGACTCTTCGCGACCGGTGCCGTGTCGTGGGTCATGGACCGTACGATGCCTGACGACGAGGCCATTGAAGCAAAGATGGTTTCGAAGGCCATCGAGCGCGCGCAAAATACCGTCGAGGCGCGCAACGCCGAGATCCGCAAAGACGTCTTGAAGTACGACGAAGTGATGAATGAACAGCGCAAGGTTATCTACAAGCGTCGCCAGCAAGTCATCGACGGTGAGGACATCCACGACGCGACCATTGAGCTCATTGAAGATAGCCTCACCGAAGCCGTGCACGACCAACTCGAGGCACAGTTTAACGAGGAGTGGGATCTCAACGCGTTGCTCTTAGAGCTGCAGTCGTTTTATCCGACGCAGCTCGACCTCGACACCCTGAGCGCCTACTCCAAGGCCGACGATATTGCCGGACTCGTCGTTGACGACGCGGTGGGCCTCTACGAGAAGAAGTCGGAGAACTTCGTCGGTGGCCTCGACACCGCGAAGGAGATCGAGCGCGACGTGATGCTCCAGATCCTCGACCAGCGTTGGCGTGATCACCTTTCGGACATGGACTACTTGCGCGACGGTATCCACCTTCGCCAAGTTGCCCAACAAGACCCCTTGACGGCGTGGCAAAAAGAGGGCTACCTCATGTTCGAGCACCTGCTCGAGGCGGTCGATCTCGACTACGTGCGCTACATCACGCACGTCGAGATTGCGCCGGAGACCCCGGTAGCGAGCGAGGACGACGGACTCGACGGAGCCGTGACGAATGCTAACGAAGTAGCGCCCGGCGCGACGGAACTCCCAGTGCACGAAGCGCCAAAGAAGCACAACCCCAAAGAGGGCGACAAGATTGGTCGTAACGAGCCGTGCTGGTGTGGTTCGAAGCGCAAGTTCAAGCAGTGCCATGGCCGACCCTAAAGCTGAAAACGCCCTACGTAACGCTCTGGTATCGATCGAAGAACTCGAGACCAGGTGGGTAGCGGCGAGTGCGTACCTGAAAGTTGACGCCAGTAGGGCCCGTCACGCGTTGCTCGCGGCGCTCGCCGAGGACCCCAACCTCTGGGACGACCAAGACAACGCCCGAGGGGTGACGACTGAGCTCGGGCGCCTCAGTAACGACCTCGAATCGTTTGACGCCCTTCGCCGCTCGCTCGACGACGTGGTGGTCTTGGCCGAGTTCGCGCGCGAGTCGCTCACTGCCGGCGAGGCCGACTGGTCACTCTTTGATGAACTTTCCAGTTCCGTCGACGCGCTCGCTCGCGCCATCGCGGCGCTCGAGACGCAGAGTTTCTTTAGCGGCCCCTACGACGAGAACGAGGCGATTGTTGAGTTGCACGCCGGCGCCGGCGGTACCGACGCGCAGGACTGGACCGAGATGTTGTTGCGCATGTACTCGCGATGGGCCGAGCGACGGGGCTTTGGGGTGGAGATCGATGAGGCGACCGAGGGTCAAGAAGCCGGACTGTTGTCGGCAACATTCATTGTCAAGGGTCGCTTCGCCTACGGGTGGCTTTCGGTGGAACGAGGCGTGCACCGGCTCGTGCGCATCAGCCCTTTTGACTCGCAAGCTCGTCGCCAGACCAGTTTCGCCAGTCTCGACGTGACGCCGCTACTGAACGACAACGCGGGCGAGGTGGAGATTGACGAGAAAGACCTTCGCGTCGACACGTTCCGCTCGTCGGGCGCCGGGGGACAGCACGTCAACAAAACCGACTCGGCGATTCGCCTCACGCACTTACCGAGCGGCATCGTCGTGAGTTGTCAGAACGAACGATCGCAACACCAAAACCGTGCTCGAGCGATGCAGATCTTGGAGGCGAAATTGGCCGAGCGTCAACGGGCCCAACGTCAGGCTGAGATGGACGCGCTGAGTGGCAGTCGCGGTGAGAACGCGTGGGGTTCGCAGATTCGCAGCTACGTCCAAGCGCCCTATCAACTCGTAAAGGACCACCGCAGCGATTTTGAGACCGGCAACGTTGAAGCCGTGTTAGACGGAGAGATCGATGACTTTATGGAAGCCGAGCTGCGGCGACAGCGTTCAACTTCATAAATGTTATGAAGTGCAACGAATGACTGGCTTTCGTGGAGCGATTCGATGAGTTGGCCAAACTAGAATAGACAGGTCAACGTGCCCGTTCGTCGCACATCTACCAAGAACCCGAGGGGGTGTTGCCGTGATTCGTTTCGAGAATGTCTCCAAGACGTACAAGAACGGCACGTCGGCCCTCAAGGGCATTTCACTCGATATCGAAAAGGGTGAGTTCGTCTTTCTCGTTGGCGCGTCAGGTTCGGGTAAGACAACCTTCCTGCGCCTGTTGCTTCGTGAAGAACACCCCGACCAGGGTCGAATTCTCGAGGCGGGCCGCGACATTGGCGAGCTACCCAAGTGGCGGGTGCCGTACTTGCGGCGCAATATTGGTTGCGTCTTCCAAGATTTTCGCCTCCTGCCGAATAAGTCCGTCTTTGAGAACGTGGCCTTCGCTTTAGAAGTTATTGGGCGGCCGCGTTCGACCGTTGAGTCGCAAGTTCCCCAGATTCTCGAGCTCGTCGGGCTTACCGACAAGTCCAAGAACCTGCCTCACGAACTTTCCGGTGGTGAGCAACAGCGTGTCGCCGTCGCGCGAGCCTTCGTTAATCGCCCGTTGATTCTCTTGGCTGACGAACCGACCGGTAACCTCGACCCTTCGAACTCCGAGTCGATCATGGCGCTCTTAGAGCGAATTAATCGCACCGGCACGACCGTCGTCATGGCGACCCACGACAAGGCCCTCGTCGACCGGATGCGTCGTCGCGTGGTCGAACTCGATAAGGGTGAGATGATTCGCGACCAAGTGCGCGGTGTGTACGGTATTGACGAAGGCGCGTCTATCTAATGCGCGTGTACTTCCGCTACGCCTTCAAAGAGACGCTCAGCAACCTTTGGCGCAACCGCATGATGACGATTGCCGCGGTCTTGACCGTGGCCGTCTCGCTCTCACTCGTCGGCTCGGCGTTACTCCTCAAGCAAAGTGCCGCGCAAGCTTCGGCGCAGTGGCAACAGGGAACGCGCGTCACGGTCTGGATGCAACCAACGGCCTCAACGAGCGAGATCGACGGTGTTCGAGGTCAACTTGCCAATTTACCGGTCGTGAAGAGTTGCCTCTACTACACCCAGGCCCAAGACCTAAAACAGGCGCGAGTGTTGTTGCCCCAAGACGAGTGGTCGGTGCTCACGGTGTCGGCTATGCCGTCCTCGTTCCAGTGCGTGCCGAGTGTCCCTTCTGACGCCTTCATCGTCGAGTCGACCTTCGCGCATCAACCCGGCGTCTATAAGGTAACTGGACCTAATGGACAGATTCGATCGATGAACCGCGCCATTCGCGTCTTGCAGATCGTCTTCTTGGCGCTAGCTGGTGTGCTGTTGCTCTCCGCGACGGTGTTAATCCTCAACACCATCCGTATGGCCATCTTTGCGCGACGCCGAGAGGTTTCGGTAATGAAGTTGGTGGGCGCGACGAACTGGTTCATTCGCATCCCCTACATCACCGAGGGCTTTATCCAGGGTCTGCTCGGTTCGGTCGTCGCCATCTTGGCCGTCACCGCGCTGCACACGTGGTATCCGTTGCATAACGAGTTTCGGCTCAACACCAGCGCACTCGTCGGGACGAACTTGGTCGTCTTAATCGTCGGCGTCGTGATTGGCTCCGTCGGTTCGGCGATCGCCATTCGCCGATTTCTCGACGTTTAGCTCTTCGCTGCGTCAAAGTCGATCGAGAGCGAGTTCACGCAGTAGCGAAGACCGCTCGGCGTGGGTCCGTCGTTAAAGACGTGACCCAAGTGACCGCCGCACTTCGAACAGAGAATCTCGGTGCGCTCGCGAAAGAGTGAGGTGTCGGTGCGCTCGATGACGGTGCCCGGTTCACAAGCGTCAAAGCTCGGCCACCCACAGCCCGAGTCGAACTTCTGAGCGCTCGTAAAGAGCACCTGGCCACAGCCACCGCAGCTAAAGAGGCCGTCGGCGTCAACGTGGAGCAGCGAACCGGTGAAGGGCGCTTCGGTGGCGGCCTTTCGTAGAACGGCGTAGCGCTCAGGAGAGAGTTCGTCACTCCATTCTTTCTCGGTCTTTTCGATGTCGTAACCCATGGCACCATTTTATTGGTGGCGTTACGAGGTGAAGCTCTAGAAGTAGTTCGGACGGGGAGACTCGGGCAGGACCCGTGAGAACTCGGGCTGGTTCGCCAAGAGCCGGGCGAAGGAACCAGCGAGACCCTCGGGGTCGAGACCGAGTTCGGCCAGTAGTTCATCGGGCTGATGCTGCTCAAGGTAGGCCCGAGGCGCACCGAGGATGCGCGTCATGGGAAAGGGACGCTCAAGCTCTTGGGCTCTAGAGCGCACCGCCGAAACCATCAACGTGCCGGCGCCACCGTGGCGCGTCCCGTCTTCGACGGTGATAATCCGCTCGTGGTTCAACGCGTCGTCGATCATGGCGATGTCGGGAGGCAAGACGCGCACGTCATAGAGCGTGACGCCCCTGGCGTCCTCGCCAAGGAGCTCCAGGGCCTTGTAGGCTGCGGGCGCCATCTTTCCTACGGCCAAGACGCACAGCGACCCGTCGCCGCGCACGACCTCTCTGGCGTCGAGGCCCGAGCCCACGACGCCGTCAAAGGGTTTGGGCAACGTCTTTGGATAGCGCAGGGCCGTCGGCGAGGACATCGACAACGCGGTCTCGAGCATGCCCGGAACCTCTTCGGCCGTTGACGGCGCAAAAACAGTCATGTTCGGTATCGCCAGACAGAGCGCGATGTCCAAGAGACCGTGATGGCTCGGACCATCGTCACCGGTGATGCCCGCTCGGTCAAACACGAAGACGACCGGCAGGTTCAAGAGACCCACGTCAAGGTGGGCCTGATCGAAGGCGCGAGAGAAGAACGTGGCGTAGATTGCCACGACGGGCTTAAGGCCGCCCATCGCCATGCCGGCCGCCGCCGTGACGGCGTGTTGTTCAGCGATGCCGACATCAAAAAATCGATCGGGAAACCGAGCCTCGAAGTTCAAGAGCCCGGTCGGCCCGGCCATGGCGGCGGTGATGGCGACGATTCTCTCGTCCTCGGTCGCGAGACGCACCAACGAGTCAGAGAAGGATTGCGCGAAGGACTTGGTCAGCTTCCCGCTGTTCTGGGCGCGTGGCGGGAGTTTGTAGTCGTGCATCTTGAGGTCGTCGCTGACGGCCGGTTCGTACCCTCGACCCTTTTCGGTGAGCGTGTGGACAACAATCGGCCCGTCCCACTCAGCGGCACTGGTCAGCGCGTTTTCGAGCGCCTCGATGTTGTGTCCGTCGATGGGGCCAACGTAGCGAACCCCCAAGTTCTCAAAGAACGTGTGAGGGGTCACCATCTCACGAACCACGGACGTGAATCCATCGATTCCAAGGTAGGCCGCCTTGCCCACGCCCGGCAGGCGTGGCAAGAGTCGACGCACCCGATCGCGCAACGTTAAGTACGTTCGATTGAGTCGCAGGGTCGTAAGTGAGGCGGAGAGCTTCGAGATGGTGGGCGCGTAGCTTCGTCCGTTGTCGTTCAGAACGATGACCACGCGTTGGTTGGAGTGGCCCAAGTTGTTGAGTGCTTCGTAGGCCATGCCGCCGGTGAGCGAACCGTCGCCCACGATCGCCACGACGTGGCGCTTGCCACCGTGGCCAATGAGTTCGTGTCGTTGCTGGAGCGCTACCGAAAGCCCGTGCGCGTAGGAGAGTGCCGTGGAGGCGTGGCTCGACTCGATCCAGTCGTGCTGACTTTCTGATCGATTCGGATAGCCCGAGAGTCCGCCACGTTGGCGCAGGTTCTTAAACCCGTAACGTCGACCGGTGAGGAGTTTGTGGACGTAGGCCTGGTGACCGGTGTCCCAAAGAAGGATGTCCTTGGGAGACTCAAAGACGCGGTGCAGCGCAATGGTGAGTTCGACAACACCCAGGTTGGAACCTAAGTGTCCACCGGTTTTCGTGACGTTCTGGATGATGAATTCGCGAATCTCTCGGCTGAGTTTTTGTAAGTCGCTGTAGGAGAGGGGTTGAAGGTCGGCGGGAGTTTCAATCGACGGCAGAATCACGCAATCAAGCCTACCGGGGCCGATGCGCAGCGATGAGTCCGAGCAGATTGGCTTGTAGCCTGAGTTTTATGAGTACTCAATTGGTAGAGGCCGACGTTCTTCAGAGCACACTCGCCCAGGCGCTGAGCCGCAGAGGCGAGTTCGCCGAGGTCTTTGTGGAGGATCGCACCACGTCCTCGGCGATGCTCGATCAGCGACGGGTAGAAGAACTCAGCTCTGGACGCGACCGCGGCGCGGGTATTCGGGTGGTTATCGGCGAGACCACGGGCTTCGCGCACACGGCCGACCTCAGCGAGAAGGGTCTGCACGCCGCCGCTCGGGCCGCGGCCGCCGTCGCTCGTGAGGGCGGAGGCGGCGTACGAGAAGTTGCCCTCGACGGGCTGCGGGCGAATCCCTCGTCAGCTCTGATAGAGCCGGGTGAGGTCAGCAAGTCGAAGAAGATTGAGTTACTCCTCCGGGCCGACGACGTCGCAAGGTCAGAAGGTTCTTCCATTACACAGGTGCAAGTCGCGATCGGTGATTCGACTCGTCGATTCGTCGTAGCCAACTCTGAAGGCGTTTACGCGTCGGATCACCAAGTGCGTACACGATTCAACGTGTCCTGTGTTGCGACGGGCGATACCGGCATGCAGACCGGGTACCGCCCGGTCGCGGGCACGAGGGGCTTTGAGTTATTGAGTAGCGAAGCCGTCGAGGAAGCGGCCCGCGGTGCCGCACGCCAGGCCATAACGAAACTCGACGCGCGACCCGCGCCGTCGGGCGACTTGCCCGTCGTGCTCGCGAGTGGATCGGGTGGCATATTGTTCCACGAAGCGTGTGGTCACGGTCTCGAGGCTGACGCCATAATGAAAGATGCCTCGGTCTACGCAGGCAAGGTCGGCCAGCAAGTCGCCAGCCCACTCGTCACGTTGGTTGATGACGGTACGGTCAGCGGTGAGTGGGGATATCTCGCCATTGACGACGAGGGCCATCAGAGTTCGCGCAACGTCCTCATCGAGAACGGCGTGCTTACCGACTACATGTGGGACTACCTTCGCGCGCGTAAGGACGGTCGCGTGTCGGCGAACGGACGTCGCCAGAGCTATCAGTACTTGCCGATGGTGCGCATGACCAATACCTACCTCTTAGAGGGCGAGTCGGACGCCGACGAGATTGTCGCCCAGACGCCGTACGGCGTCTACGTCGCTCAGTTAGGCGGAGGCCAGGTCAATACCGCGACCGGCGACTTCGTCTTTGGCATGACGGCCGCGTTCTTGATCGAGGATGGCAAAATCACCGCGCCGCTTCGTGACTGCAACCTTATTGGCAACGGTCCCGAAATTCTGAAGCGCGTTGACGCCGTTGGACGGGACTTTTCCATGATGCCTGGCACGTGCGGCAAGGACGGCCAATCGGTTCCGGTGGGCTGTGGCCAAGCGACGATGCGCCTCAGTGGAATCACCATCGGCGGCGCGGCGGCGTGAGCGCGCTCTTAGAACAGGCCGATCGACTCCTCGAATCCGCCAAGGGTGACGAAGAAATCGAGATCTACGTCTCGAGTGGCATCGAGACTGAAGTAAGGGCGTACCATGGGGCGATCGAGAATCTGTCGAGCGCGAGCTCGTCGGGCGTGGGCATTCGAGTTCTTCGTGACGGACCAAGCGGTGCCCAGGTCGGCACGGCGTGGGCGGGATCACTGGACGACGAGTCAGTACGCGACGCGTTACGCGAAGCCCGTGACAACGTCCGGTTTGCCTCAGAGGATGAGTACGTGGCTTTCGCGCGCCCCGACGGCGTGGACCCGGTGTCGTTGACGTTGCGCGATGAGTCAGTGCTGACGACGCCGCTCGATGAGAAGATCGCGATGGCCATTGAACTCGAACGCCGCGTGCGAAGCGGTGACCCGCGCATACGCCAAGTCGACTCGGCCGACTACTCCGACTACGTCGCGGAAGCCGCCATCGTGTCCACGGCTGGAATTCGAGCTTCTTATTCGCGCAGCGGCGCCTTTCTCTCGGTGGAGGCGATCGCGAGCGACGGCCAGGATGATCAGACGGGTTGGGGTCTGAGTGTTGGTCGTGCGCCGAGAGACCTCGACCTCGAGAAGGCGTCGAGCGACGCCATTTCACGAGCGACGCGCATGCTCGGTGCGGTGAAGCCTTCGTCGATGAAGTGCACGGCGGTCTTCGAACCGCGAACGGCCGCCGCGCTACTTTCCATCATTGGGGGCGCCCTCAGTGGTGACGCCGTGGTTCGAGGTCGATCGTTCTTCGCGAATCGAATCGGCGAGATGGTGGCGTCGCCACTCTTTAGCCTGTTGGACGATCCCACCGACCCGCGACACTTTGGCGCGAGTTCTCACGACGGCGAAGGACTGGCCTGTCGGAGGAACCTTTTGATTAAGGACGGTCGGCTCGAGGCTTTCGTCTACGACACGTACTCCGCTCGTCGTGCCGGTACGACCTCGACGGGGAGTGCGATTCGTGGCGGGATTGCCGGCTCTCCCTCAGCTGGGTGTCGTGCGTTACAGCTGACACCGGGTAGCGAAGATCAGGCGACCATTCTTAAGAACGTGGGTTACGGCGTGTTCGTGCAGTCGCTGATGGGCGTCCATTCGGGTGTGAATCCAATCTCGGGCGACTTCTCGGTGGGTGTGACGGGTCTCATGATTCGAGACGGTCAACTCGCCGAACCGGTTCGTGAACTCACGGTTGCCTCGACACTGCAGCGCATGCTGTTGGACTTAAGCCACGTAGGTAGTGACGTTGAGTGGTTACCGGGCAGCGCCGCCGGTCAAACACTCGCGATTGAGGAGATCGCTGTTTCTGGCTCCTAATCGGAGCCGGAGGTTTTCGTCGTCGACGACGGCGCGGGCGTCGTGCTCGGGGCCGGGCTGGGCGCTGGTGTCGGCGCGGTTGAGGTCGATGGCGTCGATTCAGCGCTCGCGACCTTCTTCGTTGGCGCCTTTTCAGAGGGACGGCTGTCGTTCTTATAGAAACCACTGCCCTTAAAGACAATGCCCACGGCGGAGAAGACCTTGCGAAGCTCGCCACCACATAACGGACAAATAGTCAACGAGGGCTCGGAAAATTTTTGTACGGCCTCGACGCGCTCGTGGCACGTCTGGCACTCGTATTCGTAGGTGGGCATTAATGGCTCCGGATGGACAACGTAACTAGAGCAGTGTACCGGGCGTGAAAGATTCGTCAATCCTGGCGTAACATGGCGAGGTGGACGACTTCCACCAACTTCGACGTAGCCCTCTCGGCGCAGCGTTTCCTCGCGATCTAGGTCCCTCCGAGGTCAGTGCTCGGCGCGCCCTCGCGCGCTGTCGCGTCACGATGCTCGCCGAGACTACCGCCGCGGTGGCGGGCAATACGCTCAACAAGGGCGACGTCCTCGCCACGGCACGCGTGGCGGGCATTCAAGCGGCGAAACAGGCGTCGACGTTACTGCCGATGTCGCACCCGGTGTTGGTGGGCAACGTCTACGTGAATTTCACGATCGCCGACACCCACATTGACGTTGAAGCGGGCGTCGACACCATCGACCGCACCGGCGTTGAGATGGAGGCGATGACCGCGGTTACGGTCGCGGCATTGACGATCTACGACATGTGTAAGTCGAGTGACCGGACGATGACGATAGAGAATGTGGCGCTCTGGGAGAAGTCGGGTGGGCGTTCGGGCAACTGGCGCCGCGAAGAGGCGCCCGTGGCCAAAGGTTCGTCGACGCCCTAGTCTCGTCAAGCTGGAGAGTTCGTTCGTTGGGCCGCTACCCTCTAGACCAATGAGAACCGGAGCGAGATGAGCATCATTCGAGGGGGAGTCGAACAGAGTCGTGAACGACTCGTCGCGCTCGTCTTACTTCTCCAACGCGCCTGGCAGTACGGGCCCCTAACCCAAGAAGAGATTCTGCGCGACCTCAAGATTGACGAGTATCCCGTCTCGGCCAAGGGACCTCGCAAGATTCGCGCCTACGAAGGCACCGAGAGCACGGTACGACAGAAGTTCGAGCGCGACAAGGCTCGCATTCGAGAGCTCGGCTTTGAGATCGAGACCGTTCCTCACGACGACGGCACGGTGGGTTACAAGATCGACCCCTCCAGTGGGTACGCGCCCCCCATTTACTTCAGCACCGAAGAAGCGCGCGTGGTAAAACTCGCGTTGGCTTTCTGCGGTTTTGGCAAATCGGGCGCCTTCAGCGTCTTTAATGAGGTGCCCGCGAGCGACGGGGGTCTAGAGTCATCGAACTACTACACCCCGGTGCTGCGTGCCTACAACCTCAGGCGCGCGCTGGCCTTCGACTACTTCTCGGCGACGAAGAAGTCTCGACTCGTCGAACCTTTGGTCATCGACGTCTTTGACGGCGCGACGTACCTGGTGGCGCGTGTGAAGGACACCAATGAGATCAAGGGGTATCGCTTCACGCGCATGACCTCGATGCCCGTGGTGCTGCCCGACACGTTCGAAGTTGACGACGCCACGGTCGCGATGGCTCGCGCGTGGCGACCGGCCTTCTCAAAATCACTCCGTCCCGTCGAGGTCGTGGTGGCCACGAACGAGAACTACGCCGATCTCCTGGTTCGCCAGTATCCCGAGGCGCTGGCCGCTCGAAAGAGTAGTGGCGTCACTGAAATTGCTATCACCTTTGATAATCCGCGCGCGGCGTTGCGCTTCATCCTCGACAGCGCCGATCGAGTCCGACTCGAGTCACCAAAGTCACTGAAGGGTGAACTCGCGGCCTGGTTAAAGGACGTCAATCGAGGTAAGAGCCCAAAGGTCGAAACTCTCATCTTTGACCCGTCTCCGGTGAACGACGTCCTGGGTCAGACCCTGCAGTTGCTCCACGCGGTCTACCTGAGCGAGGACGGTCTACGTATTAGCGAGTTGGCCCAACGATTCTCTCTCTCACCCGATCACGTTCGTCTGATTATGGATCGGCTGGTCTCGCTCGAGCCGATGGCTGAATCCACCGACGGCACCGACACCTTCCCGGCGCACCTGATAAAGGACTGTGACGATTGGGATGACGAGGCGCACGACAACTCCACCTACCGAGCGGACTTCTCCGATCTGCCCGAAGGCGTTGACGACCCGTCACCCTTTATGTGGCGCGATCTCTTTGAACTGAATATTGCTCTTCGTGAGGCTTCTCGTCTCTACACCGATTCGGCGATCTTCTCCGCGATCGAGAAGATCGAGCAGGCCACGAGTATCCCGGTGCAGGTGGAGATGGCCTCCAACGAGTCGTTGCTCGGCCAGGTTGAGCGAGCCATCGAAGACCATTCGCAGATCAAGATTGAGTACACCTCCGGAGTCAGTGACGAGTCCCAGACTCGGGCCATTGAACCCCGAGAGATAAAGGTGCTCAACGGTCACACCTACGTTCGCGCGTACTGCACCACGCGCCAGGACTGGCGGACGTTTCGCGTCGACCGCATCAACGCGGTCGTGGCGACGTCGCCGTGCGAGGGCGAGCGACCCGTTGACCCCGTGGCGAACTGGCTGACGCAAGTGGGTGAGGAGGGTGACGAAATCGTGGTCATCGTCGAAGCTGACAATCGTTGGCTCTTTGAGCCCCTGCCCGGGGCCCGGTGGCTCGCCCTCGATGACGGGCGCCTGGCCGTCAAGTTCCGTGCCTCTGGCGACCTTTTTGTCGATCATTTGATGTTGCGCGCCGGCGCGGGCGCGGTGGTCGCTACCACCAAGTACGCCAAAGCCGGACACGCCCTCGCTCGAAGGATCGCCGCACAGCTCTAGACGACCGTTGGGACCTCGAAAGAGGTGCCCGTGCTTCGTCTACTTCCCCGACGTTCTAATGACGTCACGTACTTTACGAACGACCCCGCGCTCGAACTCGACGGGCTCCGGGAGGGTTCTGCGGGATGGTGGCTTCGCGGCGAGGGCGACACGCGTGATCCCTCACGTGTCGCTCAGGTGCTCGTGACGAGTGATCGCTCGGCGATTCGCGGCTACGACCTCGTTATTGCCGCGCCACGACCACTTTCCATCTTGCTCGCGATCGATCCGGAGCACGCGCCGGGCGTCGTTGAAGCCCACCGGGCATCCGTTCGCGCGGCGGTGTCGTACTTGGAAGATCGCGCTCTCGTCGTTCGAGAGCAACGAGATGGCGTTGAACGAGAGAGTCCCGCTCGTTGGGAGAGCGTGGTCAGCTTCACCCACGGACTCAATCGACACGGCGAGCCTCACCTACACGACCACGTGCTCGTGGGCGCGCGACCAGAGCATTCGTCGAACGTCCTTGACTCGCGCGCCCTCTACGCCCACGCGCCGAGTGCCGACGCCCTCTATCGCGCGTCATTTCGTTACGAACTCGCGCAACGCACGCCGTGGTCGGCGTGGCGTTCCTTTGAAGGGATCGAGCACGTCGTTGGACTTGATGAAGGTCATCGCGCGCTGTGGGGTGGACATCACGGCGATCGCGGGGAGAAGCTTACGTGGAGTCGAGAACAGACGATGGCTTCGTGGGCGCGTGACCTCGAACAGTACGAGCCGCTCGGCCTCGTGCACGCGCCATCGAGCGCGCGCGACGTCTTAGATGAGCATCGCTTCGCTGGCGCCTTGGAAGGGCGCTACGACGTCGCAAGGCGCCACGTCCTCGCCGCGTGGGCAAACGCCACCACCTTTGGTCAAGACTCGCGCACGCTCGTCCAATCAGTGGACGACCTTTATCCGGCGTTGTTGGGACGTGGAGGAGTCCACGAACCGACAATTGGGGTAGTGCAGGCGCGCATGATGGGACCACTGCGAGAACTCGGCCCACGACCGTTGGAGCGAGGGAACTTCGAAGTGTGGCATCAACGTTCTTGCGAGATGGTTCGATCACGCGACGATCGATCGAGGTAGGGGCGAAAGCGCGCGTCGCGGTAGGCGGGCGTCAGTTCAACCCAGTGGAGACGGTTCTGAGCGTCGAGACCGAGAGCGTGACCTTCGCGACCCCGCGCGAGTTCACTCATCGTCACGCGGTCGCGCTCGACCCAGCTGACCGAGTGCCCGAGCGCTCGCCCCTTGACGTCCTTTTGCACGTTGGGCGAGGGTGAGAACTCTCGGCCGGCGAGGTGTTGGAGCAGTTCAAGGGTGGCGCGATCGGCGATGCCCGGCAGGACCAACGTCGTTGGGAAAAGGGATAAAAAGCCCTCCGCCGAGGCTCCCCAACGGCTCCGCGCTTGGCTGAGATCTTGAAGACAGGCCAGCGTCAGGACCCCTTGACCCCCGCCCTCGGAGACGATGCTCGCCAGGCGCGGCAGGGGAGCGACGTTCGCGAGTTCATCGAGCGCGAGGAGCAACCGCGCTCCCTCGTGGTGCTTGTCGTAGGTGGCGTGGACAAGTTCTTCGATCAGACCCACCACGAGTGGGATCGAGACGGCTTGGTGTCGACTGGGCGCCACGATATGGAGCTGATGCGGACCTCGAAGGAACTCGTCAACGTCGAGTGGCGCCTCGCGCGCCGAAGCTCGCGCGGCCTCGGTGCGAACGCCGGCGAACAGACCCGCGGTCGTGGACCAAATGCTCGAACGTTCGCGATCTTCGGTCGCCAAAACGCCGCGTAACAATGTTACGGATGCGTGACGATCGCCATGGCGCTCGTTCAGTTCGATCAGTAGATCGTCACACTTTCGCTCATCGACACGCGCCGCAAGTTGACCGAGTGATTCGTCACGTAACGCGCTCGCGTGCATCAACGGCGCGACTAATGCACCAGCTCGTTCACTCCAGTGATCGTCACTTCGATCAACGCGACCACGTCGCGCGACGTCTAATAAGCTCCGCGAAGCCAAAACAGCGCCATCCCAAGTTAAAGATTGTCTTAGAGGTGAATAACCAATTCGATGCACTCCGGGTGGAGTAGTGACCGTTCCTGATGGATCAAAGAGCAACGTCGCACCATCGTGACGTGTTCGCGCCATGAGTTCAACGATGTCGTTCTTCGTTGACGTCACTACGCATGCATCACTTGTCATCAGGAGATTCGGAACAATAATGGAAGAAGTTTTTCCGCTGCGTGTTGGACCTAACACGAGTGTTGAACGTTCGCGTCCACTCATTGCGTCACCTCGTGCACCGCGTCCTAAGTAGATTCCCGACGCCGAAAGCACGTCAAACCATCGGTCGGAATAAATCTTTAAATACTTGACATTGGTGTGAATAACGACTGAACTTTTAGATGTCCTTCTGCGGAGGAGGTTCACGTTGTACTTTGCGTTCTTTACAACGCGAAGTGCGGCGCTCCGTCGCTCCAGGACCGTGCACTGCGATCAGTCGCCGCACAGCCGTGAGGTTGGGTGGTACATGGCCGAGTACACGCGATATCAATGCGGTACCTGATTTGAGAACGCCATTGCGGTGCCTCGAGGTCCCAATTTGATTCAACGTTGAGTCCCAAGGAGGGAAAGTGGCACCAGCCGCGAAGAAGAAGGCTGCAGCCAAAAAGGCTCCAGCAAAGAAGGCCGCTAAGAAGCGCGCCCCTGCGAAGAAGGCCGCGAAGAAGCGTCCTGCTGCGAAGAAGGCCGCGAAGAAGCGTCCTGCTGCGAAGAAGGCCGCGAAGAAGCGTCCTGCTGCGAAGAAGGCCGCGAAGAAGCGTCCTGCTGCGAAGAAGGCCGCGAAGAAGCGTCCTGCTGCGAAGAA
>DATLSR010000048.1:0-13981 GCA_035533995.1 Acidimicrobiales bacterium | reverse complement strand
GCCGCGTCGTCTTCGCCGCCGTAAAAGTCATTTTGCGCTTGATGTAATCGGTTCAGAACTTCAACTGCGGCGGCTCTTTCCACCGGTCCTCCTCTAGTGCCCCCGGCAGGATTCGAACCTGCGCACACGGTTTAGGAAACCATTGCTCTATCCCCTGAGCTACGGGAGCATTGCCCCACTGCTCCAATCACGCTCCAATTTCTGAAGTCCGTGGAAGTGCATCGAGACGTTTCCATCGTACAAGCGAGTTCACCAGGAGCAAGTTAACGATTCAACGTTCACGCAACAGAACGCCGGCCCAAGATCTGTTGCGTGAACTGACCTCATTTACCGTGAAGAAGAGTTCGCCGATGTCTGAGCACTCTGAGCGTCCGGCTGACCGTGTTCTCGTCGAATGGCAAGATACCTTCCTTTAAGTCATCCAAAATTGGCTCGGTGTCGGAAAGAAGACCATCGAGAATCTTGGTTGCGGTAATCTCACTTAATCCTATGGTTGACGCGTACGCGATCACGGCCCGTCGCGACAAATCGGTAGTTCTTCCTTCGAGAGTCAGCGCCATTGAATCGTCGCCGTAGAGCACCGTCGAAGGAAGGTCGTACGCGGGCGAAACCGACCATTCGCCAAGAAGCGATTTGACCACCGAGATATTTTTGGCGTGAACATCACCATTGCCGGTGAGCCAAGCAAAGCAGATCTGGCGAAACACATCGCGCGACGCAATAACTTCGGCGGCACAAACGGAAGCGACAGCGCGAGCAACGTCTTCGTAACTGACGTTGTACTTATCGCCCGGCCACCGTCCCAAAAGTTGACACGCGTCTTCGCACGCGAGCGCGGTGGTTCCTCCATCAAGATCGCCTACGCGATCGAAGCGTTGAAGAAGTAGCCCCTTTGTCCCATCGGCGTCTTGCACGAGTTGAGCATCCACTGTGGGAATGCCAATGCCCTTCGCAAAGGAGACGAAGTAGAACTCATTCTCGACGACATGGGGGTACTCGGGCGAATCGATCTTCAGTATGTATCGATTGCCTGACAACGCAACGGGAACGGAAATCATTCCCGCTGACGCTTTCTCCTGAACGCCAGGTATGGAAACTTTGTCAATTACTCCCGCGTCAACTAGAACTTCGCGAAAACGAACCTCTTCAAAAGACTTTTTAACGGTGATCAGCGGTTCTTGCTCGTGTGGCTGCCCATGCTCGGGAACTACTTGAACGTCACCAACTGGATCCTCACCGACCGCTAACAAGAGTGAAAATTCGTCATCAGTCGACGTCTTTACCAATCTGCGCAACCCCAAGAGTCGACGACCTTCGGGCAAGAGACCGGCAAAGAATGGAGGAACGGATCCCGAGGTCGTGAAGCGTGGTTCTCTAGATAACGGCAAAGTCGTCGCGACAGGAATTCCGTCACTGAGATATTTAGCCAGATAGGCGAACTCCGTTCCCGAAGCGGTTCGCCGTAGTTGTGCAGCCTTGCGTCCCGCTTTGTACACGTCGGCGACCTGGACAGATCGCATGAGTTCAAGGTCACTCACTGAGACCTCAACTTCAGTTCCAAATTGAGACCGAGCACTTTTAGCACCTTCGTCAATTTGTCGAGTCGGATTGACTCTTTTCCTCTCTCTACGTCCAAGACGAAGTGCGATGAAACTTCGGCAAGGTCAGCCACCTCTTGTTGGGTCAACTTGAGCGCTCGCCTTCGCAACCGGATTTGAGATCCAAGAGATTGCATGCTTACCTTCCTATATCTTCATGATTATGAAGTTTTCTTTCCTGTCAGCCATTATAGGTCAAGTAATGGGCAGAAACTCCATGATAGAGAAGATATACCCTCCAATTATTAATTCCACTCCACTATTGGAAGAAAACTTCACTATCATGATGAAAACTGTTGAATAAGGTCCTTCATTGGCTTTATATTGGGAAAATCTTCACTATCACGAAGATACAGTGCACGTCGGTACCTCACGTCGAACACGAAAATCGCCGCAGTATGGGACAGCCATGACAACTCCCAATGAGTACCACGCATCGCAAAGCCCATTTTCGTGGCGACTCAACGAGGGGCAAAGAAGTTGATTTGGAACTCGACTCGCTCCAATTTTGCTCCACTTTTCACCAATATGCTTACTCCGCAACCCGCGCAAAGCCAGCAAATTGCAATAATTTCCATCGTTTCCCACCCACTCCCATGCAGAACTTCGGATTAGGAAACCGCTGTCCTATCCCCTGAGCTACGGGAGCGTGCCCCTCTGCTCCAATCTTGCTCCGAACTTTCGAGAGGTCAAGATAGGGCATTGAGAGACTCTCCGTTGATATATCCCGCCATTGGGAGCGTCCGAGCTGCAGCAGTGAGTCGTCGCGTCATTAATCGCCATTCAGGCTCATGACGGTGGCCCAACAAGTAAAGTCGTGATCTACTCCTCCTGCGTAACTCGCCGCTATTTGTTGGTTGAGTACGACTCTTCCGCGGCGGGTCGTATGAGATGGGTTCGTAGCCACTCGGCCGTACGCTCTTCGTTCCATTCCCCCGAAGCGACAGAAAGAACAGCCTGCTCAGCCTCAACTATGGACGGACAGGGATTTCACGACCACTGCGATGTCAATGGGTCCGCGCAACGATTCAAAGTAGTCACTTCAGCCACCGAATAAAGCGATGTGTTTCATCAACGCAGGTTGGCGCGCTCTCCAGTACTTCTCAATCACTTGTCTCGATACCGGCAATGTGGGATCATCGGGAATATCGTCGAAAAAGCCTAGAGACTTCACCGCGTGCATGATGTACTGATCAGGTTCCTCCGGAGAGAATTTCATAATCAAAAGACTCAATCCAGCCTCGACCATCAGTGCTCGATCCTGCTCAATCTTCATAATGTCGAAGTAGTCTCGCAACTCACCGCGACCGATGACCGCGCTGAGTTTGGTGGCCATGATGTCATCGACGCTGGCAATTCGAATGCCCCCGACGGTAATGAATGGCGCAACCATCTTCTGCTTCGCGGCCTCCAGCACCTGGACCCTGGTGTCGTCTATGACGCAGTTGATTGTGGCGTCGTCGTGTTGTGTGGTGCGTGCGTTGCCGATCTCTTGAAATTTCGTCCACAGAGATTTCAAATCCTCCGGTTGCTCCAAGAAAATGTCCAGGTCTCGACTTACTCGATGCAACAAATGAACCGTCAGCGCGGTACCGCCTGACATGTACGCACTGGGCGGCAGGTGAGGTGCGATCTTCGACCACGTCTCGCTTGTCCCGTGCGGCATCATCTTTTTCAATTCATCGGGGACGCTCTCGGATGACGTCTCGACGGTGGACTCGGCGCTAGGAGAGGATTCGAATTCGCCGCCACGTTTCGTGCCCTTCGGGACTCTTCCTTGCGACATGGCTAATCCGCCTCGGACATCGCGAGGGCGAGGTTGTTCAGCCACTTACGGTCATCCTCTGACGCGTTGCGCATCGTGGCGGCGTAGCTGATAGAACTCGCGGGCAGATTCGTAACGGCCCACGCGACTGCCTGAGGTTCCTCGCTGAGCAGCATCCTCGTAGCGATGTAGTTGGCGTGTTCGTCGAGTGGTAGTTGCAACGGATTGGCGTTCCAAAAAAGGTGCCAAAACCGTCGAGGAATTATCTTCGCTGCGACAACACGTCGAGGCGCGGGTAACTGAGTCGAAGCGATGTGCCCGAACAGGCGTCGCCACTCATCGCTACGACGATCGATCTGAAAGGTGTCCACGTCGACGACCTTGCGACTTAAGAGTTGCTTCTGGGGCACCTGCGCGATAAGCCCTCGCTCAATCAGTCGCGTAACCACCTTCTCGGCGGTAGTCGCACTAATGACGGCGGCCAGCGACACTGCGTAGACCGACCGAAATCCATACGGGCTTAGGTTGAACGCCGCGAGCACGAACATATCCTCTCGGCTATACCCATCGACGTCCGGTGCGATGCCCAACTCGCTCTCGAGCGCACGGACCTGCTCTGAGCTCAGAACCCGGACACGACGTTTGTTGTCCAGTCGGATTGTCGGTTCAATGAGCGCGCGCGCCAGGGCGCGAGTGACCCGAGGTACGGTCGTTTGAAGCTTCTCAGCGGCTTCGGCAATAGTTACTTCCATATCGTTATTATACCACCAAGGCCCACCGCGGCGACCCATCGGTCAGGTCCGGATACTCGACGCTCACTTCGCGAGGCGCTCGAGCAACTCGCGATCCTCTTCGATAATTTTCTTCAGCCTCGCCTTAAACTCGGGGTCATTCCGACGCCGCTCGACGGCCTCGACGAGGGACTGCTTGACGGTCTCGTTCAAGCTCACACCGTCCACGCGAGCAATCGCTTCGGCGTTGGCCGCAACTTCATCGGGGATCCGAATGGTGAGGTTTTTCGTCATGGTGTCATGATACCATTTTGCACAACGGTGGGACACCCGTGAAGTCGCCTTTTAAGGTTGCGACTCGACGACCACCAAGAGCAACAATCTCCACTTTGATTTGCTCCAATCTTGCTCCACTTTTCTACAATATGCTTGCTCCGCATCACGCGCTAAGCCAGTCAAATGGCTGAATGTCCAGGCCCCCCATCCATTCCCAAATGAATCTTCGTATTAGGAAACCATTGCTCGATCCCCTGAGCTACGGGAGCATTAATGCCTTTTCAACATTCTTTCGAGAAGCTAACGGCGAGAGACGCGGGTTACAACTGGGAGATGGATCGAGAACCGATTGAGGTTAAGCCCGCATTGGCTCCCGTCCTCTGACCGGCGCGAAATTCGATTCAGGAGTACGATTCCGAGTTGGCTATCCATTTGAACCGAGGGAGCGCGCATGAGAACTCTTCGATCTAGGCGAACGCAGTCTTGGAGCGCGGCGCTAGCCACGCTCGTCGCGGTAGTAGGCGTACTCGTCGCAGGACCCGCCAGTGCGAGCAACCTACCACTGCCCGCCAGCGTTATTTCTACGGCGACCGCACCGCTGGGCGGCGCGGGCAATAGTTCTGGCGATACCGTGACGTTCACTTCACCAAGCGGGACCACGGGCACGGCCACCTTCGCCTCGAGCGTCTCGGATTTTGCGACGGTGGGCAGTGGTTCGCTGACCTTCTTGACACCAATTTTGGCCACGGCGAATGGTGCTGGGACCGGAGTAAATCCCGCCAACGCCGGTGACGCTCTGGTCATTTGGAACTCCGGTACGACGTCGTCGCCAACCTATTCGTACTTCGACGCCACGACTGAATCTCCTGCGGGCAGTGGCGCCGCCTTCGTGGGGTTTTCGCTCACGAACAGCGGGGGCACGGTGAAGGTCTGTGTTACAGGTTCTGGATGTGATCAAAATAATACGGCCACCGACCTCGTCTACGGCCGCCCTTCGCTTATGTATGAAGTCCCGGGCTCGTCGGGGTGGACGTTGGCGCCCGCCATTACGGAGAGCGCCACCGTGGAGACCACTGGCGGTTCCCTCGGAACGGGTTCCTACAGTCTCACGATTTCGTACCCCGGACCCGCGAGTTCAGGTACGGGAACGGGAACGGGAACGGGAACCTCGGGTGGGTCACCGCTTCCGGCCGCCAACGTGGCAACGACGGCCGCCGCGTCGCCGGGCGTTGGCAACGTTGTGGGCGACACCGTCGCCTTCACGTCGTCGAGCGGGATCGCGGGTACGGCCACCTACGCATCGAGCATCTCAGATTTCGCGACGGTGACTGAAGGCTTGATTAACGTGTCGCTGCCCTTTGTTGCGAGCGCGAGCGCCACGGGGAGCGGAACGACACCGGCCAACGCGGGTGACGCGCTTGGGGTGTGGAACTCGGGCACCGCGTCGTCACCGCTCTACACGTACGTGGACGTGACGAGCCAGTCTGCGACGACGGACGTCAATGGTGGAATGGTGGGTTTTTCATTTATCAATCCCGGTGGCTCCACGTCGATGACGGCCTTTGAGTCGATCATTGCGGGTGGAACCGCAGGTGCGCAGTCGGGGTGGACCACGGACATCGCGGTGCCGCCAAGTGACTTGACGATCTTCACGACCGGTGGAACGCTCGGTACTGGGAGCTACGGCGAGACGATCTCGACCGCGGGATTCAGTGGCGGCACGGGTACGGGCACGGGTTCTGGGACTGGCCTTTCGTCGTCGATTTCCGTGGCCGCACAAAGTGGTGTCATTGGCCAAGCGCTTGCGTTGCAGGTGCTCGGTACGGTGAGCGGCGGCCTGAGCGTGACTTACAGCGTGTCCAACGGCACCGCGACGGGGTGCAGCATCACGGGCGGCAACTTGGTGGCCAATACCGCGGGTACCTGTATGGTGGTCGCCACGGAGGTTGCCCCGGGTAACGTCACGATCGCCACCTCGTCAGCGACGCCGATATCATTTGCGTTACCGGCCAAACCGGGGGCGATTACGGCCGGCTTTGCCGCCAAGGCCAGTATCTTGAGCGCCGCCTCGAAAAGTGCGCTGGTCGCTCTGGCCAAGAAATTGATACCGGGCGCTACCGTGGTCGTAACTGGTTTTGCTCGGGCCAACGCATCACTGGCGCGCCGACGGGCGCTTGCGGCCGCCAACTTCTTGCGAAACAAGGTGAGCATTAAGGTCATCGTAAAGATCGTCACCAAATCCTCTCAGAATAAGGACACCGTCACCACGCTAAGGCAGTAAGTGGACGAGGAGCGCAACGACGGCGAAATTCTCTGTGTGAGCCTCGTCGACGCTCGGACTACATCGTGTTTGTCGCCTTGATTGATGGAGAAGGTCCGGCTCGCGCTCTGGTCTGTTCACGAAACACGCCACTCGTGTGCCTCATCGATGTTCTCGATGGACGTTCCTTTAGATACGGTGACGGATCAACTCGGCCACGTGACCGTAGGTGTCGCCAAGGGCGTCGACATCGCCAGAACTAGCGAGAATACGGACTGCTTCGCCAATACATGCCCAAGGAAACCGATCTCTCAAAGTTCTCGGCCGAAGACCTGAAACGAATCCAACACAGCCTCAACGGACGTCCGCGCGAGACGCTCGGCTATATGACACCATTGGAGAAACTCACCGAGCTTGTTGCGTTGACCACTTGATTCCGCCCAAAAGTCCTTCGGGACCTCCTTTACAGAACTTCGATACCTGCTTGACAGACCTCCAGGACCTCCTTGACGCTTGGCCGTCGCTGACCTTGGCTTTTTGGCGAGGGAGGTGGCCCAATGCATCGGCTCCAAGGTAGCCAATGCGTTGGACTGAGGATCGACCAGCGCGTCTTTGTAGTTCTCGCTCTCACGAACGTCAGAACCGCCGGGCCCTAGGCCCGGCGGTTCTCTTTCTGGGAACTGCGCCGCCCCGTAGGACGACGACGCAGACTGGCACGTCAATCTTTAGAAACCACCCGTGCCGTTGGGTGTTCCCATGCCGGTCGGTCCGTCGTAACTGACTCCCGCCGTGCAGAGGTAACTACCACCGCAACTACCGTTGCTGCCGGTGGTGACGTCGTGTAGGGACGACGCGTGGGCGTACGGGTACGACCCGTAAAGGAGGGAACTCCCGTTACCAGCCAAGGCATAGATCGCACCAATGAGGGGCGAGGCGAGACTCGTGCCGCCCACTTGGAACCAACCCGACTGGCCCTGGTACTTCACCGAGTCGTACACGGCCGCTCCGGTGTTGGGGTCGGCGTCTGCCGCCACATCGACGACCGTTCGATTCGCACAGCCCGTGTCACTCTGCCACGAGGGCTTGGTGATGTAGGCCGAACAACCCGAACCGCCGCCGCTCCAGGCGGACTCACTGAGGTACGAGTTCGTCGAGGTCAGCGTCAGCGTCGTGCCACCCACCGCCGTGACGTAGCGCGAGGCCGCGGGGAACTCGACGCCGTAGCCACCATCACCCGAGGACACCGTGATCATGATGCCGGGGTGGTTGAAGTAGCTGTTCTGATCACTCACCTCACCCGAATATTCGCTCGAGCCGTACGAGTTGGAGATCTCGTTCGCCCCGAGGCTCGCCGCCTCGTTGACGGCGGTGCCCAGATTGGCGATCGAGTTCGAACTCGCTTCGACGAGCACAATCTTGCAGTTTTGGCAGATCTCGTGGGCCGTCTCGACGTCGAGAGATATCTCGAGTGACCAGCCCGAATTAGTACGGGGAAGTTTCGATCCGCCGGTCTGATTCACGACTCTTAAGCATCCGTTGGACGTCGTGCACGAGGGCAGTCCGTAGTAGGTGTCGTAGGTGGCGAGGTCACTGGCGATGTTGGGGTCGTTGTAAGCGTCGACGATACCGATGGTCTGAGCGACCGACGACGTGGTTGGAAGATTGTACCCACCGTGAAACTGTGCGGGTCCGTACGCGCCAGCGGCTGGCGTCGACGTCGCCACGGGGTTTCCTTGACCGTTCGTAATAACCATCGCGTCGCAGCGCGCGATTCCTGGTACTTGCGCGGGACACACGGCCTCGGAATTGGCGTGCGCGTTGGCCGCACCGGCGACGCTCAGCGACGTCACACCTAAGCCCACCACACTCAGCGCGCAAGTAATCACGAGCGCGTGACGGCGTAACCTCTTTAGTTTCATAACTCCCCCTTGTAGTTAGCTCGCGAGCCGTTCTCGACACGCCAGCTCTATGTGCACCATGTCGGGGAGCATACCTCTCAATTTGTGTCGACGCCGGGAGTGACGTAACCCTGTTCATTCAAACGCGGATCGAGGAATTCGGTCAATTATCCTCGCGCTGCCACGACTCGACAAGCGGAGCGTCGGGTGACATGTTGTGCTCAGTGACCTGTCGTGAAAGTATCGCCACGACCGACTGGCGCCTTAGGGGAGGTGTCTGAACCGTGAGTCCGTCTGGAGTTGACCCAACGATGCATATTTATGAATCCGGAAGAGGCGCGCTCGATCTAAACGACGGCCCGCGTGGTGCCGTAGTAATCGATTTCGGCGGCGCCGATAGGAAGAAGGAGGCAACGGTGAAAATTACACAACTACAACCATCGTGAGCCTCTGGAGATCTCAGCCGCTGAACAACCAGGGGTGCACACTTCGAGGAGACCCCGTGCCCATTGCCTCTCATACCATTTCACAAACTGACATCGCTTCGTTCTGTGCCGAGACCGATGACCCTCCGGGCCTGCAGGCGCGACTCACCGGCTACCTCGAATCCGGAATCGTTCGTCTTGATTCGTGCTGGCTGGCCAACCGAGTGGTGGCCGACGGTGACCTCGACGCCGTCACAGCGGAGTTCGCCGCCCGCCTGGCGGCTCAGCCGCCGATCGCGGTGCGGGAAGCCAGGCGGGCGATCGACGCGGCGTGGCACAGTGACCCCGAAGAGAGTTTCAGGGTGGCAATAGAAGGGCAGATTCGCTGCCTGGAGTCCGAGGACTTCAATGAGGCCGGGCGCGCGATGGACGAAGGCCGAAACCCTAAGTGGCGGGGGTGCTAGAAGACGATCAGGTTAGGCGTTAGGAACCGCTGTCGCCGATTGAAGAGAGGCAGTTCGCCGGTGAGACGACCGAGCGTCGCCCACCTCCCGGCACTGGCGAATCCACGAACTCAGCCACGAATTCCAGCTTGAGGACGTGTGGGCGCTGCCTCAGTAATCTGGCCCTCATGACCGTGGTGATTCTGCGCGACAATCCTCAGAATTACGACGTGAAGACACTTATCGAGAACCACCTGGCGTTTGCGCGGAGCGAGACGCCACTCTGCCACGTGTTTGCATTACTGGCCGAGGAAATAATCGACGACGACATCTTGTTCTACTCGTGTCGCGACGGAGACGAGCTCTTAGGCATCGGCGCACTCAGGAAAATTGGTGATGGCCACTTTGAGATTAAATCGATGCACACCGCCCTCTACGCACGGGGCAACGGAGTAGCGCAAATGATGCTGGACCACCTTCTTGAAGTCGCCAGTCAAAGCGGGGGCAATCGGGTAAGCCTCGAGACAGGTACCTCTCGAGGCTTTAGGCCGGCACGCTCGCTTTACGAGAAGTCTGGCTTCAAGGTATGTGAGCCATACGGCGAGTATTCAGCCAGTACCGACAACGTGTGTATGACCTTGGCACTGTAGCGCTGGAGGTCGGCGCGGGCGAGGCCTACCTGTGCGTGATCCGCGACGAACACTCGGGATGCGTCCTCGGCTACTCGCTGCAGGACCACGCGCGCGCCGAGATCGTGCTCGAAGCTCTGGAGCGGTCCGCGCGCACGCGTCACTACTACGTCGAGGGCGCCATTTTTCATACCGTCCGCGGCAGTCAGTTCAGTGACTCGCGCGTCGAAGCAAGGTGCGACTCGTTCAAATTGGTGCGCTCGATGAGGGACCGGCACGTGTTACAACCACGCCAGCGCCGAGTCGTTCTAGTCGATCTTCAAGCACGAGTGCTTCTACCACCCCGTCTTTACCGACATGGACGGACTGCGTGCCTGGGTCGAATATTATTTAAATCGGTCTAACCACGAGGGGCGTTACTCGAAGATCAACAACGTCAGTCCGGTCTGTTTCGAAATGTCATTGCGCCGCGAATCGATGGCCGCTTAGTTCGCGCGCTTGGCAGGGAACATCACGAGCACCGACGCAGTTACAACGAGTTCTCGCGAACGGGCAAATCGCCACAGCAACAGTTCGGATCAGCACAGACCCTGATGCGAACACCGCGGTCAACCAGGCAACCACAATCAGCACACAGAATCTCCATTAACTCTTATCTTAGGGATTCGAACACTTATCAACGACGAATTAGCATTGCCCAAGGAAGCCAAGCTTCTTTCGCAGTGTCTTCTTTTCCTGGGGAACCTCAATTTTGCGTTTGGATCAGGGCTACTTCCTCTGTCCTACTCCTTGAATATTGTTATCTTGTCCCATTCGCCTCGGTCGTAATTGATCCTCACGCAGCCACTTCAGGGGACGTCAACAGAATGGCAATTCTAAACGTGGGACACTCATGTAGTTCGTTGCCTCGACAACAAGATTCCTGGGGCTGGCACTACGAACTTTTAGTCATCCGATCTCCTCAAGAGGGATGATTCCGTCACGCGCCGCGATGGCCACCGCCTCGAGCTTGGAGTGGGCACCGAGTTTCGAGAGAATGTTGCTGACATGGTTCCGCACCGTGTAGATGGACAGGAAAAGTTCGGTGGCGATACCATCTGTCGATCTTGCCCTAGCGAGTAGGCGGAGGACTTCGAGTTCGCGCGCACTTAGCCGCTGCGTCTGTTGGTTCGGTGCGCTTTTGAACTGACTGAGCAGGGAAGCGAGTTCGTCAGACCGCAGGACCAACTCACCTCGCGATGCGGCCCGCACGGCCGCCACGACATCACTCGCGGGACGATCCTTGGCGAGAAAGCCGGAGCATCCGGCTTCGATGGCACGGGCGACGACGTTGTTCCCGCTAGAACCGGAGAACATCACAACCTTGGTCTCTGGCCAACGTTTCAGAATCTTCACCGTGGCCGCGGCACCATCGTCGTCGGGCAACAGATAGTCCATCAACACCACCTGCGGCGTGTGGTGTTCGACGAGCACCAAGGCTTCGGCGACGCTCGCCGCGATGCCGACGAGTTCCAAGTCAGTCTCGCGCGAGACAATATGCGCCAACACCTCGGCGACCATCAAGTGGTCGTCCACGATTGCCACGCTGATCCTCGTCTCGGATTGCGCGCCGATTGCGTCGCTATCAGACACGAACCGAAACGCGTTCGCGCAATGCTCGCTTCGGGACATTCATAATGAAGCCTCGCTATCCAATCTCCTCAACCCCCAGAATTTCTTCACGCGCCGCGATGGCCACCCCTGCGAGTTTCGAATGAGCATCGTGTTAGTGAGCGTTGTCAAGGACATCGCGAACCTTGGTGAGAAGAAGTTGTTCCGAGAACGGCTTTTCCAAAAGCGTGATCCCATCGCCGAGGGTCGAACCGAGCACTGGTTGGGCGTATCCCGACATGTAGAGCACCGCGAGACTCGGGCGAAGCGCTTGGATCCTGGCCGCAACTTCTTTTCCGAGCATCTGGGGCAAGATCACGTCGGTCAAGAGCAGGTCGATCGTGCCTCCGCGAGTTTCGACTAGAGCGATCGCTTCGGGCCCGTTCGCGCTCGTCAATACCTCGTAGCCATGGCGCGAGAGAATCCTCCGGGCCACCTCTCTAATGGCGTCCTCATCTTCAACGACGAGAACGGTTTCGGTCCCCCGGAGATGCCGAGATTCGGCGCCCGCTGGATGAACGAACGCAGTCCGATCAGTCGTGGGGAGCAGTACTCGACAGGTCGTCCCGACGCCAGGCTCGGAGTAGAACTGAATATCCCCACCGGCTTGAGTGACGATTCCAAACACCATCGGCAATCCGAGACCGGTGCCCTCGCCGTGAGGCTTGGTCGTGAAGAACGGCTCAAAAACGTGATCGAGCACGTCTTGTTCCATACCACAGCCGGTATCACTGACCCGAAAACGCACGTAACGTCCTGGCGTCAATCCCGGATGGATCTTTACGTCTCCATCGCCGATCTCGACGTTCTCGGTGTCGATGGTGATGACGCCACCTTCGGGCATCGCGTCGCGCGCGTTCACCGCCAAGTTCACGAGCACCTGCTCGAGTTGTCCGGGGTCTGCTTCGACGAGCCACAGATCTGCCGAGAGCGCGGTGACGAACTCGACCTGTTCGCCGATCGTTCGACTAAGGAGTTGCTCGACACCAGTGACGACGTCGTTCAGGTTGACTACCGCTGGCTGCAGCACCTTGCGGCCAGCGAACGCGAGAAGCTGGTGCGTGAGCTTGCCCGCGCGTTCCGCCGCCGCGTGGATCTGGCCGAGGTCCGCTCGAGCTGCCTCCTTGTCGTCGAGTTCGTCGCTCGCGAAGTTTACGTAGTTCACGATCACCATAAGTAGGTTGTTAAAATCATGCGCGATGCCACCAGCGAGTTTCCCCAGGCTCTCCAATCGTTCGGACTGATTGAGGCGGGTCGTGAGCATTCGCTTTTCGCGCTCCGCGACGAGCTGTTGGGTGATGTCCCGACTGATTCCTGACGCTCCATTGATCTCACCACTCGCGTCACGGATTGGTAAGACCGTGACCGACACGTCGAGCACCGTCCCGTCATTGCGGAGTCGCTGGGTCTTGTAATGCTGGATTTGTCCGCCACGCACGATCCGTGTGATCATTTCGGCAATCTCGTCGAGACGGTCGGGCGGAGCGAGGAGCGAGAGATGGCGTCCGACGACTTCACTCGCCTCGTAGCCGTATATTCGCTCAGCGGCGAAATTCCAACTCGTGAGGATGCCCTCGAGGTCGAAACTGATGATGACGTCTTCTGAGGAGGTGACGATTGACGCGAGCTCCCGGCCCCGTTGGCGTCCGAGGATATCTCGGACGAACACCACGGCGAAGTGTCGACCGTGGATAGTGGCGGGCGCAAGACCGACATCGACAACGAACTCCGTTCCGTCCTGGTGCCGACCGGCGAGTTTGACCTCGAGGTCTACGCCCATGAAGCTGGCCTGTGGCGCTTCGAAAAACTGTCGGAACTGCTCCCCGTAGAGCTCTCGGCGATCGGTTGGAATTAGGATCTCGAGGGGTCGGCCAACGAGCTCTTCGGGGGTGTAGCCAAAGAGCGTCGTCACCGCAACGTTCGTGAAGACGATCCTGGCGGAGTCGTCCACCAAGACGACCACATCGTGGCTGACGGAGAAGACCGCATCGAACATCGACTGGTCATCGCCCAGAGAGGCTATTTCCACATGGTCCTCTCGCTCGCTTCCATCGCGGCCCCCCCCCACGAGATGTAAATCGGCAACGTCGAAGTGGCGTCGACACCCATACAGTCTGTCGCCTTCATTCGAGAGCCTAACAACCCGTACGCCTACGAAATTCGCTTTAACCTGCATCCACCGTCGGGGTGGCGAGTTAAGGGTCTGACCATGCGCGAAAAAGGTGTCCCCATCAGGTAGAATTGGAGTTACTTAGACCGCAATTCCACCTGAAATGAAGGACACCTTTTCGATGACAACTCTACAC
>DATLSR010000047.1:0-6179 GCA_035533995.1 Acidimicrobiales bacterium | reverse complement strand
GGCCAGACCGAGGTCGGGACCCATCACGCTGGCCGACGCTACACGGGTGCAGAAGTCGCCCGAGTAGGGATCCAAGAGGTGTTGCCCGCGCTCGTAGTTGCCAGACGTAGCGACGCAACCATCAAGAGCAGCGATTGCGGTCATCTCATTCGGCGCGAGGGGATTAGTGATGCCGACCTGGAACTTCTCGTTCTCGGCGGGATATCCAAAGGACGCGATGTCGCCCGCGGCGTTCACGATCGCACCGTGCACCGGGGCGCCAAGAAGCTGATGCAGGGCCCGTTGCGCCGCCCATCCTTTGACGTACCCCGTTGGATCCGTGCCACCGGGCAGAGCCCAGGGATCGAACCAGCCTCGAGAAAGTTCACGAGCGGCTTGGCAGGCCTCGAGTACTTCGCCAATGACGTCAGGCGCGCTTGCGAGATCGAGTTCGCCTCGGCGGTATTTGCTCATCGGGCTGTCCGCTTTCCAGAGACTAAAGACACTGTCGTCGTTATGCAGCGACGCCAGCGCCGAACTGAGATAAGGAGTGACCAGCTCAAGATTTACCGTAGAGGGGCCGTAAACATCAATCGTGACGATTGTCCCCATCACGTCTTCGGCGTGGTGAACAATAAGATCACTCGACTCGAGCGGAGGACCGAGATTGTCGACGCTGATCACCTAGAGACCGAGCTTGGACAACGCGGCCTGGGGGGTCTGGATGAGGCCTGCACTGCTATAGCTGGCGCCGGAGACGCTTTGAATGTTGCTGCTTTGGGCCGTCATGGTCTCTTGTATGAAAATTGAGTTTATGCATCTTCCTAGCCAATTTTGAGTCACGTGTCAATCTCAGATTCTCGGCGGTAGAACTTTCTCGTCAGTTCCCGTAGACGCCGATTGCTAGTCTGCCGTCGTGCGACTCAGCTTCAGTGGTGAGATTTGGTTCTGGCGAGGACCGTCACCCTTCCATTTCGTTACTGTTCCAACAGAAGAGAGTGCAGAACTTCACGCGGTCTCGGCTCTCGTCACCTACGGCTGGGGCGTGATTCCCGTGCGCGCGGAGATTGGCGGCACGAGTTGGGCGACCTCACTTTTTCCCAAGGACGAGGTATACCTTGTGCCGATCAAAGCCTCAGTGAGGGCAGCTGAGGGGCTTGAACTCGGCGACACCGTTCAGATCGTTCTTGCCCTGGGCGCCCCGCTCTGAGCTACCTCTAGATTGCGAAGTATGGCTAAGAGGATTACGCCCAGGCAGTTCCACGACGCACCGGGCGTGGAGAAGTGGCGGGTGTTGGCGAACGAAGTGTGCACGCGCTTTCGAACGGGTTCTTTTTCAAAGGGTGTCGAATTCGTGCGGGTCATCAGTGAATTGGCCGAAGCGGCGAACCACCACCCTGACGTTGACGTGCGATATTCGAGCGTGACCGTACGGATGATGACCCACGACGTCGACGGGCTGAGCCAGCGCGACGTCGAGCTGGCTCAACAGATTTCGGCGGCGGCCCGCGCGCTCAAGCCCTCCGCTGACCCAGCGGGCGTGCAAGACGTACAGGTGTCGATCGACGCCCTCGCGATACCCGCGGTGCGGGCGTTCTGGCGCGCCGTGCTCGGGTACCGCGAAGAGGGAAACGAAGACCTGCTCGACCCCCACTCCCGAGGGCCGTCCTTCTGGTTCCAAAAGATGGACGAGCCGCGCGAGAAGCGCAATCGCATGCACGTTGATATTTACGTGCCGCACGATCAGGCTGAAGCGCGCGTCGCGGCGGCGATCGCCGCCGGCGGACGTCTCGTCACTGACCTGTACGCGCCCGCGTGGTGGGTTCTGGCCGACGTAGAAGGCAACGAGGCCTGCGTGGCCAGCGGGATGGGCCGCGACTAATCGCCGGTGTGCGTGCGTCACGGGTCTCGGGTTCGGTGATCGCAGTGGGTTTCTAGCGGATCACTGATCCAGTTGTCCTGGTGTTTTCCAAAAATTAATCTCGAACTCTGAGCGGAGCGAAGAGGGCCAACCCTTGCGGGCGTCGTCGGTGTCGTGTAACGATGGGGCATGGAGATTATTCTGATACCCGGATTTTGGCTCGATGCATCGTCGTGGAGTGAGGTCACGCCGGCGCTCGTTCAAGCGAGGCACCGTGTACACCCACTTACGTTGCCGGGCCTCGAGTCGCGTGATGCAGTCCGCGACGGTATCGGGTTGCGTGACCACGTTGAAGCTGTCATAAAAGTCGTTGATGAGATCAAAGAGCCCGTGGCGCTGGTTGGGCACTCCGGGGGAGGGGCCATCGCGCACGCGGTCGCCGACGCCCGGTCCGACCGGGTCGCGCGCGTCGTGTACGTTGACTCCGTCCCCCTCGGCGACGGAGAGTCGATTAACAGCGAGTTGCCCGGAGACGCCAACGAGATTCCCCTCCCGCCCTGGACGGAGTTTGGCGAAGATGATCTGCTCGACCTCAACGACGAACTGAGAGAGACGTTCCGGGCGCGGGCGGTGCCCCAACCCGCTGGTGTGGCCCGCGAGCCCCAGGTACTCGTCGACCGGCGGCGTTATGACGTGCCGGCCACGATCATCGCGTGCGAGTACTCGAGCGATCAGTTGCGCGAATGGATCGCCCATGGCCATGAGTACGTTGCTGAACTTGCGGCCATGCACGACGTCAAGTACATCGATTTGCCCACTGGTCACTGGCCGCAGTTCACAAAACCGGAACAATTAGCGCAAGCGATTTTGTTAGCGATAGACCGAGTCTGATCGGAGGCTAATGATGAACAACGTGGATGAGCACGGCCGCCCGGAACCTCCCCTCGCGGGCGGCGAATCCGCAACCCTCATGGGTTACCTGGAGTACCAACGCGCGACTTTCGCATGGAAGTGTGAAGGGCTGGACGCGGCCGGTCTTAACGCGACAATTGCCACGTCGTCGATGACCCTCGGTGGACTGCTCAAGCATCTGGCCCTCGTGGAGGACGGCTGGTGTTCCCAGCGCCTTCACGGACGCGACTCACGGCCCCCGTGGGACTCAGTGGACTGGGACGCCGATCCCGATTGGGACTGGCACTCAGCGGCAGCGGATACCCCTGAGGAACTGCGTGCGTCCTGGCAAGACGCCGTGGAGCGCTCCCGATTATTGGTCGCGGAAGCGCTTGCCGAGGGCGGTTTGGCGCGGTTGGCCCGACGCCCTTGGCCCGACGGTCGGACTCCAAGCCTGCGCTGGATACTGTGTCACCTGATTGAGGAGTACGCGCGACATAATGGCCACCCTGACCTCCTTCGTGAATCGGTGGACGGAAATAGGGGCGAGTAGGGGCCCGATGAAGTTGGCAATTTTCTCATTAGGGCATGTCGTCAACTAGAGCAGTCGGTCAAGACGACACTCTCGATGCTCACACCTCACCCGAAAGGGCAGGTATACCGCACACCACTCATACTCGCACCAGTTCCACGACCGGAATTTTCCGGGTGGTCTTGGCTTGGTACTCCGCAAACCCCGGGTACCGTTCGGCTTGGACGGCGTAGATGCGGTCGTGTTCGTCGCCCGTTACCGGATTCGCGGTGGCGTTGACCTTCTCCTTACCCATTTCGATCGTCACTTGAGGATTAGCGACGAGGTTGTGGAACCAGTCGGGGTGTGTATCGGCTCCAGCCTTCGAGGCGAAGACATAGACCCTTCCTTCTTCGTTCAAGTACATCATCGGATTGATTCGCTCTTTGCGTGTCCGGGCTCCCGTTGTATGAAGGAGGAGTACGGGTGCGCCTTCAAAGGGGCCGCCTACTTTGCCTTCGTTGGCTCGGAATTCGGCAATGATCGTCGTGTTCCACGCGTTGGTGGCGTCCGCGGCACTCTGTTTTGATGGATCTTGCTTACTCACGATTGTCCTCCTCTATACATCGCTGTTCTCGTAGATTAACGTCCAATCTTGAATGACGGCCCAGTAGATAGACTCGGCCCCAATCGCCGTAAGAAGGAGCCGCATGGCCAAATACCTACTCGAAGTCACGTACACGTTGGAAGGTATCAAGGGAGTAAAGGGGAAGGGTGGTTCCGCTCGCCTGGCGGCGGCCACGGAGTTAGTTGAGGGCCTGGGCGGGAAGATCGAATCTTTCTACTTTGCCTTCGGGGGCACTGACGCGTTCGTCGTCGCTGAACTGCCCGACGACGTGAGTGCGGTGGCGGCCGCGCTGACGGTGGGTGCCGGTGGGGGCGCCACGACACGTACCGTGTCACTCTTGACGCCCGCGCAGGTGGACGCGGCCGCGAATAAGAGCGTGCAGTACCACCCGCCCGGCAGCTGATCGCACGGTGAACTGCATCACTTCCCCAACCGGTGCTTAGTCACGCTCACGCGCCAAGTCTCACGACGTTCGCACTCACTGACTTGACGTGAAACACTGACGCCACTCAGTGGTCGGAGTGCACGACCTTTGTTACTACGATTAAACCGAGGTGTCCCATGTCCGACCTGCTCTTTACAGCTTTTAGCAACCGCAACGACGCGATCAAACTTGCGCACGACGTGGGCGAACGACTGGCCAGTGAGGGAATCTCCTCCACCCTTCACTTACTGGACTCTCCAGAAGTGCCCACGTTGGACGTGTCGACGCTGGTCGTCAGTTTGGGCGGTGACGGCACGTTCTTGAGAGCCGCTCGACTTGCCCACGAAGTCGGAGCACGGGTCGTGGCAGTCAATCTCGGTCAGCTCGGCTTCCTCTTGAACGTGCCGTCAACGGAGATTGCCGAGAATGTCAGAGGAGCTCTAGAAAATAACTTCGTCTCGGAACGGCTGGCCCTGGAGATCTCATTCTCGGGCTCGAAAGTTAATGAGTTCGCGCTCAACGAAGTGGTGGTGGAGCGCGCTAGTGCGGGCCATATGGTCAGAGTGAAAACCTACGTTGACAAAGAGGAGTACCTGACCTATAACGCCGACGGCGTCATGGTGGCCACACCAACCGGGAGTACGGGCTATAACTTTTCCGCCGGCGGCCCGGTGGTGGACGCCTCGCTTTCGCTGATGATCCTTACCCCAATCGCGCCGCACTTCACTATCGATCGCTCGATCGTGGTCCCCGATAACAAGGTCATTCGACTCGTCGTGCTTGACAAGCCCGCGGTGTTGGTGGCGGATGGCCGATCCATCGGCCCGCTGCAACCGGACCAGTACGTCGAAGTTCGTCAGAATTCCACGCCGGTGCACGTCGTCGCCACGCGTAGTTTTGATCTCGCGACCCGCCTTCGTCGGGGCCTTCGAGAAGGTCATGCCTAAGGTCCAACTGGTTGAGCTCTTTGCCCACGGACTCGGAGTGATTGACGACGCGCGTCTTGAGTTTGGGGCCGGTTTCAATGTGATTACGGGGGAGACCGGTGCGGGAAAGACTCTCTTACTCGGCGCGCTTGGTCTCAGTTTGGGTAGCGACGTCTCATCCTCGCGCTACGCCCTCTCCCCTGATACTCAAACGGCCGCACTCTTCGTGCGAGACAAGAATGACGAAATCGTCGTCTCGAGAGAGGCCACGAGTTCGGGTCGCCTTCGAAGTTCGCTCAATGGTGCACCGTCGAGCGTAGAAGTCCTGCGGGCGCTCGCCGAAGAGTTAGTCGTCATCCACGGCCAGCACGACTCGCTCAACCTTCGTAGTCGAGGTGAGATCGTGCGCATTATCGACCGGACTGGCGCCGTCGATACGGGTGAGCTCGACGCCGTTCGACGCCAACTCCGCGAGGCGGGTCAGCTTCGTGGAGACTTTGGTGGCGACCCCAATTCGCGACAACGAGAACTTGAGTTCATACGCTTTCAACTAAAAGAGCTCGACGGCGCCGCCATCACGTCGGCGAACGAACTAATCGACACACTCGACGAACTGACCCGACTGACGACGTTGCGCGCCGGTCAGGCAGCTCTCGCGTCCGTACTTGCTCTTTTTGATTCCGAGAGTGACGACGCGGTGCTGGCCCAATTTGCCAGGGCGTTGGGTCGTTTACCCGATGGCGAGGCGTACGACTCGGTCCGAGCGAGTCTGAGCAGCGTTCTCATTCAAGCACGTGAGACGATTCATGACCTTTCGGCCCTCGCTAACCCTGAGGCCTTTGAGGCGACCCGGATGGACGAGCTCGAAGAGAGGGCCGGCACCCTCCAAAAAATTGCCCGCAAATACGGTGGCACGATCGAGGCGGCACTGGACTCGAGGGACGGGTTGCAAGCTCAAC